>NZ_JACVON010000002.1:0-779057 GCF_018882385.1 Polynucleobacter sp. 30F-ANTBAC
AACAGTTCACGAACTTCCATTTCTACTAACTCTAACAATTCTGCATCATCAACCATGTCGCACTTGTTCATGAACACGATGATGTATGGAACGCCAACCTGACGAGCCAACAAGATGTGCTCACGTGTTTGTGGCATAGGACCGTCAGCAGCAGACACTACCAAAATAGCGCCATCCATCTGAGCAGCACCAGTAATCATGTTCTTAACGTAGTCAGCGTGACCTGGGCAGTCAACGTGTGCGTAGTGACGGTTCGCTGTCTCGTACTCAACGTGCGCTGTATTAATCGTAATACCACGTGCTTTTTCTTCTGGTGCAGCATCAATTTGATCGTAAGCTTTTGCTTCGCCACCAAACTTCGCTGACAACACTGTAGCAATCGCTGCAGTTAAAGTTGTTTTACCGTGGTCAACGTGACCAATCGTGCCTACGTTTACGTGCGGTTTTGTCCGCTCAAATTTCTCTTTTGCCATCTTTTCAGCCTCAATTATTTGAATACTAAATAAACTATGGTGCTCATGGGCAGGATCGAACTGCCGACCTCTCCCTTACCAAGGGAGTGCTCTACCACTGAGCCACATGAGCAAACTAATGCCACCATTACTGGAGCGGGTAGAGGGAGTCGAACCCTCGTCTCTAGCTTGGAAGGCTAGGGTAATAGCCGTTATACGACACCCGCCAGGCACTTCACTTACCCACAACAAAACAACTTAATACAAACCACAAAACTACTGGTGGGGAGGGATGGATTCGAACCAACGTAGGCGTAAGCCAACAGATTTACAGTCTGCCCCCTTTAGCCACTCGGGCACCTCCCCGTGAACCGCATATTATTACTTAAATCAACAGCTTTTGTCAAACTAAGTGACAATAAAACATAAAAAATCTTTGCAAAGCAAAACGCCCAGATCATACGATCTGGGCGTTTCTAAAAGGTGCCTGGCGATTACTTACTTTCACACGGGTAATCCGCACTATCATCAGCGTAGAGTCGTTTCACGGTCCTGTTCGGGATGGGAAGGGGTGGTTCCAACTCGCTATTGTCACCAGGCATAGAGGGTAGGTTGTCTGTTTTTCAACAAACAACCAAATTCGAGTAAGCAATTGGGAGTGACCGATCAAAAACGGCACTACATATTCGCACAAAAGTGCTTGTTATAGGATCAAGCCTAACGGGCAATTAGTATCAGTTAGCTTAACGCATTACTGCGCTTCCACACCTGACCTATCAACGTCGTGGTCTTCAACGACCCTTTATGGAGGTTAAACCTCCGGGAAATCTCATCTTCAGGCAAGTTTCCCGCTTAGATGCTTTCAGCGGTTATCTCTTCCGTACATAGCTACCCTGCGATGCTTCTGGCGAAACAACAGGTACACCAGCGGTACGTCCACTCCGGTCCTCTCGTACTAGGAGCAGCCCCCGTCAAATTTCCAACGCCCACGGCAGATAGGGACCAAACTGTCTCACGACGTTTTAAACCCAGCTCACGTACCTCTTTAAATGGCGAACAGCCATACCCTTGGGACCGGCTACAGCCCCAGGATGAGATGAGCCGACATCGAGGTGCCAAACACCGCCGTCGATATGAACTCTTGGGCGGTATCAGCCTGTTATCCCCAGAGTACCTTTTATCCGTTGAGCGATGGCCCTTCCATACAGAACCACCGGATCACTATGACCTGCTTTCGCACCTGCTCGACTTGTCGGTCTCGCAGTTAAGCACGCTTTTGCCATTGCACTTTAGGCACGATGTCCGACCGTACCAAGCGTACCTTCGTACTCCTCCGTTACACTTTGGGAGGAGACCGCCCCAGTCAAACTGCCTACCATGCACTGTCCCCGACCCAGATAATGGGACAAGGTTAGAACCTCAAACAAACCAGGGTGGTATTTCAAGGACGACTCCACCAGGACTAGCATCCTGATATCAAAGTCTCCCACCTATCCTACACAGATCGGTTCAAAGTCCAATGCAAAGCTACAGTAAAGGTTCATGGGGTCTTTCCGTCTAGCCGCGGGTAGATTGCATCATCACAAACATTTCAACTTCGCTGAGTCTCAGGAGGAGACAGTGTGGCCATCGTTACGCCATTCGTGCAGGTCGGAACTTACCCGACAAGGAATTTCGCTACCTTAGGACCGTTATAGTTACGGCCGCCGTTTACTGGGACTTCAATCAAGAGCTTGCACCCCATCATTTAATCTTCCAGCACCGGGCAGGCGTCACACCCTATACGTCCACTTTCGTGTTTGCAGAGTGCTGTGTTTTTATTAAACAGTCGCAGCCACCATTTTATTGCAACCCTTTTGCCCTCCTGTTGTTCACAGTCAAGCTACTTGGGCGTACCTTATCCCGAAGTTACGGTACCAATTTGCCGAGTTCCTTCTCCTGAGTTCTCTCAAGCGCCTTAGAATACTCATCTCGCCCACCTGTGTCGGTTTGCGGTACGGTCTTGTTAAACTGAAGCTTAGAGGCTTTTCTTGGAACCACTTCCGATTGCTTCGCGAGTAAACTCGCTCGCCTCACACCCTTGAATTACGCTAGCGGATTTGCCTACTAGCCTTCTCCAATGCAAGGACCGGGACATCCAACACCCGGACAACCTTCCGCGATCCGTCCCCCCATCGCATTTAACAATGGTACAGGAATATTAACCTGTTTCCCATCAGCTACGCATCTCTGCCTCGCCTTAGGGGCCGACTCACCCTGTTCCGATGAACGTTGAACAGGAAACCTTGGGCTTACGGCGAGGGGGCTTTTCACCCCCTTTATCGCTACTCATGTCAGCATTCGCACTTCTGATACCTCCAGCATGGTTCACACCACACCTTCACAGGCTTACAGAACGCTCTCCTACCATCACTTACGTGATCCACAGCTTCGGTAACCGGCTTAGCCCCGTTACATCTTCCGCGCAGGACGACTCGATCAGTGAGCTATTACGCTTTCTTTAAAGGATGGCTGCTTCTAAGCCAACCTCCTGACTGTTTTAGCCTTCCCACTTCGTTTCCCACTTAGCCCATTTTAGGGACCTTAGCTGGTGGTCTGGGTTGTTTCCCTCTTGACGGCGGACGTTAGCACCCGTCGTCTGTCTCCCGTGCTTGCACTCTTCGGTATTCGGAGTTTGCTATGGCGCAGTAATCCGCAATGGACCCCACTACCATGACAGTGCTCTACCCCCGAAGGTGATACACGAGGCACTACCTAAATAGTTTTCGGAGAGAACCAGCTATTTCCAGTTTTGTTTAGCCTTTCACCCCTATCCACAGCTCATCCCCTAACTTTTCAACGTTAGTGGGTTCGGTCCTCCAGTACGTGTTACCGCACCTTCAACCTGGCCATGGATAGATCAACTGGTTTCGGGTCTACACCCAGCAACTAACGCCCTATTCGGACTCGCTTTCGCTACGCCTCCCCTATTCGGTTAAGCTTGCTACTGAATGTAAGTCGCTGACCCATTATACAAAAGGTACGCAGTCACCCCTTACGAGGCTCCTACTGTTTGTATGCATGCAGTTTCAGGATCTATTTCACTCCCCTCCCGGGGTTCTTTTCGCCTTTCCCTCACGGTACTTGTTCACTATCGGTCGATTACGAGTATTTAGCCTTGGAGGATGGTCCCCCCATATTCAGACAGGATTTCACGTGTCCCGCCCTACTTGTCTCTAGCTTAGTTCGATTAATCGGTTTTCCCATACGGGGCTATCACCCTTTATTGCCGGACTTTCCATTCCGTTCTGATAACAGACTAATTAATACTAGAAGGCTGTTCCCATTTCGCTCGCCACTACTTTGGGAATCTCGGTTGATGTCTATTCCTCTGGCTACTTAGATGTTTCAGTTCACCAGGTTCGCTTCGCGTGACCTATGTATTCAGTCACGGATACCTCAAAAGAGGTGGGTTTCCCCATTCAGAAATCTACGGATCAAAGCTTATTTGACAACTCCCCGTAGCTTATCGCAGTCTATAACGTCTTTCATCGCCTGTAATCGCCAAGGCATCCACCACATGCACTTATTCGCTTGATCCTATAACGAGCACCATTGGTACAAGTTATAAGTTCTTCTCTATTTACTACACTTGTTGCGATATGTTTGTGCCGTAATCCAAGTAAATCTAATTACTTGAAGAACTATTTGTTGTTGATTCAATCAACTACCCATGTATATTGAACTCTCAATAAATTCAATATACGCATTGCTTACTCAAATTTTTAAAGAACAGCCGATAAAGGCAAAGATAAACACACAACATGTGCTTGTCTTTGCCATCATAAGTAATTGGTGGAGGATGACGGGATCGAACCGACGACCCCCTGCTTGCAAAGCAGGTGCTCTCCCAGCTGAGCTAATCCCCCAGCTTAATACTTGTTGCTAGGCTTGCTACTGATCTGTGGTGGGTCTGGAAGGACTTGAACCTTCGACCCCCGCCTTATCAAGACGGTGCTCTAACCACCTGAGCTACAGACCCGCGGCATTTCTCTTATCAACCGATAAGTGTGGGCACTAAAAATCAACATCTTTTCTCTAGAAAGGAGGTGATCCAGCCGCACCTTCCGATACGGCTACCTTGTTACGACTTCACCCCAGTCATGAACCCTGCCGTGGTCGTCGCCCCCCTTGCGGTTAGGCTAACGGCTTCTGGCAAAACCCACTCCCATGGTGTGACGGGCGGTGTGTACAAGACCCGGGAACGTATTCACCGCGACATTCTGATCCGCGATTACTAGCGATTCCAGCTTCACGTAGTCGAGTTGCAGACTACGATCCGGACTACGATGCATTTTCTGAGATTAGCTCCCCCTCGCGGGTTGGCAACCCTCTGTATGCACCATTGTATGACGTGTGAAGCCCTACCCATAAGGGCCATGAGGACTTGACGTCATCCCCACCTTCCTCCGGTTTGTCACCGGCAGTCTCTTTAGAGTGCTCTTGCGTAGCAACTAAAGACAAGGGTTGCGCTCGTTGCGGGACTTAACCCAACATCTCACGACACGAGCTGACGACAGCCATGCAGCACCTGTGTCCACTTTCCCTTACGGGCACCTAATGTATCTCTACTTCGTTAGTGGCATGTCAAGGGTAGGTAAGGTTTTTCGCGTTGCATCGAATTAATCCACATCATCCACCGCTTGTGCGGGTCCCCGTCAATTCCTTTGAGTTTTAATCTTGCGACCGTACTCCCCAGGCGGCTGACTTCACGCGTTAGCTACGTTACTCAGAAATAAATTCCCGAACAACTAGTCAGCATCGTTTAGGGCGTGGACTACCAGGGTATCTAATCCTGTTTGCTCCCCACGCTTTCGTGCATGAGCGTCAGTATTGTCCCAGGGGGCTGCCTTCGCCATTGGTATTCCTCCACATATCTACGCATTTCACTGCTACACGTGGAATTCTACCCCCCTCTGACATACTCTAGCTATGCAGTCACAATCGCAATTCCCAGGTTGAGCCCGGGGATTTCACGACTGTCTTGCATAACCGCCTGCGCACGCTTTACGCCCAGTAATTCCGATTAACGCTTGCACCCTACGTATTACCGCGGCTGCTGGCACGTAGTTAGCCGGTGCTTATTCTTCAGGTACCGTCATTCGCAGACTGTATTAGAGCTGCTGTTTCTTCCCTGACAAAAGAGCTTTACAACCCGAAGGCCTTCTTCACTCACGCGGCATTGCTGGATCAGGGTTTCCCCCATTGTCCAAAATTCCCCACTGCTGCCTCCCGTAGGAGTCTGGGCCGTGTCTCAGTCCCAGTGTGGCTGATCGTCCTCTCAGACCAGCTACTGATCGTTGCCTTGGTGAGCCTTTACCTCACCAACTAGCTAATCAGGTATCGGCCGCTCTAATCGCGCAAGGCCTTACGGTCCCCTGCTTTCCCCCTTAGGGCTTATGCGGTATTAGCACAGCTTTCGCTGCGTTATCCCCCACGATAAGGTACGTTCCGATATATTACTCACCCGTTCGCCACTCGCCACCAGGTGCAAGCACCCGTGCTGCCGTTCGACTTGCATGTGTAAGGCATGCCGCCAGCGTTCAATCTGAGCCAGGATCAAACTCTTCAGTTTAATCACTGTTGAGGCATTGCTGCCTCGTCGCTCACTCATTCAGAATCGACTCCAGTCTTACGACCGGAACCAAATTTACTGTTTTGTGAGTACTGCTTTTATATCTGTCCCGAAGGACTGGATGTCTTATCTCAGTACCCACATTTATCGGTTGACTACTTTTTAAAGAAGGCTGAAGTTGTTTCGTATTTCGAATCGCGTTCAGCAGAGAAACGAGACTTTGCCTGAGTTCAAACAACATGTCAACACCTTTGTGAGAAATATTTCAAATATTCCTCAAAATATTTTGTTATTTTCCGGTTATTTTTGATTAATTCGTTTAAAAACATATGGTTATTGATTTATTAGGGTAAACCCTAAATTTTTCTTTTTATTTTGGTTTTTGCGCGCTAGAATAGCTTGTGCACCGCAACAAATTAAGGCAATTGATGTTTGAAATTACAAAATCATTTAACCCGCGAAGAGTTCTTATCAGAGAGCTTCACTCTGGGCATAAAGATAAGATTTATTTACACCTTTTGAGTTTATCTGCTGAAGATAGAACGCTGAGGTTTGGCATGCACACTAGTGATGCGGTGATCAATCAATACGTCAATTCAATCGACTTTGTTAATGACTCTATTTTTGGAGTGTTTGATAACGATTTAAATTTAATTGGTTATGCACACTTAGGTTACCCACTTTCTAACGCTGCAATTAATCGTACCGCTGAGTTTGGCGTTTCAGTGAGTAAAGAGGGTAGAGGTAAAGGCATTGGGTCTGCCTTATTTAAAAGAGCTGCGATTCATGCTCGGAACACAAACATCAAGGTGCTATACGTTCACTACCTCTCACGTAATAAAGTCATGATGCACATTGCCAAAAAAGCAGGCATGTCTATTGAATTTTCTTATGGGGAGGCAGATGCTTACCTAACACTCCAACCGTCCTCTAATACAAGCATTGTTGCAGAGGCAGTTCAAGCACAGGTAGCTGATATTGATTATGTGGTTAAAAGAAATTTGCGCAATTCAAAATCTTTTTTCTTAAATATTTGGATGCTTGCAACTAGCAAATAAAAAAGAGTTCCGAAGAACTCTTTTTTTATTTCTGTCCATCGAGTCGGCGCCTATCTGCCTCAGAAATTAAATCAAAAAGTTTTGTTACTTGCTTAACGCCCGGTATTTCTCGAGCAATGTTAACGGCACGATTGGCCTCAGCATCAGTAACGATACCCATCAAATAAACTTTACTCGCTTCTGTAACAACTCGCATTGAATTAGATGGGACTCCCTGATTTGCAATGAATGAGCCTTTGATGCGCGTCGTTAAAAAGCCATCATTTGCTCGCGCTGATAAACCACTCAGCGGAGCCGGCACAAGCTCATTGAAAACCTCTGTTACATTCTTCATTGCCTTTATGTGACGAGTCACCTCTACCTTTAACTCTTCTGTTCTGGTCTCACCGGTTAACAATACTTTTCGATTAAATACAGTGACATTGACATGAACGTTATCGCCATATTTTTTAATTAAGAAGCTTTCAGCCTCAAGCTGAATACCTCTATCAATTGCTTGAGTGCCAGGATTTCTCCTGTCAGCAATCACCATCGCACCACCAGCGACACCGCCCGCAATTAAAGGGAAGCACCCTGTTAAAGATATTGCGGCAACAGAAGCGCATAGCAAGCTGATAGTGCGACGTTTCAATTGTTTATTCATTTTTATTTCTCACACCTTAATCTAAGATCAAATGATCAACACCATCACATAAACAATGTAATAACAATAAGTGAGTTTCTTGAATGCGAGCCGTACGATCTGCAGGCACACATAAATTGACATCGCTGCCTTTTAATAACTGACCAATCTTGCCCCCATCTTTACCAGTGAGCGCAATGACTGACATACCCTTTTCATGGGCGGCATTAATCGCTGTAATAACATTTCCAGAATTTCCGGATGTTGAAATGGCCAAAAGAACATCGCCTGGCTGACCTAGAGCTTTAACCTGTTTACTAAAAATAACTTCATAACTGTAATCATTGCCAATGGCAGTCATGATAGAACTGTCTGTTGTTAATGCAATTGCGGGCAGCTCTTGTCTTTCTCTCTCAAAACGGCCAACTAATTCGGCTGCGAAATGTTGTGCATCAGCAGCAGAGCCGCCGTTACCACAAGCCAAAACTTTTTTTCCAGAACTAAAAGTTTGGTGCAAAAGAGTAATTGCATCAACCACTTTTGAGGGCATCACCTCAAGAGCTTTTTGTTTTGTTGCAATACTGTCATTGAAGTGCCCAGCAACTCTTTGCGCTAATTTTGTTTTCATATCTGTGTTCATATGTAGATTATCCTCCGAAGAGTATGTCATTAAGGCTATATTACGCTTTAATGAATCATTGATTAATTGGGTTATTTTGACCCAAATAAAGGCAGTTATGGATTTTTTTAAATTTGCGTACAACCAAACGCTTCCTGCTGGCGCACTTTTTTTAGTGCCAACACCCATAGGAAACCTTGCTGATATAACAATTAGAGCGCTTTATATTCTTCAACAAGTTGATGGCATTGCCTGCGAAGATAAAAGGCATAGTGGCACTCTTTTAAGCGCTTACGGCATATCTAAGCCTCTGTATGCAATTCATGACCACAATGAAATTTCCGCAAGCGCCTACATCATTGACAAGCTAAAACAAGGAGAGCGTTGGGCATACATCTCAGACGCCGGCACTCCTGGCATTTCCGATCCTGGAGCGCTCTTGGCAAATGAAGTTATGAAGGTAAATTTGTCAGTCATTCCATTGCCTGGAGCAAGTGCCATTACAACTGCGATTTCAGGTGCGGGCGACTTTCTCAGAAACTCTGAAGGGCAATTTCAATTTTTGGGATTTTTGCCAAGTAAAGCAACCCAACGTGAAGCGATTCTTAAAGAAGCTCTAAAAGCATCCGTATGCTCATTTTTCTATGAGGCACCCCATAGAGTTGAGGCTACATTAAAAGCAATTGCCACGCTCATTGGAAGCCAGCAACGCGTGATGATTGCCAAAGAGTTAAGCAAGATATTTGAAGAAATTACCATTATTCAAGGCGAAGATCTAAATAAATGGATTACCCAAGTGAAATCTTGGCAAGGAGAATTTGTTATTGGGCTTGAAGCGGCTCCCAAAAAAGATAAAGTGAGTGCCTTGGATGAGGTAACCCTCCAATGGGTGGAGGCACTTGGCGATGAAGTGGGGCACAAAGATCTATCCGACATCATCGCTCGAATCACTGGCATGCCTAAAAAGGATGCTTACAAAGAGTTACTGGGCTTGAAGAAATAAAAACCCCGCTAATTGCGGGGTTTTTATTGTTTGATGATTTTATTTTGCTTCTGCTTTTGCTTCAGCCTTTACTTCCGGTGCTTTTGGTTCAGGAAATTTACCACCTGCTGATGCCGCTAAATAAACTACTGCACGACCCAACTCATAGTCAGAAATATCACTTGCGCTTGTGCCTCCGCGAGCTGGCATAGCACCCTTACCTTTAACTAAAGATGTCAACAAGCCATCATAGCCACGGCCCAATCGAGCACTCCAGCCGCCTGCATCACCGAACTTAGGGGCGCCAGCGGCACCAGAGGCATGGCATGAAGCGCACGCTTGCTTATAAATTTCTTCGCCCGTTTTGAATACTTTAGGACCAGAAGCGTCCTTAAAGTCCAACATGGCAACAGGCTTGATTAGATGATTTGCAGCCTCTGCATCAGCCCCCTTATTTTTACCGCTTCCAACATAAACCATTAAAAAAGCAATAATTATTAGCGGTACAAAAAAGCTAGCAAAAACCATAACCACCAATTGTTTTGGTGATTTAATCAAATTTCCGTGTTCTTCGCTCATGACGTATTCCCTTTAAATATAGCTGGAAAGCATTATAGCGATGATAATCCCTCACAGCTTTACAATCTTCAAAATTGCGACCGTAGTTCAATGGATAGAATTAGAGTTTCCGAAGCTCTCGATACAGGTTCGATTCCTGTCGGTCGCACCATGATCTAGCTCAAAAATTGCTCACAGAGCAAACTCTTTTGCTCAAAAACCTTTAAAATGGTGCATCTTGTAATTCTGTCCTATTAAAAAGGCCACTATGTCGCAAATAGAAATCGATATGAATCAACCAATCCCAGTCGGCGAACCGATCCCTCATCGTAAGGTGATTCGTTCTTGGCTAACACCTCTGACAGAGCGAGTAGTCGTTAAAGCCATCCTTCTTCAAATATTGGATACAGCTATCCTAACGGCAGGCATTATTGGCACTGTCTACTTTGAGTCTATTTGGGCTAAATTGCTTTTAGCTATTTTTTCTGGCTTCATGATTGGTCGAATTTTCATTCTTGGTCATGATGCATGCCATCAAAGTTTTACGCCTCATCGCTCCTTAAATAAGTTGCTAGGTCGTCTGGCGTTTTTGCCATCACTCACACCTTACAGCCTTTGGGAAGTTGGACATAATGTTGTTCACCACGGACAAACTAACTTAAAAGGGTTTGATTTTGTTTGGGCGCCCCTATCACTTGAGGAATACCAAAATCTACCTCTTGGCAAAAAAGTCCTTGAGCGCATCTATAGAAGTGGCTTTGGTCCTGCGGTTTATTACATGGTTGAAATTTGGTGGAACAAAATGTTTTTCCCAAGCAAAAAAGCTATGCCGGCGACACGCCCTGCCTTTTTATGGGACAACGTACTGGTTTCAGGTTTTGCAATTTTATGGATTGCAGCACTAGTAGTTGCTGCAACATATACAAATCAATCAATCCTGTTGTCTGTTGTAATGGGCTTTGTCATTCCTTTTATTTTTTGGAATGCCATGATTGGCTTTGTAGTCTATGTTCATCACACACATCCAAGCGTTTCTTGGTATTCAGATAAGTCTGAATGGTTAAGGGCTCAACCATTTGTATCAACTACGGTTCATTTGGTTTTCCCGTTCAAATGGGGAGCGGCGATGCACCATATCATGGAGCATACAGCTCATCACGTTGATATGAGTGTTCCTCTCTACAAGTTAAAACAGGCTCAAAGTAAGCTTGAAGAAATGCTTCCAGGAAGAATTATTATTCAAAAATTCTCTTGGGCCTGGTACTTCAATACGGCTAAGCTTTGCAAACTTTATGACACTCAAAAGAAATGCTGGCTTGATTTCAAGGGCAATAAAACAGCTGACTCAATCAAGATTGTGCTCAGTTAATTCGAATAAAAAAGCGCCCGAAAGGGCGTTTTTCAAAAAGAAGTTAAAATAGCAGGCTAATACTTATAAAGATGTTCTTATGACAACGCCGCCAACCACATTGGAAAGCAACACAAGAGTAATGAAGTTCTGCTCTTCGTGTAGCAGAGAGAAGCCCCTAGAAGGTGGCACTTGGATTCCAACAAGCAATCGTAAACAACGCTGGATTTGTGCGAGCTGTTTATATAACAGAACTCACCGCACAGGCTCTGCTAAGGCTTAATTAGCACCATCTCCAACATACGGATTGTGCTGTCTCTCTTCCCCAAACGTTGAGTTCGGGCCGTGTCCAGGTATAAATGTGATGTCGTCTCCCAGAGGAAAAAGTTTCTCTCTAATTGAGCGAATCAAGTCTGCATGGTTGCCGCGTGGAAAGTCTGTTCGTCCAATTGACCCCGCAAAGAGGACATCTCCAACAACCGCTAAACGATCATCTGCACTATAAAAAATGACATGGCCAGGGGTATGCCCCGGACAGTGCTTGACTAGGAGCTGCACTGCCCCAACAGACACAGTGTCATTATCATTTAGCCATTGTTGTGGGGTAAACGCCTCTGCAGCACCAAAGCCAAAGCGCTGACTTTGAAGGGGTAGTTGGTCTAGCCAAAACTTTTCATCCTCATGCGGCCCAATGATCTCAACACCCAACCTCTGAGCAAGCTCAACAGCCCCTGCACAATGATCAACGTGACCATGAGTTAACAATATTTTTTCTGCTTTAGCACCAGATGTTTCTAATGCCTCAAGAATTTTAGGTAAATCACCGCCAGGATCAACAATGGCCGCCTGGTTGGTCTTTTGGCAAATTAAGATAGAGCAGTTTTGCTCAAAAGGAGTTACTGGGACTAGGATCACTTTTAATGTCATAGCCCAGATTATCCTAAGAATTTAATAAATTACCAGCTTGATTCGCGATCTGGCGTTGCTGTAATTTTATGTATAGTCAAATCAGCGCCGTCAAACTCTTCTTCAGGGCTTAAGCGCAGCCCCATTAGCGTCTTTAGAAGTCCGTACACAATAAAACCTGCAACCAAAGCAATGACGACACCGGTACTGGTTCCAATCACTTGGGCTAAGAAGCTGACGCCCCCTAAGCCGCCCAACGCGGGCTGCCCAAAAATACCAGCACAAATACCGCCTAGCGCTCCACAAAGTCCATGTAATGGCCAAACGCCCAATACATCGTCAATTTTCCAGCGATTTTGAACCAAGGTAAACATCACTACAAAAAGAGCCCCCGCCAAACCGCCGACAACAAGGGCACCCATGGGGTGCATCAAATCAGACCCAGCACACACAGCTACTAAACCAGCTAAAGGCCCGTTATAACTAAAACCAGGATCATTTTTACCTAATGCCCAAGCTACAATCGTTCCGCCAACCATTGCCATCAATGAGTTCATAGCAACCAAGCCACTCAATTTATCAACTGTTTGAGCACTCATCACATTAAAGCCAAACCAACCAACAGCTAAAACCCAAGCACCCAAGGCTAAAAAAGGAATATTCGATGGCGGGTGAGCTGAAATACGACCGTCTTTTGTATAGCGACCATGTCTTGCGCCCAACAATAAAACGGCGGGCAAAGCAATCCATCCACCAACTGCATGCACGACCACTGACCCTGCAAAATCATGGAACTCAAACCCTGTTAAACCTTTTATCCAGGCTTGGAAACCAAGTTGCTGATTCCAAACCATTCCCTCAAAAAATGGGTAGATAAAACCAACCAAAATAAATGTTGCGATCAGCTGTGGATTAAATTTTGCTCTTTCGGCAATACCGCCTGAAATAATGGCAGGGATAGCTGCTGCAAAAGTTAACAAAAAGAAAAATTTAACGAGCTCATAACCATTTTTCTGGGCTAGAACCTCAGCGCTGGCAAAGAAATTGACGCCGTAAGCAATACTGTAGCCAATAAAGAAATAGGCAATGGTTGAAACAGCAAAATCTAGCAGAATTTTAACCAATGCATTAACTTGGTTTTTCTTCCTGACTGTTCCAAGCTCTAAAAAAGCAAAGCCTGCGTGCATAGCGAGCACCATAATGGCGCCAGCCATGATGAATAAGGCATCGACGCCTGATTTAAAGTTATCCATAAACCAACTCCTCAAAGGGTTTTAGTAAAGTAGCATGATTATCTACGCACACCAAGGGTGGCTAATCATGAATTGCACCATTTTTGTGCACAATTAGCCTTTGGAGTTCGCCTATCCCTTGGGTACAATTAATCATCGATGGGAGAGTTTGGTAAAACCAACGCCGAAGGCGCAACGCCCATGAACGCTCAGGCAAACGGACCGTCGATATTTACACTCTGGAGAGCTGCATTCAATTGCACACCGAAGGGGCTAAAAGATTGCAAACGGTTTGCGATCTTCAATCTCTCAGGTAACAGGACAGGGGGGCATCAATTCCTTTGAGGAGTTTGGATGTCTGTCGCCCCGAATCAGTTGAAACGCACCATACTATTTGAGACTCACCAATCTGCTGGCGCAAAGCTAGTTGATTTTGGCGGATGGGAAATGCCTGTTAACTATGGCTCCCAAATTGAAGAGCACATTTCCACAAGAACCTATTGCGGTATTTTTGATGTCAGTCATATGGCAGCAGTTGATGTGATTGGCTCTGATGCCAAGCCATTTTTAGAAAAAGTTTTAGCTAATGATGTGAACAAACTAAAAAATAATGGTCAAGCACTTTACAGTTGTTTGCTAAACCATGAGGCTGGCGTTATTGATGATCTAATTGTTTACCGACTAGATCCTAATTACAGATTAGTTATTAATGCAGCAACCGCTCATACCGATCTAGACTGGCTCAATCAAGAAGCAAAGTGTTTTTCACAAGTTAAGCTTATTCCAAGGCGAGCAGATCTTATTGAATGCCAAAACCCTCAAGGCATGATTGCTGTTCAAGGACCTCGTGCACTTGAGTTAATCGCAAAATCAATTCCTGCACTTGCACCAGCATCCCATGAACTAAAAGTTTTTCATGCGCGTTGCATTGATACATCTTTTGGCGAAATCATGATTGCACGCACAGGCTATACGGGTGAGGATGGCGCTGAATTATTAGTACCAATAGATCAAACTGCTAACATTTGGAATAAATTAGTTGAGGCAGGTGCCAAGCCAGCAGGCCTGGGTGCCAGAGACACCCTTAGACTAGAAGCAGGTATGAATCTTTATGGTCAAGACATGAACGATAAAACCAATCCATTAGATGCTGGTCTTGGTTGGACAATTGATCGGTCAAGTGAACGAGCATTCAATGGCAGATCAGCTCTTGATAAACAAAAGCAACAGTTTGTATTCTTGGGTTTAATTTTGAATGACAAGGGTGTTTTAAGAGCGCATCAAATTGTTAAAACTGCTGATGGAGAAGGTGAAATCACCAGCGGCACATTTAGCCCATCTCTACAAAAATCAATTGCTCTTGCAAAGCTTCCGATAAATACAAAAATTGGTGATTTAGTCAAAGTAGTAATTCGTGACAAAGAATTAAATGCAGTAGTTGTAAAACCCCCTTTCGTACGCCATGGCAAAGCCTTGGTTTAATTTTTGGAGAACTTTATGAACATACCTCAAGACCTACACTACACAGAATCACACGAGTGGATTCGCAAAGAAGCTGACGGCACAATCACCGTTGGCATCACCGATCACGCCCAAGAAGCTTTAGGTGATATCGTTTTTTTGGAGCTTCCGGAAATTGGCAAAACCTTTAATGCTGGCGAAGCTTGTGCAGTAGTTGAGTCTGTTAAAGCAGCCAGTGATATTTATGCGCCCCTCAGCGGTGAAGTTATTGCAAATAATGAAGCGGCTGTTAGTGCGCCAGAATCTGTGAACACGGATGCCTATAGTGCTTGGCTATTTAAAATTAAACCAACCGATATTTCTACGGTTGACGCATTACTTTCAGCCGACGCCTATACCAAAACAATTGGTGCATAAACAATGAAAAGCTCTCTGACCTCTCTTGAAAATCATGACGGATTTTTAGCGCGTCATATTGGACCTTCTCCAACTGATGAAGCATCCATGCTTCAATTCCTTGGGTTTAAAGAACGCGTTAATTTAATTGACGCGGTTGTACCTAAGAACATCAGAAATAAAGATGCGTTACCTTTGGGCGATTACTCTTTCGCGAAGGGAGAAAATGAAGCCTTAGATCTATTGGCAAGCATCGCCAATCAAAATCAAGTTTTCAAAACCTTTATTGGTCAGGGATACTTCAATAACATTACCCCTGGAGTAATCCAAAGAAATATTCTAGAAAATCCTGCTTGGTATACGGCCTATACACCTTATCAACCCGAAATTTCTCAGGGTCGTCTTGAGGCAATTGTTAACTTTCAACAAATGTTGATTGATCTTACCGGGATGGATATTGGTAACGCATCCATGCTTGACGAAGGGACTGCTGCTGCAGAAGCAATGACGCTAGCACTGCGCACTTGCCAATCAAAATCGAATACGTTCTTTGTAGCTGAAAATGTTTTGCCGCAAACTCTCGCCGTTATTAAAACTCGAGCGAAGCCTCTTAACATTGACATCAAAGTTGGCCCAATAACTGAGGCTAGCCATGCCGACGCCTTTGGGGTATTGCTTCAGTACCCAGGCGTTGACGGTGAGATCGAAGACCAATCAACTTATACAAAAATTGCTGAGGCTATTCATACAAAAGGTGGCTTACTAATTGTTGCCGCCGATCTGTTAGCTCTGACCCTTTTAACTCCGCCCGGGGAGTGGGGCGCAGACGTAGCGGTTGGTACAGCTCAACGATTTGGAGTGCCAGTTGGATTTGGCGGCCCTTCAGCGGGCTACCTTGCAACAAAGGACGCCTATAAAAGAAGTATGCCTGGTCGTTTAGTTGGCGTGACCATTGATGCACAGGGTCAGCCAGCATATCGTCTAGCCTTGCAAACACGCGAGCAACATATTCGCCGCGAAAAAGCGACGTCTAATATTTGTACAGCACAAGTTTTATTGGCCGTCATGGCAAGCATGTATGCAATCTATCATGGTCCAGAAGGGCTAAAAAAGATTGCGCTTAAAGCTCATCGACAAACCAGTATTTTAGCTTTGGCTTTACAGAAACTAGGTCTAACAATTACTAACCAACACTGGTTTGACACCATTACGGTTAAAGTGCCTGATGCTGAAAAAATTCATGCTCAAGCTAAAAAACAAGGTTGTAACTTTAGAAAAATTGATGCGCAACACGTTGGCATCTCCTTGGATGAAACAACTGGTCGTCAAGAGCTCAATCTTATCTGGTCAATTTTTGGCGGGCAGGGCGGTCTTAATATTGATGACTTAGATAAAGAGGCAACCCATGCCATTCCAAGCACATTAATTAGACAAAGCGCTTATCTCACGCATCCGACTTTCAATCGTTATCACTCAGAACATGAAATGCTTCGCTATCTTCGCAGCCTAGCAGATAAAGACTTGGCTCTTGATAGAACGATGATCCCATTGGGCTCTTGCACAATGAAGTTAAATGCAACAAGCGAAATGATGCCTGTTACTTGGCCCAACTTTTCTCAAATTCATCCTCTAGCACCAGAAGAACAGTGGGGTGGTTATGCCAAACTCATTGAAGACACTGAGCGCATGATGTGTGCTGCAACTGGGTATGCTGCAGTTTCATTACAACCCAATGCTGGTTCACAAGGTGAATATGCAGGATTATTAGTTATCCGTGCATATCATGACTCCAGAGGAGAAGGGCATAGAAATATTTGCTTAATTCCTTCTTCTGCACACGGCACCAATCCAGCATCAGCTCAAATGGCCGGCCTTCAAGTTGTTGTTGTTAACTGTGACACTAACGGTAACGTAGACCTAGTAGATCTCAAAGCAAAAGCAGAGCTGCACTCTAGCCATCTTGCAGCCATCATGATTACGTATCCAAGTACTCATGGTGTATTTGAGGAAGGTGTTCAGGAATTATGTGACATCATCCATCATCATGGAGGTCAGGTCTATATCGACGGCGCCAATATGAATGCGCTTGTTGGCACTGCAGCTCCAGGCCATTTTGGCGGAGATGTTAGCCACTTGAACCTTCATAAAACCTTCTGCATCCCTCACGGCGGCGGTGGCCCAGGTGTTGGCCCTGTTGCAGTCCGTTCACATTTAGCCCCATTCCTACCTTGCTCATTCACAGCTGGAACTGCAAATAAGTGGAATGATCTCGAATGGATGCGAATTAGCGCTGCTCCATTTGGCTCAGCGTCTATTTTGCCAATTTCATGGATGTATGTTGCCATGATGGGTTCTGATGGTCTAGCTAAAGCAACAGAGGTGGCTATTCTCTCAGCCAACTATGTTGCTCGAAAACTAGAGCCTTACTATCCTGTTTTATATAAAGGCGCCAATGATCTCGTTGCACATGAATGCATTCTTGATTTAAGGCCTTTGCAAAAAGAAACTGGCATCAGCAATGAAGATGTTGCTAAGCGATTAATGGATTTTGGTTTTCATGCCCCAACGATGAGCTTCCCCGTCCCTGGAACACTCATGATTGAACCAACAGAAAGTGAATCTAAGTTTGAGTTGGATCGTTTTATTGAAGCCATGGTAGCCATTGCTGATGAAATTAAAAAAGTTGGCAATGGTACTTATGACAAGATTGATAACCCACTTAAAAATGCACCACATACTGCAGAGCTTGTTTTATCCAATGAGTGGAAGCACTCTTATACTCGCGAGGAAGCAGCCTATCCAGTTGCTAGACTTCGTAGGAATAAATACTGGCCACCAGTTGGTCGTGCAGATAATGTCTACGGTGATAGAAACTTATTTTGCACGTGTGTGCCTATTGCTGAATATGCTTAAGTAAATCTTCCTTAAAGCATAATGGGGTCGCGCTCAATATACCAGCCGACCCCTTTTCTTTTTTTATTTTGAACTGTTAGTACATCTTGAAAAGCCTCTAATGCTTTTTGCAATGCTTGCCTATTTGTCGACTCAATTAAGATCTGCGCACGTTCTTGCCCAGCCAATCTCACCATTGCTTTTGGGACGACATCACTCATTACGATGCCACTTGGCCAGTTTATATACTCTTGTGCTAACTTTGCCGCTTCTTTAAGCATTTCAATTGCAGCGCTTAATGTTCTATGCTCCGCATGCACTAATGCTTGATAAGAAAATGGTGGCAACCCAACCATTTTTCTTTCTGCACAGAGCTCAGTTAAAAAAGCATTAACATCATCCAGCTTTAGATATTTATAAGGTGCTGCCGTTGGGTATTTTGTTTGGATAACAACTCTTGCTCCTCCTGACTGAGCACTTCTCCCAGCTCGTCCAGTAACTTGCATTAGCTGAGCAAATAGTCGTTCTGCAGCGCGATAGTCTTGAGAAAACAAGCTTGCATCTGCATCAATAACCCCAACTAATGAAACGGATTGATAATCGTGGCCTTTTGTAATCATTTGTGTGCCAACAACAATGTCAGCTTGACCGTCATGAACCGCCCCAAATAGCTCTTCTGCACTACCTTTTTTCCTGGTGGTATCCGCATCAATTCGCAATATCTTTGCCTTTGGAAATTGTTGAGTTAAATACTCTTCAACTTTTTGTGTTCCCTTGCCGATGGGCATTAAATCTATATTGCCACAACTTGGGCAACTTTTAGGGATGTGCCTCATCAACCCACAATGGTGGCAACACAACATGGCACGCTCATGACTTGATCGATGCAAAACCATATGTGCAGAGCACTTAACGCAATCAGAAACCCACGCACATGCCTCACACTGAAGAACTGGAGAATATCCTCGTCTATTTATAAATATAAGTGTTTGCTGATTATTTTCTAGATTCTTTGCTATCCCACTCAATAGATGCTGGCTAAATCCATGTGCATTTTTCTGATTTATTTTTACATCTACATTGAGGTCAACAATATCCACCAAGGGCTTTGCTGCATTTTTTGATGCGCGTTGGTTAAGGTTTAATTTTTTATATCTTTTTTCTTCTGCATTGAACCAGGTTTCAAGGCTGGGGGTAGCAGATACCAATAGAATCGGAATATCTAATTTTTTTGCACGCCATACTGCTAAATCTCTTGCTGAATACCTGACGCCTTCCTGTTGTTTATAAGAAAGGTCGTGCTCTTCATCGACAACGATAGCTTTTAAATTTGGGATAGACGCCATAACTGACATTCTTGTCCCAAGAATAATTTTGGCCTCACCTTGGCTTGCCTTTGCCCAATGATCTGCCCTGGTTCTGTCTGTTAAACCGCTATGCATGACAACGAGCAGTTTTTCTGGAAAGGCTAACCGAATGCTTTGCTCAAGCTGTGGCGTTAAATTTATTTCTGGAACCATGATGAGCACCTGCGCCTCATCTTCATTTAATACATTTGCAAGCCAACGCAAGTAAGTTAATGTTTTACCGCTGCCGGTTACGCCCTGAAGCAAATAACATTCGAATCTTTTGCTGTCGGTTGCATTTGTTAACTCAGTAACCGCTAAATTCTGTTCATCATTCAGCTTTATTTCTTTTTGATACTCACCGATCTCTGCCTTATTAATTTTTATTTTTTTATTGGCCCTTTTTTCTTTGCTCAGCAACTCCCACTTTTCTTTTTGCCTCCAATATTTCGGGATTGCTGGCACCAATACCTCACCAATTGATTTTTGATAGTAGGCTGAGGCAAACTCTGCCATGCTCATAAGATCCTCTGATAAAACTGGTAGTGGTGCAATACCAGTGACTTGTTTTATCTTGTTGATATCAAAATCTGATTTTTCAACTTGTTGGATGATGACTCCAACTATTTCTTTTTTACCAAACTCAACCGATACAATTTGCCCTCGACTTGGTTCACAACCTAAATGATCATGACTCCAAATGTAGTCAAAGAGCTTGTTCACTGGCGTATCAACTGCAACCTGAACAATTATTTCTTTTAAGAGGGGTGAGGTAAAGCTCATGTTTTACTTTAAGTCTGTCTCGAAGAGTCTTGCTACTAAATGTTTTTTTAAATTGGTTTTTAGCTCTGTGGAAAACCTTGTGGATAAGTCCTAGCTTTACCCAAATACTTACATTATCTAATAATGCCTCTTTTTATAAGAGCCATCCTACTAAATATATTATTTTCAATAAAATCATACATTTAGTGATTATTAATTGCTTTTAGAATTTATTTTTGCCGCTAGGCTGGCTTGCGCGATGAGTTTATTGGGTCTGTGTATAAGTTATTACTTACATAACCCAAGAACCTAATTTCTAAGTTTTTTGGAGTGCGCTAAAACAGTATCAACCAACGCAGTCACATGCTCAGGATTCGTGAATTGTGAAATTCCATGACCCAAATTAAAGACGTGACCATCCAATGCATGAAGCTCTTTTTCTACGGCTGGCGCTTCCGCTAATTCATCGAGTATTCTCTTTGCTTCAGTGCTAATTTGTTCTGGTGATGAGAATAATGCTAAAGGATCAAAGTTACCCTGCAAAGCCAAAGGCGTCTTGTTTGCAAGTAAGCGCTTACGTGACTTGGCTACAGATGCGGTCCAGTCCAAGCCAATAACATCAGCACCGGACTGCGCAATGTCCTCCAACCAAATGCCGCCACCCTTGGTAAACACTAAAATAGGGATCTGCTGGCCATCTTTTTGTCTTGGTAAAAGATCAATGACAGCTTTCATACTTGCAAGGGATGTTTTTTGATACCAACCATCTGGCAATAATCCGCCCCATGTATCAAAAATCATAAGAGCCTGTGCTCCTGCATCCACTTGGGCTTTTAAATATTCTGCAACTGATTGAATGTTGGCATCTAAAACCTTCTTCATTAAATCCGGTCTTTGATACAACATTTCTTTGGTATGTTTAAAGTCTGATGAGCCTGATCCCTCGATCATGTAGCACGCTAAAGTCCAGGGGCTACCTGAAAAACCAATTAATGGAACGCGTTGCTGACCATCTTGTATTAAGGCTTTTCTAATTTCAGATACAGCATCAAAAACATATTTCAACTGATTAAGATCGGCTGGCCTTAAATTATTAACCGCTTGCTCATCTCTTAGTGGACGACTAAAGCGAGGACCTTCACCAGCCTCAAAGCTTAAGCCCAATCCCATCGCATCAGGAATAGTCAAAATATCAGAAAATAAAATTGCAGCGTCCAATGGATAACGATCCAATGGCTGCAGTGTCACCTCTGTTGCTAGTTGGGGATTTTTTGCAAGCGCTAAGAAACTTCCTGCCTTTGCTCGCGTTGCATTATATTCTGGTAAGTAACGACCTGCCTGGCGCATCAACCAGATAGGGGTTCTATCGGTTGATTGCTTTAAGCATGCGCGCAGGAAGCGATCGTTAAGTAAAGCCAATTATCTCTTTTGACGTAACTTAGCAATGGCTGCCAATTGTGCTGCTGCCATTGCAAACTCAGACTGCGCATGTGCAAAATCAATTTCAGTACTACGATTTTGCATAGCCTCTTCAGCAGCTTTTTTAGCTTCCAATGCTTTTGCTTCATCCAAATCATGACCACGAATAGCAGTGTCAGCAAGAACTGTTACTTTATTTGGCTGAACCTCAAGAATGCCGCCAGCAACGAAAATAAACTCTTCGTCGCCATCCGCTTTTTCAATACGAACCGCGCCTGGGCGAATTCTAGTGATAAGAGGTGTGTGTCCCGGCAGGATACCCAACTCACCACTTTCACCAGGCAAAGCAATAAACTTTGCTTCACCGGCGAAAATAGATTGCTCAGCGCTTACTACATCAACGTAGATGCTTGACATGTATGTTCCTTGGTTTACTGCAACTTCTTAGCTTTTTCGATAGCCTCATCGATGCCGCCAACCATATAGAATGCCTGCTCAGGCAAATGGTCAAGCTCACCATCAACAATCATCTTAAAGCCACGGATTGTTTCTTTCAAAGGAACGTACTTACCTGGAGATCCAGTAAATACTTCCGCTACGTGGAATGGCTGTGACAAGAAGCGCTGAATCTTACGCGCACGTGCGACAGCTTGCTTATCTTCAGGTGACAACTCATCCATACCCAAAATAGCAATAATGTCACGCAACTCTTTGTAACGTTGTAATGTTGTTTGAACACCACGTGCAACTGCATAATGCTCTTCGCCAACCACTTGTGGGTCTAACTGACGGCTTGTTGAATCAAGCGGGTCAACCGCTGGGTAAATACCTAAAGCAGCAATATCACGTGACAAAACAACTGTTGAGTCTAAGTGCAAGAATGTTGTAGCAGGCGATGGATCTGTTAAGTCATCCGCAGGAACATAAACAGCCTGAATAGATGTAATAGAACCTGTCTTAGTTGAAGTAATACGCTCTTGTAGGCGACCCATTTCTTCAGCCAATGTTGGTTGATAACCCACAGCTGACGGCATACGACCTAACAAAGCAGATACTTCTGTACCGGCCAATGTATAACGATAAATGTTGTCAACGAAGAACAAAATATCACGGCCTTCATCACGGAAACGCTCAGCCATTGTTAAGCCTGTTAGCGCAACACGAAGACGGTTACCTGGTGGCTCGTTCATCTGACCGAAAACCATAGCCACTTTATCAAGAACGTTGGAGTCTTTCATCTCGTGGTAGAAGTCGTTACCTTCACGAGTACGCTCACCAACACCGGCAAACACAGATAAACCTGAGTGTTGCTTAGCAATGTTGTTGATCAGCTCCATCATGTTAACTGTCTTACCTACACCAGCACCACCGAACAAGCCAACCTTACCGCCTTTAGCAAATGGGCAAACCAAGTCAATAACCTTAATGCCTGTTTCTAATAGATCAACGGATGGTGAAAGTTCATCAAACTTTGGCGCTGATTGGTGAATCGCGCGACGCTCATCTGTTCCGATAGGACCAGCTTGGTCAATTGGGCGACCTAATACGTCCATAATACGACCCAATGTTGCAGGACCAACCGGCACGGAGATACCCTTGCCCGTGTTAGCAACACTCATGCCTCGACGCAAGCCATCGCTTGAGCCCATGGCAATGGTACGTACAACACCATCACCTAACTGTTGTTGCACTTCAAAGGTTAAACCTTTTTCTGCAAATGATGCCTCATTGTTCTCTTCCAAGATCAATGCGTCATAAATTTTTGGCATGTTGTCGCGAGGAAACTGAATGTCTACCACCGCGCCAATACACTGAACGATATTTCCGTTGCTCATCGTAGTTCTCCGATCACTAATTTTTTACAATACATTCGTTATCAAACTGCCGCAGCGCCGCCGACGATCTCGGACAACTCTTTGGTAATAGCTGCTTGACGTGTTTTGTTGTATACCAACTGCAACTCACCAATTACGTTTTTCGCATTATCGGAAGCAGCCTTCATAGCAACCATACGAGCTGACTGCTCAGATGCCATATTTTCTGCAACCGCTTGGTAAATCAATGCTTCAACATAACGTTTCAACAATTCATCTACAACTGACTGAGGATCAGGCTCATACAAATAATCCCAACCATACTCTTTTGATTCAGCAGCTGTTTGCTCTAAGCGCTCACTAGATAAAGGCAATAATTTTTCAATCACTGGCTCTTGTTTCATAGTGTTGATGAATTTTGTGTATGCCAAATAAACCGCATCCACTTCACCATTTTCATAAGCATCCAATTGGACCTTAATTGCACCAATTAACTTTTCTAAGTGAGGTGTGTCGCCCATTTGTGTGACATGAGAAACAATCTTCGCTTTAATTCTGTTTAAGAATTGGAAACCCTTCATACCTATTGGCGTGCATGACAACTCAACACCCTTAGAATCTAAGTCCTTCATAGTGTTTGTTAAAGCTCTTAAAACGTTGGTGTTCATACCACCGCAAAGACCTTTGTCAGTTGTCACAACAATAACGCCTGCTTTTTTAACTTCACGCTCAACCAAATAAGCAGGTCGGTATTCTGGGTTGGCCTTACCCAAGTTAGCAGCAATGTTCCTTACTTTTTCAGAGTAAGGACGTGCATTACGCATGCGCTCTTGAGCACGCCGCATCTTCGATGCGGCGACCATTTCCATCGCCTTAGTGATCTTGCGCGTATTTTGTACGCTCTTGATCTTTGTCCGTATCTCTTTAGTTCCGGCCATTTCGGCTCTCCTCGCTTCTTATATTAAAAAGAAGCTGAACGTTTAAAGTCCTCGATTGCAGCACGCAAAGCGGCTTCATCTTCTTTCGAGAGATCTTTAGTATCTTCAATGCGGCCAATTAAATCAGCGAACTTGCTCTTCAAGTGATCATGCATGCCTTTTTCGAAAGGCAAAACAAATTTCACATCAAGATCATCCAAGAAGCCATTGTTAGCTGCATACAAAGATGCTGCCAATTGCCAAACTTGCTGTGGCTGGTATTGAGCTTGCTTTAATAATTCTGTTACACGACGACCACGCTCCAACTGCTTACGTGTTGCCTCATCAAGATCAGATGCGAACTGCGCAAAAGCTGCCAACTCACGATACTGCGCTAAGTCTGTACGAATACCGCCTGATAATTTTTTAATTACTTTCGTTTGAGCTGCACCACCCACACGTGAAACAGAAATACCTGCGTTAATCGCTGGACGTACGCCCGCGTTAAATAAATCTGTTTCTAAGAAGATCTGGCCGTCAGTAATAGAAATAACGTTTGTTGGAACGAATGCAGAAACGTCACCCGCTTGAGTTTCAATAATTGGCAATGATGTTAATGAACCTGTTTTGCCCTTAACTGCACCATTAGTAAACTTCTCAACGTAGTCTTCATTAACACGAGCGGCACGCTCAAGTAAGCGTGAGTGCAAGTAGAAAACGTCGCCTGGATAAGCTTCACGTCCTGGTGGGCGACGCAATAACAATGACACTTGACGGTATGCAACCGCTTGCTTTGTTAAGTCATCATAAACAATCAATGCATCTTCACCGCGATCGCGGAAATATTCACCCATTGTGCAACCAGCATAAGCTGACAAATACTGCATCGCAGCTGAGTCAGAAGCTGTTGCCGCAACAATAACTGTGTACTCCATTGCGCCATGCTCTTCGAGCTTGCGCAATACGTTTGCAATCGTTGATGCTTTTTGACCAATCGCCACGTACACGCAACGAATGCCTTTGCCTTTTTGGTTGATGATCGCATCTACTGCAACCGCTGTTTTACCAGTCTGACGATCGCCAATGATCAATTCGCGCTGACCACGACCAATAGGTACCATTGCATCAATAGACTTCAAACCAGTTTGAAGTGGCTGACTAACTGACTGACGGTCAATAACGCCAGGAGCAACCTTTTCAATAAAGTCTGTCATCTTTGCATTGATTGGACCCTTACCATCAATTGGCTGACCCAACGCATTCACAACACGACCCAATAATTCTGGACCTACTGGCACTTCAAGAATACGACCGGTACATTTAACTGGGTCGCCTTCACTAATGTGTTCATACTCACCCAAAATAACAGCACCAACAGAATCACGCTCTAAGTTAAGCGCGAGACCTAATGTGTTGTTTGGGAACTCAAGCATTTCACCTTGCATAACGCCTGAAAGGCCATGCACTCGGCAAATACCGTCTGTTACGGAAATAACTGTGCCTTGGTTGCGGACTTCGGCGCCAACGCCTACACCACTAATTCGGCTCTTGATCAGTTCACTGATCTCTGATGGGTTGAGTTGCATTTGCTTACTCCTGGGATCTTATTCGGTTATGCGCTAAGAGCGGCTTGCATTGAAGCTAAGCGGGCTTTAACTGAAGTGTCTAGCACCTCATCGCCAACCTGCACACGCACACCGCCAATCAATTCTGGGTCTACATTAACTGTAGGACGAAGCTCTCTTCCGCCAAAGCGCTTCTTGAGTGTTGATAACAAACTATTCAATTCTTCACCTTGCAGTGAGAATGCGCTTGTAATCAAAACTTCAGCAGCACCTTCTTGAGCATTTTTTAACGCTGTAAATTGAGCAGCAATTTCTGGCATGGCCAACAAGCGATTGTTGTGTGTCAAAACTTCTACAAAGTTTTTCACAATATCCGCTGGCTTTGTTTTCATGCCGCTCAATAAAATTTGTAATAAATCAGCATCGGCTAATTTTGGATTATTAGCTACTGCCAGTAAATCTGGGTTGCTGGCAACTTGAGCTAACTCTTCTAATTGCTCAGCGATAGCAGATAACTCTGCAGGCTTTGCGCTTCTAAAAAGAGCCTCAGCGTATGGGCGGGCAATAGTAGCTAAATCTGCCATATTAAAGCTCTGCCTTTAACTGATCTAATAGTCCAGCGTGTACTTTAGCGTCAACTTCACGACGTAAAATTTGCTCTGCGCCTTTAACTGCCAAAGCAGCTACTTCTCCACGCAATGCATCTCTTGCACGTGATACTTGTTGTTCAGCTTCTGCTTTTGCCTGAGCAAGGATGCGGGCAGCTTCTGCTTGAGCATTCGCTTTGATTTCTTCAGCTGACAATTGAGCACGCTTCTCAGCATCAGCAATACGCTGAGTACCTTCGTTGCGAGCCTCAGACAATGCTTGTTCAGCTCGTTTTTTTGCAGACTCAAGATCGGCTTTGCCGCGCTCTGCAGCAGCTAAACCATCTGCCACTTTTGTGGCGCGCTCGTCTAAAGCTTTAACCAATGGTGGCCAAACAAATTTGGCAACAACCCACCACAAGATAAAAAAGACGACCATCTGCGCGAATAGCGTCGCGTTTAGGTTCACGGTTTGTTCCTTTCGGTCACGATGACAAATACTCACGGGCGCTCAATTGCGCCCGTCAATAACTACTAATTACTTGATAACTGCAAGTAGTGGGTTTGCGAATGCAAATAACATCGCTACACCAACACCGATCAAGAAAGCAGCATCGATCAAACCAGCCAACAAGAACATCTTAGTTTGCAATGGCTCCATCAATTCTGGTTGACGAGCACATGCTTCGATGTACTTACCACCCATCAATGCAATACCCAAACAGGCGCCGATAGCACCTAAACCGATGATGATGCCAATACCAATTGCTGTCAGACCTTGAACTTGTGCTAGAAATGCTTGCATGTTGACTCCTAAATAAAAAAACAGTTAGTAAAAAAAATTAGTGGTGACTATGTGCCTGGCCAATATAAACCAAAGTCAACATCATAAAGATGAAGGCTTGCAACAAAATCACCAAGATATGGAAAATCGCCCAAGCTGAGCCGGCAATGACATGGCCAACAAAACCTAGGAACGATAAGTCGACACCAAAATGCCAGATGCCGCCCAACAGAGCGATTAGCAAAAATACCAATTCGCCTGCATACATGTTGCCAAATAACCGCATACCCAAAGAAACGGCTTTAGCAATAAACTCAATAATATTTAACACCAAGTTAAATGGTGCCAAATACCACTTAGCGCCAAACGGTGCTGACAAAAGTTCGTGAACAAAGCCACCAACACCTTTTGCTTTAAAACTGTAGAAAATCATTAAAACCAAAACTGACATGGAAAGGCCTAATGTGCCGTTTAAGTCAGTCGTTGGAACTAGTTTGTGGTGTGGTACGTGAACATTCCCAAAAACACCCAATAAACCATTGATTCCATGAACCCAATCTACAGGAACCAAATCAAGGGTATTTAATAAAATGATCCAACAAAATACAAATAGGGCTAGAGGTGCGATGTAAGAGCGATCACCATGAACAATGCTCTTCGATTGGTTTTCAACCATCTCTACCAACATTTCCACTAGAGCTTGAAATCTTCCTGGAACACCTGCTGTTGCTCGACGAGCAGCAAGCAACAAAAAGCCCACGACGACTAAACCCATCATGAGTGACCAAAAAACCGTGTCTAGATTAATAACAGAGAAATCGACAATAGCTTCTTGCTTGGCATGCAAAGTGTTTAAGTTTTGCAAATGCTCTGCGATGTATTCAGTTGGCGTCAACGCCTTTCCCGCTACTTCTGCTGCCATTGTTACGTCCCTCTATCCATTTAAACCGCTGCTTATCTAAATAACCAACCCAACCAGTAACACTTGAGCGCAATTATGTATGTCAACAACAGTGGTAACCAATCCAAATCCGGATAAAACACAATCACCAAAACAAACATTGCAACCGTTGCAATGATCTTCAACAACTCTCCGGTTACAAGCGCAAATACTGTTGTTCCCAACTGATTAACGCGACCGCTTAAAACTTTTGCTCTAGCAGCAAATAATGCTGCTGGTACCAATGCTGCTAAACCGCCCAGTAGGGCTGATATCGCCGAAGAGTCTAAGCCAAACGACTTACCCGTTGCTGACCAAGCGACAGCTGAAACAATTGTTACCAATCCTTGGAGGATCAACAAACGCTTGACGGTTACTCGACTGGGTCTCAATAGAGCGCTTCCTAATAGAGCCTCCATTTCCTGCCTAGTCAAAGGTTTTGCGGACTCCTCAGAATCCTCTAACTCATCTTTCCAATCGTCGTTTTCACGACATTTGGACGCTTGAACATCCTCACTACCAAAGCCCCGAGATTTTACAGAATCCTTAGGCACTGGGTCAATGTAATTTACCAAAATAAAACTTAATCTAAAGCTAGTCGCTTAAACAAAGCGTCCAACTCGTCAAACTGACTAAATTTAATCTTTATTTCACCGCCCTGACGCTTTTGCTTGATCTCAACATTCAAATTGAACTCATCAGCCAAACGCTCTTGAATTCTCTTTAGATCGGGATCTACCTTTGCCTCGCTCTTTTGCTTATCGGTGAGAGGTTTTTTACTTAAAACAAGCTTCGTTGCCATTTTTTCAGCTTCACGTACTGACAACCTCTGAATAGCAATTTTTTGAGCCAAACTAACCTGTAGTGCGCTATCTAAGGGCAGAAGGGCGCGTGCATGCCCCATGTCAATATCTCCCTTTATTAGCATCGCTTGAACGGGCTTAGCCAACTGAATTAAACGCAATAAATTACTGACCGTACTTCGAGATTTGCCCACCGCTTGAGCGGCCTTGTCGTGGGTATAGCCAAACTCCTCAATCAGCCGAGATAAGCCGTTGGCTTCCTCAAGAGCATTAAGGTCTTCGCGTTGCATATTTTCTATTAAGGCCATTGCTGCCGTGGCTTGGTCGTCCGCCTGCTTAATCAGTACAGGGACCTCTTGAAGACCGGCGATAGTTGCTGCACGGTACCGGCGCTCACCAGCAATGATCTCAAATTTGCCTCCCGCAACTGGCCTAACCAAAAGCGGCTGCATGATCCCTTGCTCTTTAATGCTTGATGCTAATTCTTGCAATGAAGCATCCACCATGTTTTTTCGTGGCTGATATTTTCCTGCTTGCAGCTGATTAAGCTTTAGCGTTGCAACCCCTCCTGAGCTTGACGAGCCCGCATCCTTTGCACCCAACAAGGCCTCCAAGCCACGACCTAAGCCTTTTTTCTTTACTGTTGCATTCATTTTTTATCCATTACATTGTTTTAATACGCTCAATCATTTCTGAGCCAAACTGCATATACGCCTGAGCACCTCTTGAACTCTTGTCAAAATTAACACCTGGCATACCGTAAGAAGGGGCTTCTGCTAAACGCACATTACGCGGAATAATTGTTTTAAAAACCTTATCCCCAAAATGAGCCATCAATTGATCTGAAACCTGCTGTTGAAGCGTTGTTCGAGGATCAAACATGACGCGCAGCAAGCCTATGATCGTGAGGTCAGGGTTTAGGTTAGCGTGCACCTGTTTAATCGTATTCACAAGGTCAGAAAGCCCTTCCAGCGCAAAGTATTCACATTGCATTGGCACAATGACACCATTTGCAGCACATAAGCCATTAAGCGTTAACAGCGATAGTGCTGGCGGACAATCAATTAGAACAAAATCGTAGTCAGTCAATACTGGTGCCAAGGCATCCTTTAATCGCTCCTCGCGACGATCCATCTCCACAAGATCAACTTCTGCGCCAGCAAGATCTCGATTCGCCGGCAAAACATCGTACCCGCCTGTTTCGGAGGCAATCTTGACTGAATGAATATCTGCCAAACCAATTAAGACGTGATAAACCGTTTGGCTCAACCCCATCTTTTCAATGCCAGAACCCATACTGGCATTACCCTGAGGGTCTAAATCCACAACCAATACACGCTGCTTCTGGGCAGCCAAACTAGCCGCCAAATTAACAGTCGTCGTGGTCTTACCGACACCACCTTTTTGATTTGCAACACAAAAAATTTTAGCCATGAAATACTTTTTTCATTAAACGGGTTAAGCCTTCAATTCTCTCACGGGAGCCAGCTCAAAAAGCCTTCTTTCAGCCTCTAAGCCCGGAACCTGCAAAAGATAATTATTTGTAATTTGCCAGCTGGATGGAATGGTATTTAAATCCTCCTGCAAAAGCTTTGCTTTCATTGCCCAAACCTCACCGCCTTCTTCCAGCATGGGCTCAGAGAGGGTGATAAATTTTCCAAAATCAGAAAAAGCCCTTGAAATACATATACTTATAGAGTTTTGAAGTTTTTTGGAGCTTTCTTCAATTCGGGCTGGATGCACCTTAACATTCTCCAAATGAAACTTTGAAACAATGTGTTGTAAAAAGACTGTCTTTTTTTGAACAGCCTCCATAAGATGAATCCGCCACTCTGGGCGACAAATGGCAAGAGGTATGCCAGGCAAACCACCCCCAGTTCCAAGGTCTGCCAAGGCAAATGCTTTATTAGGGTCAGGGCGCTTTGCTACAAAGTCATCTAGATACGGCAAGACACTCAAAGAATCCAGTAAGTGCAAAGTAACCGAGTCCTTTAACTCACGAATGGCAGAAAGATTATGGGTCTTATTCCAGCGCTGAAACTCCAACAAATAATCCACTAAAGAATCCAATTGCTCGCTTGATAGGTTGAGCGCCAAACCTGTCACACCTTGATTTAGCTCAGATAAAAGATTGTCGCGTAGTAGCTCCTGCTGCATTAGTTAACAGTTGGGCGTCGACCCAAACCCTTTTTCAAATGAATGAGCAAGATTGAAATGGTCGCAGGAGTCACTCCGGCAATACGAGCAGCCTGTCCCAATGTTGCTGGTTTATGCAAGTTGAGCTTTTGCTGAGCCTCGGTCGATAAGCCGTGAACATCGGCATAATCTATTTCCCCAGGCAAGACCATCTCTTCATGATAGGAATGCCTTGCAATTTCAATAGCCTGGCGATCAATATAGCCTTGATATTTAATGCCAATTTCTACTTGTTCAGTAATTTGATCATTTAAAACAACATCATCAGCTAATACCCCAGGGCTCCAGCGCCCGTTCATCGCTGTCGTTAGCTGGTGATAGGTCACGCCTGGTCGTCGCAATAAATCAGCTAAGTTGTACTCATGGGTAATCACCTGACCCAAAAGCGCCTCAGATTCAGCAGCGCTTAATATTTTAGGACTGACCCAAGTGGAGCGTAATCGCTCTGTTTCACGTGAAACAGCTTCTTGTTTTTTGCAGAAGAAATCCCAACGACGATCATCGACCAACCCCAGGTCACGACCAATTTCAGTCAGGCGATCATCCGCGTTGTCTTCTCTTAGGCTTAAGCGATATTCAGCTCGGCTAGTGAACATTCGGTAAGGCTCCAAAACACCCTTGGTAATCAAATCATCAACCAAGACGCCAAGATAGGCTTGATCTCGCTTTGGATACCATGCCGGCCTTCCTTGGGCACTCAGCGAAGCATTAGCTCCAGCCAATAATCCTTGTGCAGCAGCCTCTTCATAACCAGTTGTGCCGTTTATCTGCCCAGCAAAGAAGAGCCCCTTAATACTTTTACACTCTAGGCTTGGCTGCAAACCTCTTGGATCAAAGTAGTCATACTCAATAGCATACCCAGGCCTAACGATCATGGCGTTTTCTAGACCGCGAATGCTGCGAACCAAATTCCACTGAACATCAAACGGCAAACTTGTTGAAATTCCATTAGGATAAAACTCATTCGTTGTTAAGCCCTCTGGCTCCAAAAAAATCTGATGACTTTCTTTTGAGGCAAATCGATGAATCTTGTCTTCAATCGAAGGGCAGTATCTGGGGCCGACACCCTCAATAACCCCGGTATACATCGGGGACCTGTCCAAACCAGCTCGAATAAAGTCGTGCGTCTGGTTATTAGTGTGGGTAATCCAACAAGGTAACTGCTTAGGGTGAAACTCTGGTCGACCCAAATAAGAGAAAACAGGGAGGGGGTCCAAATCGCCTGGCTGCTCCTGCATCACTGAAAAGTTAATGGTCCGACCGTCAATCCGCGGTGGCGTTCCTGTTTTTAATCTACCCTGAGGTAACTGTAACTCTTTTAATCTATCAGAGAGTCTGATAGCTGCTGGGTCACCGGCACGGCCGCCCGAGTGACTATCTAGCCCAACATGGATCTTGCCATTAAGAAAAGTGCCGGCAGTAAGAACAACTTTTGAAGCATAAAAACTTAAGCCCAACTGCGTGGTTGCACCGCGCACCTCGTCACCGCTAACAATTAAGTCATCGACAGCAGCCTGAAAAATAGTCAGATTCTCTTGATTCTCTAGCTTGCTGCGCATGGCTGACTTATATAAGGCTCGGTCAGCTTGGGCTCTAGTAGCTCGAACAGCTGGACCTTTACTGGAGTTCAAGATTCGGAATTGGATACCTGCCAAATCCGTAATCTCAGCCATAGCACCACCCAGCGCGTCGACCTCTTTAACCAGATGACCCTTACCAATGCCGCCAATTGATGGATTACAACTCATCGACCCCAGCGTCTCTATGCTGTGGGTTAAAAGTAGGGTGCGCGACCCCATACGGGCAGAAGCTAAAGCAGCCTCAGAACCAGCATGTCCACCACCAATAACAATCACATCAAAGTTTATTGAAAAATTCATAAATCACCTAGCTAGGGCGGCGATGATATCACCTGAGCCAAAAGGGCTCAACATAAAAGCACTATGGCGTGTTTCACGTGAAACTAACCAATCAATTAACATCAAACATTCACACCAAAATATCTCAGCCCATCAACGCCGGTTTTAAGTATCAACACAGAAACTACAGCAATAAATATTTTACGAACAAATCCATTGCCATAGCGAACAGCATAACCCGACCCCACGATGCTACCCAATATGTTCATTAACATCATGGCAAACCCCAAAGCCCACTGAACGTGGCCAAACGATGCAAATAAGATGATTGCGGCTAAATTAGTTGCTGCATTAACTAGCTTTGTCGCGGCAGACGCATGCAAAAAATCAAAGCCAAAAATCCTAACAAAACCAATTAATAAAAAACTGCCCGTTCCGGGACCAAAAAAGCCATCGTAAAAACCAATGCCACCCCCCAATAAAACTGCCTGAGCAACTCTATGTTTGCTTGAGCCTGGAGGCGCATGAGTGGCACCTAATGAGGGTTGCTTAATTGTGTAGATTAGCAATACAACCAATATAGCGGGCAACAAAATACGAAATACATCTAAGGACACAGACCTCACAGCGGCCGCCCCGGCAAAAGACCCAAAAAATGCAAACAAGATGGCTGGCATTACAATAAAATAAGGTAACTTAACTACTTTTAAGTACTTTTTAGCCGCAATTAATGTTCCGCCAATTGATGCCACCTTATTAGTGCCCAATAGGGTGGCAGGACTTGCTGTGGGATATACAGAAAATAGCGACGGTACTTGTATAAGGCCGCCGCCGCCAGCAACTGCATCAACAAAACCCGCACCGGCGGCCGCCATTAAAAGAAGCCAAACCGTCCAATGAAGAAAGTCGACCTCGATCAAGATGTAGCGCTTAATATTTGACGCGCAATTTTTTCAGCGATCATCATGGTTGGAGCTGCTGTGTTGCCTGAGGTGATAGTTGGCATGACGCTTGCGTCGACAATGCGAAGCTTATTAATCCCAAGAACCTTAAGCTCATAATCAACAACAGCATCAGGGTCCTCTGGCTTACCCATTTTGCACGTCCCAACTGGGTGGAAAATGGTTGTCCCTATATCAGCAATCTGAGCCAATAGCTCATCATGAGACGTGTAATGATTGCCCGGCTTATGCTCGTCAATCTCAGCATTCTTAAAAGCAGGCTGCTTAACAATAGATCTGGTTACAGCAACAGAATCTAACGCAACTCGACGATCCTCATCGGTTGATAAATAATTCGGGTTAATTAATGGGGGCGCATCTATCTCTGATGATGTGATGTGAACAGACCCTCTAGAGCTTGGTCTTAAATTACAAACACTCGCTGTAAAAGCATTAAAGGTGTGGAGTGGCTCACCAAACTTCTCTAATGAGAGCGGTTGCACATGGTATTGAATATTAGGCCGAATGTGAGCCTCGGAAGAAATAGTAAAGGCCCCCAATTGAGATGGCGCCATCGACATGGGGCCTCGCCGAGTCAAGATGTATTGCAAACCAATAGTTAACTTGCCCCACCAATGTGCCGCCACTCTATTAAGGGTTTTAAATCCCTTAACCTTATAAACCATCCTAATTTGGAGATGGTCCTGCAAGTTTTCGCCAACCCCGGGTAAATGTTTTTTAGACTCAATCCCCAGGCTGGCAAGCCGGTCCTTATCGCCAAGGCCAGATCTTTCTAGAATTTGAACGCTTCCTATTGAGCCTGCCGATAAAAGAACCTCTTGGCGGGCGGAGGCTTGATGGAGTTGGTTTTCACCCTTAAATAGAACTCCACTACAGTCAAACCCATCAAAAATTAACTTATCAACTTGAGCGCCAGTAATAATAGTTAAGTTACTTCTGCGTGCAGCTGTTTTAAGAAAAGCTTTCGACGCATTTAAACGCCAGCCATTTTTTTGAGTAACATCAAAATAAGAAACTCCGCGGTTTGAGCCGCGATTAAAGTCATCAACGGATGGAATGCCCAACTGGTTTGCAGCCAATCTAAAGGTGTCAAGGATTTTCCAGCTTAACCTTTGCTTCTCAACTCGCCATTCACCACCGGCACCATGAAAATCATTGGCGCCACCGTGATAATCCTCAATGCTTTTAAAGTGTTTTAAGACAGCATTCCAAGACCATGATGAGTCGCCGGTAAGCTCGGCCCAATGATCATAATCTTGAGACTGACCACGCATATAGATCATCCCATTAATAGAAGAAGACCCTCCCAATACTTTACCCCTGGGATAGATTAAGCTTCTTCCATTAAGACCTAGCTGAGAGGATGTCCTGAACATCCAGTCAGTTTTGGGATTATTAATGCAGTAAAGATATCCAACGGGTATATGTATCCATAGATAGTCATCTTTACCACCTGCATCCACCAGCAAAACATTATTTTTAGAATTTTCAGTTAAGCGATTAGCCAAAACACAGCCCGCACTACCTGCACCAACAATGATGTAATCAAACTCACCGTGATCGATAACGCTGCTAGGATTTGACACACTAACCCTTATTGGCTAAATAAACTTGAAAAGCCACCCGCTCAGCTTCGCTTAACCCCTCAAGAGGAATTCTTTGTGCTGATTGAATAATCATTAAGGCATATGATTTTGCCAAGCAGGAGGCTTCACTACAAAGAACCAATGACTCTCCAGAGGATGGGGACTTATCCCGCCAGTAATTAATGGCAGCCTCAAGTTCTTGTATTGAAATAAACAACATCGCTTAGCTTAACCTTGCTTAACCAGCCAACATGGTACCGCGGCACTTTTTATTGCCACAGCGGCACTCGTAATCTTTTTTGATTTGTTTGGTAATCTTGCCTTCTAACTGAAGGCCATAATCATAAAAAAGCTCTTCGCCAGCTTTAATGTTTTTAAGAGCGTAAAGAAAAACCTTGGTGGTTTTTCCTGCGTCCTCTTCAAGTGAGCGGCAATTGGGTTTACAGGAATGATTAATCCACATGGCCTCGTTACCGCCAAACTTAGCATCAATTGCTGAGCCATCTTCTAAGCCAAAATAAAAGGTGTGATTGGGCTGACTTGGATCATGTGGGTGACGCTCAAGAGCAACATCCCAAGATATATGCTCGCCTGTATATTCAATGATCTTCTTACCCTTAGGAATGTCCTTCACGGCAAAAACCCCTTTGCCGTGAATATTGGACTCCTTAACTTTAATTAAATCATTATTTTTGTTCTTTTTAGACATCAATGTTTCGAGCAATTAGCGCGTTACTTTCAATAAATGCGCGACGTGGCTCAACCTCATCACCCATCAAGGTCGTAAATACTTGGTCAGCCGCAATAGCATCCTCAATTTGAACTCTTAGTAAGGTTCTAGTATTGGTATCCATGGTGGTCTCCCAAAGCTGTTCTGGATTCATCTCACCAAGACCCTTATAGCGTTGACGGCTAACGCCGCGCTCTGCTTCAGCAAGAAGCCATTCCATGGCCTCGCGGAAATCCTTAACATTAGCCTCTTTAACTGTTTTTTCTGGATCACCGCGCTTAACTGTTGCACCAGTGCCCAAAACATTGGTTAAGGCAGCAGATGCCTTTTCAAGAGTTTCATAATCAGCGCCGTGAACAAAATCAGAGTCAATTACAGATAGTTTTGTATTGCCGTGAACTCTACGTGAAATTAATAAGCGATAACGCTCGGTACGCTCATCCTTTTGCACAATAATTTGTGGCTTTAATAGCTTATCCACCTGTTGAACAAAATAATTACTTAACTCAGTGGCTGATTTATTGGCAGACTCTTCAGTATCAAGGTTAAGACGTACGCCATTGGCAATGGCGCGTAATGAGCCTTCATCCATGCTCCGTGATAATCGGTCAACAATATTTTGTATTGTTTGATAATCATTCGAAAGGCTTGTTAGACGTTCGTTATCGATAACTTTGCCATCTGAAAGTACAACTGTTGCATTTTCAAGAGCCAAGTTAAGCAAATACGCATTTAAAGCACTATCGTCTTTAATATATTGCTCATTTTTACCTTGCTTAACTTTATATAAAGGCGGTTGTGCAATATAAATATGTCCACGCTCAACAAGCTCAGGCATTTGGCGATAGAAGAATGTTAGAAGTAATGTTCTGATATGGCTTCCGTCAACGTCCGCGTCGGTCATGATAATAATGCGGTGGTAACGCAACTTATCAGCGTTGTATTCTTCTTTGCCAATACCAGTGCCAAGAGCCGTAATTAAAGTGACAACCTCTTGGCTGCTTAACATTTTGTCAAAGCGGGCTTTTTCAACGTTAAGAATCTTGCCCTTTAAAGGCAAAATTGCCTGGAACTTTCTATCTCGGCCCTGTTTGGCAGAGCCGCCCGCAGAATCGCCCTCGACGATAAATAGTTCAGATTTTGCTGGGTCTTTTTCTTGACAGTCAGCTAGCTTGCCAGGCAAACCTAAGCCATCCAATAAGCCTTTACGGCGAGTCATGTCACGAGCTTTTCTCGCGGCTTCTCTAGCTCTTGCTGCTTCGATAATCTTGGCACAGATAATCTTGGCGTCTTGTGGATTTTCTTGAAGATAATCGGTTAACAAAGTGCTAACAATTTCTTCAACAGGCCCCCGAACTTCACTGGACACCAATTTATCTTTTGTTTGACTTGAAAACTTAGGTTCTGGCACCTTAACCGATAAAACACAGGTTAAGCCTTCGCGCATGTCATCACCAGTAATTTCAACCTTAGCTTTTTTCGCTAATTCTTGCTCATCAATATACTTATTGATAACGCGAGTCATTGCAGCACGTAAACCTGTTAAGTGTGTACCGCCATCTCTTTGAGGAATGTTATTGGTAAAACATAGTACTTGTTCATTAAACCCATCATTCCATTGCATCGCAACTTCAGCTGTAATAGTTCCACCAAGATCTGAAGGTCTTTCACCTTCTGCGTAGAAAATATTCGTATGAAGAACGGTTTTGCTTTTATTAATATATTCAACAAAACCCTTAACTCCGCCGGAGAAAGCAAAGTTTTCTTCTTTACCTGAGCGTTGGTCCAATAAACGGATGTGTACGCCATTATTAAGGAAGGAAAGCTCTCTAATTCGCTTAGAGAGGATTTCATAGTGGTATTCTACATTTCCAAATATCTCAACGTCCGCTAAAAAGTGAACTTCGGTACCACGCTTATCTGTATCACCAATTACTTTAATTGGAGACGTCATATTGCCGGACTCTTCAACTAACTCACGCTGCTGAACGACACCACGTGCAAACTCCATAAAATGAACTTTGCCATCACGCTTAACCGTTAAGCGTAACCATTTAGAAAGAGCATTAACACAACTAACACCTACGCCGTGTAGACCACCAGAAACTTTATAACTGTTTTGGTCAAACTTACCACCTGCGTGAAGTTCGGTCATCACAATTTCGGCCGCACTTCTCTTGGGGTCGTGTTTATCGTCGTATTTAATACCAGTCGGAACACCGCGACCATTATCAATAATCGATATTGAATTATCAGTATGGATTGTTACTGTTATTTCAGAACAATGACCCGCTAAGGCTTCATCAATTGAGTTATCTAAAACTTCAAATACCAAATGATGCAAGCCTGTACCGTCAGAGGTATCTCCAATGTACATACCCGGTCTTTTACGAACTGCTTCAAGACCTTCTAGAATTTGAATGGATGATGCGCCGTATTGTTCTTGTGCTTTTACTTCAACAGTCATTGAGTATTCTTTTCTAATAAAACTATTAAATGCGCATTGGCATTACTACGTACTTGAAACCTTCTTGTTCGGGAAGCGTAATAACAGCGCTGCTGTTTGAGTCTCCCAAACTGATTTGAATAGAATCATTTTTTAAATTTGCTAAAACATCTAACAAATAAGAAACGTTAAATCCAATATCAATTTTATCGCCATCGTATTGTGTTTCGATATCTTCCTGAGCTTCTTCTTGTTCAGCGTTTGTTGACTGAATTGTTAGGCAGTTTTCAGACAGCACACAACGAACACCCTTGAACTTATCCGTTGTAAGAATGGCCGCTCTTTGTAAAGAGGATTGCAATGCTTCACGGCTAACAATCAAACTGTTATTTTGTCCCTTAGGAATCACTCTTTGAAAGTCTGGAAATTTACCTTCAACTAATTTGGATAAAAGCTCCACATTGCCAAAGTTAAATTTAACTTGATTGTTTGCTAATGAAACAACCACTGGCTCATCTGTATCTTCTAACAAATGTTGTAGCTCAAGAATTGTTTTTCTTGGAATAATAATTTCTTGCTTTTGACCATTACCAGTAGGGCTCTTTTCTAGATCAACATGGCTATATGCCAAACGATGACCATCAGTCGCTACCGCAATGATTCGTTGATTTTCTAAAACAAACAACATGCCATTCAAGTAGTAACGAATATCTTGTTGAGCCATTGCAAAGTGCACCTGGCTGATTAACTGCTTGAACGATTTTTGAGACATTTCCCAACTAGCAGAAACATCGGTTGACTCAGACATGATTGGAAATTCATTGGCTGCCAATGTTTGTAGGGTAAAACGACTCTTACCGCTCTGAACAACCATTTTGTTATCTTTTAAAGAGAGACTTAAAGGACCCTCTGGTAAGGCTCTCAAAATATCAACTAATTTTCTTGCTCCAACAGTTGTGCTTAAATTTTCTGCCCCAACACCAAAATCTGCATGAGTTGTAATTTGAATTTCAATATCTGTTGAAACCAAAGAAACGGCATTTCCGTTTTTCTTAAATAACAAGTTCGCCAAAATAGGAAGTGTATGTCGACGTTCAACGATGCCACTTACTAACTGAAGTGGTTTTAATAATTTATCTCTAGTTGTGTTGACCAGTTCCATGGTTCTTATTCCTGTATTAATTTATTTATATATATATTTATAGTAGTAGTAGTAGTTAATAAAGCAGCTAATTTCTGTGGATAACTAAAAAATCATTTATTAATCATCATTTTACATTCATTAAAACCATGTGGATATGTTTTGGAAAGCCTTTGGATAAAGTTTAATAACTTTTACAGTTTTCAACTTTTACCTCAATTGTCCACAAATCATCCACATCCTATTCAAGTACTTATCACCAAGGTTATACAGAGTCTATCCACAAGCTTTTCCACAGGTATTTTAGTTCTTTAAAGACTGTTCTAAAACATGAAGCTCGTGGTTAAGTTGGTTATCTCTGGATCTTTCTTCAGTAATCTTTCTAACCGCATGTAAAACTGTTGTATGGTCACGGCCACCAAAAAGCTCACCAATTTCAGGAAGGCTTTTTTGGGTCAACTCTTTAGCAATATACATGGCTATTTGTCGAGGTCTTGCAATATTAGCCGGGCGCTTCTTAGAGTACATATCAGCAACTTTTATATTGTAAAAATCCGCAACCGTTTTTTGAATATTCTCCACAGATATCTGTCTATTTTGAACGGACAAAAGGTCTTTTAAAGCCTCTCTTGCAACATCAATGGTAATTTCTTTCCCATGGAAACGAACGTACGCCAATATCTTTCTCAACGCCCCCTCAAGCTCTCTGACGTTTGATCGAAGGTGTTTAGCTACGAAAAATGCGACATCTTCTGTTAGGGGCAATCCTTCAGAAACGGCTTTCTTCATTAAGATGGCAACCCTCATTTCAAGCTCTGGCGGCTCAATTGCAACAGTTAAACCAGAGTCAAATCTAGAAATGAGACGGTCATCAATTCCTGAAATCTCTTTTGGATAGGTATCACTGGTCATAATGACTTGTGATTTGTTGGCTGTTAAGGCTTCAAAAGCATAGAAAAACTCCTCCTGAGAGCGAGGTTTCCCAGCAAAGAACTGGATATCGTCAATTAAAAGCAAATCCAACGAGTGGTAATACTGCTTAAATTTATCGAATGATTTTTGCTGATAAGCTTTAACAACATCGGATACATATTGTTCTGCATGGATATAGCGAATTTTTGCATTGGGCTTTTCTTGCAACAAGTGGTTCCCAATGGCGTGAATTAAATGCGTCTTACCCAGGCCTACGCCACCATATAAATACATAGGGTTATACGAAGACCCTGGATTATTGGCCACTTGAATGGCAGCAGCTCGAGCCAACTGGTTGGCTTTACCAGTTACAAAACTATCAAAAGTTAAACTTGGATTGAGCCTTGAGCGACCATCAATGCCAATGCTAGGAAGCTCAACAGGAGCCTCATTTAAATCAATATTTTGCGAATGGTTCGGGTTTTCAAAGGTTTCCACCAAAAACTCAGAAGGGGCGTCACCCGTATTCACCAACTTTACCTTGGGGTCTAAAACCCATTCAACCGTCACGGGTCGACCATAATAGTTTTGTGAAAGCTCTATAAATCGTTGATTAAATTGATTTTTAGCCCAGTCAAGCTTGAATCTATTGGGAGCCGCCAACGATAAAACATTGTCTGTATCATTGAAGCCTATAGCAAACAGCGGCTTAATCCACGTTTTAAACTGTTGTGGAGAAAGCTCTTTAGAGAAGGAAGTTGTCACAAACTCCCAAAATGTCTCAAGGTTGTTATTTGCCGTTAAAACGGAATTTGTCAAAGTATTCATATTCACAAACTGATTGTAGTTGCTGACAAAAGTTATCCACAAAGGATAAGTCGGTGGATAAGCTGTGGATAACTTGTTGACAAGTAAGAAAATTTATAAAAAACAACAAGATAGTCATGTGAATAAAAATATATTCTGTAAATATCTATTGACGATCGATTTTTATAAAGCGAAAATATAGGGTTAGTTAGGAAACAATTATGAAACGTACATATCAACCGTCAGTAACCCGTCGTAAACGTACCCATGGCTTTCGTGTTCGCATGAAAACTAAAGGTGGTCGCCATGTATTAAATGCGCGTCGTGCCAAAGGTCGTAAGCGCCTCGCTGTTTAAACAACAGCAAGATCAAGAAAACTGTAGAGCGAGCATGTCTTTGCCTCGCTCTACAAGTCTTTCTGACCCCGGGGTCATTCGACAAATATTGGCCCAAAAACCCAAAACAAGTAAGTACTTAGCTGCTCATCATTTATTTAATGGTGACTCTGGCTTTGCATTAACGGTGCCCAAAAAACTGGCGAAGAGAGCAGTTGATAGAAATAGGATCAAGCGCTTGATGCGCGAAGTCTATAGAACTTCACCGAATTCACCTGCGCCTCAATTACTTGTATTGAGACTTAGAAAAAAAATTGGCGATAAAACGAAAAACAAACTTCGAGAGAGCGAGAGAAAAGAAATACGCTCGGAGTTGATTGGCTTCGCTTTACAAAAATGATTTCAAAGATGTTGCAGGGCTTGGTTCGCCTTTATCAAATAACCTCGAGCCCATACTGGGGGGCGCAGTGCCGCTTTTACCCCACCTGTTCTTGTTATGCCATCGATGCCTTGAAGCAATACGGCGCAATAAAGGGGACTTATTTGGCAGTTAATCGAATTTGTCGCTGCAATCCTTGGGCTAAAGGCGGGATTGATCTCGTACCTGAAAAGGTCATCAAAAAATAACCGTCTCACACTACAATCGACAATCAGCTAATTAATACAGAAAAAAATAATGGACATTAGAAAAACGCTTCTTTGGGCAATCTTCACAATTTCAGCTATTTTGTTGTTTGACAACTGGCAAACCCACAATGGGCAGTCTTCGATGTTTGGTCCGAGTAAAAAGGCTGAGGTTGCAGTAGTTAACAATAGCGGTAACCAAGACTTACCAAAGGCAATTAAGGCTCCAGCAGCTTTGCCAGCAGCGACTGTGTCTGCCCCCAAAATCGGTGAGATCATTTCTCTTAAGAATGATGTGCTTGAGTTAGAGGTAGATACGATCGGAGGCGCAATTATTAAGGCGCGTCTATTGAAGCATTTTGAAGATGATAAAACGCCAGTTTTGCTTTTTGATAAAAGCAATGAGCGTCAATACTTTGCAAGAAGCGGCCTTGTTTCAGCATCAGGAGCTGAACTTCCAAATCACACACAAGTTTTTTCGGTTGTAAAAAATGCAACCAATAACTCAATAAGCTTAACCGCAGAAAAAAATGGGGTCCGTTTAGAAAAAACGTACTCATTAACAGCGGGGTCTTATTTGATTGATGCGAAGCATGTAATTAAAAACATTAGCGCGCAAAATCTAGATGCAACTCTCTATGCCGAAATAGTAAGAGATGGTGGCAAGCCTTCTTACAAGGGTGTTGTAGAGGATAGTTCTTTTTACAGTACCTTTACAGGGCCAGCGATTTACACAGAGGCAGAGAAATTTTCGAAAATTGAGTTTTCTGATATCGAAAAAGGTAAAGCGAAGGCCCCAGGATCTCAAGTGGTTGGTCGAGCAACTTGGGTTGCCATGATTCAGCACTACTTCACATCTGCTTGGATTCCTTCAACGAACTATCAAAAAGATTTGTACGTAGAAATGTTGGAAAAGAATCAATACCGCGTTGGTGTTAAGTCTAAATTAGAGACTATTGGTATTGGTCAAGAAAAAACAGAGACATTAAAACTATTTGTAGGTCCACAACAAGAAAGCGTTTTGGAAAATATCGCTCCAGGTCTTGAGTTGGTTAAAGACTATGGCTGGTTAACCATTTTGGCAAAACCCATTTTCTGGTTGTTAGAAAAAATTCATGCCGTTGTTAATAACTGGGGCTGGTCAATTATTTTGTTGACGGTTTTAATCAAGTTAGTTTTCTTCCCTTTATCAGCCGCAAGCTACAAGTCTATGGCCAGAATGAAAGAGGTTCAGCCAAGACTTTTGGAGATGAAAGAGCGCTTTAAGGGAGAACCACAAAAACTCAATCAGGCGATGATGGAAATGTATCGCAAAGAGAAGATCAATCCACTTGGCGGCTGCTTACCTGTGGTGGTTCAGATCCCTGTCTTTATTGCGCTGTATTGGGTTTTGTTGGCGTCCGTAGAGATGCGTGGAGCACCTTGGCTTGGATGGATTCAAGATCTATCAAAGCCGGACACATTGTTTGGTGTTTGGTTTGGTGCGCCGATTGGTTTATTGCCAATCCTTATGGCTGTTTCAATGTTTGTGCAAACAAAATTAAATCCAACGCCACCAGATCCAGTTCAGGCGAAGTTGATGATGTTTATGCCATTGATCTTCTCCGTTATGTTTTTCTTTTTCCCATCTGGTCTGGTTCTTTATTGGGTGGTTAACAACATCCTATCAATTGCTCAGCAATGGCAAATTAACAGAGTCTATGGCGGCAATAAAAAGACAACTTAAATATGACGTTACAGCGCGACCCAATCATTGCTTTAGCAACAGCTAAGGGTCGTGCCAGTGTTGGCATTATTAGATTGTCTGGTCAAGGGGTCTTACAAATAAGTAAGGCCCTTTGTCATTCTGAATTAGTCCCTCGCTATGCCACTCTGATTAAATTTCATGATGAAAATCAGGAGCCAATTGATGAGGGATTAGCCATTTACTTTCAGGGCCCTCATTCTTATACAGGCGAAGATGTCTTAGAGTTGCAATGTCATGGAAGCTCTGCTGCCCTCGAGGTTTTGCTAGATTATTGTTTGCGGGTTGGACGGTTGTATGGATTGCGTTTGGCTATGCCGGGTGAATTTACCGAGCGAGCTTTCTTGAATGGAAAAATTGACTTGGCTCAAGCAGAGGCAATTGCAGATTTAATTGATGCCAGCAGCACTTTGGCTGCTAAGGGCGCAGCAAAATCATTAAAGGGCGAATTCTCACAAAAAATTGATGTCTTTTTAAAGGCATTAATTGAGCTTCGCGCATTAACGGAAGCCACCTTAGATTTTCCTGAAGAAGAAATTGATTTTATTAAGCAGCACGATGTCATTAATCGACTTAAAAAGATATTAAGTAGCATTAAGGATGTGAAAAAAGCAGCACAACAGGGCGCGATCATTAGAGATGGTTTGACAATTGTTTTGGTGGGTCAGCCCAACGTAGGAAAGAGTTCCTTAATGAATGCCTTAGCCGGTGAAGAAGTGGCGATCGTTACAGATGTTGCTGGCACAACGCGAGATAGATTAAAAGAAACGATTCAGATTGATGGAATTCCCTTACATGTCGTCGATACAGCGGGGCTTAGGGAAACCAGTGATAGTGTTGAAAAAATTGGCATTGAAAGAACTTGGAAAGCAATTGAGCAGGCGGATTTGGTGTTGCATTTAATGGATGCCACGCATGGCGCTCAAGTTACAGAAACTGATAAAGAGCTCATTAAAAAAATCCAAGAGATTTGCTCAAAACAAGTACCCATCAAAACTGTTTGGAACAAAATTGATCAATCATCTGTGGTGGTAAGTTCTAATGATGGACATGTTTATGTTTCAGCTAAAACGGGCCAGGGACTTGATGCATTAAAAACGGAACTTTTACAAGTAGCTGGTTGGCAGCCCGAGGCTGAGGGTGGCATCCTTGCCAGAAAGCGACACATTGAGGCTTTGTTAGAGGCTGAGACTCATATAGCAACGGCACTTGATTTGCTTGTTCAAGAGGCTGAGTCAGTTGAGCTAGCGGCCGAGGAAATGCGCCTGGCACAAGAGGCCCTTGCCAAAATAACAGGACAGTTTTTGCCAGACGATTTATTGGGCGAAATTTTTAGTACGTTTTGCATTGGTAAATAATTAACCATGCAATTTGATCAAGTTGTGTTAGCCGGCGGCGGTAATCGATGTTGGTGGCAGGCAGGGTTCTGGCACTATTTAAATGAGCACTTACCTCAGAAGCCGAGCAGAATAGTAGCTATCAGCGCGGGAGCCGCTACAGCCTGTCTTTTATATGCAAGACCTGGGCAAGAGGGAGCTGAATGGGGCCTTAACTATTACGCTAAGGTTTTGGCTCAAGTGAGCAAAAATGCCAACTGGGAAAACGTATTCAGTTCAGAACCGGTTTTTCCTCACCATCATTTATATATGGGCGCCCTCACGCATATTCTTGGTGATGGCTTTGATCGTCTGAAGACTGCTCCGGAAATTATGATTGGCTTGGCCCAGGTACCTCATTGGCTGGGGCCACGATCCGCCGTTGTCATTGGGTTGTTGATTTATAACTTAGAAAAATACTTTAAAAAAAGCCTTCATCCTGTTTTAGGAAAAAAATTGGGCTTTAAGCGGGTTTTTGTTGCCGCACAATCATGTCAAACCATGGGTGAACTGGTGGAGCTAATACTTCAATCTTCTTGTACGCCACCATTTACACCCGTTATGCAAAGAAATGGCGCGACTGTTTTGGATGGAGGGCTTGTTGATAATGTGCCCATTGATGGTTTATTGCCTGCAGAACCCGGTCAAAAACTTCAAGAGGTTCTTGTACTTTTAACCAGACGATACCCTTATCCAGATTGCTTTGTTAGGGAGCTCCCAGGCCTTCGTTTAACGTATGTGCAGCCAAGAACGCCCATACTTATTTCAAGTTGGGATTATTCAAAATTTAAGTTGATGCCTTTAGCTTATGAACAGGGGCGCGAAGATGCAAAAAACATCATTTTTTCTAAATCTTTTGGCGGTTAGGTGCCTCTTGATTAAGAGGGTTGGTCAACCCGTTTGTAAGGTCAAAAAGCTCTCCAAGTGGTATCCTTACGTTATTCCAATTACTCAAATCTAACCATGAACGAACCTATGATGAAGGGTGTGGCCCCTATTAATGCGCCATCTTATGTTAAACATCAGAAATTAATTGACTGGGTCGGTGAAATAACCGCTCTAACCCAGCCAGACAGCGTTTACTGGTGTGACGGTTCACAAGAGGAGTACGACCGTTTATGCGCCAAAATGGTTGAGGCTGGAACACTAAAAAAACTTAATCCAGCAAAAAGAAAAAACTCCTATTTAGCGTGTTCTGACCCAAGCGATGTCGCTCGCGTTGAGGACAGAACATATATTTGCTCTGCTAAAAAAGAGGATGCAGGTCCAACTAATAACTGGATGGATCCCGCTGAAATGAGAACCACTCTACAGCCATTATTTGCTGGCTGCATGAAAGGCCGAACCTTGTATGTGGTGCCGTTTTCTATGGGCCCATTAGGTTCACCTATTGCTCATATTGGCGTTGAATTATCAGATAGCCCTTATGTTGCAATCAATATGCGCGTGATGACTCGTATGGGTAAGGGTGTTTTTGATGTTTTAGGAACGGATGGTCCATTTGTTCCTTGTGTGCACACAGTAGGTAAGCCATTAGCCGTCGGTGAAAAAGATGTTGCTTGGCCTTGTAATGCAACGAAGTATATTGTTCACTACCCAGAAACACGTGAGATTTGGTCGTATGGTTCTGGTTACGGTGGTAATGCTTTACTAGGCAAAAAGTGTTTCGCTTTAAGAATCGCCTCTACCATGGGTCGCGATCAAGGTTGGTTGGCAGAGCACATGTTAATTTTGGGTGTTACTTCACCGGAAGGCAAAAAATACCACGTGGCAGCGGCTTTCCCTTCAGCTTGCGGAAAAACAAACTTTGCAATGTTGATTCCACCTCAGGGATATGAGGGTTGGAAGGTAACAACCATTGGTGATGACATTGCTTGGATCAAGCCACGTAAGGACAAGTCTGGTCAAACAAGATTGTTTGCAATTAATCCAGAAGCTGGCTATTTTGGCGTTGCACCGGGTACAAATACCCTAACCAATGCGAATTGCATGGCATCTCTTAACGAAAACGTTATTTTCACAAACGTTGCCTTAACCGATGACGGCGATGTTTGGTGGGAAGGTATGACAGATAAGGCCCCTGATCATCTCATTGATTGGCAGGGTAAAGACTGGACGCCCGCTGATGGCGCAAACGGTCGCAAGGCCTCCCATCCAAATGCTCGCTTTACTGTTGCCGCTACCAATAATCCAGTGATTGACCCTGAGTGGAACAATCCGGATGGTGTTGCGATTGATGCGTTTATTTTTGGTGGTCGACGCTCAACAACCGTGCCTTTGGTTACGGAAGCCCGTAATTGGGTTGAAGGCGTTTATATGGCAGCAACCATGGGCTCAGAAACAACCGCTGCAGCAGCTGGACAGCAGGGTGTTGTGAGACGTGATCCATTTGCGATGTTGCCATTTGCTGGTTACAACATGAGCGACTACTTCCAACATTGGTTGGATATGGGCACAAAGCTTTCAGCAGAAGGCGCTAAGTTGCCAAGTATTTACTGTGTTAACTGGTTCCGTAAAGATGATAGTGGTAAGTTTGTTTGGCCAGGTTACGGCGAGAATATGCGCGTATTGGCTTGGATGTTGGAGCGAATTGAGGGTAAATCAAAAGGTCAAGAGAATATCTTTGGTACAACGCCAACACATGCTGACCTTAATTGGGCTGGTTTGAATTTCACAGCTGAACAGTTCGATAAGGTAACTTCAATTGATAAAGCTGCTTGGCACGATGAAATGAAGTTACATGATCAGTTGTTTGAACAACTTTCATATCATTTACCCAAAGAGTTAGTAGAGACTAAAAAAGCTCTAGAGGCTCGCCTATCAAGTTAAGTGAATCATGGAGGTCAGTAAAATAGCTGACCTTAAAAGAAAAAGCCCCTTTGATGATTAAAGGGGCTTTTTTATTAATTAGGTTAAGTATTGTTAATCAGGTTAATGTTCTTTGGGTAACATATTGGCTGGATTGATGTGAGCGCCCGCTCTCATTACTTCGTAGTGAAGGTGAGGCCCTGAAGATCTTCCAGTATTACCAACCTTAGCAATAATATCGCCTCTCTTGACGGTTTGCCCTGTTCTAACCAAAATCTGACTAGCGTGAGCATAGCGAGTCATAAATCCTTCTGCGTGCTTAATTTCAACCATATTGCCGTATTGTGCTTCGTAACCGGCTCTGCTAACCACGCCACCTGCTGATGCAATAATTGGTGTGCCGACCGACGCAGCAAAATCAAGACCTTCGTGTTTGGCCATGGTTTGAGTAAAGGGGTCTATCCTAAAGCCGTAACCGCTGCTTAAATTGTAATGACCTTTAACTGGGAGCCCTGTAGGGAGGGCGTTTAACCAAGTTAACTGCTTTGTCCATAGTTGATGAACTTCTTGGACGCTTTTCTTAAATGCGGTGACATTATGCAAAGACTCATCAAGTGATTCAACTAGGTCAGAGCTGTTAGTTGATTTAAAACTTGCAGGCTTTAGTGGTCCACCCTTTGCATTGCCACCGGGTATCTGAGACTTAACCGCACTGGGAGTTGCCATTTCCATGAAGCGGTCTTTAATTTTTTGAATTTGTAGGAGTTCTTCGGTGGTGGCTTGAAGGTTTTCTTGAATGAGCCTTAGTCTTTCTTGATAGGCCTCTTCAATTTTGTCTTGTTCGGCCTGAGTTAAAACACCCCCCATTGCTCGGGCAATATCGGGGCGAGCTTCAATAGCAATGCGAAGACCAACAAAATGCAAAATACCACCAACCGCAATTAAAAAGGCTGCAAAAATAGCGATGCCCATTGAGACAGTTCTCAAAGTGATTGATATTTTTCTAACCCGGCCGGTTGGACCAGAAACCCACATTAATTGCATGAAATCAGTTCAAATATAACAATCCTTCATTATAAAGCCAGACCCAAAGATGCCCAAACCACAAACCACCTATGATGCTATTGTTATTGGGGCGGGTATAGCCGGTGCTGCCATCGTTAAATCATTGAAAAATAACAAAATAAGTAATTTTTTAGTGATAGATCAGGGGGCGTCTGAGGCAACTAAAACAAGCGCGCATGCTGAAGCTTTATGCCACCCGTATATTGGAAGAGGCGCGTCTAGGCTTCAACGACTAACTTTTATGGCTTTTAATGAGGCTAGGCATGTTTGGGCCACAAGTTGGCGCGGTGACGGGGTCTTTCATTTACCAAGAACTCAAGACGGTTTTAGTAAAGATCTGATGAGTGAGAGGCTACTGTCCCAAGGATTCAGTCCCGAAAAGGCTATTCCGCTCAGTCAAGCTGAGGCATTGAGAATGCTGAACGTTAATGCGGGGGGTACATTTTTCCCAGAGGGTGGCTGGGTTAATATTCAGCAAGCATGCCAAGAGACGTTTGAATGTGTGCCATCGGCCCAGAAACGTTGGTCAACAGAAGTGGCAAAGATCCATTATGAAAATGGGCATTGGGTCGTTCTAGATTCACAGCTTGAGCAGATCGCAATAACAAAGCGCTTATTTTTAGCAAATGGGTTGGGTGCAAAGAAATTAGCCAATGGTTTGAACGTGGATTTACCCTTGAAACCCGTTAGGGGGCAGCTCTCTCGGTTCCGATTTAAATCAGATACCACTTGGAGCACCCATATCCCAAAGGTCGCCCTTTCTGGGAAGGCTTATTGTTTGCCACCAAGTCTCGTAGAAAAGGATTGTTATGAGTGGGTCATTGGGTCCACTTATAACGAGGGTATCGATGATTTAAGTAGGTGGCCAGAAAGTGATTTGGAAAACAGCTCACTGATGAAAGAGATGTTGTCGCTTTCTTCAATTGAAGAAGAGCTGCAAGCACACAGTGCATTTATAGGGGTTCGCTGTGTTGCTAGCGATCGACTTCCTATTATTGGACCCGTTGATGGGTGCCCGGGCTTGTATACATTGATCTCTCTTGGGTCTAGAGGAGTCATGTGGTCTGCATTAGGAAGCCAGATGTTCACAGAACACCTGGCGCACGAGATGGCTCACTCAGCCTTTTTTGATGCTCGTTTTTTTGCTGGCGCTCGTTTAGCTGCTGCTGGCTTAACTGCTGATTTAGCAGCCACCTTGGGTGCAGCGCGTTTTTTAGCAGGCGCCTCAAACTCAAAACTAATTTTGCCATCCGGTTGACGAGCTAAGTAAGCTTTAAAGCCGCGACCCGTTCTATTGGATTTGAAATTCGTTAATAAGTCTGTTTTACCTTCAGCGAGTAACTTAGAAACTTGTTCTCTCGAAATTTCTTGCTGGAGAACAACTTTTCCAGTTGAAAAATCACATGACTTGCTTGGACCAACACTGCGCTCACATAAATATTTCATGCCGTGCTCATAAACAGCGCTCGAACATTTCGGACAAGCACCCAAAGAGGTCTGCCCAGTGAAATCAACTTCTTCCAAGCTGTCTTCTTCACTATTACCAAAGTCAAACTCTAGTTTGAATCCAGCGTTTGGATAGTCTTTGTCATCTTCTGGGATGGCAACCAATTTAATAATTGCTGCAAATGGGCGCCCCATTTTGCTTCTAAAGCCTTGAAGCGGCCCAATCTCTTTGTTGGCAATGAAGGCCTCAGCCTCGTCGTATTCAAATGCTCTGCCACCTGGAATTTTGCTGATAGAGAAGCCGCACTTTTCACAAGCAAAGCGACGGTAGTTTTCCTTAACCAATCCGCCGCAGTGTGGGCATGGTGTTTTGAGGTCAGCATAATCGCCAGGAATGGTGTCGCTGTCATACTCTTTTGCACGCTTAACAATCCGCTGTGTAATTTGAGCAATTTCTTGCATGAAGGTATTTCGGTCAATTTGACCTTTTTCCATGAGCGCTAATTTATGCTCCCAATTACCAGTAAGCGCAGGCTGCGTTAATTCTTCGACGCCGAGACCTCGAAGTAAAGTCATTAGCTGGAATGCTTTAGCCGTTGGAATAATTTCGCGCGCTTCACGTACCATGTATTTCTCAGCAAGCAAGCCTTCGATGATGGCGGCTCTTGTTGCTGGGGTTCCTAAGCCTTTATCGGACATGGCTTCGCGCATGTCATCATCATCAACTAACTTTCCTGCGCCTTCCATGGCTGATAGTAGCGTCGCCTCTGTATATCTAGCGGGCGGCTTTGTTTTCAGCGGTACAGGATTAACAGATTCTGTTTGTACCTTTTCATTTTCTGCAACCACCACCAACTCTTTGTCATCTTGAGTTGATTTACCGTAAACCGTTAGCCACCCAGGATTGGTTAGTATTTTTCCATCCGTCTTAAACATGTGGCCGCTCACCTCAGTGATGCGTGTGGTGATCTTGAATTCTGCTGCTGGGAAGAAGATCGCCATAAAGCGTCTGACAACCAAGTCATACAGTTTTTGTTCGGGCTCGGATAAATTCTTGGGTGCTTGAAGCGTTGGAATAATCGCAAAGTGATCAGAAATCTTACTGTTATCAAAGATTTTCTTATTGGGCTTAACCCATGAGCTATTCAAAATCTGAGAAGCAAAGGGGTAATAGTTATCCGAGCTCTCTGCTAGCATTTCTAGAGTGCTGGTAACGGTTGGCAAATAGTCCTCTGGCAGAGCTCGTGAGTCAGTTCTTGGATAAGTTAAAACTTTGTGTCTCTCATAAAGAGCTTGCGCCAGACCCAGTGTGTTTTTGGCAGAGAATCCAAAGCGCGCATTGGCCTCACGCTGCAGGCTGGTTAGATCAAAAAGCTGAGGCGCTGCTTGTGAGCTCGGTTTTGACTCTTCGGTAACCTTGCCTGATTTGTCATGACAAGCTGCGACGATGCTTGCAGCAGCGGCTTCACTCCAAAGGCGACTTTCTTTCTTCTCAGGATCAACTGTGGCGTCCTTGGATTCTTTTTTGAATTTAGGGTCAAACCACTTACCTTGGTAAATGCCGGCAGCACAAATAAACTCAGCACTAACTTCCCAGTAATCACGTGAAATAAATTTACGAATTAACTCTTCTCTCTCAACCACAATAGAAAGAGTTGGCGTTTGCACTCGACCAACGGTTGTTAGAAAGAAGCCACCACTTTTGCTATTAAAAGCGGTCATGGCACGAGTGCCATTGATGCCCACTAACCAGTCAGACTCGGAGCGGCAGCGTGCTGCATTAGCCAAGTTAAGAAGATCATCATCACTACGAAGCTTGGTAAAGCCATCGCGAATCGCCTGAGGCGTCATCGACTGAAGCCACAGGCGCTCAACTGATTGGGTGGCTTTGGTGTACTGTGCAATAAGCCTAAAAATTAATTCACCCTCGCGTCCCGCGTCACAGGCGTTAATCAGGCGGTTGATGTCTTTACGTTTAATGAGTTTCTGTAGGACTTTAAGGCGAGCCTCTGTCTTTGCAATGGGCCGTAAGTCAAAGTGCGGGGGAATTACCGGGAGGTTAGTAAATGACCACTTACCCCTCTTTACCTCATAGGCATCGGGAGCGGCTATTTCTAATAAGTGTCCTACAGCAGATGACACAACAAAGTCATCGCTTTCAAAATAGTCTTCATGCTTTGTAAATCCGCCAATTGCGCGAGCAATATCAGCCGCTACAGACGGTTTTTCAGCAATAATAAGAGCCTTGTAATGGCTCGGTTCAGCAGTAGTTTTTGCCACGATGCAGCTTTCCCAAAGGGTCTAATTAAATGAATTTCCTTTTTTCATTATTAACCGATAAATGGAAAAGTTGGAAAAAATTAAAAAACAGCCACTTTTTTCTTATTAATAGTGTTGATCGTGAATGAACCATTTCATAACTTAAAAATGAGCTCCTCCGCGATGTCCGAGGGTCTCTCTGTTAACTTGGCCCCCTCTCGAATGAGTTGATGGCATCCCGAGGAGCAGACTTTGCCAATTCCATTCGGAATGGCAAAAACCTCTCGACCAAGCTCGTTGGCAATTCTGGCAGTTATTAAGGAGCCTGATTTTTGAGTGGCTTCAACAACAAGGGTGCCAAGTGAAAGGGCTGCAATCAAACGGTTTCTTTGCGGGAAGTGATACGGCTTGGTGACTGTGCCAATTGGATACTCGGAGATTAACAGGCCATTTTCAGCAATTTTTTGCGATAAACCCTTGTTTTTGATCGGGTAACACCGATCCAAGCTCGTGCCGCATACCGCAATCGTGCAGTAATCAAGTTCCGAGCTAAGGGCGCCTAGATGAGAGGCGGTATCGATGCCCTCGGCCATGCCAGAAACAACGCAAATTCCCATATGGACTAAGGATTTTCCAAAATCATGAGCATGTCTTAAGCCCTGTTGACTAGCTTTTCTGGAGCCCACAATGGCTAAACTGGGTAATCTAAGTGCTTCGAGATGGCCTCTGCAAAATATTTCTAGGGGAGGGTCCTGCAAATCAAGCAATCTCCTCGGATAATAGGGGCTTGATTGATTGATTGCGATAATAGAAGTCATATATCAATTGTCTGTGCTTTAAAAGATCCCAACAATCAGCCTTTATTGAACCTTTTGTAAGAAACTTTTGAAATGGCCGTATTACCTATCCTTAACTATCCTGATCCGCGTTTGCACACGGTGGCAAAGCCTGTCATTGAGGTAAATGACAAAGTTCGTGCATTGGTCAAAGATATGGCTCAAACCATGTATGAAGCTCCGGGCATTGGGTTGGCCGCAACGCAGGTGAACGTTCATCAACAAATTATTGTGATTGATTTGTCGGATGAGAGAAATCAGTTACAAGTCTTTATCAACCCAGAGTTGATTTGGACGAGCGAAGAAACAAAAGTCTGGCAAGAGGGCTGCTTATCTGTACCAGATTTTTACGATGAAGTATCTCGACCTTCTGAAGTAAAGGTGAAGGCATTGGGTCTCGATGGTAAGCCTTTTGAAATTCATGCGGATGGCTTGATGGCAGTTTGTATTCAACATGAAATGGATCATTTGAAGGGCAAGGTCTTTGTTGAGTATTTGTCATCATTAAAGCGGATGCGCATTGCTGGCAAGCTAAAGAAAAGAATTAAAGCAGGTGTTATTTAATGTTGAAGGTTGTATTTGCGGGCACACCGGAGTTTGCAAAAGTAGCCTTGGAGTTGATTGAGTGTGCAGGTCATCGAATTGTGATGGTCATGACTCAACCGGATCGGCCGGCGGGCAGAGGTATGAGCTTGCAGGCAAGCCCAGTTAAACAGTTTGCCCTTACTAAAAATATTCCTGTCCTACAGCCCAGCTCTCTAAAAGTCGATGGCAAATATGCCGACGAAGCTAAGGATGCGCTTCATCAGCTTGAAGCCATTGATTTCGATGTGATGGTGGTAGCCGCTTACGGTTTGATTTTGCCTAAAGAAGTATTTGAGGTTGCAGAACGTCAAGGTCGCGCTGGTTGTTTGAATATTCACGCGTCACTCCTTCCTCGTTGGAGGGGGGCTGCACCCATACATAGAGCCATTGAAGCTGGTGACTTAACAACTGGCATTTCAATTATGCAAATGGATTTAGGTCTTGATACCGGTCCGGTGATTGCCAAAAAGGAGTTAGCTATACAGGATCAAGAGACAACCGCTTGCTTGCATGATCGTTTGGCTTTGCTTGGTGGGGAGATGATAGTTGAAGCCCTGTCTCAGTATGAGAAAAATCATGCGCTCCCTAGTTTGATTCAGGATGCTGTTGGCGTGACCTATGCTCATAAAATACAAAAAGAAGAGGCTCGCCTTGACTGGTCTGAGAGCGCTGAAAAGTTAAATCGCCAGATAAGAGCCTTTAACCCTTTCCCGGGCGCTAACTTTGAGAAGGATGGTCAGGTTATCAAAGTATGGGGCGCAAAAATCACGGCGCTTCTCGCGGGTAGCTTTACTCAAGGACAAATAGTCTCGATTGATAATCATGGCGTTCATGTGGCTACAGGCTCAGGAGTTTTATTGTTAACAGAATTACAAAAGCCGGGTGGCAAGCGCACCCCAGCTATCCAGCTAGCTCAAAGTTTGGCTTGGGCGCCAGGTCAACAGTTATTCAAGTAATTGACCCTTTGCAACCATTTGAAAGTATCAACAATTGCTTGTATGAGATGCAAGTTGCTATATAAAAAACTAGAATTGAGAAAAGATACTTTTCTAAGGAATAGAGCACATGTTTAATTGGTTTAAAACCGGAATATTGATGGCCGGTATTACCGCCTTGTTTGTGGTGGTTGGTGGTATGTTGGGTGGTGAGCAAGGCATGTTAATGGCGTTGTTATTTGCATTTGGCATGAACTTTTTTAGCTACTGGTTTTCTGACAAGATGGTTTTGAAAATGATGAATGCAAGGGAGGTCGATGAAGTTGCCGCCCCTCATTTTTATCGTATGGTGCAAGAGTTATCCCAGCGCGCCAATTTGCCAATGCCAAAGGTTTACCTAATAGATGAGGCTGCGCCGAATGCTTTTGCAACGGGGCGCAATCCCCAACATGCCGCCGTTGCAGCAACAACGGGCATATTAAGAATTCTTTCTGAAAGAGAAATTCGTGGTGTGATGGCGCATGAGTTAGCGCACGTTAAAAATAGAGATATTCTTATTTCTACCATTTCAGCAACAATGGCGGGTGCTTTATCGGCGCTTGCCAATTTTGCAATGTTCTTTGGTAGCCGAGATTCAGAGGGTCGCCCGAGCAATCCGATCGCAACGATTTTGGTGGCGATTCTGGCACCATTGGCAGCAAGCTTGATTCAAATGGCCATTTCAAGAGCTAGAGAGTATGAGGCCGATCGAGGGGGCGCTGAAATTTGTGGTGATCCAGAAGCTTTAGCCAGTGCGCTTGATAAAATCCAACGCTATGCCGCAGGACAACACTTTGATGCGGTCGAGCATCACCCAGAAACAGCTCAGATGATGATTATGAATCCTCTCTCAGGCGGCGGTATTTCTGGATTATTTTCAACTCACCCGCCAACGGTTGAGCGTGTGTCACGCTTGATGGAAATGGCAAGAACTGGAACTTACCCTGTCTGATATTAAACAACAAGGCGCAAGCCTCTCAAAGTCGCTCCTCGCAACAGCAAAGGTTCTGGAGCAAGTTCAGTCGGGAGTTTCATTAACGGTTGCCATGCAAACCGTTACTCCCGCCCTAAGACCCGCGGTTCAAAGCATTACTTTCCAGGCTCTCAGACGAGGGTATTGGGTGCATGAAGTTTTAAATCAATATGTTCAAAAATCACCACCGGGATTAACGCTATATCTTTTATGGGCTGCGATTTCATTGGTGCCTGAAAAAAATGGTGAAGCAATGTACCCGATGCATACATTGGTTAATGAGGCAGTTAATGCAACAAACCTAGATGCTAATCTGGGGTATGCCAAAGGGTTGATCAATGCTGTGCTTCGTCGTGTTTTAAGAAACGAAAATATCTATCAAGAAATTTCTGAAGATAAAAACCCTTCATATCCTGAGTGGTGGTTAAGAAAATTAAAGTTTGCTTACCCCAATGAGTTGAATGCCATCATTTCTTGCTCAAGAGAAAAGCCCCCCTTAACTCTTCGTTTAAACCATAGACAGTTATCAACAGCAGAGGCTCAAGAGGGCTATTTGGCAGAGGTTAAAGCTGCTGGCTTGGAGTTTAAAAGAGTTCAACCCATTGCTAAAGTGGCCATACCTGCGGGGGTGGAGTTAGCATCGGCAGTCCCAGTGGCTCAGATCCCTGGATTTTTTAATGGGGCTTGCTCCGTTCAGGATGCTGGTGCGCAACTGGCTGCTCGGTTGCTCAATCCACCAAAAAATGCCAGAGTGCTCGATGCGTGCGCTGCCCCAGGCGGTAAGTCGGCGCAGCTATTGGAGCAATTTGATATTGAGTTGGATGCACTTGAAATTGATCCCGTGCGTGCCAAAAGAATTGAAGAAAACTTTGCTCGTTTAAAGTTAGAGGGTGGGCGCGTCTTAATCGGCGATGCCTCACAGCCAAAGTCATGGTTTAAAGGTGAGTTATATGACGCCATCTTGGCAGACGTTCCTTGTTCTGCCTCAGGCATTGTCAGACGTCACCCTGATATTCCTTACTTAAGACAAGAGGGAGATATTAAAAACCTGCAAGTAACGCAGCGAAAAATATTAACCGCGTTATGGGATGTTCTCAAGCCAGGTGGAAAGTTACTCTACGTTACCTGCTCTATATTTCCAGATGAGGGTGAGTTGCAGGCAAAATGGTGGTTATCAGCGATGCCAAATGCGTTACGATTAGATGCACCAGGGCAATTGTTACCAACCAAGCATCACGATGGTTTCTTTTATGCCCTATTTGAGAAAAAGAAAGCTTAAGTATTAAAAATAGTATGCGTCGAATACTGAGATGGATTGCAGTAGTCTTGACCACGGCAACCTTTGGGGTTGGGGTGGCGCATGCTAACGATATTGAGTTCAAAAAAGTAAGTCTGCGCCCGATAGATCAAGCATGGGTTTTGGATGCCGATCTCTCACTTCAATTAAGTCCAGCTCTTGAGCAATTAGTTAATAAAGGCGTTGTTCTGCACTTTGTGACGGAGTTTCAATTAACCAAGAGTCGTTGGTATTGGTTTGATGCAAAAACAGTTGAAGTACAAAGAGTTTCAAAAATATCTTATCAGGCCTTAACCAATCAGTATCGCGTTACTCTGGGCAGCTTTAGTCTGTCCGCATCCAATTTAAAGCAGGCATTGGCTGCCGTTCGAACCATTGAAGATTGGGCTGTGATTGAAGCTTCTGCGATAAACGTCAATCAAAATTATCAAGCTGCTGTTCGCATGCGCTTAGATACCAATCAATTAGCAAAGCCTTTTCAGGTTAATGCTATCAACTCTAGATCTTGGAATTTACAAAGCGAATGGCAACGCTTCGAATTTTCTCCTAAGCAATTGATCAACGGAGTTAATCCATGACCAAGGTATTAGCAAAACCTTTGTTAGTGGGCACCATTGTTTTATTGGCCCTAATCTTGCTGGTTTTATTGGCTGTAGCCTCAGCCAACACATCTTTTTTTGATCAATATTTTGCATGGCTTTTTGCGGCAAATGTGGTCGTGGGCCTTCTATTTGTTGTTGTCATTATTGTTTTGGTCATCACCATCGCCATTCGTTGGCGTCAAAAATATTTCGGCGCACGTTTGATCGCTAAGCTGGCCATGTTTTTTGCATTAGTCGGTGTTTTGCCGGGTGCTATTTTGTATGGTGTCTCTTTGCAGTTTGTGTCACGAAGCATTGAGTCGTGGTTTGATGTTAAGGTTGAGAGGGCCTTAGAGGCGGGCCTCAATCTTGGGCGAACGACCATCGAAATTTCTAAAGGGGATTTATTAAGCAAGGGCCGTGAGCTGGTTAGCACCATTCAAGCAGACTCGGGAAGATCGGGAGAGGGTGGCTTAACCTTGTTGCTTTCGCGACAGCGTCAGCAGATGGATTTAAAAGAATTGGCCATTTTTGCATCAGGCCCCAAAACAATTGCTAGTGCAAGCTTAGGTTTAAGTTCTTTTGTAAGCCAAATGGCTACTGAGGACAAGTTGACTCAAGTTCGATCGTTAGGTCAATTGGTTGAAATTGATGAGCCTAGCCGAGATGTAGAGCAATCTACCTATCGCATAAAGTTATTGCTGCCTCTGCAGCGCTCCTCAACAAATCTAGAAGCGGGTTTTAATTTTAAAAACCAAGCAGAAGATCGATATATGTTGTTAGTAAAAGATATGCCAGAAAGTTTAAGTAGCAATGCGCTCTCTGTTCAAGAAGCTTATATTGAGTATCAAGAAAAAGCGCTGGGCAGATCCGGTTTGAGAAAAATGTATATCGGCACATTAACGATTACATTATTTTTAGCCTTGTTTATTGCTATGACCTTGGCTTTGTTGCTAGGTAAGCAGTTGGCCTATCCGCTGATCATGTTGCTAAAAGGCACAAAGGCTGTTGCGGAGGGGGATTTATCTCCAAGACCTGAAATTAATACAGGGGACGAGTTGGGATTGTTAACCCGCCAGTTCAATGTGATGACGAAGCAATTGCTGGATGCTAGAAACTCCTTGCAAGACTCGAAAGCATTTTCAGAAAGTATTCTTTCTAATCTAACAGCGGGTGTATGCGTGTTAGATGTTAATCAAAGATTGGTTCTTTCAAATGCTGGAGCTGAACGTATTTTTGAAATGTCTCTTAGCCAGTGTATCGGTCAAAGTTTAGGGAGCATTTCTAAGCTCGCAGCATTTGATAATGCTGTCAAAGAAGCTTTCCATGAGCATGACATATCCAATAACGACCCCTCTGCTCACTGGCAAAAACAAATTATCTTGGGCGAAGAGTCTAAAGATCATCAGCATGAGCATGGTATTACGTTGTTGGTGCGTGGTACGCGTTTACCCAATAACTTATTGATCGTGGTTTTTGATGATATTTCCGAGGTGATCACGGCGCAGCGCTCAATTGCTTGGGGTGAGGTCGCGCGAAGACTGGCTCATGAGATCAAGAACCCACTGACGCCCATTCAATTATCTGCTGAGAGGATCGCTCAAAAATTAAGCCACCAGTTAGAGCCTAGTCAGCAGGAATTTTTAACTAAAAGTACTGCAACGATCATTGCACAGGTTGAAGCCATGAAGCAGATGGTGAATGATTTTAGAGATTTTGCTAAAACCCCTGAAGCGAACTTACAAAACTTATCGATCAATGATTTGGTTATTGATGTTCTCGGGCTTTATGAGGGAAGCCCTGTTAGAGCTGAACTCGATAAAGCCTGTCCAGGTATCTCTGCAGACCCAACGCAGATGAGACAAGTGATTCATAACCTTGTTCAGAATGCATTAGATGCGAGCTTAGAGGCTCATCAGGGTGGCGACTTTTCTGTTCTAATTAAAACAGAATTCCTGCCATCACCTCAACATGCATCTTCTGATTTGGGTATTGTGAAGTTAAGTATTCTTGATGCGGGTACTGGCTTTGCTAGCAGAATATTAAATAGAGCTTTTGAGCCCTACGTGACAACAAAAGTCAAAGGTACTGGTCTTGGCTTGGCAACAGTTAAGAAAATCATTGATGAGCATGGTGCCAGAATTGAATTACGTAATCGTATGAATCAAAATCAAGTGATAGGCGCTGAGGTGTCTATCTATTTCAATCAGTTAGCAAGGCAAAGTTAGTTATGGCAAGTATTCTTGTAGTAGATGATGAGATGGGCATTCGAGAATTGCTCAATGAGATATTGACCGATGAGGGTCACTCCGTGATTGCTGCTCAGAATGCTCATGAAGCTAGAAACGCTAGAAACGTTCTCGAGCCAGATTTAGTACTTTTGGATATTTGGATGCCAGAGATTGATGGTGTGACGCTTTTAAAAGAGTGGTCAAGTAATGGCCAGCTAACCATGCCGGTTGTGATGATGTCGGGGCATGCAACGATTGATACAGCAGTTGAAGCAACCAGAATAGGTGCGGTTAACTTTTTAGAAAAACCAATTGCACTACAAAAACTATTGAAAACAGTAGAGCAAGCTTTAGCAAATGCTCCACCGAAAGAGCTGTTTCAAGCTGAGAGCAAAGTTGAGATAAGCACTCCATCAGAGAGCCTTGTCAGCTTAGATAACGAATTACTAATGGGTGCCCCTTCTGATCAAAGTAAATTTAATTTCTCGTATATTGAATTGCCTCTTCGTGAAGCAAGAGACCTCTTTGAAAAAGCCTATTTTGAATACCACCTTGAGCAAGCGAATGGCAGCATGACAAGAGTCTCTGAAAAAACAGGTTTAGAGAGAACGCATCTTTACCGCAAGCTAAAGGCTTTAGGTATTGATGTGGGCTCTTATAAGGGCGACTAACAATTTTTACTGTGCCGAATAATGACTATTTAGACAGTAACGGCAAATAGAGTCAGTTTCATGGCTTTATTACGCACCCCTAAAAGGGCGTGGTACTCTGGACTATGGGCCCACTGCTGAGTCGCCGTCTCACTGGGGAACTCAATTTCAACAAACTCATTAAATTCTTCACAGTTGAGTTGGTTCCAAAAGGTTTCGGCTTTAGCGCCTCTAGCAAGTATTTTCCCCCCATGTGGCTCAATGGTTTGTAATACTTGGCTTCTGTATTCTTCAAATGCCAGGTTATCTTGCAGCTTAATTAAGCCAATCACTTTGACGGTCATATTTATCCTCGAATTCAGCGCCTTTTGGCATAAGCTACGCCGCTTAACTGCTTTTATAGCGAAACTAACCTGTTGTGGCAATTAGTAGCTAGTTTTAACATTCCTTTGCCCCCTCAACAAGTTAAGCTATAAAACTTATTTTTTGGCCCGGTAGCTCAGTTGGTAGAGCAGAGGATTGAAAACGCTGGCGCAGAGGATCAAAACAGTTCTGCTACATTGCGATAAACCAAGCAAATCATAGGTGTCCTAGCGACACCTTTTTTATTGGAACTTTCTGGTTTCAAATATTTTCAGATTGGCATTGGCAGTTTTAAATTGGTGCCTTAAAGAATTTTCTTGCTAAATTAATTTCTCATAGTAGAGTTTTGCTATGGGTGAGCGAAAAAATAAACTGCAAAAATTTCTCAAGTTACATCCAAAATGTATTTTCTGTGGTGGTTATGTGGATGCCACTACGATTGAGCATTGTCCGCCAAGATCCTTATTTCAAAATAAGATGGCTCCTGAAAAATTCGAGTTTCCATCGTGCGTCGCATGTAATAACTATTCATCAGATGAAGACTTGATTGTTGCTGTTATGGCAAGAATGGGCTCACCTGCATTTGGAGATTCTGATGGAAGATTGGTTGGAATGATGAAGGCTTTAAATCGTCAAAAGCCGAAGTTTTATAAATCATTTTTACCTTCTGCCACAGAGGCTAGGATTAATAATCGTCAGCTAGGAATTACGCCTACTGCAGGAATGACACATCAAGAAATGGGTGTTTTAAATATAAATGATGAAACAAGGGAGGCTATAAAGGTATTTGCAAAGAAATTAGCCAAGGGAATTGCATATCTTGAAGAAGGCCTTATTTTTAGTAATGATCATTGTTTAGCACTTAATTGGTTTACTAATGCGAATGTTATTAAAGATGGCGGACATAAGGTATTTGAAATACTTAGTCATATTGGTGGAGTGACACCAAAATTAAGCAGAAATAGAGTGGTACTTAACAATCAGTTTGAATATAAATTCTCTTTATCTGATGATAAAAATTTAATTCTTATTCAGGCTAAATTTGGAGAGTCATTTTTCTTGGTAATAAATGGGTGCATGACTGCTGGACATCTTGAAAATCTCTTAGAAAAAACTTATCAAGATTTAGGTAGAGACTATAGACCGTTTGAAATTATTCAGGGGATAGCAATGGATCCTATTAGCTCTAATTAAAGTAATTTTGTTTAGCGTCTAGTTAAGGGACGCTTGTTTGTGTCTGTTCTAAACCAGCATAACATTAAGTTCACATAATGCCAGGGTAAAGTTATCATTACAAAATGTATCAAATTGGACTAAAAAATTCCGCATGGGTATTGATAACAGACGGCAATGAGATTTTTACCGCAGAGGAAGATGTTCGTTATTACACAAAGCCTTGTTCACCAGGTTGTGGGCCTGGAAAAAATAGATTCTCTAGGATGTCTCTTTCGCAAGATCAATTAGTTGAGTATTGCAAGCAAAATCAAATTACATTAAGAGCCGCAGTCGGAGTCATGGAAAAGACTAAGCGAATAATTGGCCCAAGCACTTTGGCAGGTGGGCTGGGCGCACTAGTTGGCGGGCCAATTGGAGCAGCCTTGGGGTTTGGTATCGCAGGCTACATCTCGTCCCAGTCTGATTTTGAGCTTAAAAATATAGTTTCAAAATTTGAAAATGCTAAAAGAAAAACGCAAGATTGGAGTGAAGCCGACAAGCAGATTGAAGCATATGAGACAAAAAAGTTATTGGACTATGAGGAACTTGCAAGAAATAGCTGGAATAAGTATTACAAACTAAGAAGTCTTGATTCAATAGATAGCCTAGAAGGGACTGAGTTTGAGCATATAGTCAAAGAGATTTATATCAGTAAAGGATATAAAGCTAAATTAACACCAAAAACTGGAGACTACGGCGTAGACATTGTTGCCACTCAAAAGGATCAAAAGTTAGCTATTCAAGCGAAGCGGTACTCTCAGCCTGTTGGTGTCAAGGCAGTTCAAGAGGTTGTTTCTGGCGCATACTATTACAAAGCAAGTAAAGCAATAGTAATAACAAATTCATTCTTCACCTCAAATGCAAAAGAATTAGCAAGCACGCTTAATGTTGAGCTAATCGATAGACCAAATCTAATGAATATGTGGAATAAAGCATTTCCTCAGAATAGTACTATTCCGCCTTTTGATATTGAAAAGTACGAGGAGATAAAAAAGGAAATAATTGGTACTCTATGGAGACTTAAAAAGTCCAAACTCTAAATATTGAGTGATAGAGATTATTCGGCGTCTAGTCAAGGGACGCTTAATTAAAAGTTAAACAAACTTTTTCATGTAGTGATTCCTGTATTGAGTTCTCGCTAGTTTTACTCCAGTTATCTTTGCTACTGTAATCGTAGTCTTTCTTTAGTTCACCTGCAGCACCTACATCACTCCATATTTGAATTCTCTTATTTTTATAACTATTTCTACTGCAATTGATTAATTGAGTAGCTAGAGTGGAGCGATAGGTGAAGTTAGGGTCTTCTGCCGTAAATTTTTGAGGCGCATAGTAATTTTTCAGTATCTGAACAGTTCGATATTGCTCATTACGTGTAATTGAGGATGGTGAATAAAAAGCTATGAAGCCTAATTTTTTAGATTCCTCGTATTGCACCCAAGTCTCGGCATGAAGGCTTGAAGAAATGATTATTAATAGAAAACTTACGTATTTAAAAGGCATGATAACTAATTCCAAGAAACAAGAATATCTACTTCATCATTCTGAGTGCTTTGAATACTTACGTTATAGCCTAACTTTTTAAATAAGCCTTCAAACGCTAGTTCGTCAAGTAGGGTGTAAGTTTCAGCTTTGTTTTCAAATTCTATCCTGTATCCACTGCTGAATTTGTATAAATGGAGATTCAATGAAGTGGCATTGCGGGATACTTTTTCTTCAACAGAGTTTGCAAAAGCACTGAGAAATAGTTGACCATGAAATGATGCAAGCCAACCAAAACTCAGGGTATCGAAATAATCACTGGTTGGCTCATAATTAAAAACATCATCTTCATTAAGAGTTAGCCATGAAATAATTTGGGCAAACTTATCGATATCAAATTTATGAATATCTAAATACGAAAAAATATTATTTAAATTTTCAAAAACTAAGTTGATCGTATCAAGATATCTTTCACAAGTCTTTTTTTCTTCATCGGAAGAAATCTTTGAAAAATCGAATAATTCTGAACTGAATAAAAGTGATGCTTGGAATATTGCCAAAATATCGCCTTTAAGTTTTGAGTTTTCATCAAATGTTGAATTTAGGAATTCTTCAATTTCATGAAAATCAATCTCACATACAGCGTGTGGTTGAAGATATTTAAGTAAAGAAGCTATTGTTTTTTGTGATTTAGCAATTGCTATTTCATCTCTTTTTATATAGTCAAGATGATTTAATTTTGAATCCAAAATCCTAAGTTCATAATCTGAACTATGAATAGAGAAAACATCAAATCCCTTTTCTTCGAATAAATTGTTATATGAATCATTTAGATCATCAAATTCATATCCAAGATCTAATTCAGTTTCTCCTTCAGTTGCAGCTTCTAAACATCTTGTAAAAATATCATCTAGGATCCTAGCTCTTTTTAATTTATCTGCCTTAATCTCTTCTTGAGCAGCTTTTTTCAAAAGCTCTCTTTCTTGAACTTTTTGTTTTATTGATGAGGCTGATATTTTCATAAGTTAGTTTTTTAATATTTTATTTGTAACTAAAATTTATCTCTTAATTAGAGTAGTTCCAACACTTTGTTTAAGTAATATGATTTATTAGTTAAATAAACCACTTATATTACCTAAGTCTTTGGCTCCACCTTGTTTGACTAACTTATCTAACCAGTCAGTACCGCCTAGTCCGATAGTCCATGAGGCTAGAGAATTCTCAGCTGATTCTTTTCGTACGATTATTTGCCAACATAACATATTGACCTCATTTCTTTGGGGACCATAACTTAAACTTTGGATCACTATTGGTAAATGAAGAGTAACTATTAAGTGACATATTTTTAATTGCCAGTCTCATAGCTTCTAACATTGAAGCATAACTATGTTGTGGCTCACCAGTTAATGAATTAAAAGGATCATTTTCTGTTCGTTCTTTGTACTGTTTACATTTATCTTTAAGAAAAGTTTCTAAAGGAATAAAAAGGTAATCAGTAAGAGTGAACGTTACAGTAGGCGCAAGAAAGTCAGAGTCCATTCGAGAGCTTTCTTTTGCCGTTTTCATAATTTCTAAAATGTTTGCAAAAGTACTTATTGGCGCCCCAGTGTCAGAGCTATAAGTGGGAATCCCTGCATTTTCATCTTCTTCGCAAGCTGACCTTAATAAATCATTGAGCTCTTTAAAAGTGTATTCGTATAAAGTAATTGTCTAGTTGCATATGAAAGTGATTACCAAGAAGAGTTTGCTCGTAATAAGAAAACAAATGAGTATGAGCAGGTTTTAGATTGGGGGGGCGTTTGGGATATAGCCGCTGAAAATAGAAGAGAAGCATTTAATGCTATGAAAGAAAGATATTCTTGGGTGACAGACGCGATGTATTAAGTTTTATAAATTTTGCAATCCTCAAATAAGTTAATGTTTTTTAAAGTTTGACTAAACAATACACTTTATGTCCTTATAAGCCTCAAATATCTTTTAGGAATGGATTGCCACAATTATTTCTAGCATCAGACTCGGCTGAGGTTTCAACGTAGGGATGTATATGCCAAGAGCTATCCATTTTTTTTGAAATAAAATTATCAGGATTTTCGAGAGCTAAATTTCTCGCTTGTTCTTTATTGTTGGCAATAACCTCAAGCCTATAAATTTGGCTTTTTTCAAGATAAACAAAAAATTTAGTCATAGCATTTAGGATATTGGTTCCAAAATCCAATAATAACCCCAATCCTCTGCCCTACCACTCGCAATCACTTGTACCGTCAGCAGGATTAGACATCTCCACCCATCATGGGATGCTTGTAGCATAACGAGAGTTGGCCACAGTAAGGCACATTTGCCCAGCCTGGCCAGCATATAGTACAATTCTTGATTCTTGGCCTGGTAGCTCAGTCGGTAGAGCAGAGGATTGAAAATCCTTGTGTCGGTGGTTCGATTCCGCCCCGGGCCACCAAGATTCTATAAACCACCCTCGGGTGGTTTTTTCATTTGGGGATTGATCAGGGTCTGTAGTCGTAGAATGTTATTTAAATGCCAATTAAGTTCATTCAGCTTCTAACAAGCACTCAACGGTCACACAAAACCAATATTCAGTTGGGCGCTTATATGGCGTTCGTTGCAGGCGCCGTTAATGCGGGAGGATTTTTGGCGATTGCTCGTTATACATCTCATATGAGTGGAATTATTTCTGCCATTGGTGATGATTTAGCCCTGAATAATATGATGGCTGTTTTGGGCGGCATATCACTTTTGCTTTCATTTCTATTTGGAGCTGCTGCAACTGCCATTATTGTTAACTGGGGGCATAGAAAAAAAATTCATAGTGAGTTTGCTTTGCCTTTATTAGTGGAAGCTATTTTGCTGTTGATATTTGGATTGGTTGGGGCGAACTTGAATCTGCATATGCCTTTAACAGTTCCAGCCATTGCCCTGCTTCTCTGTTTTGTCATGGGCTTACAAAACGCGATTGTTACTAAAGCTTCAATGGCAGAAATTAGAACCACTCACATGACGGGTGTTATCACCGATATTGGAATTGAGCTGGGCAAGTTGATTTATTGGAATAAGTCACAAGAAGCTAACGAGATTGGTTATGTCAAAGCTAATAGAGCGAGGCTAAAAACCCACTTATTCATTTTTGGGATGTTTTTAATTGGTGGAATTATTGGGGCAATAAGTTTTAAAAAGGTGGGCTATATTTCAGTAGTGCCGCTATCTCTTTCTCTTATCTTCATTGCTGGCCTTCAGATATATCGAGACATTAGGGCAATCCTGAAAGATCGGGCACCTTAGGCCCTGGCAGATACTAGCTGCCTCAATATTCCCTCATCATTAAGCATCTTAAAAACATTCCTGTGTTGGTCGATGGCGTTTAAAACGACATATACGCTACTATTAGACTATTCATAGTTAATGTGTGAAATATGAGCCTATCTAAAAAGATCATTGCCTATATCAATATAGCCCACTTCATAGATCATTACGCCATGCTGATCTTTGCCGCGGCAGTGATTGTTATTGCCCCTACTTTTAATATGAGCTATGGGGAATTGCTTCCGTATGCTACCCCGGGATTTATTGCTTTTGGCGCGGGCTCATTGCTTACAGGATGGTTGGGCGATAAGTGGAGTCGTCGCAATATGATGGCTATTTTCTTTTTCGGAATGGGATCCGCCCTTCTTGGTGTTTCTTTTATTCAAACACCACTTCAACTAGGTGTCATGCTCTTATGGATTGGCATGATAGCTTCCATTTACCATCCAGTTGGAACTGCGATGCTTGTTTCTCATGCTGAAAAGTTAGGAAAAGAAATGGGTATTAATGGCGTCTGGGGAAATGTTGGAGTCGCTTCTTCAGCCCTCATCACAGGGGTTATTACTCAATACTTTGGATGGCGTATCGCATTTCTAGTGCCCGCAGTCATTTGCTTGGCTGTCGGTTTTTTATATCTACGAAATATTCCAAGATCAGTTGATCAAATTGTTAAAAAATCTTCAGCAGGTTCAGCTCGGGTATCGAAGTCGGTAATGATTTGGGTTGTGGCATCTCTTGTTATAACGGTCATCGCCAGCTCCACGACGTTTAATGCGATTACAGTCGCTTTGCCAAAACTATTTCAAGAGAGACTTTCAAATCTAACCACTAATACCGCAACTCTGGGAATCATTACATTTTTTGTGTACTTGTCTGGAGCTCTTGCTCAATACATTATTGGAAACTTGCTAGATAAGTACCCTCTTAAAAATATATTCTTACCTCTATCGATTGTGATTGTTCCAACACTTTATCTGGCTTCAACAACAGGTGATTATTGGTTAATTGTTTTAGCGAGTTTTATTATTGTCGCTATCTTTGGACAGGTAACCGTGAACGATACGATGCTGGGTAAATATACGGCTGATGAGTGGAGAGGCCGTGCCTATGCGGCAAGATACTTTTTAGGCTTTACTGCCGCAGGACTATCAGTGGGATTGGTCTCAATTCTTTATAACCAAGGCGGCTTTGATTTGATGCTAAAAGCGATTGCCGGATTGAGTTTACTTACGGTTGTTGGCGCAGTTATTTTCCCCAAAGAAAATAGAGCGAGCTAGATTTTAGATTGTCGATCCTCCGCCTTGGTTGATTCCGCCCCGGGCCATCAAGATTCTATAAACCACCTTCGGGTGGTTTTTTCATTTAGGTAAGTTGATAATCAAGGTGCCCCGTCTTCACATAAATTAACGCGCCTTCTGATTTTGTGAATGGGGCATGCTTGCTGTATCTTGGGCTACGGATCCAAGACCCCTCAGAATAAGAGCCATGCTCATCGTGAAAGACACCCTTTAATACAAATATTTCCTCTCCACCTGGGTGAACATGTGGATTAAAGACGGTGTTTGGTGCCCAATGCACCAAGGCTGTACCAACTCCATCAAAGTTATGTAAGGGCATCACAGATAAACCTGGAACAAGACCTGGGTACCATGGCGCGCTTTTGGTATCGATTCTGATGATGGCGTCATCACTTGGATGAAACTGTCGCAACTTTACAAATAAAGTGCAGCCTGCCATAGACTTGGGACTGTGCGAACTGTTTGGTGGGTTGCGAATGTAGGTGCCGGCAGGGTAGTCGCCATCCTCATCAGAAAATACACCATCCAAAACAAGAATTTCTTCGCCACCATCATGACTATGAGCATCAAAAGATGAGTTGGGTTCATAGCGAACAATAGACGTTGCGCGAGCAACCTCCTCGCCTACTCTGTCTAAATATTTTCTTGAAACTCCAGAGGCTGGTGAAGGCATCCAATCGATATCATTGGTTTGAACTACAACTTTCTGAGTGAAGTCTGAGTTGATTGCCATATTATTTGATACCAAGGCCTTTGAAAAATTCTGCACCCAGTGGTGAGATAGGGTCATGTATCGCACCAATCTTGCCCGTTATTTTTTTTACTTCATTCAAGAGTATCGATCCGTAACCTTGCCTGCGGTAGGCAAGGTTAACGTAAATGTATTCAATATCTCCAGAGGATGTAAAGCGACAATAACCAATGGTTGTGTTTTGATTTTTAATCAAAACAATGCCATCTGAAATATCAGTCACATAGCTGCCTGGATTGATCGCCATGGCTTTAAAGGAAAGTGACTCTCTTGATCAAGTCGGCTAAATTGACTTTTGGTGAGGTAAAGCTCTTAGAGTCAGCCGTATTAACAACGACTCCCATGCCAACAACCGGTGCCAAGTTATCAACCTTAAAGCGACCCACTTGATTTTGTTGGCGAATAAAACATTCTTCATCAAAAAATAGTTGATCAAAGTTGGAGTCAATTTCATCACAGTCTATTGTTTTGAAACCAATTAACTCTTGAATTGCTTCTCGAGTTGGCTCAATTTCTATTTCTGTGACTTCTTTTAGGTTTGGATTGATGAGCAATGCTTTCATATTAGAGCCTTTATTTTGTTTAATTCTTATAAGTTAGATCGTAAAGTAATTAAAGAAAGTTTGCCGGGCAATGGCTAATAGCTATAAGAGCAGTATGGAGCGAATATGTTTTAATGCGCAGAATTAACTAAATAAACTAATCATGAAAAAATTACACTTTTACTATTTACTGGTTGCTGCACTTTTCACTGTGTCACTATCTAGCTATGCAGATAGTCCATCTGAAAAAGTAAGACCTATTCCAAGCATTTCTGAGGAATGGAAGTTTTCAGTGACCCCCTATGCATGGTTGCCAGGAATCAGTGCTGATTCACCGACAACCAGCCGCTCATCAAGTGCAGATGTTTCGGCTGGAGATGTCCTGCGCCACTTGGATGGTGCTGTGATGATTTCTAGTCAGGCACATTATGGTCGCTGGGGTGTTTTGGCAGATATAGCGCATGCTGAGCTAGGAAAGCAAGGTACTCATTTAAGCAATGCCGGCATCCATCCAACCTATTCATTGAAATTAACAACCTACACAGTTGGATTAACTTACAACTTGGTTCATCGTCCTGATTTTTATTTGGAGTCCATTACGGGTGCGCGTCACATTAATGCCACTGTGGGCTGGGATTTGGATTTGCCAAATTTAGCACTTTCAGATCGTAGTGGTTCTCGAGAAGCGAATGCTTTAGATCCTGTTATGGGGCTTAAGGGCAGAAAGCAAATTGCGTCAACAGATTGGTATATACCGTTTTACATAGATGTCGCCATTCCGAGCAATCGAACCGATAGCACTTGGCAAGCCATGCTTGGACTAGGCAAAGCCTATACTTGGGGTGATGTGATTTTGGGTTACCGAGTACTTTATTACGACATGAAAGACGGTGAGCCTGTGCAGAAAACCCGCCTAGGTGGCTTTAGCCTTGGGGTTGGTTTTAATTTCTGATGCCCTATGAGTAAGGGTTGATTAGCCACATGGCTAATTGCCCTTGGTGGTTGTAATCACTAAATTTGCTTAGTTACAACTTCCATAAACTAAATAGGGTTTTTATGAAAAAAGTTATTAAGGGCATGGCGTTAGCGCTGGTATTGGCTAATGCTGGTTCAGCTATCGCTGCTGGCGGTGGTGGTGTGATCTCAGATCCAGGTGCGCGTGAAGGCAAGCACTTTGACGTGAAGGGCAAAATGCCCTCCAAGTTCACGATTGAGTTACAAAATGGTTTGCGTAAATCATTGCCATTTGAAGATAAAAAAGACTTTGAAGAAGCTAAAAAAGGCTTTATTGCAGCACCCTCTTACAAGCAAATTATGGCCGAGGCTGGTAACGTTGCTTGGGATATTGGTAGTTACGACTACCTATTAGATGGTAAAGATTTCGACAGCATTCATCCTTCACTACAACGCCAAGCTATTTTAAATATGGCTTATGGTTTGTACGAAGTAGTGCCTGGAAAAATTTATCAAGTTCGTGGTTTTGACCTTGCTAACATCAGTTTTGTAAAAGGCAAAACAGGTTGGATCGTATTTGATCCATTGACTGCCAAAGAAACAGCTAAAGCAGCCTTGGACTTAATCAACGAAAAACTTGGTAAGCGCCCTGTGGTTGCTGTTGTTTACTCTCATTCACACGCAGACCATTACGGCGGTGTGCGCGGTGTTGTTGATGAAAAAGACGTTAGAAGCGGCAAGGTGCCTGTGATTGCTCCTATTGGATTTATGGATCACGCAATTGCTGAAAACGTTTATGCGGGTGCTGCTATGAACCGCCGTATGTTTTTCCAATACGGCGTTTTATTGCCGCGTAGCCCATTTGGCCACGTTGACCAATCAATTGGTAAAAACACAGCATCCGGTAATTTAGGTCTGATTGAGCCTAGTCGTTATATCAAAAAAGATTTTGAAACCTTAACGATTGACGGTGTTGTCATGGAGTTCCAAAACACACCGGGTACTGAAGCCCCATCTGAGATGAATACATATTTCCCTCAGATGAAAGCTTTCTGGGCAGCAGAAAACATCACCGGTACGATCCACAATATTTATACACTTCGCGGTGCATTGGTTCGTGACGCTTTAGCATGGTCTAAGCACATCAACACGGCCCTGTATCGTTATGGCACAGATGTTGAGGTGATGTTTGCTTCGCATAGCTGGCCACGTTGGGGTAATGGACGTATTCAAGAAATCATGCGCACACAACGTGACACGTATGCTCACTTGAACAATGAAGTTCTGCATCTTGCTAACAAAGGTGTGACGATCAATGAAGTTCATAACGTTTACCATTTACCTGAGAGCTTGAAGTCAAAATGGCATGCTCATAGCTATCATGGTTCAGAAGAGCACAATAGCCGCGCTGTAATTAATCGTTACTTAGGTTATTGGGATGCAAATCCAGCAACCTTGATGCCTTTGTCGCCTAGCGACTCTGCACCTCTTTATGTCGAAATGATGGGTGGGGCAAAGAAAATCATCAAAAAAGGTAAAGAGTTGCATGATCAAGGTAAATATCGTGAAGCAACTGAAATCTTGAATAAGCTTGTATATGCTGAGCCAGAAAATACAGAAGCAAAAGATTTATTGGCTGATGTTTACGAGCAAATTGGTTATCAAAAAGAAAGTCCAAGCGTTCGCAATAGTTTCTTGGCTGCTGCATATGAATTAAGACATGGTATGCCTGCTGGTGTTCCACCAAAGTCAAGCGGGCCGGACACGATCAAAGCAATGACGACAGAGTTGTGGCTTAACGCGTTAGGTATTTCTTTGGATAGCAAAAAAGCAGCTGGCAAGAAGTTCGTGATTAATCTATCAACGCCAGATAATGGTGAGAAGTTTGTTGTTGAAATGAGTAACTCAGCATTAACTAACATTAAAGGTCAGCAAGCCAAAAATCCAAATCTTTCTATCACGATTAATCGTAAAGATTTAGAGTTGGTTATGGGCGGTAAATCTACTTTTGACAAATTATTGTCTGAAGGTAAGGTTAAGTTTGTTGGCGACCGTAAGGCTTTTGATGAGTTACGTTCATCATTAACAACCTTTGTGCCCGATTTTGAATTAATACCTGGCACAAAGTCTAAAAATAAGGCGCCAGTAAAAGCTCCTGCAAAAGACCCTATGGAGGCTCAAGAGCCTGCAAGTTCAGCAGGGGTTTAATGACCTAGATTAAGAGGTTATGCTTAAAAGGCCGCCATCGAAAGTTGGCGGCCTTTTATTTTTATAGTTCTTAAAACGACGCAGTGAACCTATAATCAAAATCAACTAAACAAATACTTGATGACCACTTGAAAAAAGAAATTAAAAGAATTGCTGTACTGGGCGCCGGTGCTGTCGGATGTTTTTTTGGCGGCATGTTGGCGCGCTCCGGAAAAGATGTTCTTTTAATTGCTCGAGAGAATCATGTACAAGCTATTAAGAAAAATGGTTTGTTTATGGAGTGCCAAAGTTTTCAAGAGCATGTTCATATTGACGCGAGTAGCAATATTAAAGATATAGCTTCTGCTGACCTCGTTCTATGTTGTGTGAAGTCGCCCGACACTGAAAATGTGATGCATGAAATAAAAAGCTTGATCAAGCCGGACGCTCTCATTTTGAGCTTGCAAAATGGAGTGGATAACACGGAAAGAATGAAGCGGGTTATTTCCAATGCCGCTATCCCTGCAGTGGTCTATGTTGCTACTAGTATGGGTGGCGATGGCCATGTCAAACATTTTGGCAGAGGTGAACTCATTATTGGAGAGCTTAATCCACAGGGGCATGAGCCGTCAGAATTACAACAAGTCACCGATATTTTTTTAAGCGCCAATATTCCTTGTGTTGTTTCAAGCAACATTCGTCGAGATCTTTGGCTGAAATTTTTGGTGAACTGCTCTTATAACGCCATATCTGCGATCGGACAAATTACCTACGGTGAAATGGTTCAGCAAGAAAATATCCGTCAATTAATTGGTGATCTCACGACAGAATTTTTATTGGTGGCTAAGCAAGAAAAAGTAGATATCTCTGCTCATGAGGCTCGCATGATTAATGAGCAAATTGCGCAAACAATGGCTGGTCAACGATCTTCCACAGCACAAGATTTAATGAGGCGCAAGCCAACTGAAATAGATTACTTAAATGGTTTGATTGTTCGTTTAGCAGAAAGTCATGGTGTATCAGCGCCCGCTCACCGAGTGGTTTATGCCTTAGTCAAAATGCTTGAGCATCAGCAGCTAAATACACAAAAATAAAAATCAAATTTAATAATTAAATGACGCCAGTTTTATATTCTTATCGACGCTGCCCCTATGCCATGAGGGCAAGAATGGCATTGAGTTACGCTCAAATACCTGTAGAGATCAGAGAGATCTCTTTAAGAGAAAAGCCGGCGGCCATGTTGCTTATTTCTCCAAAGGGTACGGTTCCAGTTTTTCATCAAGATAATTTGGTGATAGATCAGAGTCTGGAGATTATGAAGTGGGCTCTTGCGCAAAATGATCCGGATGTGTGGTACCCAACAGACTTAGTCTCTGAGATAAGTGATCTTATTGAGATGAATGACGGGCCATTTAAAAAAATATTGGATGCTTATAAGTATCCTGAGCGTGCCATACAAGCAGGTCATGGAGAGCGCTCCAAGGTGTTGGCTATGGCAACTGAATTATTTATTGAACCCCTCAACCAACTCTTAACCAAAAATAAATATTTGTTAGCCGATCGCATAACGCTCGCTGACATTGCCATATTCCCATTTATTCGACAGTTTTCGATGGTGGATCCTGTTTGGTTTTTAAACTCAGAATATGAAGAGTTAAAAAAATGGCTTAAGTACCATATTGAATCTCCCTTATTTATGGGGGTTATGCAAAAATACCCTACTTGGAATGACATTCCTTTGGAGAAAAAATGAAGCGCTTTATCACCTTGATTATCTTAGCCCTGCTGTTACTTGCTCTGTACACTTGGGCAACTCTCACATGGAGTTATTCCATGGGTGAACGAGCTGGTTATGTGCAAAAGCTCTCCAAAAAGGGATGGATTTGTAAAACTTGGGAGGGAGAGCTGGCTATGATCAATATCCCAGGAACTCTGACGGAAAAGTTTAACTTTACAGTTCGAGATGAAAAAATTCTCCCCAAAATCAATCAAAGCTTAGGTAAACGAGTCAGCCTAGTTTATGAAGAGCATGTGGGCGTTCCATTTACCTGCTTTGGAGATACAGGCCACTACATCACTGATGTGATTGTTGTTGAGTAGATTTATTTAGTCAGAATAAGTTTTCGATACTTTGTGATGCGAAGTCTATAGGTTTCGCCTTCGTGAAGTAAATCAACATAATTGAGTTGACCCATCAGTGGCTTGACATCAATCACATGAGGTATTTCATTTAATACGGTTTCCTTTGTGGGGAAACTTTTATCTTTGGTTTGCATAAAGGCTCTCTTCTTTTGAAAGAAGCTGCCATCTTAAATCATTGCATAGCACTACAGAGCAGATGGTTTTACGTAGGCTTAGCGAATGGTAGAGTGTTTATTTTTAATTTTAAAAATAATGAACTTTGCGGCATAGATCACAATGATTGTTCCGAGTAAGTCGCCCACAATCATTGCGCCGAGATTATCTAAAAATAAATTATCTGGATTTAAAATAGTGAATACTGCTTGATGAAGCAGAGGGCTTATTAACGAGTAAATTAAAACGCAGTTGAGTAGTTTCGACCCGTCCAGAGTAGCTAAATTGGCAGTTAAGCCCATATCCTTAAATGCCAAGTGCCTCGCAATTAAAGGCGCTAAGCCGCTAGTAATGCCCGCACTAATACCAAGTATCAAGTCGTCAAAGTAAAAAATAGTGCTGATGAGCAGTGAGGCAGTTGCTATACCAATAGCGCCACTGGTAGCAAATAATAAGGTCAGTAGCAGGCGTAAACCCGCAGGCAAGAAAACCCAAGAAACACCTAAAGAGTGACTAAAGTACTCCAAAAAATAACTATTGATACCAAAACTCAAAGCATATAAAAGTGCCGATATCAGTATGAAGCTTGGGTTAAAAATAGTTCTCAACATATAGCCTGTAAATGTACTTGAAGTTATATCTAGTGGCTAGAGGAAATTTAATGTTTGTTATAGAAATACCTAATTTGTTGTAAAAAATGGTTACAATTTCTAGAGCATATCTAGGTATGCTCTTACCCACTTTAAAAAGATTTAAAAGGAGCTCAACTTGAATAAAGCAGAACTTATTGCAGTGATTGCAGAAGAATCAGAATTATCAAAAGCCAAGGCAGAGTTTGCATTTAACTCCGTTATGGACACCATCAAGAAAGCTGTTACTAAGGGTGATAACGTTCAATTGATTGGTTTCGGTACATTTAGCTCAGGTAAGCGCGCTGCTCGTGTGGGCCGCAATCCAAAAACTGGTGAAGCGATTAAAATTGCTGCTGCTAAAACAGTTAAGTTCACAGCTGGTAAGGCATTTAAAGACGCAGTTAATAAGCGCAAATAAGATTTTTTCTTACAAAAAAGCCCAGTTAATGCTGGGCTTTTTTTATTTAACTTTGTACCAATCTTCGGTATCGATAAATACTCATCAGAATACCTACACCAATACCCAAAGTGACTAGAGCAGTTCCGCCATAACTAATAAAAGGTAATGGCACTCCAACAACAGGTAGTAAGCCACTCACCATGCCCATATTAACAAATGCATAAGTGAAGAAAATCATTGTGATCGAGCCACCTAGTAAGCGAGTAAATAAGGTTGGTGCACTTGAAGAAATAGCAAATCCTCTTTGTATGAGGGCTGTAAATAAACCTAATAAAACTAAGTTGCCCAAAAGCCCAAACTCTTCAGAGAAAACGGCAAAGATGAAGTCAGTGTGTTTCTCGGGGATGAATTCTAAATGTGCCTGAGTGCCATTGAGCCAACCTTTACCAAATAAGCCACCTGAGCCAATTGCAATGATGGATTGAATCGTATGAAAACCTTTACCCAAGGGGTCGGTACTCGGATCTAATAAGGTGCAAATGCGATGCTTTTGATAGTCATGTAAGACGTACCACACCACTTGTGGCTCGCATATGTATCCACCAAAAATAATAATTAGAAGAATGCAAAATACACCAAAGCCAACTACAGGAATAATGAATTTCCAGGGAAAGCCGGCCAAGATAATGACATAAAGTCCTGCAGCCATAACGAGTAGCGATGTTCCCAAATCTGGCTGTCTTGCGATTAAAGCGACGGGTAGTATGAGTAGAAGTGCCGCAACACCGTAGTCTATATTTTTGATAACCCCTTCACGCTTTTGAAAATACCAAGCCAACATCAAAGGCATTGCAATTTTCATAATTTCAGACGGTTGGATCACAATGCCAACGTTAACCCAGCGTCTCGCGCCTTTTTTAATTAAGCCAAACGCTGCAACGGCTAAGAGCAATGCGATGCCAATGGTATAAATCCACACGGCCGATTTCTCTAACCATTTAGGGGGGATTCTGGAAACAATTAACATCACACCATAAGCAAGGATAAGATTTCTTGCTTGATCGATTAATCGAACTTGAGCGCCGCTGCTGGCAGAAATAAAAGTGATGATGCTGATGATGATTAGAGCCAGTACGATTAGACCTAAAGTCTTATCAAGTCCTTGCCATAGAAAATCAAACTTATGAATTAAGGAGCGTTTTTCCATTCTGGAACCTCCTTGGGCCAGCGCCCCTCTAAATAGTAATCGAGTGCTTTTCTAGCAATGGGTGCCGCATGTGCTGCACCAAAACCTGCATTTTCAACCACCATGGCAATAGCAATTTTCGGATTTTCAGCCGGAGCAAAAACCACATACAAAGCGTGATCGCGAAGCATTTCAGGTGTTGCGCCATGGTTGTAGGTTTTTGAATTCAAGCTATAAACTTGTGCTGTTCCTGTTTTACCGGCAGCGTTATAGCCTGCACCTTTAAATGCTGCAGCAGAGGTGCCAAATCGATTGACGTCAACCATGGCGTTAGTAACCACATCAATATTTTCTTTCTTTAAATCAATTTTGTAACTTTCTTTAGAGACTGTGATGATCTTTTCTCTAGAAACTGGATCTTCAATTGATTTAACTAAATGTGGCTTCATCACCACGCCTTGGTTAGCAAGATTAGCTGTTGCATGAGCAAGTTGCAAAATGGTGAAGTTGTTATAACCCTGACCAATACCCAGTGAAATGGTTTCGCCTTCAAACCATTTTTGCTGCTCAGGTTTTTTAAAGGTCCGTTCTTTCCAGTCGGTTGATGGCAAGACGCCCCTTGATTCACCGATTAGATCAATGCCTGTGATTTGTCCGAAGCCTAATGGTTTCATGAAATCATGCATTAAGTTAACACCCATATCTTTTGAAAGTTGATAGTAATAGGTGTTGCAAGATTCAACGATTGATTTGGCCATGTCAACAGTGCCGTGCCCACCGACCTTATCATCTCTAAATGTATGGTTACCAAGATTAAAGTAGCCTGGATCGACAATCGATTGGTTAGGGGCGCGCTTACCTGTCTCTAATGCAGCTAAAGCCATAAAAGGTTTATAGGTTGAGCCTGGAGAGTAAATGCCTTTGAGCGGGCGGTTGTAAAGTGGCTTTTCTAAAGACTCATTCAAGTTTTTCCAGGTGGTTGCGTCAATGCCCTCAATAAAGTCATTAGGATTGAAGTTAGGCTTGGATACAAACGCAAGAATATCTCCCGTTTGGGGCTCGATCGCAACGAATGCACCACGTCTTTTGCCATAAAGATCTTCGACAAGCGATTGGAGTTTGATATCAACCGAAAGAACTAAGTTCTTGCCAGGGGTTGAAGAGGAGGTTGAAAGGGTTCTAACTGCCCTACCCCCAGCAGTAATCTCCACTTGTTCAAATCCAGGTGACCCTCTGAGAGCCTGTTCATAACTTTGTTCAATGCCCACTTTACCAATATAGGGCATTCCTAATAAGTTGATATTTTTACGTTGTTCCCAATCCTCTTCATTGCTTTTACTAGAGTCAAGTTCAGCAATTAGCTTTTCACGATCTCTTTGAGAAACTCGACCGATGTAACCAATGAGGTGCGATCCAAGCTCACCATAGGGGTACTGCCTAAACAATCTAGCTTGAATATCAACACCTTGAAATCTATAACGTTGTGCCGTGAATTTAGCAACTTCTGCATCAGTTAAGAGAGTCCTAATCGCAAAGGAATCAAAGGTTTTTGACTCTTTAAATAATTTTAAAAAATTACGACGATCTTTTGCCTGAATATCAACCACTTCGGAAAGTTGATCAAGCAGGGTATTGACGTCCATTTCTATCAGTGAGGGTGTTATTTCTAGGGTGTAGGCAGAATAGTTTCTGGCAATCACAATGCCATTTCTATCGGTGATCAAGCCTCGATTAGCTGCAATAGGAATTAAGGCAATACGATTATTTTCTGCAGCGACAGAATGACGATGATGGGTTACTACTTGTAGCCAAACAAATCTAGCCAACAAAATAGCAAAGCAAATTAAAACAAAAACCATCGCGACAGAAAGGCGCTCTTGAAATGATCGAACGGATGGTTGGGGTTTGTTAAAGCGATGCATGACCGAAATTAAAGGGGTCGATTAAGGTCAACATCGGTTGGCCTTCTTTGGGGCGCCAATAAAATCCAAACCGCGACAGGCCAAAGAGCTGCTTCTACAAAAGCTGAGAATAGGCTAGCCCAAGCCCATATGGGCAATTCGCCAGCTGATACCCAGCGGACGATTAATGGCCAAATGGAGGCTGTTAAAAACAGGGGCAGCAGATGCAAAATTTGCTGTGGTCTTGAAAACCCGAGAACACGCCGTTGCCAATGAATCCCAAAAAAGGCAACGAGAGGGTACATAAAGGCATGTTGACCTAAAAGGCTGGCGTTATGAACATCCATAATTAAGCCTAATAAAAAGGCCCAAATAACACCGACTCGTCTTGGTTGATAGATGGTCCAAAAAACGATGCAAAGTAGAAGCCAGTCCGGGACCCAGGGGGCGCTTCCCAGCGGAAGAAAATTGAGTAGTAGTGCAGCAAACAAACTAAGACCTATAAATAGAGGGCTTGCTGGGCGAAGTATGTAGCCACTTTCTATCATGATTTACCTCTGTAGAGGCTATTAGATTTATTGTTGGCGGGTTTATTATTTTCTGGGGGAGCTGGTTTGGCGCCAAATCCTGAGTCGTAAAAAAGAATCATGACATGTCTAAATCGATTCACCCCACCCACTGGTGTGCAATGGATGCGAGCAAAGTTTTTATCGATATCACGGTCTATTTTTTCAATGGTTGCCACAGGGAAACCTGGTGGGTAGACACCGTCGATACCAGAGGTCATTAAAACATCGCCAACTTGTAAATCATTCAGCGCTGCCATGTGCCGTAACTCTAACGGACGACCCCTGCCGTTACCGTAGAGAGCGCCTCTCGTGCCATTGCGGCTAACCTGTACGGGTATTACCATATCCCGATCATCCAATAAAGCAACTTCAGAACGGTTCTCTAAAACACGAACAACTTGCCCAATAATTCCTTGATGATCCGATACGCCTTGACTTTCTTTAATGCCATCACTGGCGCCTCGATCAATAACTACTCGCTGAGATAATGGGTTGCTGGGACTGTATAAAATTTGAGAGATCAAAATCTTAAATCGTGATTGATCTTTGATGCCAATTAGCTGTCTAAGCTGGGCATTCTCAGACATGAGGGACTCAGACTGATTGGCTAGAAGCGTTAATTCCGCCACTCTCTTAACCAGAGCTTCATTTTGTACCTCGAGCGAGCCTTTGCTCGTCAAGTAATCGTAAGTCCCCTGAATGGCGCTCCGCGGCAGGAGCATGACACTTTGTAAGGGGGTTAGCAGGTAGCTGGCAATTGAACGAACGTCACCCAGGGCTTTGTATTGATAATCAATGACCATTAAGGCCAAGCTAACAAGAAGACAGGCCGCCAGCTTTATGAAAGCTGGCGTACCTTGCTTAAAGAGAGGTGGGGAACTAAGCTGCACTTATAGGTCAGTAGCTGCTTAGTTAACTTATTCTTGTGAGAACACGCCGCCCAATTTATCCATGCGCTCTAGAGCCATACCTGAGCCTCTAGCAACGCAGGTTAATGGGTCTTCAGCAACGTGAACAGGCAAACCTGTTTCTTCAAGCAATAAACGATCAAGATCGCGAAGTAACGCGCCGCCGCCAGTTAACATCATGCCTCTGTCAGCAATATCCGAGGCTAATTCAGGGGGCGTCTGCTCAAGAGCAACCTTAACGGCAGTCACAATCTGATTCAGAGGGTCCGTTAAGGCTTCAAGGATCTCATTACTTGTGACCGTGAAGCTTCTAGGAATGCCTTCAGAAAGGTTGCGACCACGAATTTCCATTTCACGAACTTCTGAGCCTGGGAATGCAGAGCCAATCGTCTTTTTGATAGATTCAGCAGTTTGCTCGCCGATCAACATGCCGTAGTTTCGGCGGATGTAGTTAATGATAGCTTCGTCGAATTTGTCGCCGCCCACGCGGATAGAGCCCTTATAGACCATGCCACCTAAGGACATCACACCCACTTCAGTCGTGCCGCCGCCAATATCCACAACCATTGAGCCAGAAGCCTCAGAAACTGGTAATCCTGCGCCAATAGCGGCAGCCATAGGCTCTTCAATCAAATAAACTTGAGAAGCGCCAGCGCCAAGGGCTGATTCACGAATAGCACGTCTTTCAACCTGTGTTGAGCCACAGGGAACGCAAATAATGATGCGAGGGCTTGGTTTAAGCAATTTAGTCTCATGAACCATCTTGATAAACTGCTTCAACATCTGTTCCGTGATCGTAAAGTCAGCAATAACGCCATCTTTCATGGGGCGAATCGCCTCAATATTGCCTGGAACGCGACCTAACATCTGTTTTGCATCCTGACCTACGGCTAAAATGGTTTTTTTACCATTAGGACCGCCTTCTTGGCGAATAGCTACAACAGACGGTTGATCGAGGACAATGCCCTTATCACGCATATAAATCAGCGTGTTAGCTGTGCCCAAGTCAATGGCTAAGTCATTTGAAAAGTAGTTGCGAAAGAGACCAAACATAATTTAAGTAGGAAAATAGATTAATTAATACGTTAATGAACCCTTTAATGATACCGTAGCAGGACAAATGAATCTCGAAGACGTTAAGCGCATAGCGCATTTATCCCGATTAGCCATCTCAGATGAGGAGGCTACTAGCACATTAACTCAATTGCAAAAAGTATTTGAATTGGTTGAGCAAATGCAGGCCGTTGATACAAATGGCATTGAGCCGTTAGCTCATCCCATCGAACAAATTATGGCGATTGCGCAGCCGTTGCGTGAAGACTGTGTGACCGAACAAGATCAGCGAGATGCCTATTTGAAAAATGCACCGGCGCAACACGAAGGTTTATTTTTAGTGCCAAAGGTGATCGAATGACCTGGCATACCAAAACTATTAAAGAGTTATCAACATCTTTAAGGGCTAAAGAAGTTAGTGCCGAAGAGTTAGCAACCTACTTTCTTAAGAGAATTCGTGAGACAGCTGACTTAAATGCTTTCGTTGATTTAAACGAAGAGCAGACAATGATTCAAGCAAAAAACGCTGATGCCTTGTTAGCAAGGTCGGAAGCATCAACGTTAGCTGGCATTCCAATTGCGCACAAAGATGTGTTTGTTACCAAGAATTGGAAGACAACTGCAGGCTCAAAAATATTGACTAACTACATGAGCCCTTTTGATGCTCATGTTGTGGCTAAATTGGGTGTTGAAGGTGCTGGCATGGTTTGCTTGGGAAAGGTGAATATGGATGAGTTTGCAATGGGTTCATCCAATGAAAACTCCAGCGCAGGGGCCGTAAAAAACCCATGGGATTTAATGCGTGTGCCAGGTGGCTCATCCGGTGGATCAGCTGTTGCAATTGCTGCAGGATTAAGTCCGGCTGCAACGGGTACTGATACGGGTGGATCGATTCGCCAACCGGCTTCTTTGTGCGGCATTACTGGCATTAAACCAACCTACGGTCGAGTTTCTCGCTACGGCATGATTGCGTATGCATCATCTCTTGATCAGGCGGGTCCTATGGCCAAAACAGCCGAGGATTGTGCTCTGTTACTGAATGCCATGGCAGGGCATGATGTCAAAGATTCAACAAGTTTAGAAAGACCCACTGAAGACTTCACGGCGAAGCTTGGTAAGCCTTGGGCGGCAGATGCTGGATTGCCTTTGAAAGGTTTGCGCATAGGTTTGCCAAAAGAATATTTTGGTGATGGTTTGCAAGCTGATGTGAGATCAGCCATTCAATCGGCCATCGATCAGTTTAAAAAAATGGGTGCTGAATGCGTTGATGTGTCGTTACCTAAAACAGAATTATCTATTCCGGTTTATTACGTGATTGCTCCAGCGGAAGCATCTAGTAATTTAAGCCGTTTTGACGGTGTGCGCTATGGTCATCGCGCTAATCAATACGATGATTTATTAGACATGTACAAGCGCTCAAGATCTGAGGGTTTTGGCGCAGAGGTGAAGCGTCGAATTCTGATTGGCACATATGTTTTGTCACATGGTTACTACGATGCTTATTATTTAAAAGCACAACGAATTCGTAGAATCATTGCACAAGATTTCCAAAATGCATTTGAACAGTGCGACATTATTATGGGTCCTGTTGCCCCGAGTGTTGCAGGAAAAATTGGCGAGAAAATTTCAGACCCAACTCAAATGTATTTAGAAGACATCTATACGCTTTCGCCTAACCTTGCTGGTTTACCAGCGATGAGTGCGCCATGTGGATTTGGTGCGAACGGAATGCCGGTGGGGCTTCAGTTAATTGGTAATTACTTCTCAGAGGCAAGCTTGCTTCAGGTGGCGCATGCTTATCAGCAAGAGACGGATTGGCATGCCACCCTCTCACCTTTTGCGACGAAAGGTGGTGCAGCATGAAGTGGGAAGTGGTGATTGGTCTTGAAACTCATGCGCAGTTAAGAACGGCCTCAAAAATTTTTAGTGGCGCATCAACAGAATATGGTGCTGAGCCAAATCGACAGGCTTGCGCAGTGGACTTGGCATTGCCAGGGGTGTTGCCAGTTTTGAATAGAGAAGCCGTTGCCCATGCGATTCGTTTTGGTTTGGCGGTAGGTGCTCACGTAGCCCCTTTCAGTGTCTTTGCTCGCAAAAACTACTTCTATCCAGACTCGCCTAAGGGTTATCAAATTAGCCAGTTTGAGATTCCGGTTGTGCAGGGTGGGCGTGTTGATATTTTGGTTGACGGGGTCGCTAAGACAGTTAACTTAACGCGCGCACATCTTGAGGAAGATGCAGGCAAGTCTTTGCATGAAGATTTTCGTGGGCCACACGGTGAGCCATCCAGCGGTATTGATTTAAATCGTGCGGGTACGCCACTACTTGAGATTGTGACTGAGCCCGATATGAGAAGTGCTGCAGAGGCAGTGGCTTATGCAAAAGCTTTGCACACTTTGGTGGTTTGGTTGGGTGTCTGTGATGGCAATATGCAAGAAGGTTCTTTCCGCTGTGATGCTAACGTTTCAGTACGCCCTGAGGGACAGACAGAATTTGGTACGCGTTGTGAGATTAAAAACCTCAATTCATTTAGATTTTTAGAGGAAGCCATTCAGTATGAGGTTCGCCGTCAAATAGAGTTGATAGAAGACGGCGGCAAAGTTGTTCAAGAAACTCGTCTTTATGATTCTGATAAAAAAGAAACACGTAGCATGCGTAGCAAAGAAGATGCTAACGATTACCGCTATTTCCCAGACCCAGACTTATTGCCTTTAGTGATTTCAAAGGAATGGGTTGAAAAAGAAAAAGCGGCAATGACTGAGCTGCCGGCAGAGAAGGCCAGCCGTTGGCAGTCTGAGTTTGGCTTGTCTGCTTATGATTGCCAAGTATTAACTCAAGAAAAAGCAACAGCTGATTTCTATGAGGCTTTAGTAAGTCAGCTTAATAAAGATCAAGCAAAGGCCGCTGCCAACTTAATGAGTGGTGACTTTGCATCCGCTTTGAATAGAGATGGCATCTCTGCATCTGACTCACCAATATCTGCGGAGCAAATGGTGCAATTGATTCAGCGAATTGGTGACGGCACTATTTCTAACAAAATTGCTAAAGAAATTTTCTTGGTGATGTGGGAAGAAAAAGCCCAAGATCTCAATGCCGTTGACCGCATCATTGAAGAAAAGGGGCTTAAACAAATTAGTGACAGCGGTGCTTTAGAGGCGATCATTGATCAAGTTCTAGCCGCTAATCAAAAGTCTGTTGAAGAGTTCAGAGCAGGTAAAGAGAAGGCTTTCAACGCCTTGATCGGACAGATCATGAAAGCCACTCAAGGAAAAGCGAATCCACAACAGGTCAATAAGTTATTAACGGAAAAGTTGAGCTAATCATGTCCCAAGAAAAAAATGCACAAGATCAAGTAGAGCAAGAATCTCTTGTTGCCGAGTGGTTAAAAGCCACGCCTGGTTTTTTTGAAAGACACGCTAACTTGTTAGCTGAAATCCAATTAAAAAACCCACATGGTGATCGAGCGATTTCTTTGCAAGAGCGTCAGCTCAGTGTTTTGCGTGAGCAAAATCAAGCGCTTAATCAACGCTTATCAGCCATGCTAAATTTTGGTAGCCAAAATGATAAAACTCAAGGGTTGATGATTGCTTGGTTGAAGAGTTTGTTATTAGCTAAGTCGCCATCCGATGTGCGTGAGGTTATTACAAGCGGTCTTGGCGAAATTTTTGGCATTGAGTCCGTTAAATTAATGGATGGAAAAAATTTACCTCATTATTGTGGTTCGGTTGAGGCCTGTGATGCGTCACTTAAGGACCATTTGATGGGTTCTGAGCAGAGCCTAGTGGTTGTTAATTTGCCAAATGTAGATGCGCAGCTTTTGCTTGCTAGCAACGCTAAAGAAAAATTCATGCCTGATATGGGTCGATTTTATTTGGAGCAGATTGCTGAATTGGCTGATGCTGCTATTCTTCGCGAGCAAGGATAAGTCCTTTAGGCTTTTTGCCTAAGGCATCACTATGGAAGAGATACTCGCGCAGGAATACCTCCGCGAACTTCATGTGGTGCGACAGGTGTCGCGACACACGATTGATGCCTACGAAAAAGATTTAAAAATCCTGATTGAAAAGCTTCAAGAATCTCAGACGGGGTTAACTAAACTTCGCTCTGATCAGGTTCGATCTTGGGTTGGTCGATTGCATGCACAGGGTCGTGCCCCAAGGAGTATTGCTAGAACGTTATCTGCATGGCGAGGGTTTTATCTTTGGTTGGCTAATCAAAAAAAATTAATTGCACATAATCCGTTAGATGACATCAAAGCACCAAAAAGAGTGAAACCTTTGCCTAAAGCATTATCGGTTGAGGGCGCCATTAATTTGGTTGAAAGCGCGGCAAAACATGACCTCCAAGAAGATGTTTTTTTAAGATCTAGGAATAAAGCCATATTTGAACTTTTGTATTCTTCAGGTTTGCGTTTATCAGAATTGTTGGGCATTGATCTTGCGCCGATTCAATCAAAAGACTATCAATCATCTGGCTGGATCGATTTTGATGCGGGTGAAGTCATGGTTTTAGGTAAGGGCGGTAAGCGGCGCACTGTTCCAGTAGGAACAGCTGCATTGCGGGCTATTCAAGAATGGGTAAATGTTCGTGGTGCGCAGACCTCTAAAAATTTGCAGCGTGGACCCCAAGAGATTCAGCCTTTATTTATTAATAAACAGGGGAAGCGAGTTTCTTCAAGAACAGTTCAAAAGCATTTGGCAGAGTTAGCAGTGAAGGCGGGGTTGCCAACCCATGTGCACCCTCATATGTTGCGACATAGTTTTGCTAGCCATGTATTGCAGTCTTCAGGTGACCTGCGTGCAGTACAGGAGATGTTGGGCCACGCTAGCATTACAAGCACTCAAATTTATACTGCATTAGATTTTCAGCATTTAGCGCAGGCCTATGATCATGCTCATCCAAGAGCAAAAAGCAAAAAGAGAGAGTCCTAATTTTCATGCAAGCAACCGTTATTCTTAAAGCCGGCAAAGAGCGCCCGTTGAGTCGTCACCACCCTTGGGTTTACTCCAATGCGGTGGATCGATTAGAGGGGAAGTTATATCCTGGCTGCACTGTTCATGTGCTGAGCCATGAAGGGCAGTTTGTAGCCAAGGGTTTATATAGCCCTGTATCTCAAATTCGGGTGAGGGTTATCAGTTGGGATGAGGCTGAAACGATTGACCATGCTTTTTTTAAACGACGCATTACAAAAGCTATCAGCCACAGAAATCAATGGGTTAAAAATACAAATGCCATTCGTTTAATTTTTGGCGAAAGTGATGGTTTGCCAGGTCTAGTTGTAGACCAATATGCAGACACGCTGGTTTGCCAATTTCTATTTGTAGGAATGGAGCATTGGAAGGAAGCCATTGTTGATGCACTTGCCAAGCAAACCGGATGCTCCCGAATTGTTGAGAGGTCTGATGCTGCCGTTCGATCTCGAGAAGGTTTGGAGCCTCATGTGGGTGCGCTTTTGGGAGAGATGCCAACTGAGCCTGTTTTAATTAATGAATGTGGCGTTCTTTATACGGTCGACGTTATTAAAGGACATAAGACGGGTTTCTATATTGACCAACGCGATAGTCGCGATTTGGTCAGCCAGCTCAGCCAAGACAAAGATGTATTAAATGTGTTTTGTTACACGGGTGGTTTTTCTTTAGCTGCTTTAAAGGGCGGAGCAAAGCATGTGACATCTGTTGATTCATCGGGCGAAGCCTTGGCGATGGCGCAAAGGCAAATGAAGGTCAATGGTTTCGATGAAAGCCGCGCGACCTGGATTGATGCAGATGCTTTTGAGGTTTTGACGCAGCTCAGAAAAGAAGAACGTCAATTTGATATTGTGGTTCTCGACCCGCCAAAATTTGCGCCATCATCCCACCACTTGGAAAAAGCTTTGGGTGCTTACAGACAAATTAATCGAGCTGGCATGCAGTTACTCAAGCCGGGCGGTTTGTTATTGACATTCTCTTGTTCTGGCGCAGTGGACTCTGCTTTGTTTGAGAGAGCGGTAGCTATGGCAGGCGCTGAAGCAATGACGCATAGTACAGATAAGGCTTTAGATTTTAGAGTTATGAAGCGCTTATCATCTGGAGCAGACCATCCACTTTTAACAAGCTTCCCTGAGGGCGACTACCTTAAAGGGCTGTTGTTGCAACGTGTGTAGCCAATTACAAAAGACAGTCGCATAATTAAAGATTAATAAAGGATTTTCAGCATGGCATTAATTCCAGTAACAATACTTTCAGGCTTTTTGGGAAGTGGCAAAACAACACTTTTAAAGCATATTCTTCATGAGAATCATGGCAAGAAGATAGCTGTGATCGAAAATGAATTTGGCGAAGAAAATATTGATAACGATATTTTGATCCAAGATTCATCTGAGCAAATTGTGCAAATGAGCAACGGTTGTGTTTGCTGCACGATCCGCGGCGATTTGGTCGTGGCCTTAAATGATCTTTGGGAGCAGCGCCGCGATAAAAAAATTAGCTTTGATCGTGTTGTGATTGAAACAACGGGTGTTGCCAATCCTGGCCCTGTGGCGCAAACATTTTTCATGGATGAAGAGATAGCTAGTCATTACATGTTGGATGCGATCGTTACTCTGGTTGATGCGAAGCATGGCAATCAACAGCTGGATGCTCATGAGGAGGCTCAGCAACAAGTTGGTTTTGCAGATCGAATTTTTATTACCAAAACAGACCTTGTGGCTCCGGCTGCAGTAGATGCTCTTAAGCATCGCTTAATGCACATGAATCCTCGTGCTCCAATTACTGGTATTACGCAAGGGTCGGTTTCTTTAGAGCAAGTTTTAGATCTAAAGGGCTTTAACTTAAACGACAAGTTGGATATTGACCCTCATTTCTTAGAGCAGGATGATCACGACCATGAAAACTGTGGTCATGATCACCATGTTCACGGACCTGACTGTGATCATTCCCATGACCACGATCATGGTCATGGTCATGGTCAAACTCAGACAGTTCAGTTCATGAAGAAGAGCCATACAGACAAGATCCAATCCTTTGTGTTTAAGAGCGATCGCCCTTTTGATTCGGATAAGTTGGAGAGCTTTTTAGGCGGAATTCTTTCCGTATTTGGAGCTAAGATGTTGAGATATAAGGGTGTTTTGTATGTCAAGGGCGGCGCTCGCAAGGTGATTATTCAGGGCGTTCATGAAATGATGGGTTCGGACTTAGGTAAGCCTTGGGGTAGTGAGAAGCGCGAAACAAGAATGGTCTTCATCGGAATTGATTTGCCAAAGGATGTTTTATTGGGCGGTCTTGAAACGTGTTTGGTGTAATCTATACGGAGTGCGGTAGAATGCGCGCGCAAGGTTATTTATAAATTTTAAGTTGTTTAGAGTGGTTGGTAGTCGGTAGGCAAGCTGAAAAGCTCGAAGTTACCAATAATAAGTCCCGAAAGGACATGAAATGAGCAAGAAACCATTAACTGAAGCTGATCTTCTAAAAATGTCTGAAAAAGACTATATGAATGCAGCTCAGCTTGAATTTTTCAAAGCAAAGCTTTTGGCTTTGAAAGCAGATCTATTGATGCACGCTAGTGAAACAACAGAGCATTTACGTGAGAACGTTTTAGTTCCTGACCCTGCTGATCGCGCCACTATTGAAGAAGAGCACGCCCTAGAGTTGCGCACCCGTGATCGTGAGCGCAAGTTGCTTAAAAAAGTAGAGCAGTCTCTTGTTAGCATTGAGTCTGGCGACTACGGTTGGTGTGAAGAAACTGGAGAGCCAATTGGCATTCCTCGTTTGTTGGCACGACCAACTGCTAACTTGTCATTAGAGGCGCAAGAGCGCCGCGAGTTACGCCAGAAATTATTTGGCAATTAATCTCATTCGACTTACTTAAACAATTAAAAGAAATTAGCATTGAGTAGGTCGCGATTTACCCCTCACTTTTTACTGTGTCTTTGCATTGGGCTTTTTTTAGCCCAATGGCAAGGTTTCTCTCATGGTATTCATCATGCCCCTGAGAGTCTTAAGCGACTCATTTCAAAAGTGGAAACAAGTGACTCGCATCATTCCTTGGTTCATGATGAGCAAAGTGGCCACCATTGTGCTGCCTACGATTCATTGACGTTAAGCTTTGCTTTAAGTCTTCATCCCCCCGCTCTTAGGATGGTGGATGCAAAGCATGCCGCTATCAAGCGTTATCAGATTTATCAAATTTCAATTGAGGCGGATGCCCCATTTGAAGCAAGGGCCCCTCCAGCCAAACACGTTTGATTTTTATTAGGCTCTTCGCATCAGCGGAGTGGCATTTCATTCGTGTTTTTTAGGAGATATCCATGCAAGTTTTTACTCGCACTCAGATCAGTGCAGCCATTTTGGCAACTATTTCTATTTGTTCGGTCGCTAATGCGCAACAAACTTTAGCTCCCATCGTTGTGACGGCCAACCCATTGGGTGGCGATATTAATGATTTGATTTCGCCGGTGAGCGTTTTACGCGGTGAAGATTTAGCTAAAAAACAAAGTAGCACCCTCGGTCAAACGTTGAATAATTTGCCAGGCGTTAGCTCTACTGACTTTGGTCCCAATTCAAGTCGACCAACGATTCGAGGTTTAGATGGCGATCGCGTTCGCGTGATGAGCAATGGTGGCGCAAGCTTAGATGCATCAACACTTTCTTATGATCATGCTGTTGCTGTTGAGCCTTTGACGGTTGAGCAAATAGAAGTAGTCCGTGGCCCAGCAGCACTTCAGTATGGCGGCAGTGCTATTGGTGGTGCGGTTAATATTATTGATAACCGTATACCTAAAGCACCGATTAAAGGAGTTGAAGGTCGCGCAGAAGTAAGAGTTGGCGGGGCGGAAACAGAAAAATCGGCAGCTGGTTTAGTTTCTGTTGGTAATGGTCAATTTGCACTTCACGTTGATGGCTCGACTAGAAAAACAGATAACCTTAAAGTGCCCAAGCTGGCGGGTCGTGGCGAGTTCTTAAATCAAGGCTCATTGCTCAATAGCGACGCAGATCAACAAGGTGGAGCTATCGGCGCATCCTTGACCAACGATCACGGTTATTTAGGGTTTTCTGTTGACACCTATCGAAATGATTACGGCACAGGCTTATTTGAAGAAGGTGATATTAATAGCCCAACTAGAATCAAGTTGCAGCAAGATAAGTTGACCTTTTCGGGTGAGCAAAGAAACTTAGCGGGCAAGATGGGCCCCCTTGAATCGATTAGAGGTTCATTTAGTACCACTGACTATAAGCATGAAGAGTCAGTTGCTGGGGCAGTTGAATCCACCTTTAAAAATAAAGGTTGGGACTCTCGTTTAGAGGGCACGCATATGCCCGTACAAACCTCTTATGGTTTGCTCAAGGGGGCTTGGGGTGTTCAAGGTTCCGGGTTTAAGTTTTCTGCGGCAAGTGTTGGGGGGCAGATGTTTGTTCCCAATACTCAAACAGATACAGCCGCACTCTTCTTGTTTGAGGAGTTGGTTTTTGCAAAAGACAAAGCGTTTAATGCTGGTTTGAGATTTGAATCGGTCAAGGTAGACAGCTTGGGTGGTGGTGACAACGGACAGGGGAATCCATTTGCAGCCGACAGTAAAAAATTTAAACCCCTAAGCGCTTCACTTGGTTATCGCCAAGAAATGGACGGCGGTTGGACTGCCACAAGTGGTTTGTCTTACACCGAACGTGCGCCAACTTTTTACGAACTTTATGCCAATGGCATGCACCACGCCACTGAAACTTATGAGCAGGGTAACGCCAATAACCAAATGGAAAAAGGCACAACTCTTGAGCTAGGTTTGAAATTCAAAACAGCTACCACCAAGACTAACTTGGGAGCATTTGTGACTGAGTTCAATAACTTCATTGGCTTGATGCAGGATGGAGAGTTTGATGAAACTGGTAATGGTGACATGGTCCCCAAATACAACTTTACTGGCATCAAGGCTCGCATGTATGGTTTGGAGGCAGATGGGCGCTTCCCCGTTGCACGTGGATTGTTTGGCAGGGCATCGGAGCTCAACATGGATTGGAAGGCAGACTATGTTCGCGGTGAAAATCGCTCAACAGGTGGCGCTCTACCAAGGATTTCTCCAATGCGACTAAGTTCAGCTTTAGTTTATAGCCAAGGCATGTACTCAAGTCAGTTGGACGTTCAATACGCCGCCCGCCAAAACCGTTACGCCGATGATTTGGGTGCCACACCTAGTTACACCATGCTGGGGTTGGGTGCTTCTTATAAAACACCCATGCCAGGCTTTAGATCGGCTCTTATTTTTATGCGAGTTGATAACCTAACCAATGTGGAAGCCAGAAATGCTTCATCTGTTTTAAGAGATATGGCGCCAGCAGGAGCGCGTGCTATCAAAGTGGGTCTTAAGGGCAATTTCTAAATCGGTTGCTTGATCAAAAAGGCGGCTAATGGCCGCCTTTTTGACATATTCTCTTAAAACTTCTAGCCAAGGTCAGAAAGTGATCTTACAATCCGCGCATGAGCACTCCAATAGCCGAACTAAAAGACGTCTCCCCAGCTGTTAAAGCTGAGGTTTTGGCGCAAGCTTTGCCATACATTAAAAAGTATCACGGTAAAACAATCGTGATTAAGTACGGCGGCAACGCTATGACAGAGAATCGTCTTAAAGAGGGCTTTGCAAGAGACGTGATTCTTTTGAAATTAGTGGGTATGAATCCCGTGGTTGTTCACGGTGGCGGCCCACAAATTGATGATGCTTTGAAAAAAGTCGGTAAAGCTGGCACCTTTATTCAGGGTATGCGTGTCACCGATGAAGAAACCATGGAAGTTGTGGAGTGGGTTCTTGGCGGTGAAGTTCAGCAAGATATCGTGATGTTAATTAACCACTTTGGTGGTCAAGCGGTTGGTTTAACCGGCAAGGACGGCGGCTTAATCCATGCTCGCAAGATGTTGATCCCCAACAAAGAAAAAGCCGGTGAGATGGTTGATATTGGCTTTGTGGGTGAGATCGAGTCAATTAACCCAGCCGTTGTCAAAGCTTTGCAAGACGATGCATTTATTCCTGTGATTTCTCCAATTGGTTTTGGACAAGACGGCCAAGCCTACAACATTAATGCTGATTTGGTTGCTGGCAAGATGGCGGAAATCTTAAAAGCTGAGAAGTTGGTCATGATGACAAATATTCCTGGCGTGATGGATAAGAGCGGTAATTTGTTAACAGATTTAACTGCTAAAGAAATCGATGCATTATTTGCTGATGGCACCATTTCAGGTGGTATGTTGCCTAAGATTTCATCAGCACTGGATGCTGCTAAGAGTGGCGTGAATTCAGTTCACATTATTGATGGTCGAATTGAGCACTCATTACTTTTAGAGATTTTGACAGAGCAAGCCTTTGGCACAATGATTCGTTCACACTAAGTTTGGCATGCGCCATCCTTTTTGGTTGTTTGACTTAGATAACACGCTTCATAACGCGTCTGACGCGATTTTCCCTTATATCAATCAATCCATGACGAGCTATGTGGCTCGTCGATTGAATTTAGATGCCGACTCGGCAAGCATGGTGCGACAGAAATACTGGAAGCAGTATGGTGCCACGCTTTTAGGTCTGGTGAAGCATCATGGCGTGGATCCTCATGATTTTTTGTACGAAACCCACCGATTTGATGAGCAGTCAGGTAGACACTTAGAGGATCTATCTGATTTGGTACAGGGCGAGAGGGGGTTGAGGCATATCCTTAATCGACTTCCCGGGCGAAAAGTTTTATTAACAAATGCGCCAAAAGCCTATGCCTTACGTGTGACTAAAGAGTTAGGAATACAGGGTTGTTTTGATGCAATTGAGGCAATTGAGGGTATGGAGGTGCACCAGCAATGGCGCCCTAAGCCAGATCATTTGATGATTAAAAAGTTATTAAGGAAGTATCGTTGCGCCCCTCAAAATGCGGTGTTAGTGGATGACACCTTGGGACATTTGTTAGAGTATTCAAAGTTGGGCATAAAGACCGTCTGGTTTAAGAGGCATGTTAGGACTTACACCCATAATCGAGCTAGTCTTTCTCTAGAAGTACAATCAATACATCAATTATTTAAAAGCTGGCAAAAACTGAGATGAACTCACCATTTAATCAACTGACATCCATAGAACCTACTGAGCAAGATGGGGCGGCACCTGTCCGTAAGCGCCCTCGTCCTGGCGAGCGACGCATCCAGATTTTGCAGGTGTTGGCTCAGATGCTCGAAAGCCCAAAGGGTGATCGCGTAACAACGGCTGCATTGGCAGCTAGATTAGAGGTCTCTGAGGCGGCTTTGTATCGCCACTTTGCTAGCAAAGCTCAAATGTTTGAGGGTTTAATCGCCTTTATTGAACAAACTATTTTTGGCTTAATTAATCAAATTACAGAGCGTGAAGAAGCGGGCGATCGCCAAGCTCAAGAAATCTTGATGGTTTTATTGGGGTTTGGCGAAAAGAATCCAGGTATGACAAGAGTTCTTTTGGGTGATGCCCTTTGGTTAGAAGATGAGCGCTTGCAAGATCGCATTGCTCAAGTTTTTGAGCGCATTGAATCTTCTTTAAAGCAATCTATTCGTGTTGCTCAAACCCAGGGGCGCTTGCCGCAATCAGCTGATGGCAATGAGGTGAGCTCTCGCGCTGCCATGATGATCAGTTATGTTGTAGGCCGTTGGCACCGCTATGCCAGAAGTGGCTTTAAAAAAGCGCCAACCGAGCTTAATGAGTTTCCTATGAGAGCGTTATTCTCAGTATGAGTCTAGGGGTCGTCAAGCCTCAAGTTCTTAGCTTTGCCGAACCATTAGGTTTGCAAAGTGGGGCAAGTATTGCGGATTACAAGTTGGTTGTTGAAACCTATGGTCAGTTAAATGCTGCAAAAGACAATGCCGTTTTGATTTGCCATGCTTTAAATGCCTCTCATCATGTTGCTGGTATGAGTGAGGATGGTGGCTCGGTCGGTTGGTGGGATAACATGGTTGGGCCAGGTAAACCCGTGGATACCAATCGCTTCTTTGTAATTGGCGTTAATAATCTTGGTTCATGTTTCGGCTCAACTGGACCCATGAGCATCAATCCTGCCACCCAAAAGCCTTATGGCGCTAGTTTTCCAGTAGTCACTGTTGAGGATTGGGTCAATGCGCAAGCAAGAGTGGCAGATCACTTTGGGATTCAGAAATTTGCGGCAGTGATGGGCGGTAGCCTTGGCGGTATGCAGGCGCTGGCTTGGGGTGTGATGTATCCAGATAGAGTCGCCAATTGCGTCGTAATTGCCTCAACGCCTAAATTATCTGCGCAGAATATTGCTTTTAATGAAGTGGCGCGTAGCGCTATATTAAGTGACCCAGATTTTCATGGTGGGGACTACTATGCGCATCAGGTTAAACCACGCAGAGGTTTGCGTGTGGCCCGCATGATCGGACATATTACTTATTTGTCGGATGATGATATGGCAGAGAAATTTGGCCGTGAGTTAAAGCGCGCTGAAGGTGCTTCTGATGACTATAACTTTAGTTTTGATGTTGAGTTTGAGGTCGAAAGTTACCTTCGCTATCAGGGTGAAAAGTTTGCTGATTATTTTGATGCAAACACCTATCTTTTAATTACACGAGCTTTAGACTATTTTGATCCGGCTAAAAAGCACGGTGATAATTTAAGTCAAGCCATGGCTGAAATAAAAGCAAAATTTTTAGTGGTCAGTTTCTCAACAGATTGGCGATTTGCGCCGGAGCGCAGTAGAGAAATCGTGAAGGCGTTACTGGATAACAAGCGTGACGTGACCTATGCGGAAATTGATGCGCCGCATGGTCATGATGCTTTCCTTTTAGAAGACCCCCGCTATCACCAATTAGTAAGAGCTTATTTTGAACAAATTACCAAGGGGCTCTCATTATGATGCGCTCTGATTTTTCAGCAATTGCTAAATGGATAGAGCCTAACAGCCAAGTGCTGGATGTTGGTTGTGGTGATGGCAGTTTATTGAAATATCTGAAGGATGCTAAAGGTGCGCATGTTTATGGTGTTGAATTAGCCGACGACAAAGTTTTAGCGTGTGCCCAAAAAAATCTCAATGTGATTCAACAAGATTTAGAGGGTGGCTTGGCTTTATTTGAGGATGACAGTTTTGATACAGTTATTCTTTCTCAGACACTTCAAACCATTCATCAAACGGCTAGGATATTGAGCGAGATTGCTCGCGTAGGAAAAGAGTGCATTGTTTCTTTCCCTAACTTTGGCCATTGGTCTCATCGTGCCGCAGTGATATCTGGTCGTATGCCAGTGTCTAAATCTTTGCCTTATCAGTGGTACGACACACCTAACGTCCGAGTGTTAACGATTGCTGACTTTGAAGCTTTAGCTCCAGCGGTGGGCTTGGAGCTTTTAGATCGCGTTGTGTTGCACGAAGGTGAAATCATTCAATTCTTACCCAACCTAAGAGGCAGCCTTGCTATCTACCGAGCGCGTCGGGCCAAGTAAAACCAAAGCTTTACTGGTTTGTGTTTTTCTAGGCTTTTCTAGCGGCTTACCATTATTTATTCTTTATAACCTGCTATCTGCTTGGTTAAAAAGTGAAGGTGTAGATCTAAAAGCTATCGGCCTCTTTGCATTAGTTGGTATTCCGTATACCTGGAAGTTCTTATGGTCTCCAGCAATGGATCGTTTTCAGCTGCCTTTTTTGGGGCGCCGCCGCGGTTGGATAATTGCTACGCAAATTGCCGTGATGTTAGCGGTTATGTTGATGGGGCAATTTAATCCAAGTGCCGAAATTTGGACGGTTGTATTTTTAGCCGCCATCGTTGCTTTCTTCTCCGCTAGTCAAGATATCGTGATCGACGCCCATCGAAGGGAGTGGTTGACAGAAGAGCAGATGGGCTCAGGTACAGCCCTATTTGTAAACGCTTATAAGCTATCTACTTTGGTGCCAGGTTCTTTATCTTTGATTTTGTCAGACATCATTTCTTGGGATTGGGTGTTTTTTATCACCGGTTTATTCATGTTGCCGGGGATTTTGACAACGCTATTGGTATCCGAGCCAAGGATGTATGGTCCAGCACCAAAGACTTTGAGAGAGGCTGTTGTAGAGCCTTTTAATGAGTTTGTGAATCGCCGAGGGTGGCGTCATGCGCTGCTAATTTTGGCATTTATATTTTTATATAAACTCGGCGACTCTATGGCAACCGCTTTGGCAACGCCATTTTATTTGGAGCTTGGATTTACAAGAACTGAAATAGGGCTCGTTGCCAAAAACGCAGGACTTTGGGCCAGCATTTTAGGCGGCATGTTAGGTGCCTATTGGATGTTAAAAACAGGCGTCAATCGAGGTCTCTGGATTTTTGGTATTTTTCAAGCATTAGCCACTTTGGGTTTTGTTATTTTGGCGCAAACAGGGGCTGACCTGTGGGTTCTGACATGGGTGATTGGTTTTGAAGCTATAACAGTTGGTCTTGGCACTGCAGCTTTTACAGCCTATATTGCGCTTGAAACAAACCCACGCTTTACCGCCACTCAGTTTGCACTCTTTACCAGTTTGTCGGCGGTACCGAGAACTTTTATTAATGCCTTAACAGGCTATATTGTTGAAGTAACGGGTTGGACGAATTTCTTTATACTTTGTTTTGCTTTAGCCATTCCGGGCTTATTGTTGCTGCCGAAAATTGCTCCTTGGAACAAAGAAAAGAAATCTGAATTTCAGACCAATTAATTTTTAATAGTGATGAAATAATCATGCGCATGCTTAAGAGAAGGCAGACCATTAAAAAATATACGAGCATGGGCTTGTTTGTTTTTTTAACAGCTTGCGCATCTGGCCCAAGACATTTGCCACCAGCCGATGGGGTTAAGGCAGGCGAATCTTCAAGCTTTAAAAATATGGTGCCGGCTAGCCAGCTCGAAGCATCAGCGGTTCGCCAATATGACGTGATGAAGCAAAAGGCTGCAAAAGGGAATGCCTTGGCGCCAGACAATCATCCTCAATTGATCCGCTTAAGAACTATCTCGAAGAGAATTTTGCCGTATGCACAAGTTTGGAATCCAGATTCTAAGAGTTGGAAATGGGAAGTTAATTTATTTGTATCTGATCAAGTGAATGCTTTTTGTATGCCTGGCGGGAAAATTGCTTTCTATACAGGCATTCTTGAAAAGCTTAAATTAAATGATGATGAAGTAGCTATCGTCATGGGGCATGAAATCGCTCATGCTTTAAGAGAGCATGCGCGTGACAGAATCGCCAAGGAGCAGATGACTGGCTTGGGCGCCAATATTCTGTCGCAAGCTTTGGGTTTAGGCGGTTTAGGAAGCCAAGCCTTGGGTCAGGGTATGCAAGTGCTGGGTCTGAGCTTCTCAAGAGCTGATGAAAAAGATGCCGATTTGGTAGGGATGGATATTGCAGCTAGGGCTGGTTACGATCCGAGAGCGGGCATTTCTTTATGGCAAAAAATGGGCGCTTCCAGTAAAGATAAGCCTGCTGAGTGGTTATCAACCCACCCATCAGGTGAAACGCGTATTTATGAAATGCAAAGAAATATGCTGGATGCACTTAAGCTTTACGCAAAAGCAAAAAATACAACGGTCGATCAACTCCCAGAATACAAGCTCTAAATGCGTTAGCTTTTAGTTTGGTTTGTAATCGATGATTAGCGGAGCATGGTCTGAAAACTTTTCAGTTTTATAAATTTCTGATCTTTCGGCGGTGTGAGCGATGCCTGCCGTTGCAATGTGGTAATCAATTCTCCAGCCCACATTTTTAGCATAGGCTTGCCCTCGTTGGCTCCACCAGGTGTAGCAATCATCCGTGGTGTTGGGGTGCAAGAATCGATAAACATCAACAAAGCCAATTTCTGTAAGGAGCTTGGTCATCCAGTCGCGCTCTTCTGGTAAAAAGCCAGAATTTTTGATGTTGCCTTTCCAGTTCTTTAAATCAATTTCTTGATGGGCAATATTCACGTCCCCACATAAAACAATTTCAAGCCCTTCAGCCTTTAATTTCATCAGGTGAGGCATAAAGATATCCAAAAATCTAAACTTGGCTTCTTGGCGTTCAGGCGCACTTGATCCTGAAGGGAAATAAGCGGATATAACTATTAACTTGCCAAAGCGAGCTTCAACGTAGCGGCCCTCACCATCAAACTCACCATCATCAAAGCCAATTTTGACTTGATCGGGTTTTTTCTTGGAGTACAGACCAACACCGCTATAGCCTTTTTTCTGAGCATATTGAAAAAATCCGTGATAACCATGCGGCGCCAAAAGTGAGTCGTCTAAGTCAGCTTCCTGGGCTTTAAGTTCTTGAATACAAAGGATGTCCGGGTTTTGAATTTTGACCCAATCAAAGAAACCTTTTTTCGAGGCTGAGCGAATTCCATTGAGGTTGGCGGTAATGATGCGTAACATCTCGGTTATGACTTCCAATCAAGAAAACTTTAAAAACGAATTTATCCATTTTGCTTTAGATGCCAAAGTTTTAGCTTTTGGCGAATTTAAAACAAAAGCAGGTAGATTATCGCCTTACTTTTTTAATGCGGGTGGCTTTAATGATGGCGCTTTATTAAAAGCATTGGGTGAGTTTTATGCCAAGGCCCTGATTAATTCGGGGCTTGAATTTGATATGTTATTTGGCCCTGCCTACAAAGGCATTACCTTGGCCGCAACCACAGCGGTGGCTTTAGCCTCTATGGGCAAATCAGTACCATTTTGCTTTAACCGAAAAGAGGCTAAAGATCATGGCGAGGGCGGTTCTTTGGTCGGTGCGCCATTAAAAGGTCGCGTGGTGATTATTGATGATGTGATTTCTGCAGGTACATCCGTGCGTGAGTCAGTCGACATCATTCGTCAGGCTGGCGCAACACCTTCAGCAGTATTGATTGCATTGGATCGCATGGAGCGATCCGGAACAGCCGCCGAAATTGGTGATAGTTCTGCTGTGCAAAATGTTGAAAAAGAGTTTGGGATGCCTGTTGTTTCGATTGCTAACCTGGCGAGCTTGATGAGCTTCTTAGAGTCAAGTCAAAGCGCCGATTTACAAAAGCATTTACCTGCAGTGAAGGCCTATCGAGATCAATACGGCATCTAAACAGATTAATTACTCGAGAGTGATCTCGCCCTCGAATACGGTTTGTGCTGGCCCTGTCATCATGACGGGGCTCTCGAGTGAGGCTTGGTGATCCCAAGCAATCGTTAGATCTCCGCCACGGGTGTGAACTTTAACGGGAGAGTCCAGTTGACCACGCAATATTCCAGATACAACTGCTGCACAAGCTCCGGTGCCGCAAGCTAAGGTTTCACCAGAACCGCGCTCAAATACCCGTAACTTAATTTCATGACGATTTTGGATTTGCATAAATCCTGCATTCACTTTTTTGGGGAATGTGACATGAGACTCTATTTCAGGGCCGTTTAATTCCACTGGTGCTGTATTGATGTTGTCAACAATTTGAACCGCGTGAGGGTTGCCCATTGAAATAGGGTTGAGCCAAATTGATCCGCCTGTAAGATTTAATTCGTACAGAGTGGCGGCGCCCTCAGTCTTGCTTTTCAAATGAGCGGCATTAAAAGGCACTTGCTCTGCCAATAAAATCGGTGCACCCATATTGACGGTTACCTGGCCATCGTCATTTTCCGTGAGGCTTAAGATGGTGTGGGCAACTTGAACTTTGACCGTCTTATTTTTAGTTAAACCTTTTTCTCTTACAAATCTTACAAAACAACGGGACCCATTGCCGCATTGCTCAACTTCACCGCCATCCGAGTTAAAAATTCTGTAACGGAATTCAGCCTCAGCAGCAGTTGGCTTTTCAACTAAAAGAATTTGGTCTGCCCCAATACCCAACTGGCGATTAGCCAATGCCTGCCATTGAGATTTTGTTATCTTGGATAAATCTTGAGAAATGCCATCCAAAACAATGAAATCATTGCCTGCGCCGTGCATTTTCGTAAAGCGTAATCTTGTACTTGTCATAGGGATAAATATACAGGTTTACAGCAAAAAGTGAGAATGTTATAAAATGTTGGATATTCGCCGAGTTAAGACAACTTGCGGGGCGAATTAAAAATATCCGCTAAAGCGTCGCCGCACTTAGTGATACTCGGCACGTGTTGTCGCTTATTTAACTAAGGAGCTTCAAATGGCTAACAATTATTTCTTTACTTCAGAGTCCGTATCTGAAGGCCACCCAGACAAAGTATCTGACCAGATTTCTGATGCCATCTTAGATGCCATCTTGGCTCAAGACCCAACCGCACGTGTTGCTGCAGAAACCCTTTGCAATACTGGTTTGGTGGTTTTAGCAGGTGAAATTACAACAACGGCAAACGTTGACTATATTCATGTCGCGCGCGATACGATTCGTCAAATTGGCTACGACAATACCGAGTACGGTATCGATTACAAAGGCTGTGCAGTTTTGGTGGCTTATGACAAGCAGAGTCCTGATATTGCGCAAGGTGTTGATAAAGCGCACGATGATGGTCTTGATCAAGGCGCGGGAGACCAAGGCTTGATGTTTGGTTATGCGGTTGATGAAACTCCAGAATTAATGCCTTTACCGATCCATTTGTCTCACCGTTTGGTGGAGCGTCAGGCAGATTTGCGTCGCGATGGCCGCTTGAACTGGTTGCGCCCTGATGCCAAGTCTCAAGTGACTTTGCGTTATGTGGACGGTAAGCCAGACTCAATTGACACCATTGTGTTGTCAACACAGCACTCACCAGACATTTCCCTTGAAAAGCTTCGTGAGGCTGTGATTGAAGAAATCATTAAGCCGGTTCTTCCAAAAGAATTAATTAAAGGCGAGATTAAGTACTTGGTAAACCCAACCGGCCGATTTGTGATTGGTGGGCCACAGGGTGATTGTGGTTTAACTGGTCGCAAGATCATTGTGGACACTTATGGTGGAGCAGCTCCTCACGGTGGCGGCGCATTCTCAGGAAAAGACCCTTCAAAGGTTGATCGTTCAGCAGCTTATGCTGGTCGTTATGTGGCTAAAAATATTGTTGCAGCAGGATTGGCAACTAAGTGTTTGGTGCAGATTTCTTATGCGATTGGTGTGGCTCAGCCAACCTCTGTGATGGTGAGCACCTTTGGTACAGGGAAAATATCTGATGAGAAGATTTCAGAGTTAGTGCGCACTCACTTTGATTTAAGACCAAAAGGCATCGTTAAAATGTTGAATTTGTTGCGTCCCATTTATCGTAAGACAGCAGCTTATGGCCACTTTGGTCGCGAAGAGCCTGAGTTCACTTGGGAAGCCACAGACAAGGCCGCGGCATTAAAAGCAGCAGCTGGTTTATAATTTTTCACAAATCTCTAAGGAGCGTTGCGAGGTGTTGGGCCAGTTCTAACACCCTAGGCTTAGAGGAGGGCTAGTAATTAGCCTTTAGCAACGACGCTCGCTAACCTGTGAAGTGATTGGTTGGCGAGCTTTTTTATTTGCTCTCCATGATCTTCCTTACTAGCTTGGAGTTGCAATGAACAAACCATTAGATTTGAAAAATTTTACAGATTGCGCAATTGCTGATATTTCATTGGCATCATGGGGTCGTAAAGAAATCGCTATTGCAGAAACCGAAATGCCTGGATTGATGGCTATTCGTGAAGAGTTTGCAGCTAGCCAGCCATTACGTGGCGCACGTATTACTGGTTCTTTGCACATGACGATTCAAACAGCGGTATTGATTGAAACTTTAGAGGCGCTTGGCGCGCAAGTTCGCTGGGCATCGTGCAATATCTTCTCAACACAAGACCACGCTGCTGCAGCTATTGCTGCGAACGGTACACCAGTATTTGCGATCAAGGGCGAGTCATTGGAGCAGTATTGGGACTTTACGCATCGTATTTTTGAATGGCAAGACGGTGGCCACTCCAATATGATTTTGGATGACGGTGGTGATGCCACAATGCTATTGCACCTAGGAACAAGAGCAGAAAAAGATTTATCTGTTTTAAACAATCCAACTAGCGAAGAAGAAACAATTCTTTTTGCTGCTATCAAAGCAAAATTAAAGGTTGACCCAACTTGGTATTCCGTTCGCCTAGAAAAAGTGAAGGGCGTTACTGAAGAAACTACAACAGGTGTGCATCGCTTGTATCACATGCACGCTAAGGGTGAGTTGAAGTTCCCTGCTATTAACGTTAATGATTCTGTAACTAAAACGAAGTTTGATAACTTGTACGGTTGCCGTGAGTCATTGGTTGACAGTATCAAGCGCGCAACGGATGTCATGATTGCCGGAAAGATTGCAGTTGTTGCGGGTTATGGCGATGTGGGTAAGGGTTCAGCTCAAGCATTACGGGCTTTATCGGCTCAAGTATGGGTAACTGAAGTAGATCCAATTTGCGCATTGCAAGCAGCCATGGAAGGTTTCCGAGTTGTAACCATGGATTACGCAGCTGACAAAGCTGACATCTTCGTAACTGCAACAGGTAACTACCATGTGATTACACATGACCACATGATCAAGATGAAAAATCAAGCGATTGTTTGTAATATCGGTCACTTTGATAATGAGATTGATATTGCTGGCGTTGAGAAGTACAAGTGGGAAGAGATTAAGCCGCAAGTGGATCATGTGATTTTCCCGGCAACCAATGGTCAGCCAGAAAAACGCATCATTGTTTTGGCAAAAGGACGTTTGGTTAACTTGGGTTGCGGTACTGGACACCCTTCTTATGTCATGGGCTCCTCTTTTGCCAATCAAACAATTGCTCAAATTGAATTGTGGTCATCTATTGGAACCAACAAGTATCCAATCGGCGTTTACACTTTGCCTAAGCATTTGGATGAGAAGGTTGCGCGCTTGCAATTAAAGACTTTGAACGCAGAATTAACAGAGTTGTCTGAGCAGCAGGCTAAATATATCAATGTGAAAAAAGAAGGCCCTTACAAGCCTGAAACATATCGTTATTAATGGCTTGAACTTAAGTTAACAGAGAAAGAAATAAGATGGAATTGAGCGTTGAGTTTTTCCCGTCAAAAACAGCGGAAGGTGCTGAAAAGCTTCGAGCTGTTCGTGAGCAGTTAGCGACTGCGCTAAAACCTACCTTTTTCTCTGTGACATTTGGTGCTGGTGGTTCAACACAAGATGGTACTTTTTCAGCTGTTAAAGAGATACATGAGGCCGGTCAACAGGCCGCACCTCATCTATCTTGTGTGGGTAGCTCAAAAGAAAAGGTGCGCGAACTTTTAGCGCAATATAAAAATTTGGGTGTGAGTCGAATTGTTGCATTAAGAGGCGACTTGCCATCAGGCATGGGTCAATACGGTGAGTTTCATCATGCTGATGAATTGGTGCAGTTTATTCGCGCTGAAACAGACAGTCATTTTCATATTGAGGTGGCAGCCTATCCAGAGATGCATCCTCAAGCTAGATCAATGATTGATGATGTGCAGCGTTTTGCTAATAAGATGAAAGCAGGCGCAGATTCTGCTATCACGCAATATTTTTTTAATAGCGATGCCTATTTTAAGTTTGTCGATGAGGCTGCGAAACTAGGGGTTGACCAACCAATTGTTCCTGGGATCATGCCTATTACTAATTGCACGCAGCTATTACGTTTCTCAGATGCTTGTGGTGCTGAGATACCTCGTTGGATTCGCTTAAGACTTCAGTCGTTTGGAGATGACACTGCATCGATTAAGGCATTTGGTTTGGACGTTGTCACTGATCTATGTGATCAGTTGATGGTAGCCGGCGCACCAGGCTTGCATTTTTATAGTCTTAATCAGGCTGACCCAGTTATAGCAATAGTTAAAGACTTGGGTTTGGTAAAGGCTTAATAATTAAGCACAAATAAGCTCATCTAGAGCTTGATCATGAGATTGAGGGCGCCATGCGTCCTCAGCTACTTCTAGAGATTGAAAAGAAATTCCTACGGTTTTAAGTAGGTGATTGTTTGATTTCAGAGCGGCCAACGTTCGGTCATAGTAGCCGCCGCCATAGCCTATCCGCCAAACCTGACCATATTGTTGGGACCAGCCTAGGCAGGGCAAAAGAATAATGTCTGGAAGAATCTGCTTATTTTCATTGTTGACAATGGGTTCTGGAATACCTTGCGGTCCTTTGGTCAGCGTATCGCCATCATGCCACTCTGCGAAAGATAATGGCTCACCAATTTTGACAACAGGTAATGCAAGCTTTCTAAGGTTACTCTTTCTAGCCCAATTCAGTGCGATAGGCCTGGGGTCAAACTCACTATTAATTGGCCAATAAATAGCAAGAGTGGCGTTATCAATTTTTTCAAGATATTGAATAAAGCCTTCTTCAAGCCTTTCCCTTAAACGAAGGTCTCCATTGAGGCGTAGCCTTTTTTCTAACAAGTGTTGTCGGAGTGTATTTAAAGTTTTCACAAGCTGATCAAAAAGGGGAAAAATAAGGCATGATTAGGGCTATGCTACATCGAAAAAATATGAAACTTAAAAATAAATTAATAGCTGGATTTGTCCTTGGCGCTATCGTAGCCTCATTTTCTGTGACTGCGAAGACAAAATCAGAAGATTCATCGATAACCAGTGTTCCAAAAAAGTTTAATCCAAATAAAGTCTTAACGGTAGAAGATAAAAAATTTGTAGAGCTGCGCGAAGCAGCAAAGGCGAATGAGGCAGCAAAAGCTGCCAGCCTAGCGAAGCAACTAGGATCTTACGAATTAAAAGATTACGTTACTTATTTTCAAATTAAGCCTCAATTATTTGATAAATCAAATCAAGCTATGGCCGGGACATCTGCAGATTCATCGGTGCAGGAGTTTCTTAAGCAATATGAGGGCACTGCTATTGCAGACCGCTTGCGAAATGATTGGCTACTTGTTTTGGGAAGGCGCCAAGATTGGAAAAGTTTTGATCGTGAGTACCCGCTCTTTCAGCTGGATGATGATACTCAGGTGAAATGTTACGCATTGCATTCTCGTATGGCTAAGGGTGAGGATGTCAAAGCGATCGGCGCAGATGCTAAAAAGACTTTATTGGATCCTCGATATTTTGGTGATGCGTGTGCTGAGCTAGTTAGCAATCTACATAAAGACGGGGGTTTAAGTAAGCATGAGTTTTTAGCCATTCGAAGGAATGCATTAGAAAACAATCTTGAAACTTTAGCTAGAAAAATGGGCGGGGATGATCCGATTGCCGACATTGTAAAAAGTGCCAGAGTTAATCCATTAGAGGCACTTCGTGACTTTGATAAAAAAAAGTGGCGCACAGGGCAAGAAAACAGTGCTGCCGCGTGGGGTGTCATCGGTCAATTTTTAGCAAAGAAACTTGATCCTAGCGCCATTACCGTTTATCGACTTCAGCATGATGCAGGCCATCATGAGCTGTTATCCCCAGAGTCTCAAGAGTGGAAGGTGAGAACCGCATTGCGAGTAGGTGATTGGAAGTTGGTTAAAGAGTCAATTGAGTATATGTCGCCTGTAATTAGGGCTCGAGATCCCGCTTGGACCTACTGGTATGGGCGAGCTCAAAAAGAGCTTGGAGACGAGTCTCTTAGCAAAGAAACCATGCAGGCACTTATTGAGCAATTTAACTTTTATGGTCAATTGGCAAGAGAAGATTTAGGCATGAAAATCTATGTGCCTCATAAAGTGGTCCCGGACGAATCATTAATTAAAAAGGTGGCGTCTCAAAAAGACTTTTATCGAGCCGTTCGTTTTTATGAAATGGGCCTCCGTTTTGAGGGTAATAGAGAGTGGAATTGGGCATTAAGAGGGTTAACTGATCAGCAGTTGATTGCAACAGCTGAATATGCCAAGCGTATTGGTTTATATGATCGCGCTGTCAATACTGCCGATCGAACAAAGCAAGAACACAATTTCAGTTTGAGATACCCAACACCTTACAAAGAAGCGCTTAGTCCCATAGCTCAATCGATTGGCTTAGATGCTAATTGGGCTTATGGCCTCATACGTCAGGAGTCCCGTTTCATCATGGGTGCTAAATCACATGTGGGAGCATCTGGCTTAATGCAGGTAATGCCGGCAACAGCCAAATATGTTGCAAAAAAGATTGGCATGAATAACTTTAAGCCTAGCAAGCTTGATGATATGAACACTAATTTAACGCTTGGAAGCAATTATTTAAATATGGTTTTGCAAGACTTGGATGGCTCATGGGCTCTGGCATCAGCTGCCTACAATGCCGGCCCAGGTCGACCGAAGATGTGGAGAGAGAAGTTGCCTAGAAGCGTTGAAGGTGCAATTTTTGCGGAAACAATTCCCTTCAATGAAACGCGTGGATATGTTAAAAATGTTTTAGCTAACGCCAATTACTATAGCGCATTAGCAACCAATAAATCTCCTTCTCTTAAAGGACGATTAGGGACTGTATCTCCTAAAGCATCGATTCTTTCGGAGTTGCCATAATGAGTTTGCCAAAAGTATTACTAATAGGTGGTGGCGGTTTTATTGGTCAAGCAATAACAACGAGGCTTGCAAGCTTGGGTTACTCAATTGTATTGCCAACAAGAAAGCGGGGATCTTTAAGAGACTTATGGGTGTTGCCTCAAGTTACTGTGATGGAGTCCGATATCCATGATCAAGAGACACTTAATCGCTTATGTGCCAAGCTATCAAAAAATGATGTGGTGATTAATCTTGTTGGAATTTTGCATGACAAGCCGGGCCAACCTTACGGAAAAAATTTCTTAAGAAATCATGTCGAGCTTCCGCAAAAAATCATTCAGGCAATGAATAAGAATGGCGTTAAGCGCTATATTCATATGAGTGCTCTGGGGGCGGATTCCAATGGACCATCCATGTATCAGCGCAGCAAAGGTGATGGCGAGAAGCTGGTGATCAATAGCAACTTGGACTGGACAATTTTTAGGCCTTCAGTTGTTTTTGGTGAAAACGATAGCTTTATTAATTTATTTGCTTCGCTGCAAAAGTTGGCGCCTGTCATGCCTTTGGCTGGGGCAAGTGTTAAGTTTCAACCTGTGTATGTTTCTGATGTGGCGAATGCGTTCATCAAATCATTGGTGATGCCTCAGACCATTAAGAAAATATTTAACTTGGCTGGTCCTAAAATATACACCTTAGCTGATTTAGTAAGATTTGCCGGTCGAAAGGTCGGAAGCCCTCGATTGGTAATTTCAATCCCAAATTTCTTGGGTTATTTACAGTCCTGGATGCTTGAAATATTGCCAGGTAAAACTCTCATGTCGAGAGATAATTTAGCATCTATGAAAGTGGATAATATTTTGTCTGCTCAAGAAGAGAATGCATTAGAAAAAGTATTTGGGATGAGTCCTCAACCATTGGAAATATTGCTTAAGTGAAAACATTCATTGTTGGTGGGGCTATTCGAGATCGACTTTTGGGTTTGCCGGTTAAGGATGTTGACTATGTAGTGGTTGGAGCAACCCCAGAGGATTTAATTCAAAAAGGTTTTAAGCCTGTAGGGCAGGATTTTCCAGTATTTCTGCACCCACAAACTCATGAAGAATATGCTCTGGCTAGAACGGAGAGAAAAGTTGCTCCAGGCTATAAGGGGTTTATTTTTCATGCAAGCCCAGACGTCACTCTAGAAGAAGACTTGGCCAGGCGAGATTTGACAGTTAATGCCATTGCGCAAGAAATATCATTTGACGGTGAGCCTATTGGACCGATGATTGATCCTTATGGCGGCATTAAAGATATTGAGAAAAAAGTTCTCAGGCATATTGGCCCAGCATTTTTAGAAGATCCTGTGCGCCTTTTGCGGGTTGCTAGATTTACGGCAAGATTTCCAGATTTTTCAGTAGCGCCTGAAACAATTGATGTTTTAAAGTTGATTGGCCAAAGCGGTGAGTTAGATGCTTTAGTGAAAGAGCGTGTGTGGCAAGAGTTTTCAAAAGGTTTGCTTTCTAAGAATCCATCCAAGTTGTTATTAACTTTGCAGGATTGTGGTGTTTTTGAAAAGTTCTTCCCATCCGAGTTAAACAATAATTCTGTAGTTTCTGAGCAGCTTGATCGATCGGCCGAAAGGCACTTTAATCTTCCGCAACGCTGCGCCGTTCTGTTATCGCAATTAAACTCAGAACAGATTAAATCTTGGGCAGATCAGTGGGGCATTCCAGTTGAGTGCAAAGACTACGCCTTGCTTGCCAGCATGTTGTTTGGAACTCTTAGTCGAGCATCAATCGGACCAGAGGATCTTCTGGAGGCTTTAGATCGAATGGATGTTTGGCGTAAACCGGAGCGCTTCAATGAGCTCATAATGATTTCAAAACTGCAGGGTTTTGAAACAGAGCCACTGGTCATGGCCTATCTAGCCGCTAGAAAAGTAGACGTTGCAAGCATTGCTGCTGCTGTATCAAAAGAATCTAACTCTGGTCAATTAATTAAAGATCAGATTCGTTCTGCAAGAATCGCAGTCCTCAAAGGGCTCTAGGTCTTGATCTAAAACCAGGCAACTCACCTTCTGAAAAATCTATATTTTTACCAAGGCAGAGAGCTTTAAATAACTCTCCCATTTCGGCCTCTGATAGCAGTTTTTGTAGGCCGTTTGAAATAGGAATGAACTTCTCTGCATCCCTAGGGTCAGCCAAGGAAAGCGCAAGATCTCCAATCCCCGCATCCAATAGATAAGATGCTTGGCTGGTATAACCCAGCAGCGCAAAGCCACTGTGAAGTGCGGCTTGTGTGATTGAGGTCCATTCCACATGCGCTGTTAGATCGCATAGCCCTGGGTAAAAGAATGGGTCTTGAACAGCATGATGGCGATAGTGAGCCATCACGGTACCCTGATCTCTTTGGGGGTGGTAGTACTCATGAGCTGGGAAGCCGTAATCGAGGGTTAAGAGGAGGCCTTGTTGCAGGCAACGAGCTAAGCTGCCAATCCAAGCAATGCCACTTGGATGAATTTCAGTTGTATAACCATTTGCAAACGAATTGTCTAAAAGGGCTTGAGGTAATAAGGACTCTTCAACAGCAGGCCCATCGCAGAATATTAATTCTGGAGTAGGTGTGTTAGCGTCTGAATTGGAGCGGACATATTTGTAGTGCCACGAGTCTTGACGTTTAACGATTAACTCTACTGGCATAGCATCTAAAACTTCATTGGCCAAAATAATGCCCACAAAATTCTCAGGTAGCTTTTGGATCCAATTAATTTTTTCGGGGCGATTTTTAAGGCGCTCTTTTTGTCGTTCGATTAGATCTGCCGAGAGATCTAAGATGTTGTAAGAGTTAATCTTAATATTGGATTCTTGAAGAGCATTAAGAATAGATTCTGCCAAGATGCCAGATCCCGCTCCAAACTCTAGGATGTGTAAGGGTTGAGCCTTATCTTTTAATTGAGTTAAAACTGGGACGATCGTTTGGACAATGGTGGCGCCGAATAAAGGGCTAATTTCAGGTGCCGTCACGAAGTCGCCACGACTTCCAAATTTAACCGTGCCTGATGCGTAATAACCAAAACCTGGCGTATATAGCGCCATTTCCATATACTTAGCAAAAGAAATTTGCCCTTGATGGGATTGAATTTCTTTTTCGATTTTTTGGGCCAAAATCAGGCTGTGAGACTTTTCTTCGGTGCTAGGGTTAATATCCATACCTCGCGAGTCTACAACTCTTATAAGTGAAGCTGTAAAAAATATGAAAATTCAAAAAATTGCCCTCGTAACGGGAGCGGCCAAACGCCTTGGAAAAGCAATTGCTATTGGCTTAGCAAAAGATGGTTGGGATGTCGCTATTCATTACGGCAATTCTAAAGAGGCTGCAGAGGAAACAGTTAAAGAAATTTTAGCTACTGGGCAGCGCGGAGTTGCTTTGCAAGCTGACTTATCGGATGAAAAACAAGCGAGTCAGCTAATTGAGCGATGCCAAGACGCCTTGGGCTTGCCAAGCTGTTTGGTCAACAATGCATCATTGTTTCAGTACGATGTGGCATCAAGTTTTAGTTATGCCGCTCTAGATCGTCACATGACAACCAATGTGGCGGCCCCGTTGATTTTATCTAGAGATCTTTATCGCCAGCATGCCAAGCTAAAGGCCCAATCAACATCAACCGTTGTGCCGTCTGGTGTAGTCATTAATTTATTGGATCAAAAGCTGGCCAATTTAAATCCAGACTTTTTGTCTTACACCTTATCTAAAGCAGCGCTTCATTCAGCGACCACTTTATTGGCTCAATCATTTGCACCAATTTTAAGGGTGGTTGGCGTGGCACCTGGAATTACAATGGTGTCTGGTGATCAAACGGATGATGGATTTGCGAAAGCACATGCGATGACACCTTTAGGCAAATCATCGGCCCCTGAGGATATTTCTGGAGCGGTGGTTTATCTTGCTAAATCAAATGCTATTACAGGCACAACACTTTACGTTGATGGTGGGCAGCACTTGTTGTCAACTGACCGTGACGTCATGTTTTTAACGGAGTAACCATGCAGGCTTTGCTATCTCACCCACGCTTAATCGATTGCCGTAGATTATTTTTAAGTAATTACGAGATTTATATCAATATTGGTGTTCATGATTTTGAAAAGCGTGGCGAACAACGCGTTTTAATCAATGTGGACTTATTTGTTCCCTTGAATGAGAGTACACCGACTCAAGATCAGCTTGATGAAGTCTTGGATTATGATTTTATGCGCCGTAGTATTGTTGATAGAGTATCAAAAGGGCACATTCATCTGCAAGAAACCTTGTGCGATGACGTGGCTAGAATCATGCTGGCGCACCCTCATGTGCGAGCGGTGAAAGTATCAACCGCCAAGCCTGATGTTTATCCTGATTGTGATGCCGTTGGTGTAGAGATATTTTTGATAAAAGAATGAAAGATCCAAGAAAAGTAGCTTACGAAGAAAATAAGTTAGACAAAAAGATTTGTCGTCTAGCGGGGCAGGCCATTGTTGATTACAACATGATTGAAGATGGTGACAAGGTTATGGTTTGTCTATCCGGTGGCAAAGATAGTTATGCCATGCTGGATATCCTGATGAAGTTAAAGGAGCGAGCACCCATTCATTTTGATTTGGTTGCCGTTAACCTGGATCAAAAGCAACCTGGTTTTCCAGAAGATATTTTGCCTAACTATTTAAAAAAATTAGGCGTGGCTTTTCACATTGAAGAGCAAGACACCTATGGCATTGTTAAGCGCGTTATTCCAGAAGGCAAAACAACTTGTGGTTTGTGTTCAAGATTAAGGCGGGGGATTCTTTACCGTGTTGCGGGTGAGTTGGGGGCGACTAAGATTGCACTGGGCCATCATCGTGATGACATTCTAGAAACTTTGCTGATGAACATGTTTCATGGTGGCAAGTTAAAAGGAATGCCTCCCAAATTAAAATCTGATGATGGCAAGCACATTGTCATTCGACCGCTTTCTTATGTTCCAGAGCGCTATTTGGAAAAGTATGCTGAGCAAATGGAGTTTCCAATCATTCCTTGTAACTTGTGCGGTAGCCAAGAAAATCTCCAGCGAAATGCAATGAAGGCTCTTTTGCGTGATTGGGAGAAAAAGTTTCCGGGGCGTGTAGAGAGTTTATTCAGTTCTTTGCAGAACGTGGTGCCATCACATTTGATGGACCTTAAAGAGTTTGATTTTAAAAACTTGACGGATAGCTCTGGCTCTATCGACTTAGATGAGCAGATCGCTTGGCAGCCAATACAGATGAATCTTTAATTAATTCTTGAACATCAGCTAGCCAGCCGCCAACTCTTTCGGTAGCATATTTATTTTGCTCTTCGTTGACTACGTGGCTGATGAAAGATGCTGTTTCGGCGCCGGCTTCAATCCATTTTTTATGGAATGATTGTTGTTCTTTTGTTTTGCCAGCCTCAAAATACTTCATGTAATCACGCAGAAGACTTTCTGTGGCCTTCTGATTTAACTTTTGCTGCTGAACTTCTTTACAGATGGCCATAAATTCAGATTGTCTGCGAAGCCGTTCTTGAAAAATGATTTCATTGTCAATTGGATTTTTAGCAAGAAACTCGCGAATCTTATTTTCTTGAGTACTGCTTAGGTTTCCATATAACCATTCTGTGCGCTCAATAATTTTATTGGCTCTCACAACACCTTGCTTGATTTTGTCCTTGGGAAGAAATTCATTTTTAAATTTTTGATTATTTTTATCAAACCTTTTCTGAATTGTTTCTATTTGTGATGCGTCCAAGCTTGTGAGCAATTTTGCTGTATCAGGTATGACTTCATCTGCAATGCGATAGACATGTTTGAGTAGTTCTGCTCGTAAAATTAGAAATTCTGTTTTAGAGACGGGAGCCTGGAGTTTTTGTTGAGCTCGTTGAAGTGATCCGGATATGCCGGGTAGTTGTTCGGTGCGATGCCACCAAAAATGACGCTCAAGTGAGCCTCTAATAAATGACTCTTGGGTTTGATTGAAGCCAATGTGGTCGTCTAACCACCAATATGTCAGAGTATCACCCTGGTTATATGCAAATCGCACTGTGCTGCAACCAAAAAGCGTCGTTGTTAGAAGAAAAACAAAGATTAGCTTCGTTGTTAGGATGTGCCCGAATAAACTCATATAATTATTATCAATGAATATAGTCATATTAGCTGCTGGGCAAGGAAAGCGCATGCGATCTGCGCTGCCCAAGGTTTTACACCCCATTGCTGGGAAGCCCATGCTCGGCCATGCTATGGCCAGCGCAGAAGCAATCTCAGGTCAACACCAGGTGATTGTCGTCATCGGGCATGGTGGAGAGGCCGTTCAAGAATATCTAGAAAAATCAGGGAGTTCTGCAAAAACAGTTGTTCAGAAAGAGCAAAAAGGCACAGGCCATGCTGTTTTACAAGCTACCGATCTTCTATTGGATGATGCGCCAACATTGATCCTTTATGGTGATGTGCCGTTAATCCAGACTCAAACATTAGAGCGCTTATGTGAGTTAGCCAGTCATGGCGGTTTGGGATTATTAACCCAGGACATGATTAATCCTCATGGGTATGGAAGAATTGTTAGAAATTTAGATGGTGGAGTGCAGGCGATTGTGGAAGAGAAGGATGCCACAAGCGACATTAAAGCCATTACCGAAATCAATACCGGATTAATGGCGGTCCCTACTCCAAAGTTAAAGAGCTGGCTTAAAAATTTAAAGCCTAACAATGCCCAAGGCGAATACTATTTAACAGATATTATTTCTTTAGCCGCAGCTGAAGGTTTACCCGTACTTACGACGTCTCCTGATGCCCCATGGGAAACCGTGGGTGTTAATAGTCGAGCACAATTGGCAGAATTAGAGAGAACTTGGCAGTTGGAATTAGCTAGCAGACTTTTGGAGTCGGGCGTTACTTTGATTGATCCAGCTAGGATCGATATCAGGGGTCAGTTGGTATGTGGCCAAGATGTCAAAATTGATGTGGGTTGCATTTTCGAGGGGCAAGTGACTTTAGCTGATGGTGTCACTATTGGTCCTTACTGCGTAATTCGTGATGCAGTGATTGAGGCGGGCGCGGTTATTCAAGCATATACCCATATTGACCAGGCAAAAGTCGGAAGCAGAAGTGTCATCGGCCCTTATGCAAGGCTTCGCCCTGGAACAGATTTGGCCGCTGAAGTCCATATTGGTAATTTTGTTGAAATCAAAAATAGTCAGATTGGGTTTAATAGTAAAGCCAATCACTTGGCTTACATTGGTGATGCCACCATCGGATCAAAGGTCAATGTGGGTGCAGGAACCATTACGTGTAATTACGATGGCGTTAATAAACACAGAACAATTATTGAGGATGAGGCATTTATTGGCTCTGATTCTCAATTGGTTGCCCCAGTAACTGTTGGCAAGGGCGCCACTTTAGGTGCTGGAACTACTTTAACAAAAGATGCTCCAGCCGGTCAGCTAACCATCACACGAGTGAAGCAAGCCTCGTTGAATTGGCAGAGACCAGTTAAAAAGCCGAAGTAAAAATGACATACGGCATTAATTAATAGGAAATAGTTATGTGTGGAATTGTTGGCGCTGTTGCTAAACGAAATGTTGTCGGTATTTTGGTTGAAGGACTTCGTCGTCTTGAATACAGGGGCTATGATTCTTGCGGCTTTGCATTGTTATCCGATGGTCATTTGGTTCGTGCACGAACCACAGCGAGGGTTTCTGATTTAGGGGATCAAGGTCAGACAATGTCTGGCAACATCGGCATAGCGCATACTCGCTGGGCCACTCACGGCAAGCCAGACACAGTAAATGCCCATCCACATTTTTCAAATGATCTGATTGGGTTAGTTCACAACGGCATCATTGAAAACTACGAAGAGTTAAGAGCCGAGCTGCAAGCAGCAGGATATGTATTTGTTTCGCAAACGGATACAGAGGTCATTGCGCACCTGATTCATCAAACATATGTGAAGATGGATAAAAGAGATTTGGCTCAAGCTGTTAGGGCAACGGTGCCTAAGTTGCATGGCGCTTATGCTATTGGTGTTATTGCTCAGGATGAGCCAGGGGTTTTGGTTGGTGCGCGCGTTGGCTCGCCATTGGTTGTTGCTTATGGTGAGCATGAAAACTTTCTTGCTTCAGATGCCTTAGCTGTTGCGGAGCATGCTAATGCTATGTCTTACCTTGAAGAGGGAGACATAGCTGTTTTAACAACAGATGCGGTCATCATTACAAACATTGATGGTGTCATTCAAACACGTGCCAAGAAAGAGGTTCCCGCACAAGTGGCGGCAGTAGATCTAGGGCCTTATCAGCACTATATGCAAAAAGAGATTTTTGAGCAGCCTCGTGCTATCAGTGACACCTTGGGGCACGCGCAAAATGCAGACCCTGCTTTATTTGGAGCAACATCTGCTGATTGGAAAAAAATTGACAGTGTTTTAATTTTGGCATGTGGCACTAGCTATTATGCTGCCAGTACTGCTAAATATTGGCTTGAAGACTTGGCTGGCATTTCAACTCAAGTTGAAATCGCTAGCGAGTATCGATACCGTAAGACAGTCCCGAATCCAAATGCTTTGGTAATTGTTGTTTCTCAGTCTGGTGAAACCGCTGATACATTGGCGGCATTAAGGCACGCCCAATCATTAGGTCACACAGAAACTCTGGCTGTATGCAATGTGGCAACGAGTGCGATGGTGAGAGAAACCAAGTATTGTTTTCTGACTCATGCTGGAACTGAAATTGGCGTAGCATCGACAAAAGCATTTACAACTCAGTTGGTAGGTTTATATTTGCTAGCGCTTACACTGGCTAAGCATCGCCATCTTTTAACTGATGCTCAAGAAAAAAATGCATTTAATCGTCTGCGTCATTTGCCATCCGCAATCAATGCGGCCTTAGCGCTTGAACCACAAATCATTGCTTGGAGTGAAGCATTTGCTAAGTGTGAGAACGCATTGTTTTTAGGTCGTGGTTTGCATTACCCCATTGCTTTAGAGGGAGCTCTTAAGCTGAAGGAAATTTCTTATATTCATGCTGAAGCCTATCCAGCAGGAGAGCTTAAGCATGGGCCATTGGCTTTGGTAACAGATAAGATGCCTGTTGTAACTGTGGCGCCCAATGATTCATTGTTGGAAAAATTAAAGTCGAATATGCAAGAAGTTAAAGCGCGAGGCGGAAAGCTTTATGTTTTTGCAGATTCAGATACTCAAATTACGGCTAGCGAAGGCATTCATGTGATTCGCATGCCTGAGCACTATGGTGATCTCTCACCTATCTTGCACGTTATACCTTTGCAACTATTGGCTTACCACACAGCATGTGCCATCGGCACGGATGTTGATAAACCAAGGAACCTCGCAAAATCAGTTACGGTGGAGTAGCTAGGCTAGGGGGTAGTTGTAATATAAGCCCTCGAGTTCGATTTTCAATTGTATTAAGAACCAAGGGCTTGATGATTGGTTCGTATTCAGCCTATCAAATAGAGCTGTCAAATCGAGTTATCTCCCTGAGAGACCTTAAAAGACTCACATTTAAGGATATAGCTGAACTTTTGAAATCAGAAGGTTATAAATCTCCAAGAGGATTTGATCTTGGAGCTGAAAGCGTATTTTCAATCTATAAAAAAAGAAAAATCAGAGATTTTCGACTCGAGGCTTCACCGAGTATTAGTCTGAAAGATTTAGATGTCAGTCAGTTATGAGATTATTGTAAAAATAATAACCATCGTTGTTAAAGTGTTAGGTCAAGATAAGATGAACAAAAAATTATTACTTCTCATTTCTTTTGTTTTAGTTTCACAGACAGTTTCAGCAATTAATTTTGGTGGAGCAGCTGGTCGATTAGGTAAAGAGCTTGATAAGCTAAATCCATTTTCATCTACACCTGAAAGTAGAGCAGATGATTTATATAAAAATGCTGAGTCAAAAGTTTTCGACTGTAAATTTGGCTCCGCTTGGCTTACCTTAGTTGATGGTTACTTAACTGTTAACAATAGAATGATTGGACAAGTTAAAAAACTTTCTTTGGATAAACAGTTATTAGTGAGAGTTGATACAACTGGAGCTAATTTCACTTGTAATGTTGTCGGTGAAGATTGGTACTCAGGTGATGTACAAGAAATGACACCTTGTAAGATAAAAGAACAAGCAGTTCTCTTATGTAAGAGAAGAAAGTAACCAAAGGTATAAGTTCTTTGGTTAAATAGTTAGAGTCACAACTATGGTTTTACTATTTTGGCTCTGGGAAATATGAAACTCTTTCAAGTTCGATCTCTTGATTAGATCTAAGAGTCTCTCCTTGGTGTACTTGACTCCCGACTTCTCCACTTGTTTCGCTATTTGATCTGACATTCTTTTTTTCCTTTTCTTTCTTTTTTCTTTGGTGGTTTACCCACTCTATAAATCCCATCATCAAAACATTTCCTTTCTGGCTCGTTGAAAATTTTCACTGTTATTCCAGTGTTCATTTAGAAAACGCTTAAGACAGTACCTAACAACCTCGGAACGGTTGTAACCAAGTCGATCACATAATTGCTGAAATTTATGTGTGAAGTCATTGGTGGCTCTGAAAGCGAAAATATGGTTTTTTTGGATTTGGTCCTTTAACACAACGAAACTCCTTGTTTTTGGTCTTTTTTCTATTTAGTCAATTTTTTACTTTCGTAATTTTTGATAAATAAAAGAAATAAAGGAGACAAAATGATCAATACCTTAACTGCTCGTGGTCGAATGTTTGAAATCTCTATAAAACCCATTTCAAAGATGGAATTTAAGGAGTTATACAAAAAAGGTCGTAAAACTGAGCTTTATAAACAGTTATATGAGGCTACAACCTTCGAAAACGACCTATACGGGTTTCAGATGGACAAGGGAAGGGGTAACCTTGAAATGTATTTGAACGGGGTTTCTCTAGAGCTTAAAAAGACTCTATGGATGAAATACGAGATAACTCATTTACCAGTTGATGGGTCAATTCATCCAATTAGCGGTGTACAAGAATATTATTTTGTATCTGAGACGGGTTTTGTAAGTGGAGAATCAGAGCTTAAGTTCAAGGGGGAATATAGGGGGGATGAGCTAAGGTTTGAAGTTGAACGAAGGGGTCTATTCGACAAGACCTGCTCATCGATATTAAACCCTACATACAGGGGTCAGTATTTAAGCTTAATTTGGAATTGGTCTGGATACAAAAATCAGTATTTAATCACTTCGAAGGGAAAGCGATACCCTTTGATTAACTAATTACTTACCGATAATGTAACCAATGGCTAAAGCGATTAATACATAAATCCACGGAAAATCCCCAGACTTAACTAACCCGTTTTTCATAGCTGAGAATTGTTGTGAGATTTGGGATGTGACACCCTCGGAGTTGGTTGATACGACATCAATTTTTTTAGATAGTACAGCAATTTGTTCCGAGAGATTTTTAATCTGCTGATTAACGCTTGATGAATCGCTTGAATTTGAATTAGCAATTTTTTCTTTAATTTCATCAAGTCTTGTATTCAATTCAAAAATACTGGTCTCCTTTGAATCTAATGGACTATCTTCATCGAAGTCAAAAATGCTACTAATGTAAAGTTCAGCATCTTTTCTGTTAGAAAGTTCGTTAAGTTTGTAGTCATAGAAAGAAGTAACTCTATCCCAGTCATCGATACCATCTGGCTCTTTGAAATTATGAATAGCATCTGAGAAATGCTTACCAATCGACCTATTTCTCTTTAAGAAGAGCCCTTCGTTATCAGTTAAGCCAAGTAAAAATGGGCGACCATATTTTTGTAAATATGAGTCAAATTTATTAATTGTTAACTTTGATAAATTGTATGAGCTAAAGGCTCCCGAGAAATAACCTTGAGTAATGTGGAAATCATTTTTACTTAACAGGAATTCTTCAAGGTCTACAAAATATAGAGAAGATATTTTCTGAACTGTATATTTTTTAATTTGATGGTAGATGTCAAAGGTTTGTGATTGACCTTTATCTTCATCTTGAGCATTTCTAACCCATCTAGAGAAAACAATATTAAGAAAAGCTTTGTGTGATTGAATCGAATTTTCTTTCCAAAGTTTTCTGTCCTCGCTAAGACCGAGTGTCTGAGAAAAACTGTATGGAATCGATAGCTCTTGAAACTTTGGGAGTGTATTTGTAAGTAAAGATGCTGTTAAGTCACTTACAGGAAGTGTTAATAATAGATTCCAATAACCTGATATGACACCGTGTTGAGAAATATCGTAATCTCGATCGTCCTCTGGTTCTGCTAAGACGGTTGGATTTCTAAGTAACTCAAAAAGGATATTGAAGTATCGATCTTCGTTTACATCTTTACACCAATCTTTTTTCTCAAGGGCTTGATCAATTACCTCAAAAGGAATGTACGTATTTGAAAATAAAGTTTCTATATGTTCATCTGAACTATTTTTAGCTATCCACTCAATTCTTTTTGATAGCCAAGGTTTGGCTGAGTAAAGACCTGAGACTGCTAGTTTGTTAGATAAAATTGCTGTAAGAACAGATGAGTCAATCACTGAATCTTTAGTGTGTCTGGTTAATAAAGTTTCTATTAGCTCTGAATCTCCAATTACAAGAGCTAAACCAATATCAATAACCCTATTATTCCGATTCAATAAAGCCTTAGCCGTTGATTCTGGAAACTGACATTCATCATATAACCACCTTTTCCCGTCGGGGACTGATTTAGATTTTTCTTGAAGATATGTCAGTACCTCAGACGGAGAGGCTGACAAAAGAAACTCTTTCTCAATAATTTCAATGCTTTGCTTACCCATATTAGAAATTTCCAATAATTTTTATAAGATTAGATTACTATAAATCGTTTAGTAATCCCATTCATTTCTGAATACTTTTGGAGTTTTCCCTTTTTTAAGATAATTAACCCATTTCCAAGCCTCATCTACTCTTAAAGGCTCAATAAAAAAAGAAGAAACGGTACGAATTGATGATAGATCTTTGGCTAACCTCTTCGTTATAGAGCCATCGCTTAAATTAAATATCTTGGGTACCAAGAAATTAGGTATCGGAACTATTCCGTGAATATGGTGGGGTGAATTTGATTGTGGAATCGGCTTAAAAAAACTACCAACATCATATTCGTACTCATATAAGCACTCGTATGGTATTAATTTGTCCCACTGATTTCGAGAGCTAGATAGATTTTTTTTGATTTTCCATAAAACTTTATGTAAATACTCGTCAATTGTGGCTCCTCTAATTCCATCGGTCACATTCACTACCTCTAGATTTGTAAATGTCGTAGTGATAGTAAATTTAGCCCATTCATTATTTGACACAATGAAATCAATGATTCTGTCATAGTGTTTTATCGGGGTGACACGAGCCTTACTCTCAATTTCAGACCCATATCTTCTTTGATATTCAGTTGATTCATTAATCATTAGTAGCTTTCCATTAGGTGTGTTGAGGGTAATGAACCTTAAGTAGAGATGTCAGACACAAAAAGCAATCAAGGCTAATTAGTTTTAATAAAGTAGAAATAAGGCTCGTTTTACATATTTATCTATTCTGTAAAACGAAAAACCCAGTCTAAGGACTGGGTTTGAATTAATGAAGGCTTGTGGCTTCATCTCTAAAGTATTTCAAATAGTTTTGTAAATCAGCGATTCGAAACGGATTTTTGGGTGATAGAGCTTTAATATAAAAACAGAGATGAATCCTAGAACACGCTTCACACTTATAACAAACTACATTGTTGATTAGAGATGTATAAGGAGTGTTAGCTAGAGATTTAATTTTAGATTCCAAATCAATTAAAAGATCTTCATCTGTTTCCTTTACTCCGAATTCAAAGTATTGGTATGTGTCATCACGACCTAAGTTAAAGCTTGTAGGAGTTAGACCAAATTCAATAAGGTTTGATTCAATGTACATTACTTGATTCTTGAAATCAGTAACCATTGGCTTGAGGTATGGGGAAGTGTGTGCTTTGAACACTGGATTTTGTTTACTAATCATTATTTGATCCTTTACTTTGTAGCTCGAATTGAAGTCTTTTGAGCATTTGTCTAATATCTGGAAAACAATCACCAACGATTGCTCGAAGCTGTGGCTCGGGAACGGCTGAATAACCCTCAAGGCTGGAAATATTTTTAAGCCTTTTCATAACTCGAGCTCTAGTCTGTTCAGAATTGATAAGGTCGAAGTTGACAGGTAAGAACCTTGACTTAATAGCGCCCATTAACCTGTCTGGGTAGTTAGCCGTCATAATGAAATCATTAGAAGCGTCAAACTGTTCAACGAATCCACGAAGCCCAGCTTGAGCGTCCTTTGACAAGAAGTCGGCTTCATCAAAAAGAATTAAGCGTCTTTCTCCGTACACATTGACTGTTGAACAAACTCGTTCGAGGTCTCTAATTAAATCTATGGATCGATTGAGGGTACAGTTAATGTAGTAAGTGTTATCAGGATTGATTAGCTTGGCTACCGTAGTTTTTCCACATCCAGGGCTTCCATAAAACAAGAGTGACATACCACCACCTTTACTTGAGACAGCTCTAAGGCTGTCTTCAAGGTGTTTAGGTAGTATGACTTCCTCGAACTTGAGTGGACGATATTTCGAAGCCCAATCAGGGCTTTTATTGGAAGTCATAAATTCTCCTTAAACTGTGGCTACGGTTGGTTTAAGAAATTCCTCAAGTGACGATCCAATTTGAACTTCAGCTGAATCAATATTTTCACATTCATTAAGAATTTTTTGAATTTTCTGAGTGATCTTGTCTGAAGGTTCCTTACTTAATACAACCTTGAATTCAAAACCACCTTTCTTTACTGTTCTATTCGGAACGGTTTTTGACTTGGTAGCTTGAGAGCTTGGATCAGTTATAGATTTAAGCTCTTTTGATTTCAAGTCTGGGTTGATCAATCCAACATCCACATACTTAACTATGTCATCGGGTGAGATTAATGAGATCTGATAAAGAGTGGTCCAGCTGGCTGGTAACGAGTTGATATTTTTCTTTAATAATTCATACTTTTCACCAATTTTGATGAGTTTTCTTAAAGTACTTGATTGAGTTTCAAAACCAATTAAGTGACAAAAGTTTTTATATCTTTGACCCTTCAATTCAAGGTTCGCTTTTGTTGTAATCCGAGCCATTTCAAGAATATTGTCGGCTGTTTTCACAAAGTAGCTCTTGAAGTCTTGAGCCAATTGGATTACATTTTTATCTGAAATTTCGTTATTTGTGTTGTTAATAGTAATTGTATTCATATTATACCTTTCAAATTAATAAAAAATGATTGAAACCATTGAATACAGTGTTTCAAAGGGGAACTGAATCAATACAATAACTTTACTTGAATACCGTGTTAACATCGATTGCCAAGATATTTGCTTATTTAAGTTGTTAACCATTTTCCATTTAGAACAATGAAAAATACGAGAAAAAAGCCTTTAAGACACTTTCCATATAAACATCCCACCTTTGGTACAGAAAAGAATCCAAAAAGTGAAAAACATTGGAAATCGAGTGTTTATTACTGGTGGTGGGCTTATCTAAAAAGAAATGAGGAATACCTTGAGTGTTGTAACCGAGGTGGTAAAGGAAAGCTTTCAAGCCTCTATAAAGATTTTGGAGATGTGAGGTGTGATAGTTTCAAAGCTTGGTGGAGTGAAGGGGATCGTGGGGCTGAGTTATTCGCTGACCCACCAGCTGAAGAATCTATAAGAATCCTCAAGAAGGATGATCAATATACTTTTAGTGAGGATGTTTTGAATATCTCCTTTCCAATGAACCTTCCAAAGAGATTTTTGGAGACAAGGTTTAAGGAAATCCTGTCAGAACATCACAAGGGGAAAAGGGGTCATCAGATAGCCAAGCGAAGTTCAGCCAAATATAAGGTTAGCGGTCAACCCAATGTTCCGTCCCTTGAAATATCTTTGAAGGTTTACGACGCCCATTTAGCTGAGCCTACTAAGCCATTATGGAAAATAGGTAACGACACTCCGAATGTAATCAGAACTCAGAAAATAAAAGCTAGCGATGATGTTCATACAGTAATAGGTAAAAAACGAGCTTTAGCTATTACTGTAAGTAGATATATCAAGCGAGTTAGGGAGAATATATCTAATACAAGTTTGGGTGCTTTTCCCTAAGTGTTAAAACTTTTTTTGAGTAATTTCACAGCTACCTGATGTGAAAGCTACTTCATATAACTTTTTCCCATCAATTTTTGTACTTATGTTTCGTGAAGTGATTTTCCAATCACCACTTAATCTATTAATAGTGGTTTCTGATTTATTTGACCATCCGTCATATTTTTTTGTTGGTAAGGATGTGTTTTCTTCGGTAATAGTAATTAATTGATCGGCTACTTGAATTAAGGTGTAGATGGTTGGCTTGCTCTCTTGACTTGAATAGGTTGTATTTTGTGGCTTTTTAACAGTCTTCCCATCTTCTATAACTGTCCACATATAAGCCTCTTCTCGTTTCTGATTTGAATCGCTATCACGAGGCTCTAAAAGAACCTTTTCAAAAATAAAACTATATGTAGTATTTTTGTCCCAAACTTTTGTGAAAGTTTGATGAGTGTCTCCGCTAAATTGAATGTTTGTCTTACCCGAGCACGAGAGTAGTATTGGTGGGTTACTCGGTGTTCCTTTACATCCAAAGATAGTTAATAAAGTTACTAAAAGAATTAATTTCAGTTTCATATCAACTTTTTAGTCTGATGGCTTCATCGTAAGCAGCGTTAATTTCCTTTGATTTTTTTTGAGCAATCTCATTAAATTCAGGTCCCATAGAACTTACTTTATCAGGGTGATACATAGAAATTTTCTTTTTGTAGGCTGTTTTAATATCTGCTAAAGAAGCAGATGGATGAACTTCTAGGATTTCAAACCAAGATTTATTTGTACTACTTTCTTGCTTTTGTTTTGGTTCATCTTGTTTTTGATATGAATTCTGCTTACTTTGCTGATTAGTTGTCCACTCAGATTCTTTTTTGAAGAATTTAATCAGAGCTGAAGTACCCCAATAACCTACTAATCCAAGAACAATTACTACCCATACTTCATTACTGGTCATTTTTAATTCCTAACAATTCTTTATAAGATAGGTATTTGAAAGCCTCGTTCTCATCTACTTGATCAATAGCTTGACTAAGTTTTCTTGAAATGTTGTATTCCAATTCTTCAAGATTCTTAGGTGAATTGACTTGTAATGAGAAATAATAGCCATCACAGGTGAACACCTGTTTGTTGTATATTTTTCGGACAATACTTGGAAGATATGCTGGAACAACTAAACAATCAAAAAATATAGAAATTAATGAGCCATAGGTAAGCCCTAAACCCTTACGACTAATTAGTAATAGGGTTAATGTCATTAACAAAGCCGTAAGGTGTAGCGGTAGTAAAAGTATTAAAGTGGCTCCAAGACCTTGATAAAAAGTCAAAACTGGTCCAAATAAAAGATATAAAAATGAAACTAAAGAAATCGCCTTAAATGGGAAAGCTACTTTTTGAAGAGTAATTAACTTTTCCTTTGTATTTTCAAAATTATTTGATGGCTTATCGTTGGGAGCGATGTTTAATTTCAGGAACCCCGTATATGGAATTAATAAGTTTAATAGCTGTACTTGTTTTCCTTTGATCTCAAATGTATTGAAACTAAAAGAAGGTTTGAACTTACCAGTAAAGGTTTCTGTAATTAGTATTTCTGACTTACCTACTAATTTAATACAGTCCAGCAAATAAAAAGCTAGAGCTACTAACCAGAAAAGATATTCGGTGGTTAGTAGCTGATGAATCATTATTTTTTTCTTCCAAAAATTTTCTTAAAGATTGCTCCAATACCAGCTAAAGCAGCTAGAGCTAGGGCTCCCAAGAATTTGAAGCCACCTTTAGAGGCTACAGCTGCTGCTGCGCCACCAACAACCAAAGCTCCTAAACCATAAGCAGCGATCTTATCTCCGTCTCTAAACTCAGCGTAACGCTCACCATTTACATAATCAAAATCTTGTAAAGCTACTTTGAATGATTTTATATCTCTGTCTAAGTTAACTGGATCGGAAACAAGCGTAGCACTCATATAACCAGATCTACCAAGAATACGAGTTGTAAAGTTAACAATAGGATTGTTTTCGTGGTCTCTCAATTTAGTAGCCCATTCCAATTGCTTAGTTTGTGAGTCGTAGCGAGGTGGGATATACCATCCATCTAGATAAATTGGTTGAAGCCCTTGTTTCTTTCTTTCAGCTAAGCCTGCTTCGTTTCCTTCTTTCAATGCTTTTAGTAAAGCATTAGCGTCAATTTTTTCATCGTCTTTTACATATCCCTCAGCCGTGAAGTGAAATATAGAAAACCAGTTATCTTTTCCATTTAGTAATGTGTAGCTACCATTTGATGGGAGGTTTCCTGTTAGCTTTAAGAATTTATTTGTCTCAATTTCATCTAGGTAAAGCAAGCTACCTGTTAATTTCATATTTGCTCGCTCTGTAATTTTTACAGTATTGGGAGCTTTAACCCAATTAAGAGAAGCCATTTCATTAACGGCTTGTGATTGAGCTTGAGATGAAATGGCTCCAAAAATTAACAAGCTTGATAAAAAGAAATGAATAATCGGTTTCATAATGAATCCTGTTTTTGGTTAGAAGGTTTATATTTTTTTAGTAAGAAGTATCCACAAGCAAAATCAATTGGAATCCAAATTAATTTACTAAGGAAAATTGCTGAAACTGGGTTAAATAGAACGGCTATCACTATCGAGATTGCTTTAGTGTTTTGATCAAGATATTTCCAGTCTCTGATCAGTAGGTAAATCATCCCAAGACAGATAAGTGGTCGGAGCAAAAGGTAATAGCCGTATGGTAACGGTAGGATGGCTATGAACATAGCCCAAGCAAGGACTTTAGTTACTGTCAAAATGGTTTTTAGAGTTAAATTAAATTATTATTTGTTCTTATAACTATAACTTATTAAATTAATAATGAATCAAGTCAATACTATAAAAAGTCTATTTTTTTTGATAACGACATTAATCACTGGACAAGCGCTTAGTCAGCGTGTTCCAGATATGGTTTGTCATCAATTAAAGATTGTTCACATTAATCCCCAAACTTTTAGCGTTAACAAAAGTGAAACGGATAACATCAAAGAGATGGATCTTTATAGGATATCAGGTGGAGAGCTATATGTTTCATCTCCAAGTAGAAAAGAATACAAGTACAACAAGTTGGTTGAAATTGAAAAGCTACGATATTACTCTGGACATAAAACACTTTTATTCAGTCAAGACTTTACTAGCCTGATCACAACCCACACATATGAAGATGAAATTAGAGTGGGTAAATTTAGATGCTTAACTATAAAAAAGTAATAGAAGGACTTGATGGAATTTATTGAAAAATTACCAAATTGGTTTAGATGGATTCTTGTCCCTATTTCTAGCCTATTAACTTTTGTTTTAGTTTCATTAATGGCTGTCTTGGCTATATGGATTGAAACTAAGCTCCTCGGAATTGGTGAAGGGGCTTGGCTTGATAAGATTTGGGTCAATGTAATAGCTGCTGTTCTGACTGGTTACTCGACTATTTTTGTAGGAGCATTGTTTGCTCCTTCATTTAAGAAGATTGTTGCTTTGGTATTAGGTGGTATTGTTGTCTTAGCTACAGGATTAATCCTTGGAAGCCTTATACAAAAGGGGGACTGGTGGGGGTTAATTAATGTTATATCTAACATCATTGGTGTCGGTGGAGCGATATATACAGTCTTTGAAGATAGTTCTACACAAAAAGGATTATGAGAATGAGTTTTGTTGATAAGTTAAAAACACCTGAATCAAAAAAATATCTTCGTAACTGGTTGATCTATGGTTTTTTTATGGGGCTTCTCGGAGTCACAACTCCATATACAGGTAAGCCTGACATTGATTGGTCTTATTTCCCTGTTTCTCTTCTTGAAGGTGTGATTTTTTCTTTGTTTTGTTTTCCTGTGTTCATATATCTTAATGAAAGGGAAAAGGAGAAGAATCAAGCAACAGTCGGAGTGAGGAGTGTTTGGGTGACTGGCTTGATAGCTATCTTTATCGTGAAAGTGGCTAGTGTGTTACTAGCTTTTTCAATGGGCTTTTTTAACTAACCACTAATTGATTTGTAGATTAGATCGTTCGGAACGCTTTGAGACGCTTCGAACGATCGTTCTGAATACCGTAGAATTCTTTACGAATAACCACTTAAGTGATTGATTTTTATGACAAAAATAGGTATAATTGTTATAAGAATTGAGAAAAGAGGTGACGACAATGGCTGTATACGGATATGTTCGTGTTTCGACCCTTCAACAGGCTAATGAGGGTGAAAGTCTAGAAACCCAGCTCAAGCAAATTCAATCCTACGGTGTTCTTAAGGGATACAAAATTCCAGATGAAAACTATGTAACCGAGCGTGGGGTTAGTGGAAGTATTGAATTTGAGAAGCGTCCATATGGTGGAGCTTTGTTTAGCCGACTCCAGTCTGGAGATGTATTAATCTTTTCTAAACTTGATAGAGCCTTTAGAAATACACGAAATGCTTTGAATACTCTTCACGAATTGAAGCTAAGGGGGGTCTCTGTTCACTTCATTGACTTAGGTGGAGACGTTACGAATGATGGTATCGGATCAGTAATCTTTACCATTCTCTCCGCTTTTGCTACTTTTGAAAGAGAACGAATAGCCACTAGGATTCGTGAGGTGAAGCAACTTCAAAAATCAGAAGGTAAGTTCTTGGGGGGACCTACACGCTTCGGTTATCAGGTTGTAGGTGAAAAGCTAGAAAAAAATATTAATGAACAAAAAATAATTCGTGAGATGAAAGATATGAAGAGAAGAGGAATGAGTCTTAGAAGAATTTCTTATTGGTTAGACAAGGTTCACGGAATTCAAATGGCTCATTCAACGGTTTCAACTCTTGTTTAAGATTTCTTTGGAGCTACTTTTTCGATCAGTGAGGAGAAGACGGTTAGAGCTTCACCGTATGTGTTGAATTCTTCACCACCATCAATTAATCCAAGATCATCTTCTTCCGTAATTGGAATTAATTGATCAAGATCTTTGTAATTGGAGAGATAAGACTTTGGAGCTAAAACGATATATTTCATTTCACTCACGGGCTTTTGATGTTCTAAAACAACACAAAGAGCAAATATGTTTTCTTTGAGCCTATAAGAAACAAAATTATTAATGGCTACACGACCCTTCATCTTCGCTCCACCTACTTTTGCTTTTCCTTCGGCTGATAAAAGATTGTGGGCTCTAAAATTTGATACTCCCTCAGAAAGTTTCTTAGCCGTTTCTTTAGATAGATCGTATGTACGACTTAAGGCTTGGATTGACTCGACTAAAAGAGCCGATGTTTGCTTATCTGCTTCGACAACAGAGGGAGTTCTTCCTGTCCTAGATTTATATGACATAGATACAGTATCAAAATTCCCTGGAGCTGGTGGTCTCTTGGCTATTTCGAAATCACACATAGCTACTAAATCAGGAGAGCCATTCTTTAGAGCCCTACCCTTCATATCCAATAGAGCTGAAAATGTGAATTCAGCAAGCTTTTCGGGGGTGTAGTTGTGAGTAAACTTTTTTTCTGGTGTGCTCATAGAAAGCCTTTTCTTATAGTAAATGTAACAATAAACTAATTAAAAAATTCAATCTAGTCTTAATGGTAACTAAAAAACTCCTTTCAAAAGACCCTAATAAGGTATTACATATCTACACAAGGGTATCTTCAATGGCTCAAGCTAATGATGGGACATCACTAACTACACAGTTACAGTTAGGACAGAAAAAAGCAAAGCAACTTAAATTTGAAGCTAGACATTGGGACGAAGGTGGGAAAAGCTCTCATCACGAGGAAATAACAGGTCGACCAGTGTTATTAAAACTTTATGAAGCCATTAAGCGTGGTGAAGTGAAGCATTTATGGGTTTATGACCAGTCACGACTTTCTAGAAATGATCAGGTCGCTTCCATCTTTCGTTATGAGTGTAATAAACAGGGGGTAACTCTTTACACAAAAGATGGTCAGTTTGATCTGTCCAGCCCTTCTGATAAATTGTTGAAACAGATGTTAGACGCTGTCGCTGAGTTTGAAAATTCAGTTAGAGCCGAGAGAACACGATTGGGAAAACTATCAAAAGCCACTTCAGGATTTTGGCACGGTGGACCACCACCATTTGGCTATAAGTTAGAAGATAAAAAGTTGGTAATAGACAAAGATGAATCAAAGTGGATCAAAAGGATTTATGAAGAAAGCCTAAAAGGGTCTACAACTCTTGATGTAAAGAAACTTCTTGATTCGAAAGGTGTCTCTCCACGAAGAAGGAATGGGTTGTGGTCACTTGGGTCTATTCAATCCTTAATAAAAAACACTCATTACATTGGGTATTACAGCTATCACGATAAAAAAGTAAACACAAAAATAAAGATTAGTTGTCCAGCAATTATTGAAGAAAATGTTTGGAAAGCGGTTAATTACTCCAAGACAAGAGTAATTAATAGAACACAACAAAAGAATCCAACTAAGAATTTTTATTTGCTTAGAGATCTTATGTTCTGTGGACACTGTGGGCGTCCAATTTCCGCTCGTTCTAAACCATCTAAAAAGGAAAACCTTTATTACTGTCCAAATAAAGAAAGAGATTGGGTGGTAAATGGTGGAAGTAAAGAGCCTTGGAAAAGAGGTGTGGGTTGTGGAATGGCTAGGTCTATGAATATTCCTGAAACAGATCTAGTCGTAATGGACTTAGTTACAAGCATTCATAAGAATTCAAGTACCTTGAAGGAAGAGGTAAAGAAGAGAATTCTTAAAGAGCAAGGCGTAACTCATATTAAGTCTGAGTCAGAAATTAAGTCCTTACAAAGCAAAATTAAAAGATTAGAAAGTCAGCTAAATCAAGCCAAAGAGGCTCAAGGGGCTTTGGAGTTTAATTTTTTATCTGGTGAGCTTGATAAGAAAGTTTATGAATTTGGAATAAAACAAGCTAAATCTAGAATTATTGAAATCGACACAATACTTACTAATCTTAAGTTAGAACAACAAAGTAATACTGAGTCCAAAAAGTGGGTTGATTGGGTTAAAGCTTTTGGTGAAGAAGTCGATCAAAAAACCAAGTTAACTGACGAAGACAAAAAAGCCTACTTATCTGGACTTGTTGAAAAAATTGAGGCTCGATACATAAAAGATACAAATGAACACGAATTAACAATTATCTTTAACCTACCAATCGTTAAAGATTCAATTAAATGGAAAGATGAAAAGAAGAAGTCAAAGGGTTACACTGTTGTAAAAGGAAAAACGGAGGCTCGGGTGATGGTCAAAAAAAAAGATCCACGGTGGAAAAAGATGCCCCCCCAGCACAGCCATTCCGTTACGGTGGAGTAATAAGTTTTATTCGGGTATTGAAAAGTTCGGGAGTTTTATTTGATCTTTCTGAGATTCAAAATACATCTCCCATGGAGAGTTTGGTGGTTTGTTAACAACCAGATTTAAGCCTTGTTGAATAAAGTCTGAAACGTCAGTACTTAATTCATAGCGATCTGTAAATTCAGATATGTTAATTAATAAATTATTTAAGCTCTCATTGGCAATTAAACTTTCTTCACTCTCTGTATTTTCTAGTCTAGGTTTTAGCTTTTCGTAAACAGCCAAACCAAACCAATAATGAAGTGTAATTAGCCAAGCGTAAATGTTATAAAAATCGGCAGTTGTAGCTGTAATTTCTTTTTGTTTGAAATAAAAACCAAGGAAAGAGTCATTAAAAGTTCTTAAGCATGCCAAATGTTGCATCCATTCTGATTCAACTTGATCCCATTCTTTGTCATCAAGCAACTCAACAATGTGACCAACTGCATATAAGATAAATTTAAATTGCTCCTTATGAACAGCGAGCTTGTCGCGATCGAGCCTTTGGGCTGCGTTCATCCATAAAGCTGTCATGTGCCAAATGATGGTCTCATGAGGCGTAAGGTTGGGGATCTTATTTGCAATTGCCAGGTATTCAGGCTGAAGAATCGCTAGTATCTCCTGAACCATTTCTTCATGTTCTGCTGACCCATACGCTGACATTGGACTCTTTCATTGATTATGTTTGGTGGTTTATGATAACAACACTAAAGCTTATCAAGATAAAAATAATAAAACTCCATGCGCCCAGTCGTTATATTAGATACAAACATTTTATTAGACATACTGGTATTTGATGATCAGAGGGCGCATCCTTTAAGAGCTGCACTCGCCAATCAAGAGCTTGATGCACTTGCAACTCAGCATACTTTAGAAGAGTTAGCGGATGTCATTAGTCGACCTCAGTTTAGTTTGGATGCTAAGAAACAAGCTGAAGTAAATTTGCAATGGCAGGCTTGGTCACGTTTGGTTCAAGAATCAGATCTTCAAACTGCTCCGTGGAAATGCAAAGATCGTGATGATCAAGTTTTCATTAATTTGGCGTTTAGTTTCAGACCATCAACTCTGATTAGCAAAGATAAGATGGTGCTCAAGATTGCTAAACGTGCTATTAAAGAAAAAGTTAGCATTACTGCTGACCATAACCAATTTCTAATGCACCAACTTCCGATTGTTGAGCAATAATTTTTGCGGCGCAGCAATTTGTGCTTGATTAGTCGCTAAACATAAAGCTTAGGGTTAATTCTAGTCAAAACAAGGGCGTTCTTTACGACATTTCCTTCGTTTTTCCTTACAATGGAAATTGTTGATTTGCTCATTTTTCATGGCAACAACTGATAAGGAGATAACAATGAATAAGAATTTTCGTAAGGCAATGATTGCAGTTGGCGTTTTAGCCGCTGTTGTATCAGGTACTTCACATGCCGCATTCCCAGATGATAAGCCGGTAACTCTAGTGGTGCCGTTTGCTGCTGGTGGCCCTACAGATAAAGTAGCTCGTGAATTAGCGCTTTCAATGGGCAAAGCATTAAAACAACAGGTAATTGTGGATAACACTCCTGGTGCTGGCGGCACAATTGCTGCTAAAAAAGTAATGAATGCTAAAAATGACGGTTATACGTTATTGATTCATCATATTGGTATGTCAACAGCTCCAGGTTTGTATCGTAACTTGGGCTACGATCCATTGACAGACTTTGAGCACTTAGGCCAAGTGGCTGATGTGCCAATGGTTATGGTTGGTAACAAAGATTTGAAAGCTAAAAACATGAAAGAGTTGTTGGCTTACATCAAATCAAAAGGTAAAGATGTCGCTTATGCCAATGCTGGTATTGGTTCAGCTAGCCACCTTTGCGGTCTTCTATTCATGAGCACCATCCAACAAGAGATGACAACAGTTCCTTACAAGGGTACAGCACCTGCGTTAACTGATTTGATGGGCGGTCAAGTGCAATTAATGTGTGACCAAACAACTAACTTAGCTGGTCAATTGAAAGCTGGTTCAGTGAAAGCTTACGGCGCTACAACAATGCAGCGTATTGCAGCTTTCAAAGATATTCCAACATTGCATGAGCAAGGTTTGAAAGACTTCCAAGTTAACGTATGGCACGGTGTTTATGCACCTAAAGGTACGGCTAAGGATGCAACTGATAAATTATCAGCAGCTATCAAAGCAGGTATTGCAGATGCTGGTTATAAAGCCAAGATGGCTGATTTAGGTGCCAACGTACCTAATGAGAAAAATGCTAGCCCAGCGGGTCATAAAGCTCACTTGAAGGCTCAAATCGAGTTGTGGACACCAATCATTAAGAAGGCTGGTATCTACGCAGATTAATATGAGTTAATCTCATAGCGTTACAAAAGAGGTCACTATGGTGACCTCTTTTTTTATGTCTATTTTTTAGCTCAATTTATCTTTGCGGCGTTCTTGGATTTCTAATAACACTATTTGCTTATCCAAGTTGCTTAAGTTGCCCCAGGCAGCAATTTCATCTAACGTTCTATAGCAACCTAAGCAGTAGAGATCGTTGTCGTCCATACGGCACAATTTAATGCATGGGGAGCCAAGTTCAGACGAAGAGCGTTCTTGGGAGTTATTCACTTTAAGAATAATTTTTTGACACGATAGTTTGATATCTTGACTCTAACTCGGCTGCATTTTTAATGCTGACCCCAAGATCTCTAACACCACCATCTTTGAGATCATAAATCCAGGCGTGGACTGTTAGATCTTGATTATTAAGCCAAGCATCTTGAACGCTTGAGGTTTGGCAGACATTCATCACCTGCTCAATTACGTTTAACTCACATAGGTGATCAAAGCGTTCAGAGTCTTGAATGATTGAACCTAAATATTTGCCATGTTTATCCTGTACATCTTGTACGTGACGAATCCAGTTATCAGCAAGTCCGATGCGAGCTTTCTTTTGAGCAGCGCGAACACCAGAACAACCATAATGTCCCACAACGATGATGTGTTTAACTTTAATGAGGTCAACGGCAAACTGAATCACAGACAAAGCGTTTAAATCTGTATGCACTACAACGTTTGCAATGTTTCTATGAACAAAAACCTCGCCGGGAGCTAGGCCAGTAATTTGGTTGGCGGGAACTCTTGAGTCGGAGCATCCAATCCATAAGTACTCGGGAGCTTGTTGGTCAACAAGTCGGCTAAAGTAATCTGGATCTAGTTTGGTAACTGCTGCAACCCAGTCTTTATTATTTGCAAGTAATTTAGATAAGATATAGGGGTTATTGGATGTCGACATATTTTGCTTTACGTAGTGTGTTGAACAAAAAATTCTTATTTGATCATTATAGTTATTAAAAGACCCTGCAAATTTCGGTTTAAAAAATAAGGTTATTCATAATGAATTCGGCTTTTGACACTTTAATCTTCTATCCTCTGGGCGAGGATCTCCCCTTGGTTGGGGAGGCGAAATCATTAAATCCATTTGTAAAGTGGGTTCGTATGCCGCTCCCTTTTGCTTTAAATCACATTAACTTATGGTTAATTAGAGATCGTTTTAATGGCATCGATGGTTGGACTTTGGTTGATTGTGGAATTGCTAATGAGGCAACAAAAGAAGCTTGGGAGCTTATTTTTAAAGACCAGCTTGAAGGCATGCCAGTTGTTCGCGTCATCGTTACACATATGCATCCCGATCATATTGGATTGTCATCATGGCTATGCAAGAGGTGGAATGCTCCACTATGGATGACCATGACGGATTTCATTTTTGCTAAATGGTTAATTAGTTCGGATGGAAAAAATGTAGGATCGTTGGTTGGGGGTGGTGGTGCAGCCGAACTTTTTTCAAGACATGGGCTTACTCAACAAGATGACTTAGAGAAAATTCGAGCAAGGTCTGACTACTTTAGTCAGATGGTCCCAGAGTTACCAACCAGATTTCGCAGAATTATTGATCACGAGGCTATCTTAATTGGTAATCATGAGTGGCAAGTGGTTGTTGGTTATGGGCATGCCCCTGAGCATGCGTCTCTATGGTGCAAGGAGTTGAACTTGCTGATATCAGGAGATATGGTCCTGCCAAAAATATCGACCAATGTCAGTGTGTTTGATAGTGAGCCGGATGCAGACCCACTGGGGCTGTATTTAAGTTCTTTGGAGCGTTATCTAGAGCTACCTAAAGCGCTGATGGTGTTGCCTTCACATGGGAAACCATTTCAGGGACTTCACCATCGAATTGGTGAGTTAAAGCAACATCACGATGACAGACTTTCTGAGACGATGCAGTTTTGCGCTAACGCCCCGGCCCACGCTAGAGATTTGGTGCCAATCCTATTTAAGAGGGAGCTGGATTTACACCAGCTCACCTTTGCTATGGGGGAGGCGATTGCTCATCTTAACTACCTTTGGCGCGCCGGGCACTTGTTGCGCGAGGTTTGCTCTGACGGGGTTTTGCGGTTTTCTTGCTTGAAAAGCTACCCGTAGACATCCCTGCGGCCATATCTGTTGCCGCTTTAGTTGCCTGGCTAGCTGCCCTTTGAGCGGCTTTACCGGCTTCAGCCATGGCTTCTGGGGTCATCGCAGCACTAAAGCTTTGAAGCGCAGCCAGGGTGGCCCGTTGAACTTCAAGTCCTTGAATGGTGCTTCTTAAAACGCTCATATTCAGTTGTAACCAGTTTTCAACACTTTTTAGGTCCTGAATACGCTTATCCAATTCCTCAATATCTAAGGTTGGCATACCGGCGCCTCCGCCAATACCCGCTCCAAAGCCACTTAAATCACCAGGAGTTGGGGAATTACCCCACATTGTTTTGAACATTTCAAGACTTTGATTGAAATCAGGCATGGCACCAAACATAACAGCCCCCAGAAAGAAAAGTTAATAGAATCAGATAAATATGTCTAATACCGATAAAATATAGCTTTAATTCATTTGCCGCAATCCATTTGCGGTTAAACCAAGAGTTTTTACCTATGCTTTATACCCGTGGCGCAAATTTGCCAGAGTTACTCAAAAATCGAATACTGGTCTTGGATGGTGCAATGGGCACCATGATTCAGCAACGCAAGTTGTCTGAGGCTGACTATCGAGGTTTGCCACAAGTGAAGCGTTTTGAGGCCCACCCTAGCGATCTCAAAGGTAACAATGAGTTACTTAATATCACTCACCCTGAAATTATTTTAGATATACATCGACAGTATTTGGCAGCAGGAGCAGATTTAATTGAGACAAATACGTTTGGCGCTACAACGGTTGCTCAAGATGATTACAAAATGCCTGAGCTCGCTAGAGAAATGAATCTTGCCGCTGCAAAACTTGCAAAGCAAGCATGCGACGAATTCTCAACACCAGAAAAGCCGCGATTTGTTGCTGGTGCTGTTGGTCCAACTCCAAAGACTGCTAGCATTTCTCCTGATGTAAATGACCCTGGCGCAAGAAATGTGACATTTGAACAATTAAGGGCTGCTTATAGGGAGCAAGTTGAGGCTCTTTATGAAGGTGGCTCAGATGTGTTTCTTGTTGAGACAATTTTTGACACCTTAAATGCAAAGGCTGCTTTATTTGCCATTGATGAATTTTTTGAGGAAAAAGGTGTGCGTATTCCAGTCATGATTTCTGGAACGGTGACCGATGCGTCTGGACGAATTTTATCTGGTCAAACTGTTGAAGCATTTTGGAATAGTTTGCGCCATGCGAAGCCCTTAACATTTGGATTGAATTGCGCGCTAGGGGCAACCTTAATGCGTCCCTATATTGCTGAACTTGCTAAGGTCTGTGACGTGGCTGTTTCATGCTACCCCAATGCTGGTCTACCGAATCCAATGAGTGACACAGGATTTGATGAAACGCCAGAAATGACGTCCAAGTTATTGGATGAGTTTTCTCGTGATGGTTTGGTTAATTTGGTGGGTGGCTGTTGCGGTACAACGCCGGCCCATATCAAAGCGATTGCCGATGCTGTTGCAAAGCGACCATCACGTCGCTGGAATGCTTACAAGGAGTCTGTGTGATGGCTGAGTCAAAGATGCCTCCAATGCGCTTGGCTGGTTTAGAGCCGTGCAATATTAGTCCGCATGTGGGTTTTATTAACGTTGGTGAGCGAACAAACGTTACTGGCTCAAAGGCCTTTGCTCGCATGATTCTGAATGGTCAATACGATGAAGCTCTTTCTGTAGCGCGTCAGCAAGTTGAGAATGGCGCACAAGTTATTGATATCAACATGGATGAAGCCATGTTGGATTCAAAAGCTGCCATGGTTCGCTTCTTGAATTTAATTGCATCAGAGCCAGATATTTCAAGAGTTCCTTTGATGATTGACTCATCGAAGTGGAGTGTTATTGAGGCCGGTCTTCAGTGCGTTCAAGGTAAGGCTATTGTTAACTCTATTTCGATGAAAGAAGGTGAGGATGCATTTAGACAGCAAGCCAAGTTAATTCGTCGTTATGGCGCTGCTGCTGTTGTGATGGCCTTTGATGAAAAAGGACAAGCAGACACCTATCAAAGAAAAGTTGAGATTTGCGAGCGCAGTTATCAGATACTGGTTGATGAGTTAGGTTTTCCTGCAGAAGATATTATTTTCGATCCTAATATTTTTGCTATTGCGACCGGCATTGAAGAGCATGACAACTATGCTAATGATTTCATCAATGCAACGGCATGGATAAAGAAAAACTTGCCAGGTGCCAAGGTGAGTGGCGGCGTATCCAACGTAAGCTTCTCTTTCCGCGGCAACGATGTGGTTCGTGAAGCAATTCACACAGTATTTTTGTACCATGCTATTCGTGCTGGTTTGGATATGGGCATTGTGAATGCCGGTCAGCTAGGTGTTTATGCCGATTTGGATGAAAAATTAAAAGAGCGTGTTGAAGATGTTGTGTTGAACCGCTTTTCAGAAAAAGAAGGAAAAACGCCAACAGAGCGATTATTAGAAATTGCTGATGAATACAAAGGTGGTGGCGCTAAGGCTGAAGAGACTCTAGCTTGGCGAGATAATCCTGTGCGCGATCGATTAACCCATGCTTTAGTTCACGGCATCACGTCCCATATCGTTGAAGACACTGAAGAGATGCGTCTTGAGATTGCCGGAGCCAAGGGTCGACCCATTGAGGTGATTGAGGGTCCGCTAATGGATGGCATGAACGTGGTTGGGGATTTGTTTGGTGCTGGAAAAATGTTTTTACCTCAAGTTGTTAAAAGTGCGCGAGTGATGAAGCAAGCAGTCGCACATTTAATCCCATTTATTGAGGAAGAAAAGAGACAGATCTTGGAGCGTGGCGGTGATGTCAAGTCTCGAGGAAAAATTATCATGGCTACCGTCAAAGGCGATGTCCATGATATTGGTAAGAATATTGTGACTGTGGTTTTGCAATGTAATAACTTTGATGTGGTCAATATGGGCGTTATGGTTCCTTGCAATCAGATTTTGAGCAAGGCCAAAGAAGAAAAAGCAGACATTATTGGCTTATCCGGTTTAATCACTCCTTCGTTAGAAGAAATGGCTTATGTGGCTGAAGAAATGCAGCGTGATGACTATTTCCGCGATAAGAAAATGCCACTTATGATTGGTGGCGCTACAACGTCACGAGTTCATACTGCAGTAAAAATTTCGCCGCACTACGACGGACCTGTTGTTTATGTTCCAGATGCATCAAGGGCGGTGTCTGTTGCTTCAAGCTTGCTTTCAGATGACAACGCTAAAAAGTTCATTGATGATTTGGAAGTTGATTACGAAAGAATTCGTCAGCAACACGCCAATAAAAAACAAACGCCATTAATTACTCTTGAGCAAGCAAGAGCTAATAAGCAGTTAATAGATTGGGGAAAAGAGTCCATAACCAAACCTATGTTCATTGGCCGTAGGGTTTTTAAAAATTATGATCTTGCAGAAATTGCAAGCTGCATTGACTGGACGCCATTTTTCCAGACATGGGATCTTGCTGGTAAGTTTCCTCAAATCTTGGACGATGAGATTGTTGGAGATTCTGCCAAAAAAGTCTATCAAGACGCTCAAGACATGTTGTTGAAAGTTATTCAAGGGCGATGGATTCAAGCCGATGCTGTAGTTGCTTTTTATCCTGCTAATAGCATTGAAGACGACATTCTGCTTTACCGTGATGAGTCTCGCCAGGACGTTATTCTGACTTGGAAGAACTACAGGCAGCAATCCGAACGACCAGTAGTGGATGGTATTAAAAAGCCAAATCGTTGCTTATCCGATTTTGTAGCCTCAAAAGATTCTGGAGTGGCTGACTATGTCGGTATGTTTGCAGTTACCGCTGGGCATTCGATTGAGAAGAAGTTAAAAGAATTTGAGTCCAAGCACGACGACTATAGTGCGATCATGCTCAAGGCTTTGGCAGATAGATTGGCTGAAGCTTTTGCAGAAAAAATGCATGAAAGAGTTAGAAAAGAATTTTGGGGTTATGCGTCTGATGAGCACCTAACAAACTCTGAAATGATTGACGAGGCTTATGTGGGTATTCGCCCAGCCCCTGGTTACCCTGCTTGCCCGGATCATTTGGTTAAAGAGAATATGTTTGAGGTCCTGAAGGCGGATGAGATCAACATGTCTCTGACTGAATCAATGGCCATGTTGCCAGCTTCAAGTGTGAGCGGCTTTTATATCGCAAATAGAAATGCCCAATACTTTGATGTTGGTCGCATTGGCGATGATCAAAAGGAAGATTTTGCTAAACGCCCCAAGTAATCATTTCTTCGTTTGTGAGAGCTGCTTTGAGTAATTGGATAAAAGGAAACACTCTTTGTCCAAAGCGATCTGCTTTGGGGGTTTTGTCTTCTAAGTCATCGCTGAGCTTGTCAGATTTAACTGCTTGTCTTAGTTCATTATCTCTGGCAATAGCTGCCTCAAGCTTTTCAATGGCAGGTTGCAGTTGCTCCACAAGGAAAATGCCTTTACTCTCAAGCGGCTTATCAATCGTATTGAATATCAATTGGGTTAGATCGCTCAACATGAAAACGTCGGCAGAGTTTTTGCATTGAAATTTGTATAGCATGCTTCTAGATTAACATTAAAACAATAACGAAATAGATATTATTTATGCTTCCTTTGATCAAAAAACAAATTATTAACTTGATGCAAGCAGCCCTAAGTGAGCTTGCAAAAGAGCGCGGCATTTCAGACGCGTTGCCTGTGCCACACCTTGAGCGACCCAAAGTGGCTGAGCATGGTGATATCGCAACTAATATTGCTATGCAACTAGCAAAAGCTTGGAAGCTTAATCCTCGAGAGCTTGCTCAAGCATTTGTAGCTAAGTTAGCTACCCAACAGAACTATTCTGATTTGTTAGCCACTTCTGAAGTTGCTGGTCCGGGATTTATCAATCTTCGCTTAACTCAAAGTGCCAAAACAAAAGTTATTGGCTCTATCTTTTCAGAGATGGATGGCTTTGGAAAGCAGTCGGCTAATGATAAAAAAGTATTGGTAGAGTTTGTATCAGCTAACCCAACAGGACCGCTTCATGTTGGGCATGGAAGACAGGCTGCACTGGGTGATGTTTTATCAAGCTTATTGCAAACCCAGGGATTGCAGGTTCATCGTGAGTTTTATTACAACGATGCGGGCGTACAAATCCAGAATTTAGCTATTTCAGTTCAAGCCAGAGCTAAAGGTTTTAAGCCGGGTGATGCAGAATGGCCAGAGCTTGCATATAACGGCGAATACATTGCAGAAATTGCCAGAGATTACAAAGCTAAAGCAACTGTGAGTGCGGCTGATGGCGGACCGGTTGTGGCTGATGGCGATATTGAGAATGTCGAAGCAATTCGACGCTTTGCTGTGGCGTATTTAAGGCGTGAGCAAGATATTGATTTGCAGTCCTTCGGTATCAAGTTTGATTGTTACTACTTAGAGTCATCGCTATATAGTGATGGAAGTGTCGAATCAGTGGTTTCAGACCTTAAGGAAATTGGTAAGAGTTATGACTCTGAAGGCGCTCTTTGGTTAAGAACGACAGATGACGGTGATGACAAAGATCGAGTCATGCGCAAATCAGATGGCAGCTACACCTATTTTGTCCCTGATGTGGCGTATCACGCAAGCAAGTGGTCACGTGGCTTTACGCATGTTATCAATATCCAGGGTAGCGACCATCATGGCACTATTGCCCGTGTCAGATCAGGCATTCAAGGTGTCGCTCAAAAAAGAAGATGGGATATTCCTAAAGATTACCCACAGTATGTGTTGCACAAAATGGTCACTGTGATGAAGGGTGGCGAAGAGGTAAAAATCTCAAAGCGCGCAGGATCATATGTGACCGTTAGAGACTTAATTGAGTGGTCAGGTGGTGTCTCAGAATCCACTCCAGAAAATGAATTACCTGATGCTATTCGTCGAGGTCGTGATGCGGTGAGATTTTTCTTGATTTCACGAAAGGCCGACACGGAGTTTGTATTTGATGTAGATTTAGCCTTAAAGCAAAATGATGAAAATCCTGTTTTTTATGTCCAATATGCGCATGCCAGAATTTGCTCCATATTGCGACAGTGGGCGGGCGATGAAAGTCTACTAGCTAATGCGTCATTAACTTGTTTGACCAGTGCAGCTTCGGACTCATTATTGCGTCGTTTAGCTGAGTATCCGGACTTATTAACCGATGCCGCTAGAGATATGGCGCCACATGCTGTAGCCTTCTATTTGCGTGATTTGGCAAGCGAGTTTCATAGTTTTTATAACGCAGACCGTGTGTTGGTTGATGATGAAGAGATACGTTTAGCTAGACTTGCCTTATTGTCAGCCACAAAACAAGTCATTGCTAATGGCTTGGGTATTTTAGGTGTTTCAGCACCCAACAAAATGTAAGAGGTAAGATCAGTCTTATGGAAAAAAACAAACAAAATATGCAACTTCAGAATAAGAGCTCAGGCGGGACGCTCATGGGTTTTGTCCTAGGACTTTTATTGGGTTTGGCTATTGCAGTTGGTGTTGCTGTAGTTCTGAAAAAAGGAGCCCCTGAACCAAAGCTCAGCTTGAGGGCCCCTGAAGCGGTCAGCAGCAAAACAGTTGCGGCCGAAGCTGTTGAAGAAGGGGAGGTTCAAGTTGAAGACCAACCTAATCTTAACAAGTCATTGCAAAGTAAAGTGCCTCTACCAAGTGAATCAGCTAGGAGAGATCCCATTGCTAATATAGCTGCGGCTACTCAAGGACCAGAGTACTGGTTGCAAACGGGCGCGTATAGAAGTCAAGATGATGCGCAGCGACAAAAAGCTAATTTGGCCATGCAAGGTCTTGAGGCGTTGATTTCTGAACGTGAGGTTGATGGCTCAACTCTCTGGCGAGTTCGAGTAGGGCCATATATTGGACAGACAGAAGTGACAGAAATTAGATCAAGATTACAGGGCGCTGGAATTACATCAACTGTTATTCGTATTAATAAGGCTAACTAAAATGAAACTTAATTTTTACAAAATAATTAAAAAAATTAGTTTGGGTTTGATTTGCTTAAGTTTAATCAACGCAGTTTCTGCGCAAACAAGACCGATTGAAGAGGGTTTTGACTATCGTGTGATGCCAGCTCCGCAGGCCATCGAAGCAAAAGGAAAAATCGAGGTCCTTGAGTTTTTTTGGTACGGATGCCCTCATTGTCATGACTTTGAGCCTCAGTTGGATGCATGGGTGAAGCGTCAAGGAAAAGATGTTGTCGTCAAAAAGGTACCGGTTGCTTTTAGAGATGATTTATTGCCACATAGTCAGTTGTTTTATGCACTAGAGACTTTAGGAAAATCCAATCTGCATGCTAAGGTGATGGAGACTATGCATGTAGGCAAGAAAAAACTGCTTACTGAGTCTGAAATTACGGAATGGGCAGTGTCTCAGGGGATTGAAAGAGAAGCATTCTTAAAAGCATTTAAATCATTTACCGTGACATCTAAAGCAAGATCTGCCAATCAAATTGCACAGGCATATAGGATTGATGGCGTGCCAACCGTAGCCATTCAGGGTAAATATATAACTTCACCATCCATCACGTCAGGATCAAAAGCAAGAGCTATCGAGGTGATGGATCATTTAGTGACTAAGGTTCGCAAAGAAAAACGTTAAATACTTGTTTCTATATTCAACTAATTAAAAGACTCCGCGTCTCTCTCTAGCGAGCGCGGAGTTTCTTTTTTAGAAGCCTCATGATGGCGCCGATTAAAGGCAATTTTTCATAGAGTTCTTCTGCGGCATCCCAATAATCTCTGTGTTCTGTAATCAGCGAGTCTTGGCTGATGGTTAGCCAGGAGCATCCTTTGATGACTTGTTGTTTTCTTTCATTTTTAAAGTAAAAGCGAAACTCCCATGTGAGACAGGCTTCATGAGGGGTGCTTATGTCTTTCAATACAATAAATTGAGGTTGGTCAACCTGCTCAAACATATGAGTAAATATTTTTTTAATTGCCGTACGACCTGTAACCTCGTTAAAAGGGTCTTTAAAAACAGCGTCATTTGAATAAATATCGATCAAGTGGTCAACTGTATTTAAATTAAGACCCTCAAAACGACCAACAACGTCTTTAATGAATAAATTTTCTGACATTTAAATTTTTACAAACTTCTTAAGCAAAAAGAAATAAATTGGATAGGGCAGTATTCGAAGAAATTTTAGGAATAAAGAAAACTGCCTTGGGAAATGAATGTCAAAATCCCCAGCCATCATGCCGTCAATAATGTGCTTGGCAGCAGCATCGCTAGTGATGAGTGCTGGCATATGAAAATCATTTTTAGCTGTTGCTTCAGTAGCAACAAATCCTGGATTAATCATGTACACATTCACGCCTAAAGGAGCTAAGTCATAGTACAGATTTTCACAGAAATTAATCATCGCCGCCTTGCTTGGGCCGTAAGCTAGCGCCTTTGGAAGTCCGCTATACCCGGCAACGCTGCTCACGATACCAATGCCCCCATGTTTTTGACGAATCAAGTCCGGCAAAACAACAGAGCATGCTGACATGGGGCCAATAACGTTGGTGGCAATAATATTTTTGGCTTTATCTAAATCAAATTCATCAGCTCTCAGAGGCTCATAAACACCAGCAACGTAAAGTAGCAGATCTAATTCGCCCCATGCATTTTTAATAGTGCCGTAGGCATCTTTTAATGAGGATTCATTTAAAACATCGCAGCTGATAACTAAGGAGCTTTCTGGTGAGAAATGACTCTGTATCTCTTTAAGGGAATCAAGCCTTCTGGAGCTTAATGCAACTTTTGCGCCAAGCTTTAAAAAGGCATGTGCAGTTGCATGGCCAATGCCACTAGATGCACCAATGATCCATATTCGCTTGCCGGAAAAATGATCAATTTTTTGATTGAGTGACATTACTGAGGTTTCTTTAGTGTGAACTGGATAACATCTGTACTCTTTTCAGCAAAGCCGGCAGCGCAATACATTAAATAGAGATTCCAAAGTCGTATAAAACGATCATCAAATCCCTGCGATTTAATTTCAACAAGAGCTGCATTAAATTTTTCATGCCACATGCGAAGGGTCTTTTGATAGTCGGAGCCAAACGAATAGACTGTTTCAACAACCAGGCCAGCTTTTTCAGCTGATTCTTTGAATAGTGAGATGGTTGGCAGCATGCCCCCGGGGAAAACGTATTGTTGAATGAAGTCTGAGCTTCTTTGGTACTTATTAAAAAGCTCCTCGGCAATCACAATGCTTTGAATGCAGGCTTTTTTACCAGGCTTAAGGCATCTATAGACCATTTCAAAATAACTAGGCCAATATGCTTGACCAACAGCCTCAAACATTTCAATGGAAGCAATACCATCATATTGCTCATCATGATCCCTGTAGTCTTTTAAAATAATACTGGACTGGCTCTCAAAGGAGGCATCTAGACTCTCCGCCCTTTCTTTAGCGTAATGCGCTTGCTCTTGGGATATCGTTAAACAATCAATATCAATATTTTTTGTTTTAGCTGATTCCATCAAGCCGCCCCAGCCACAGCCAATTTCAAGTAAACGTTCCCCTGGTAATACGCCAGTAGATGAAATAATTTTGTTGTATTTGGTCTTTTGAGCATCTAACAAAGACATATTCTCATGCTCAAAGATGGCGCTTGAATAGGTCATGCTTGGATCAAGCCATAAAGAGTAAAAAGAATTACCAATGTCATAGTGGGCATGGATATTCTTCTTGCTGCCTTCTTTCGAGTTTTTATGGAGCCAATGCTTGATCCTGTAACCAAGCCTACCCCACCAACTTCCATAAATTGCTTTTTCAATAACTTGGCGATTAATTAGGAAAAGTCGAAGAAGGGATTCGATGTCTGGTGAGTCCCAGTGGCCGCTCATAAAAGTTTCTGCAAAGCCAATATCACCTGATTTCAAGCACGCCTTGCAAACAATCCAATCATGGATTTGTATTTCAGCAGCAATGCCATCATTTTTGCCTGTAAAGACAAGCGTCTGACCCGAAGGTGTGACAAGTGTGAGTTGTCCAGCCTGGAGTTTGCTTAAAAGTTTAAGAACACCTTTGGCATACCAGGGAAGGTTTTCAACTTGGCCACTTAACATATTGACTTGCGTATTCATTTGCTCACTTCAGAGTCTGGTGGTACTGGCTTTGGATGAAAGGGAACACCTTTTAACCATAATTTAAGTGCTTGCCAATGAATTCTAAAAATAACCCCAAAACTCATTGCCGGATAGCGAATTGCAGACCAGATAATGGTTCCTAGTGTAATGTCTTTTTCAATGCCATTGATGCTGGTAATTAAAACTGGACCTTCAAGGTGGTACTCAATTCGAGCAACGTGTTGCGGTGGCGCTGATAAGTGGCTAAAAAACCGAAATAAGTAAGTTCCAGTCGTCTCGCAAAAAGGGGATACATGGAAAATTTTGGTTGAGCTTAGTGTTTGCCCCCACTTAAGGTGGCCGCCTTCTTCATCGGATAAAAGGTAGCAATGTCGCTCACCAAAGGTATTGTTGACCTCGGCAATTACAGCTCTTAAATCACCCTGCTTATTTTCAAAAAACCAAAAGCTCACGGGATTAAAAACGTAGCCTAAAACTCTTGGAAAAGTATGTAGCCAAATTTCACCCTCAACATCTTTTATGCCATGAGTTTCAACAACATCAAGAGCCCAAGCAAGTGAGTCATTGCTGCCATTACCATGATCTTTATCGTAAAAAGATAATAAAGACGACTTGTTGTCCCCTAAGCCCCATTGCTTAATGCCATTGGCATGGTTTTTACGTTCTCGCATCGGGATGCGCAAAGAGAAAACGGAGTAGCTGAAAGAGTTTTTAGCGGGCTTGATGCGAGCATGACGAACTTGACCAAAGCATAATTTAGCTAAGCTCATAGGGCCTTGAGTCCTGATGAAGTGGTCGATGAATAATTTCTGAAATAGCCTCTGCAACTAATTCTCCAGAGCGCAATCCATCTTCATGAAAACCATAGCCTGTCCATGCGCCACAGAACCAAGTATTTCGATTACCTTGAATCAAAGGTAGATTAGCTTGAGCCTCTACTGCAGCTTGATCAAAAATAGGATGAGCGTAGTCAATTTCAGCATGAATGCTGTGCTTATCTGGATCCATCACTGGATTTAAGCTCACAATCACTGGTTGATCTTGCCATGCTGCTGGAAGTGGCTGAAGCTTATTAATTAGATAGTTGACGCAAACTTGTTGATCACTCATGCTGTTGGCTAGAGAGCTGGTGTAGTTCCAGGCCGCCCAGCACTTTTTATTTTTAGGTAAAAGCTTTTCATCTGTATGCAAGATGACTTTATTGCTTTGATACTTAATTGAATTGAGAATATTTTTTTCTTGTTCATGAATGTCGCTGATTAGCTCCAACGCTTGATCGCTATGTGTTGCAAAAATCACATGATCATAGGTTTTAGTAGAGTTTCCAGAAATGACGTCAGCGTGACCATTTGCTCTCGAAACACTTGTAACCGGCTCTCGAATAAATTCGCCACCACGAGCACTAATAGCACTCACAATTCGATTGACATACTCTCTTGATCCACCATTAACGGTGAGCCACTGAGGCCTATCTGTTATTTGAATCAGTCCGTGATTATGACAAAACCTAATCATGGTAGAAATCGGAAATGAGAGCATTTGAGAAACGGAGCACGACCAAATGGCACCAACCATTGGCAAGAAATACCAGTCTCTAAAAGCCTCGCTAAACCGATGTTTCTTAATAAACTCACCAACTGACAGCTCTAGCTCGCCAACTTTGTTTTCTACTGCTGCACTTGTGCACAGTTTATTAAAGCGCAGAATGTCAGAAACCATTCTCAAAAAAGCAGGCTTGATTAAATTTTTTCTTTGGGCAAATAGCGAATCTAAGCTGGTTCCGGCCCACTCGATATTTTCCCCATAAGTTTGAGGAATGGAAGCAGAAAACGACATGTCTGATTTTGAAATCGGCACATTTAATTCATTAAATAATCGAATCAAACGTGGATATGTACGCTCATTGAAAACTAAAAATCCCGTATCAATGCCGTGAGTGACGGGGCCATTGATCGTCTCAATCGTTAGATCAACTGTATTGCTATGGCCGCCTATATGAGATCCACCTTCATAGATGGTTAATTCTAGCCCTGGAAGTTTACTTAGCGCATGGGCGCAGCCAAGGCCTGATATACCTGCACCAACAATTGCTATTTTCATTTAAGAGCCATGTAAAGAAAACCACAAGACAACCTTGAGCATTAATAAGGGAGGGAGAGAAACACTGCTCAAAGTTTACTGTCTTGTGGTTAAAAGGTTATTGAGTCAATCTTTTGTCGTTAGAAAGCCAAGCGTAGGCAGAATGATTATGAATAGATTCAAAATTTTCTGATGACACTTCATAAGCAATGATGTTTTCTTCTTGGTGAAGTGCAACAGCAATATCTCTCACTAAATCTTCAACAAATTTAGGGTTATCGTACGCGCGCTCGGTGACATATTTTTCATCGGGGCGCTTGAGTAGTCCCCATAGCTCACATGATGCAGCTTGCTCGGCAATTTTGATCAGATCTTCCACATGCATATCATTCGTTAATTCTGCAGAAATGATGATGTGAGAGCGTTGATTATGAGCGCCGTATTCAGAAATCTTTTTAGAGCAAGGGCAAAGGCTTGTCACTGGAACTTGAACTCCCAATACATAACGTATCACGCCCTTTTCAGAGCTGGCTCTAATCGTAACGTCATAGTCTAAAAGACTTTGCACACCGGAGACAGGCGCGGTTTTATTGATGAAAAGGGGCATCTTCATATCAATATGGCCTTCTTCTGCTTCTAGGCGAATGAGCATATTTTTTAAAAGATCATGCATGCTATCGAAGCTAATAGGCTCGTGATTTGACTGGAGGATTTCCAAAAATCTAGACATATGAGTGCCTTTGATATGAGCTGGCAACATCACGGTCATATCAATCATCGCAACGCTACCTTGCATACCAGTTTTTGTTTGCAAAGTAACAGGATGACGAATGGCTTTCACGCCGACTTTTTGAATAACAATTTTTCGTTCATCAGGACTTGCTTGAACGTCTGGTAAGAAAATATTTTCTGGGGCGTTCATGGTTGCTTCTCCTTTAGTAACTTCTCAATCAAAGATGTTATTTTTTTATTGCTCGGCGAGGTCATGCTATTGAATGAATCAACTACATTGCCTTGCCTATCAATGATGTACTTATAAAAATTCCATCGAGGTTTAGTGCCTGTTTTCTCAATCAGGCCCTTAAATAGCGGATTGGCATCTGGACCTGATAACGTTGTTTTTGCAAACATTGGAAATTTAACGCCGTAGGTATTGTGACAAAACTCAGCAATTTCTTTGTTGTTACCGGGTTCTTGTTTGCCAAAGTCGTTTGTAGGAAAACCCAAAACAACAAAACCTTGATCTTTGTATTTTGCAAAAACCTTTTCAAGGTCATCGTATTGGCTTGTAAATCCACAATAGCTTGCTGTATTGACGACCAAAATTACTTTACCGTTGTATTGGCAAAGATTTTGAGGCGCTTCATCCTGAAGCCTTAAAAATTGCTGGGATAGTAATGGTGGGCAGGTCATGGCTTGCGATTCCTTTGGCCAAGAGAGCGACAAGAGAAATAGGGTGGTTGTTATGAGCAGGTTCATTAAGAAAAAAGAAACCCTAGGGCTCTTTTTTCTTAATGAGGGTAGCTTGCTTTTGTTATTAACTACCTGCATGTTGTGGTGTCTCCTCACCCAGTTTCTATATATTTAATAACCCTTGGACAGAAATGGTCTTTGTCTAGGGCAAAAAATATCTATGTACGAATATTAAGCACAAATAGAAATAAATGCAAATCCTGTCTAGGACAGTGTAGAATTCTTTAGTCGATACCAAGTATTAACTTGGCGACCATTGGCGAGCTTAACTATGAACGTAAGATTTACTAATTTGCCAGATATGCTGAGTATTGCTGCTGTAGAGCGTGATACGGGCATTGCCAAAGACACACTCAGAGTCTGGGAGCGTCGTTACGATTTCCCTAAGCCTCTACGAGACGCAAATGATGATCGCGCCTACCCCATTGATCAGGTAGAAAAATTAAGACTTTTAAAGCGCTTACTAGATCAAGGGCATCGTCCAGGAAGAGTTGTCCCTCTGCCAATTGAAGGATTACGCCAGTTAAATATAAAACCTGCTGTAGACACTGAAGCCATTCACGCTCACAGCCCAGTCATTTCTCAAGAGGAAATGTCCCGTTATCTAGACTTATTAAGATCTCATCAAACTGAAGCATTGCGTCTAGCGCTTTCAACAACCATGATGAAAATCGGGTTAGATCGCTTTGTGATTGAGTTGGTGGCACCGCTAATTAAGAATATTGGCGAGTATTGGGCTGATGGAAAAATTGAGATTCATGAAGAGCATTTGTTTACAGAGCAAATTAAACATTTACTCAGAACAGCCATCAATTCTGTTCCGAGAGGACACACTGGTCAAAATGAAGATTTGGCTAGACCCAGAATATTACTAACCACATTTCCACAAGAGCAGCATAGCTTAGGCCTCTTAATGGCTGAAGCTTTAATGGCTTTAGAAGGCTGTGTTTGCGTATCACTGGGCACGCAAACTCCAATATTAGAAATTGCTCAGGCAGCAAGAGCGCAAAAAGCAGATATTGTTGCCTTGTCATTCTCATCACAAATTAATCAAAATCAAGTGGTCGACGGTTTGAAGGAGCTGCAGTCTAAGCTGGCTCCTGGCGTTGAGGTTTGGGCGGGGGGTGATAACCAAGCTCTTAAAAAGAGACCTCCAGAGCATGTGAAGATCCTAACGGCCTTACAAGATATCTCTGAAAGCATCAAACACTGGCGCACTCAACAGAAAAATCAAGAACTCAGTTGAAAAAACTTATCCTGATCCTAGGTGATCAGCTTCAGGAAGATAGCTCTGCTCTAATTGACTTTAATGCTGATCATGATGAAATTATCATGATCGAGTCTTCTGCAGAGGCTGAATACGTTTGGTCACACAAAGCTCGCATCGTACTATTTTTATCCGCGATGAGGCACTTTGCAGAGCACTTGAATAAGAAAGGCTTCCCTCTTTCTTATTACAAAGAAAATAAACAAACAATAGTTGATGTATTGGCTCAACATATCAAGAAGCATTCAATCACTCATTTGATATGTGTCGAGCCTGGCGAGGTTCGTCTAAGAGATGCGTTAATGGACTTAGCTCATGAGTTAAGCATTCATTTGGAGCTCAGGCCTGACACCCACTTTTATTGCGGCACGAAAGAGTTTTCAGACTGGGCTGGTGATAAAAAAGAATTGCGACTTGAATATTTTTATCGTTATATGAGGAAAAAGCATCAGGTATTGATGCAAGAAAATGGAGAGCCAGAGGGCAATTGTTGGAATTACGATCAGGAAAATAGAAAGCCATATTCTAAAAAAGGTCCTGGTTTAATTGTTGAGCCACTTTGGTTTGAGCCTGACTCCATAACAAAAGACGTTATTACATACGTTGAAAAAGAATATGAAGATCATCCAGGAAGCCTTAATCAGTTTAAATGGCCGGTGACTAGACAAGATGCATTGCTAGCACTCGACCATTTCATTGAACATCGACTTGATCATTTTGGGACACACCAAGATGCTATGTGGACTAAAACCCCATTTGGTTGGCATTCTATTATTTCCAGCTCACTTAATTTAAAGCTGATAAGTCCTAAGGAGGTTGTTCAAGCAGCTCTCAATAAATGGGAAAGAAATCCAGACCTCTTAAGTTCAATTGAGGGATTTATCAGGCAGATAGTTGGCTGGCGAGAGTTTGTGCGCGGCATCTATTATTTAGATATGCCAAAAATGGCAATAGATAATCACTACAACCATCAGCGCAAGTTGCCGAAATGGTACTGGACGGGTGATACCAAAATGGCTTGCATGAAAGATGCCATTGATCAAACTTTAGAGCATGGCTATGCTCATCATATTCAGCGATTAATGATCACTGGCAACTTTGCCTTGTTGGCAGAGCTGGTGCCTCAGGAGGTTTGCGCTTGGTATTTGGCGGTATATGTTGATGCAATAGAGTGGGTAGAACTACCAAACACCGCAGGCATGGCGTTATTTGCCAATGGCGGAAGATTTACAAGTAAGCCGTATGTCGCAAGTGGCGCTTATGTAAAAAGAATGAGTAATTACTGCCAATCTTGCAGCTACAAGAGTGAGGTTCGTTATGGTGAAGATGCATGCCCTATGACCACTTTGTACTGGAATTTTTTACTCAAGCATCAATCGTCTTTTGAAAAGAATCCAAGAACGAAGTTAATGGTGGTTAATTTGAAGAAGATTGCTGCCGAAGACCAAGTTTTAATTGCTGAACATGCTGAAAAGATTCTGAATGATCTAGAGGTTGTTTAGTCGGGTAATATCTAGCTTATGACAAATGTAGAATTTCCAAACCTATCAGCCCCCAGCTTTGAAGTAAAAATCTGTTCACAAGAAGATTTGCAAGAAAAGCTAAGCAAATTACCCAAACCTATTGTTTTTACAAATGGAGTCTTTGACTTATTGCACCGGGGGCATGTTAGCTATCTTGCCCAAGCAAGAAGCCTCGGTAAAAGTTTAATTGTTGGAATTAATACGGATGCTTCTGTTCGGATGTTGGGGAAAGGGGATGATCGACCTCTCAATGCCGAGGCTGATCGCTTGGCATTATTAGCCGCTCTTGAGTCAGTCGATTTGGTTGTTCTTTTTTCTGAGCAAACCCCGGTTGAGCTCATTGCTCAAATTAAGCCGGATATTTATGTCAAGGGCGGTGACTATCAAATTGATACGCTTGCTGAAACTGCTCTAGTAAAAACATGGGGAGGCAAGGCTTATGCCATTCCATTTATACATGATCGCTCAACCACAGCTTTATTGAGAAAAATTAGATCCTGAACTGGCTGGTCCGGTCACCTTTAAGTTTGGTGGCGCTTGATTGGATAAGTTTGTTTTATCACTTCCAGAATTTTCAAACCATGTGTTAATGGTTTTTTGTGAGTCAAGTGGCGAGATAAGAATCAACCCCCCCATTGCCATTGCCGCACCACTTAAAAAAAATAAAAGTAAGTTCAATTTTTGATTCATCATCTAACTCTGTTGGTGCCAAGCCAGCAAACCTTTCAGCACTAAATTATCTTCATGATGCGCTTTGATATCTCTACTTTGATGATTGAGAAGATGGTGGGCATTGCCACCGCTCAATACAATCAGATCTAATGCAACACCATTCGTTTTGGCAAGTTGTTTTGCAACTTCAATTGCGCCTAATTGGCTAGAGAGAATGCCAAATTCAATAGCTGACCGAGTGTCTACCCCTATTCCTAAGGTCAATTGATTGGCTATCGCCAAACCCTCAATTCTCAAACCTTGTGTGCCCTGGGTTAAGGAATCTTGCATTAAAGAAAAACCAGGCAGGATCCAGCCGCCAAGGTGGCGGGGTGATGAGGTCAAGATGTCGATGGTGGTTGCTGTTCCAGCCCCAACAATCAAAATATTTTTTTCTGGGAAAAGATGTTGGGCTGCAATGACCATGGCTCTTCGATCGCTGCCGAGTTTTATTGGATCAAGATAATCGGTGCTTATTTTTTCTATGAGAGCCAATCCATTGATTAAATGCCAGGTGGCAGCAGGATAGGCTTCTTGAAAGGTGGTTTTAATTAGTTGAGTCTGTTCTATTGAAATAACACTAGAGCAAATAATTTGATCAATCTGCCATGATTTTTGTGAACACAATTCAATTAGATTGGACGGGGATTGATGTGAAATAAATCCATGGTCACTAAACTGTAACTCGCTATTAAGGTCTTGATTTTCAACCAAAGCCCATTTAAGTCGTGTGTTACCAATATCAATTAATAAAATACTCATGTTAGTGCTCTCAAAGATACGTCACCGCTAATAACTTTTTTAAGGCCCTCTGAAGTTTCAATTAGCAAGACCCCATCGCTATCTACGCCCTTTTCAATCCCCTCGAATTGCAGTTGATTTTGTTGGTGTATTTGGCAGACCTTATTTTGATAGGCGTCCCAGTGATTCCATGTTTCTTGGAATGTCTTGAAAGAAGAGTTTTCAAATTTATCAATGACAAGACCAAGTTCTTTTAGTATCTCTAGCCAAATGATGTCTGCATTCAATAGTTGAGGATCCACTAGATCTTCGAGACAGGCAACTTCCCTGCCAAGATGCTCTTCAAGAGCTTTTGTCTTGCTTAAGTTGAGGCCTATGCCAATAATCAGCCAAGTTGGTTCGCCAGGCTTTAGTTGGCCGCCTTCAATCAACATGCCTGCCAGCTTTTTATTCTCTAGCAATACATCATTGGGCCACTTCAACCCTAATTTTCTTTGGTGAAGGTCTTCAAGTGGAATCTGGGTTGCACGACTAATGCCATTTATAACAGCTAAGCCAATAGCCAAGCTTAAGCCCGATAGCTCTTGAATGGTCTTTGTAAATGGATAAGCTATTGAGAAGGTTAAGGTTTGATTGGGCGAACTCACCCAAGATCTACCCATTCTGCCTCTGCCGGCAGTCTGCTTTAGTGCTAAGCGTGCAATAGGCTCCCATAGAGAGTTGGCTCTCCAACGAGACATCAAGTCTTCATTGGTGGAAGTGCTCTCTTCCACACGCTCAAGAATCCAATTTATAGTCATTTCAATATTGTAGGTACTATGTGCATATGTCTGATTATTTTCAACGACCTCAACGACTCCCTTGGCCAGATTTACCTATGCCAACTGCTAGGATAGCCTCACTGGTCTATATCTTGTTAATTATTTATGCGAGCATCTTCCCCTTTAACTTTAACTTTGGGGTCGGCTCAGCGGCGCTAGATTGGATTGACGCCCCCATTCCGAGATATATCACTTCATTTGATGTCTTTACCAATATTTTGGGTTATTTGCCTTTGGGGTTTTTAACTGTTTTTGCCGTTTATCCACGTTTGAAAGCATATAAGGCATTGGTTTTTGCGCTTTTGCTGGGGGGCATTCTTTCGGGGTCTTTAGAATCTTTGCAAACTTGGTTAACAACACGTATACCTAGTAATGTGGACTGGTGGGCAAATATCGGTGGCGCCACTTTGGGAGCGTTATTAGCTATGCCACTAGATCCAAAGTGGCTTTCTGGAAGTGGCTTTCAGCATCGGCGCATTGAGTGGTTTGGCTTGAGAACCAGTGGCATTATTTTATTGTTAGCTTTTCCATTTGCTCAGATTTACCCTCAATCAGCTTGGTTAGCCATGGGGGATTGGGGTGGTGTGTGGGTGAGCAAGTCCCTTTGGAAGGACAGTTTCAATTTTGCGGGCTTAGAGATTGCGACGACCATGCTTGCTTGGCTTGGTGCTGGATGCTCTCTGGCGCTCGCGATGCGGTCAAGAGCCCCTAAAGTGAGAATTTTATTAATGCTCTTGGTTTTTACGATTATCTTAAAAGCGTTATTTTCTGGAATCCAATTTGGGGTAGAAAGAAGCTTCTTATGGTTAACGCCATCCGCACTTTGGGGCATGATTTTTTCAAGCTTAATTTTGATAGCTATCTTGCAGCTCAAAAATAAGTGGTTATATCTTTTTGCCATTCTCAGTTTGATTGGGATGATTTTGTTACTGAATCTCTTCCCTAAGAACCCTTACTACACTGCTACTATTCAAGAGTGGCGCCATGGGCGATTGATACATTTCAATCATTTAATGGCCTGGCTTGCATGGATTTGGCCGATTGGGGCAGCTTTATCGATGATCAAAGGTTTAAAGCGATCTAAATCTATATAATTTTGTTTATGAGCTACTTTAAATACCATTTATTCTTTTGTTTAAATCAACGTGAAAACGGCAAAGACTGTTGCGCACAGCACGGTGCCAACGAGCTATTTGAATACGCCAAAATTCGTTGTAAAGAATTAGGTTTATCCGGGGAAGGTAAAGTTCGCATCAATAAGGCAGGATGTTTGGATCGTTGCGCACATGGTCCTGCGATGGTGGTCTACCCAGAGGCTATTTGGTATACAGCAGTCGATAAAAGTGACATTGATGAAATCATTAATGAGCACTTTATAAAAGGTTGTGCGGTTGATCGTTTAAGGATCGAGTAAGTGAACCGAACCATTAAGATTCACTTTCAAGGGCCAGCGGGTTTAATTGAAGCATCCCTGGATCTTCCAGAAGCAATCAAACATCAACCGGCAAGCTATCGTCCGAGGGGTATTGCCTTGGTGGCACATCCGCATCCTTTGCTTGGTGGCACGATGGACAATAAGGTGGCGCAAACATTAGCTAGAACTTTTGCGCAATTAGGGTACGTTACGCTAAGACCAAACTTTAGAGGTGTTGGATCTAGTGAAGGTGTGCACGATGATGGTCGAGGTGAGGCACAAGATCTCATCGCCATCATTGCTTGGATGCGAGATTCATTTAGCTGGGCTGGTATACCTGAGCTTGAGGGCCAAGCTTGGCCAGAATTAGTTGGAGAGCTGCCTTTAGCAATGGCTGGATTTTCTTTTGGTAGTTATGTCAGCAGTCATGTGGTTAGTCATCTCAATGAGATGGGCGGGGCGCCAGAGCGTTTGATCATGGTGGGGTCTGCGACATCGAAGTGGGATGTTGCACCGGTTCCCAAAAATACCATCGTGATTCATGGTGAGGTGGATGATGTCATTCCGTTAAGCAGTGTGATTGATTGGGCAAGACCTCAAGAACTAACTGTTCAAGTCATCCCTGGCGCAGATCATTTTTTTCATCGCAAACTGCATTGCATCAGAGACTTGATCTTGAGTGCATGGCATGGCCAGCCAGATCCTAGTCAAGGAGCGTAATTTGGATATCCCAAAAGAAGAATCTCTGATTAAGTACCCGTGCGACTTTCCAATTAAAGTGATGGGTAAGGCTGTGGATGGTTATGAGGCAGCCATTGAGCGATTGGTTTTAAATTTCGATCCTGCATTTAATGTGGGAACCATTGAACGTAGACCATCTAAAAATGGTAATTACTTAGGTTTAACTGTCACAGTGAGGGTCACGAGTCGAGAGCAGTTAGACGAGTTATACCGAACTCTTTCAACTCACCCGATGGTGAGTGTTGTTTTATAAATGAGCGATATTATTTTTCGTCATTTGGGGCGGCAAGATTATCTGCCTACCTATGAAGCGATGAAAAATTTTACGGCTGAGCGTACTAATGAAACGCCGGATGAAATATGGGTTCTAGAGCACCCACCGGTTTATACATTAGGCCAAGCTGGGGATCCCATACACTTATTAGACCCTAGCGTTGAAATCCCTTTAATTTCAATTGATCGTGGTGGGCAAATTACATTTCATGGTCCAGGCCAAATTGTTGTTTATCTTTTGTTGGATTTGCGTCGTCGCCATCTTTTTGTTCGCGATTTGGTCGCTAAGATTGAGCAAGCGATCATTGATACCTTGTTGGATGTCGGCATTGTTGGCGAACGCCAACCCGGAGCTCCTGGAATTTACTTGGCCAAACAGTCTTCTATCTCCTCGGAATTTGTGGGTGCAAAAATAGCGGCCCTGGGTCTAAAAATTACAAAACAGTGTAGTTATCATGGTTTAGCTCTCAATGTAGATATGGATTTAAGCCCATTTTCAGCCATCAACCCTTGTGGCTACGAGGGTTTAAAGACGATTGATCTGCGCTCCTTGGGAGTGAGCGACAATAGCGATATTGTGGCTAAATATTTATTAGGCCATTTATCTCAACAATTAGAGGTGCAGTGATGACCAAGACCTACGATCCAAGTCAAAAACAAAAGTCTGCTGATAAGACTTCACGCATTCCTATCAAGATTGTGCCAATTGAAGAGGTTCTAAAAAAACCAGATTGGATCAGAGTTAAAGCGGCTTCTGGTAATTCCCGCTTCCATGAGATTAAAAAAATATTAAGAGAAAACCAATTGGTTACAGTTTGCGAAGAAGCCAGCTGCCCTAATATTGGTGAGTGTTTTGGCAAGGGTACGGCAACCTTTATGATTATGGGTGATAAATGCACCCGTCGTTGCCCATTCTGTGATGTCGGTCATGGGCGCCCAGACCCACTTGATCTTGATGAGCCACTCAATTTAGCGAAAACAATTGCAGCCCTTAAGTTGTCCTATGTGGTGATCACCAGTGTTGATCGTGATGACCTACGAGATGGTGGCGCCCAGCATTTTGTTGATTGCATCACCAAAACTAATGAGCTCTCACCCAATACAAGTATTGAGGTTTTAGTGCCAGATTTCCGGGGCCGCCTAGAAAAAGCATTGGATATCTTTGCAGCAGGGTTGCCGCATGTGATGAATCACAATTTGGAAACCGTACCTCGTTTATATAAAGAGGCTCGACCGGGTTCTGATTACATGCACTCTCTTAAGTTATTAAAAGACTTTAAAGCGATGTATCCCCATGTTTCAACTAAGAGTGGCCTAATGGTGGGTCTTGGCGAAACAGATGAAGAGATTTTGGAAGTCATGCGTGATATGCGTGAGCACAACATTGACATGCTAACTATCGGACAGTACTTGGCGCCTTCAGGGCATCATTTGCCGGTGCGTCGCTATGTACACCCAGATACATTTGCTATGTTTGAAAAAGAAGCTTATGCGATGGGCTTTACCCATGCTGCTGTTGGTGCGATGGTGCGATCTAGTTACCACGCCGATGAGCAAGCCCAGAAAGCCGGCGCTGTTTAGACGCGCACTTTAAGGGCATTCAAAAATCTTTGGTTTATTCAGCCAAAGATTTTTGAATTAATTGGTGGAAAGCATCCCACTCTGGTTCACCAACATACCGCTTAATAATTTTCCCCTTTTTGTTAATTACCAAAGTTGTTGGTGTTAACTGAATCTTTCCAAAGGCCTTAGCAACACTGCCATCCGAATCTAGGGCTACTTTGAATGGTAGTTTTCGTGTTTGTGCAAAGTTAACGACATACATTGGGGGGTCATAAGACATGGCCACAGCCATCAATTCCACACCATCAGCTTTGAACTTTTCATAAGTCTCTATTAGCTGAGGCATTTCTTTGACGCAAGAAGTGCAGCTGGTTGCCCAGAAATTAATAATCGTGACTTTATTTTTAAAGTCATCTTGCGTTAATACTTTTCCAGAAATCTCAGAGAGCTTGAAGTTGGGCATCGATTGCTGAGTATCTGATGAGCAACCGGCAAGGCTAAGGAAAAGAGTTAAGCTGCTAAGTAAAAACAAGCGCTTGGATTGACTAAATAAGCTGAAAAGGGTTTGAGTAGGCATAATCGTATTTTATGCAAAATACTATTTTTATGTTGATAAAGCGCCTTTTAGTTGCAATCGTATTATTTGCCAGCATGACTGCGTGCACACCTACCTATGATTGGCGAACAGTACGTTCAGATGATTTGTTATATGAGGCCCTGTATCCAGGCAAGCCAAGCAGGGCTGAAAAGTCGATGTTGTTTCAAGGTCAAAAATTAACGATGACCATGGAAGCTGTAAAAGTTAAAGATGCTTTATATGCTGTTGGGGTTATTCAATTGCCGCCAGATCTCAAGTCGCTTAATTTATCAAATGACCTGATGTCATTTATTCAAACGGGCATGTTGAGTAATTTAAAAACTAATCAAGCTATTGTGGCCAAACCCATCATGATTAAAACTTATCAAGGAGAGTCTTTATCTGCGAGTGAGTGGGTCGTTGATGGTGTAGGGCCAGATCAACAGCGTCGTTTGATGCGTCTTCGTTTGGTGCAAAGAACTTTCCCTGATGGTTTGGTGCAGATTTACCAACAAAGTATTTTGCAGAGTTTAAATCATGAGCCTGCTCTAGAGAAGATCTTAAGTTCTGATGAGCACAGTATGTTTTTAACTGGATTTAAGCCTTATTAAGATGAGGAATTCTGATTCACCAAAAATTCCTATGCAAGGTGCTTGGGCTATCCGAGTATTCCTCTGTTTCGCATTTGCTTATTTTTTATCTTATGCATTTAGAGCAGTTAATGCTGTTATTGCACCTGAACTAATAGCCGATCTTCAAATTAGTCATTCGGAATTAGGGCTTTTATCCTCTGCATACTTTGTTGGTTTTGCAGTCATGCAAATTCCTTTGGGCATGGCTCTAGATCGTTTTGGTGCGCGCAGAACAGAAAGCGTTCTTTTATTATTTGCTTTGTTAGGCACATCTGTATTTGCTTATGCAGATAGCCTGTGGGGGCTTACGTTAGGCCGTTTATTAATTGGCATTGGAGTGTCAGCTTGCTTGATGGCTTCCTTTACAGCCTATCGTCGTTGGTTCAGTGTTGAGCAACAAAGCCAATTAGCTTCCGGCATGTTGGTTTTTGGAACTGCTGGAGCCTTGGTAACCACGATTCCAATTCAATGGGCTTTGCCGTTCATTGGGTGGCGTGGATCATTTTGGATATTGGCTGTTTTGGTGGCAATTGCATTCGTAGGCATTAGGCTAGGCATCCCTAATTTCGATGACCATCCTGCATCTAAAAAAACCGAAATAGGTGAAGCATCCTTTGGCTTAAAAGAAATTCTTTGCCACCCATTTTTTTTAAGAATGCTGCCAATTGGGATTATTAATCATGGTGGATTTTTAGCGTTACAGACACTTTGGCTTGGTCCATGGATGATCGAAGTATTGGGTTTTGATTCTACTTTTACAGCGCAAGTGTTGTTTTTATTTAACGGTGTGATGCTCTTAGGTTATGCGCTTAATGCTTGGTTTCTCCCTCGTGCGAATGCGAAGGGTTTTAAAACGCTGAATTATGTGAAATGGTTATTGGCGATTGGTCTAGTGAGTCAGTTTTTAGCAATTTCAATCGACTCAACTTGGAGTTGGATTTTATGGATCGTCGTGGCGCTGACTGCAACCGGACATATATTGGGACAGAGCACAGTCATTACAGCGTTTCCTTCGCGTAATGCGGGAGTTGCAGCAACCAGTTACAACTTGCTGATATTTGTAGGAGCTTTTATTTTTCAGTGGGGTATTGGCTGGGCAATTGATTTATCAGTTGCGGCAGGCATTGAAAAGATTGAAGCATTCAAGCAAGTATTAATAATTTTCTTAGGTATTCAATTTATTTCATTTCTGTGGTTTTTGTTTTATCCAAGACCACTGAAACATCACTTAGCTGGTGTATAAAAGAAAAAGCGGGGTTGGTAAAAACCCCCCGCTTATGAAATATAGTTAAAAGACTACTTCTTTTCTAGAGCTGCAACTTTTGCTTCTAGTTCTTCTAATTTCGCTCTTGTTTTTGCAAGAACTTGAGTTTGTAAATCAAACTCTTCTCGAGTGACTAAGTCCATTTTTTGAAAACCTTGGGTCATCAAGCCGCGTACATTTTTTTCTAAATCTTTAGCTGGCGACTGACGAATGGCATCTTCAACTTTACTTTGCATATCGTTGGCAATGCTTTGGACTTTTTGCATGATGTCTTGCGGGTTCATATCTTCTCCAGATAAATCTTCAATACATCGTTTTTACCAAAGTTATGGATCGAGCATGCACCAATTAAGTGCTTTATTTTGGTGCATGACCTAGGATTTATTTTGGTGCGGCCCACATTTATCATCAAAATAAATTGCTAAATAAGAGTTAAGTCACTGATTTATATATAAAAATAATAACTGGCACAGCTATTGCATATAGAACAACAAGGAATTTCCCTTGGATTGTTTATTAGGAGTGCACTATATGAAAACTTACTTAACTCTCTCTGCAATCGCTTTAGCAGCGGCAGCAACATTATCTTCTGGTGTCGTAGCTGCAGCTGAGCCAACACCGGATTTCACAGTAACAGGTAATTTTGGTATTACAAGTGATTACCGTTTCCGTGGTTTACAGCAAACTGATGGAGATCCAGCATTTCAAGGTGGATTTGATGTGGCTCATAGCTCCGGTTTCTATATCGGCACATGGGGCTCAAATGTTTCTTCTTGGGCGGCAGGTCCAGAAACATCAACAAAGTTAGAAATCGATCTTTATGGTGGATACAAAACCGCTGTTGCTGGTGTGGGTGTTGATGTCGGCGTGATTTCTTATATGTATCCAGGCTCATCTACAGGTGGCGATAGCTCAGGTGCAGATTGGAATGCCAATACGCAAGAAGCTTATGTTGGCTTGTCATATGGCCCAGCAACATTTAAAACATCTTATGTATTGAGCAAAAGCTACTTTGCCTCTACTGGTAATGAAGGTGGTGACGCATCTGGAACAATGTACTATGACTTAACTTTGTCACAAGAAATTGCTCCAAAATTAGTGGCCTCTATCCACGCAGGTTATACAGACTATAACGGTGGTGTTAATACTTATTCTGAAGTAGGTAAGTTTTCTTATGCTGACTTTAACGTTGGTCTCGCTTATGACCTAGGTAATGGTTTTGCAGTTTCTGGAAAGTACTTCTGGAATGATGAAAAAGAAGGCACTAAATCCTATGCAACTGGCGTTTCAGGTAAGTCACTCTTTAAAGACGGCGTAGCTGTATCTCTAACCAAAGCATTCTAATTAGCGATCTCACGGAGAAACGTATGAAATTAATCACAGCAATTATCAAGCCCTTCAAGCTTGACGAAGTGCGTGAAGCGCTATCAGAAGTAGGCGTCTCAGGCATTACCGTTACTGAAGTTAAAGGCTTTGGTCGACAAAAGGGCCACACCGAGTTGTATCGCGGTGCTGAGTATGTAGTTGATTTTTTGCCTAAGGTAAAAGTTGAAGCAGCAGTGGATGACGGTATCGTTGAACGCGCTGTTGAAGCGATTGAGAAATCAGCTAAGACTGGCAAGATCGGTGACGGAAAGATTTTTGTTTCGTCAATTGAACAAGTAATTCGCATTCGTACCGGTGAAACCGGTCAGTCTGCCCTTTAAGCGAGGTTAAAAATGACACATTGGATTAAACGTCTACTCGCAGCAGGTGCAGCAGCTGTCGCTCTAGGTTCATTTACGATGGCCGTTTCTTCACCAGCTTTTGCTGCTGAAGAAGCTAAGCCAGCCGTAACTGCTCCTGCAGCAGCTGCAGCCAGTGCTGCACCAGCAGCTCCTGCTGCTCCAGCCCCTGTTGCCAATAAAGGTGACACAGCTTGGATCATGATTTGTACAGCATTAGTTATTCTCATGACACTTCCAGGTTTGGGTCTTTTCTACGGTGGTTTGGTGCGTAGTAAAAACATGCTCTCTGTATTGATGCAATGTATGGTGATCTTTTCATTGGTTTCCGTATTGTGGGCTGTTTATGGCTACAGTATTGCCTTCACACCAGGCGGAGCGTTCTTCGGCGGATTTGATCGTCTCTTCTTAGCTGGTTTAACACCTGAATCAATGGGTGCTACTTTCAGCAAAGGCGTTGTGATTCCTGAATTTGCATTCTTCTCATTCCAAGGTGCTTTTGCAACCATTACTTGCTGCTTGATTATTGGTGCATTTGCTGAGCGCGCTAAGTTTTCTGCTGTATTAGCATTTATTGTTCTTTGGTTCACATTTAGCTATCTTCCAATCGCTCATATGGTTTGGTTCTGGCCTGGTCCTGATGCATATACAGATGCAGCAGCGGCAGAAGCAGCAACAGCAGCTTCGGGTTGGTTGTTCCAAATGGGTGCTTTAGACTTTGCTGGCGGTACAGTCGTTCACATCAATGCTGCGGTTGCAGGCTTGGTGGGTGCTTTTGTAATCGGCAAGCGTCTTGGTTTCGGCAAAGAAGCCATGAAGCCACACAGCTTAACTTTAACCATGGTTGGTGCTTCATTATTGTGGTTTGGTTGGTTTGGTTTTAACGCTGGTTCAGCCCTAGAAGCATCAGGTGGTTCAGCAATGGCTTTTGCTAATACATTCTTAGCAACGTCTGCTGCAGTTCTTACTTGGACTTTAGGTGAATGGATTGGTAAAGGTAAGCCATCTATGTTGGGTGCAGCATCAGGCGCAGTTGCTGGCTTGGTGGCAGTTACTCCAGCCGCTGGTTTTGTGGGCCCAATGGGCGCCATCATCATCGGTTTGATCTCTGGCTTCTTATGCTTGTGGGGTGTGACTGGTTTGAAGCGCATTCTTGGTGCAGACGACAGCTTGGACGTATTTGGTGTTCACGGTGTTGGCGGTATCGTTGGTGCTTTATTAACAGGCGTATTTGCTGCCCCAGCTTTGGGTGGTACAGGTATCTATGATTATGTCGCTAATGCGGTATCAGCTGACTACTCTATCGTAGGACAAGTATGGATCCAAGCTAAGGCTGTATTAACCACAATCGTTTGGTCTGGCGTTGTTTCAGTCATTGCCTACAAACTAGTAGATTTGGTTATTGGCTTACGTGTGCCAGAAGACGAAGAGCGTGAAGGTTTGGATATCACGTCTCACGGTGAAACTGCATACGAAGGCTAAAAAAGTGTTGTTCGTAAATCTGTGTGAAATGTAATGTGGAATAACCCCTAATCTGAGAGGTTTAGGGGATTTAGAGAGCGGATTCTGAATAAGAACCCGCTCTTTTTTTATCTGTCTTAAAATGGGGCATGGTACCTCATTTGATAACAGCCCTTAATGGCCCTTTGCTTGAACTTGAGCGTAAGGTTTTAGAAGCCACACCTGCCATTGAAAGATGGTTCAGGATGGAATGGCAAGAGCATACGCCGCCTTTTTACTGCTCGGTGGATCTGCGTAATGCAGGCTTTAAGCTGGCGCCAGTCGACACCAATTTATTCCCAGGTGGATTTAATAATTTATCTGCGGAAATGCTTCCATTAGCAGTTCAAGCTGCAATGGCTGCTATTGAAAAGATTTGCCCTGATGCAAAAAACTTACTTTTAATACCTGAGCGACATACGCGAAATGTGTTTTATTTACAAAATATTGCTCGCCTCTCATCCATTCTGAGGCAAACAGGATTGAATGTTCGTTTAGGCTCTCTATCTGAAGAGATAACTAAGCCAACTCCAATTGATCTTCCTGATGGTCAACGACTTATTTTGGAGCCTTTGGTCAGGTTGGGAATTAAAGGTCGACGCTTGGGGTTGAAGGATTTTGATCCGTGTACGATTCTTCTAAATAATGATCTCTCAGGTGGCGTGCCTGAAATTTTAGAAAATTTATACGAACAATATGTGCTGCCACCGCTGCACTCAGGTTGGGGTGTTCGTCGGAAGTCCAATCACTTTGACGCTTACGATGATGTTGCGAAAAAATTTGCAAAAGTGATCGATATTGATCCATGGATGATTAATCCCTATTTTACAAAATGCTCTGGAATCAATTTTCATGAAAGAATTGGAGAGCAAGATTTGCAGGATGCAGTTGATAGCATTTTGAAGAAAACGGCTCGCAAATATCGTGAGTACGGTATTAAAGAAAAGCCTTATGTAATTGTTAAAGCTGATGCCGGCACTTACGGCATGGGCATCATGACAGTGAAAGACGCCAGTGAAGTAAAAGATCTTAATCGCAAAGAGCGAAATAAGATGAGCGTTATTAAGGAGGGCTTAGAAGTCTCCGACGTTCTAGTTCAAGAAGGTGTTTATACATTCGAAAAAATCAATGAGGCTGTATCAGAGCCCGTTGTTTATATGATGGATCGCTATGTTGTTGGTGGCTTCTATCGAGTTCACACCGGGCGTGGCGTGGATGAGAACCTAAATTCTCCAGGTATGCATTTTGTACCTCTTGCTTTTGACCATAATGCGATTCCGGATGTTGGTGCAAAACCTGGCGTTGCAGTACCTAATCGCTTCTACTTATATGGCGTTGTTGCAAGACTAGCTTTATTGGCAGCATCGCTCGAGCTTGAAAGAACTGATCCAGAAGCAGAAGGTTGATTATGAAATTTCTTTTTATAGCGGATCCACTTCAAGGATTTTCAGTAAAAAAAGAAACCACCTTGGTCATGATGGATGCTGCACATGCAGCCGGGCATGAAGTTTGGCATTGCCGTATTGATGACTTGAAAAGTATTTCTGGACAGATTAAAAGTCACTGCCAAAAACTCAGCATCAAGCGAAATGAACCTAATTGGTTTGAGGTGTTGAAAGCGGAGCTTTGTGAGTTATCTCATTTTGATTTTGTGATCATGAGAAAAGACCCGCCTTTTGATATGAACTATGTAACCGCAACATGGTTTTTATCAGAGGCTGTTCGCCAGGGAGTTAGAGTTCTAAACGCACCTGAAGCGCTAAGGAATCATTCTGAAAAATTAGCTCTTCTGGAGTTTATGGAGTTTGCGCCACCGACCATCATCAGCCATCAGTTAGTTGATATTAAGGCGTTTCATGAGCAGCACCAAGACATCATTATTAAACCTTTAGATGGTATGGGTGGCATGGGGATATTTAGGGTTAAGGCGGATGGTCTTAACTTAGGTAGCATTGTTGAAACTCTAGGAAATCTGGGTGAACGAGCATTGATGGTTCAGAAATTTATTCCTGAGATTGCTAAAGGGGATAAGCGAGTTTTAGTTATTGGTGGAGAGCCGGTGCCTTACTCCTTGGCACGAATTCCTCAAGGTGGTGAGGTGAGAGGTAATCTTGCTGCTGGTGGGAAGGGTATTGCCCAGGCATTAACACCCAAAGAGCTAAAAATCGCTAATTATTTGGGGCCTATATTGGCAAAACGAGGCCTGCATCTTGTAGGTTTAGATTTCATTGGGGACTATCTCACTGAAATAAACGTAACCAGCCCCACTTGTTTTGTTGAAATTACAGAGCAAACAGGTCATGATGTAGCTAAACAATGGCTGCAAAATTTAGAAAATACATTTAAATAAAATGGCTGGAATTTTAATTATTGCTCATGCCCCTTTAGCTTCTGCGCTGAAGGAGTTTGTGCGTCATGTTTATAGTGAGGTGCCTGACCGATTGGTGGCGCTCGATGTGATGGCGCACGAAGACTCCAAGCTAACATTGGATAAAGCAAGGCAAGCTGCCAAAACAATTCGTTCTGAGAACGGGCTTTTGATATTGACAGACATCATGGGCGCCACACCTGCCAACGTTGCAAGTCGATTAGCGCATCTCCCTGAGTTCAAAGGGATGGTCAGAGTATTGGCTGGAGTAAATTTACCTATGCTGATGCGCGCCATTTCTTATCGGGCAGAATCAATTGATTCTGTGATGCAAAAAGCAATGCATGGTGGGCAGCAAGGCATTATTCCGATTGGTCATATAGCCGCTGCATCAGATGAGCAGTTAACAGAAAAAATGGTTAGCAAGGATTAATCATGCCGAGTGAAGAGATTACGATCATTAATAAATTGGGTTTACATGCCCGAGCATCAGCCAAGTTGACCCAATTAGCGGGCGAGTTCCCATGTGAGATTTTTATATCCAAAGGTGGTCGTCGCGTCAATGCAAAAAGCATCATGGGTGTCATGATGCTAGCTGCGGGTATGGGTAGCTCTATTACGCTCGAAACTTCGGGTGAGAAAGATCAAGAAGCATTTGATGCCCTTAAAAATCTTATTAATGACAAATTTGGTGAGGGGCAGTAATTGTCGTTCACACTTCATGGCGTTCCTGTAACCAATGGTATAGCGATTGGTAGAGCTCTACGTATTGCTCCATCAGCGATGGATGTTAAGCATTACTTAGTGCCTGCAGGATCTGAAAAAGATGAAGAAAAAAGACTTTTAAATGCTTTCGAGGTTGTTCGAGTTGAGCTAAAAGCGATCAGAGCAGGTCTTCCTGATGCTGCGCCTGAAGAGATGGCTGCTTTTTTGGATGTTCATGCCATGATTTTGGCTGATCCAACCCTGACCGAAAAACCATTGGAGTTAATTCAACATAGACGATACAACGCGGAGTGGGCGCTAGCGACACAGCTTGAAGATTTGTTAGAGCAGTTCGCAGAAATTGAAGACGAGTATCTACGAGAGCGTGCCACGGATATTAGGCAGGTTGTTGAGCGTGTTATGAAAGTTCTTCATCATGGCGACGATCATCAAACACTTAACTCTTTTTATAAAAGCATTTCAGATACTGATCGCTTAAATGAAGTAATTGTTGTAGCTCATGATATTGCCCCGCCAGACATGATGCGCTTCAAAGATATCGCTCTTGGGGGCTTCATTACAGATTTAGGCGGCAGAACATCTCATACAGCCATTGTTGCAAGAAGTTTAGATATACCTGCTGCGGTTGGCGTTCGCCGAGCTAGTGAGTTGATTCACCAAGATGATTGGTTAATTATTGATGGTGATCGCGGCATTGTGATTGTTGATCCTAGCCCATTAATTCTTGAAGAGTATCGCCACCTTCAATCGCAAAGAAAATTAGAAAAGAAAAAGCTCTTAAGGTTAAAGCACACGCCTACGGTGACGATGGATGGTGTTGCAGTTGATTTAATGGCTAACGTTGAAATGCCGGATGATGCAGGTTTGGCGCTTGACTCTGGAGCTGTTGGAATTGGTTTATTCCGATCCGAATTCCTTTTTATGAATCGAAAAGGCAAGATGCCCGATGAAGACGAGCAATTTGGGGCTTATAGACAAACAGTAGAGGCCATGAAGGGTTTGCCCGTTACTATCAGAACCATTGATATCGGAGCAGATAAGCCGTTGGATGTCGACGAGGATGGTCGTTCCGCATATTTGTCGCCATTGGGATTAAGGGCTATTCGTTGGTCTTTGTCGGAGCCGGATATGTTCTTAATTCAGATTAGAGCTATCCTGAGGGCATCTATTTTTGGGCAGATGAAAATCTTGATCCCAATGCTGGCTCATGCTCAAGAGATTGATCAAACATTAGCTTTAATTGAAACGGCCAAAAAACAATTAGAAGATCAAGGTGTTTTATTTGATCCAAATATTAAAGTGGGCGCCATGATTGAAATACCCGCTGCAGCTTTAGCCTTGCCCCTTTTTATTAAGCGTTTGGATTTTCTATCAATTGGTACCAATGACTTAATTCAATATACATTGGCAATCGATCGCGCAGATAATGCCGTTGCACATTTGTATGACCCCATGCATCCCGCTGTATTGAGGCTAATTGCTGGTGTTATTCGTGATGCTAAAGCAGTCAATATGCCCGTCTCTGTTTGTGGTGAGATGGCGGGAGAGTCATCGATGACTAGAGTGTTATTGGGTATGGGTTTAACGGATTTTTCTTTGCACTTCAATCAGCTGCTTACTGTTAAGAAAGAGGTTCTGCGTGCTGATGTGGGTAGTTTAAAAGTCGCTGTTGATCAATTGCTATCGGCAATCGAGCCGGATGAATTACAGAGCGCACTTAATAAAATTAACTCTTTATAGAGCAAACGGGGCAGTTATCTCTTTTAGAGACTTTAATTTCTTGCATCTCAGTTGAGCGTGCGTCCCACAAAAGTAATCTTCCTGTTAGTGGCTCCCCAATATGCATAATCAACTGTAATGCTTGAGCTGCTTGCATAGCACCAATGATGCCGACTAATGGTGAAAAAACACCCATCGTAGAGCATTGAACTTCATCAAAAATTTGTTCCGGTGGAAATAAACAGGCATAGCAAGGGGCGTTGGTTTTGCTTGAGTCTAATACGGTTACTTGACCATCAAATTTAATAGCAGAACCACTGACTAGCGGTACTCCGTGTTTGACGCACATTTTGTTGACTAACTGTCGGGTGGTGAAGTTATCACTGCAATCTAAGACGACGGTTGTGTCTTGAAGAAGATTATCAAGCAACTTTTCATCTGCTTTTTCTTGTATCGCTTTGACAGCTAAATTCGGATTTAGTTTTTCTAGCATGTTTTTGCCAGATAAAACTTTAGCCTGTCCGATGGATTCTTGTTGATGCATGATTTGACGTTGCAGATTGGTTAGATCAACTGTGTCATGGTCAATGAGCGTTATTTTTTGTACGCCAGCCACAGCAAGGTATGGCGCTGCAGCAGAGCCAAGGCCGCCGGCACCTATGATGACAACATGGGCAGCCAAGATTTTTTCTTGGCCTTCAATGCCGATGTCATCTAAAAGAATATGACGAGAGTAGCGAAGAAGATCTTGATCATCCATGCGCCATCACCAGATTACTCAAGGCGGGATTTAGAGCGTTTGATAGATTGGCCTTTTAAATATGCTGCCGCTTGAGTCAACATAAAGTCTTCTGTAGAGCCAAATTCAGGAGGACGTTTTTTTCGATCCTTCTCTTTTTCCTCTGGAGTCTTTTTAGCATTTAGATCTTCAATGCGCTGCAACTCTTCTAATCGACGTTTTTCGCGATCGCTGATAAGTTTTTCTTCAGACGCCTGTTTATTTTTTAAATGTTTTTCGCTATCAATTTCACGAGTGATAAGAACATCATCAGGATCGCCTTCGGCATTTTGATCCACAGGGATATCAGGCTTAACACCAAATGCTTGAATTGATTTTCCAGAAGGCGTGTAGTAGTAAGCAGTTGTTAGCTTTAATGCAGAGTCAGCCGTTAATGGTCGAACGGTTTGAACTGACCCCTTGCCGAAAGTTGTCTTACCGATGATCGTGGCGCGTTTGTGATCTTGTAAAGCACCCGCAACAATTTCTGATGCCGATGCAGAGAAAGCATTCACCATGACAACCATAGGCACTTTTTTGAAAATGGCTGGAAGCTCTGCTAATGCATCTGTATTTTCAGATAGTCTGTAGTTGTTAAAGTTGGCATTGAATAATTGTTTGGCATCTTCAGACTGTCCCTTGGTTGAAACAACAAGAGCATCATTTTGTAAGAATGCTGCAGATACGCCAACTGCTCCTTGCAGTAAACCGCCGCCATTGTTTCTCAGATCAAGGACTACACCTTTAATTTGAGGGGTTTTTGCGTAGAGTTCATTTAGCTTCTTCGCTAAATCAGGAATTGTTCTTTCTTGAAAGCTGGTAATTCGAACATAAGCAATGCCATCATCTAAGAATTTAGTTTTAACGGATTGAACTTTAATTTCAGCGCGAGTGATGGTGACTGGGAATGTTCTATCTTCACTCTTTCTAAAAATGGTGATGGTGATTTTTGTTCCAGGTTCACCACGCATGCGTCGCACGGATTGATCAAGCGTCATGCCGCGAACAGGTTTGTCATCCAGTCGGGTAATGAGATCGCCTGGCTGAAGGCCAGCTCTTGCTGCAGGAGTATCTTCAATTGGATTTAAAACCTTCACTAATCCATCTTCAGATGTGATTTCAATGCCAAGACCGGCAAATTTACCTTGTGTATGTTCTTGCATTTCTGCAAAGTCTTTTTTATCCAAGAAAGACGAGTGCGGATCTAAACCGCTCACCATTCCTTTAATTGCATCTGTTAGCAACCTTTTATCTTCAACGGGTTCAACATAATCTCGCTTAATTTGTCCGAAGACATTCGATAAATTTCTTAGTTCATCCAGCGGAAGGTTGGATGAGCCTTGCTGAGCTGTTGCAGATAGCTGAAGAGTTAAGGCAACTCCAGCAATCAGACCGGTGCAAACAAGGGCAATACTCTTTAGTGAGCGATACATGGTTTATTTTTCTAGGTAAAAATGTTTAATTGGTTTAAGGTTGTCATCCAGCTCATAAACAAGCGGAACGCCGTTGGGGATATTAATTTCCATAATGTCAGCGTCTGACACATCGTCCAAATACTTCACTAATGAGCGAATACTGTTACCGTGAGCTGCAATAAGCACACGTTTACCAGCTCGAAGCGCCGGTGCAATTGACTCTTCCCAAAGTGGAATAACACGTGCCACATTGTCCTTAAGGCACTCACCGAGAGGAATTTCTTCACGTTTTAGCTTGGCATAACGTGGGTCATTAAATGATGTTCTTGGGTCAGTTGGCTCAAGTAATGGCGGCCTCACATCGTAAGACCTTCTCCAAATATGAACTTGTTCGTCACCGTATTTAGCAGCGGTTTCAGTCTTGTTAAGACCTGCTAGAGCACCATAGTGGCGCTCATTGAGGCGCCAACTGTGAACAACGGGTAGCCAGAGTCTATCCATCGCTTCTTGAGTGTGCCAGAGTGTTCTGATCGCCCTTTTCAGCACAGAAGTGTAAGCAATGTCAAAATCATAGCCTGCAGCCTTTAAACTCTCGCCGGCTTGGGTGGCTTGTTGGATGCCAGTAGGCGTCAAATCAACGTCTACCCAGCCTGTAAAGCGGTTTTCTAGGTTCCATTGGGATTCGCCATGGCGAATAAGTACGAGTTGTTTCATATTCACATTCTATAATTTACTAATGGACTTCATTACAAATACAAATAACCTTTTGCTTTTAGCCACCTTGTTGACTTCAGGTGTTGCTTTAGCCTTACCCCAGATCTTGGGTCGTCTTAACAAGCAGCTTCTTAGCGTACACACAGCCATTCAGTGGGTCAACCAAAGAAATGCGCAAATTGTCGATATCCGCACAGATCAAGAGTACAAAACTGGGCATATCGCCAACTCAAAACATTTGCCTTTGGCTGAGCTGGATGGGGGTATTCCAAAACTACGTTTAGATGCCCGCAAGCCTGTTATTTTAGTTTGTTTAAGTGGATCTAGAGCAAATACGGCTGCTAGAAAGTTTAAAAAAGCTGGATTTGATGAGGTTGCCTGCATGGAAGGCGGGGTTTCTGCCTGGAATCAGGCGGGTTTACCGTTAGTTAAATAACTCAAATCGACGCTTTTAGGAGTAAAAAATGGCAAAAATTACGATGTATAGCACTCAAGTCTGTCCTTATTGTGTGATGGCAGAGCGACTTTTAACGTCAAAGGGTGTTGTGATTAATGAAAAGATCTTAGTTGACAAGGATCCGGCTAAAAGAGATGAGATGATTGCCAAAACTGGCAGACGTACTGTTCCTCAAATTTTTATTGAGGAAACTCATGTAGGGGGTTTTGATGATCTTGCGGCACTCGATCGTGCTGGTAAGCTAGACCCATTATTAGGTAAATAAATAGGAAAATCATGACAGAAGCTGCAGCCAATAGCGCACAAGATAGCGCACCAAGTTTTCAAATTCAACGTGTTTATCTTAAGGACATGTCCTTAGAGCAACCCAATGCCCCAGAAATTCTTTTGGTTCAAGCTGAGCCAAAGTTGGAAGTTCAAGTTGATATCCAAGCCAATCAATTGGATGAGAATAATTTTCACGTGACTTTAGTTGGAACAGTAACAACTCGTATTGAAGAGAAAGTTCTCTTCTTGGTTGAGGCGCATCAGTCAGGTATTTTTGAAATGCGTCATATGCCAGCAGAACAACTTGATCCAATGCTAGGTATTGCATGCCCAACTATTTTGTTTCCATACTTAAGATCTAATATTGCTGACATGATCAGTCGTGCTGGTTTCCAGCCTATTCATTTGGCTGAGATTAATTTCCACTCGCTATATGAGCAACGTTTAGCTCAAGCAGCTGGTACCCCAGCCTCAAACGACAGCGGTATTATTTTGCCAAACTAAGATGAAAGTCATTTTTCTTGGGGCAGGTGCATGGGGTACAGCAATGGCGATGCACGCCTCCAAGAATCCTCTTCAATTGGATGTTGGTTTATGGAGCCGTTCTGCTGAGCAAGCCAAAGAGATGCAGACAAGCAAGCTGAATCAAAAATACTTAAAAGATATCCGTTTGCCTGACTCTCTCAAAGTGTCAGGAAGTTGGAGCGACCTATTTGCTGATGCTGCTGAAGAAGATTTGGTGGTGATTTCAACCCCAGTTTCTGGCCTAAAAGAAGTTGTTCATGCCCTTTTGGCTTTGCCTGTATGTCCCAAAAATTGGGTTTGGCTTTGCAAGGGTTTAGAGCCAGAAACCTCACTGATGCCTCATCAGGTTGTTGAGCGCGAATTAAAAGCAGCCAAGTCCGAAGGTAGAGAAATTCAGTTGGCGGTTTTATCGGGGCCTAGTTTTGCTAGTGAAGTAGCGAAAGGCATGCCTTGCGCTTTAACTGTAGCGAGCCGCTCTGAGTATTTGGTGGCATGCGTTCAGCGAGTGTTTCATTACGGCAATATGAGAATTTATGGCAGCGATGACGTCGTCGGTGTGGAGTTGGGCGGAGCCATCAAAAATGTTTTAGCCATTGCTACAGGCATTGGTGATGGTTTGGGGCTTGGTTTAAATGCTCGTGCTGCTCTACTAACCCGAGGACTCAACGAAATGATGCGCTTGATCACTGCGATGGGTGGCAAGCCTGAAACAGCCATGGGTTTAACAGGCGTTGGCGATTTAATTTTGACTGCAACCGGCGATTTGTCACGTAACCGACAAGTTGGTTTGCAGTTAGCCTCAGGTAAAACATTATCGGAAGTATTGGCTTCGTTGGGTCATGTTGCTGAGGGAGTGCGTTGTGCGCAAGCCGTGAATGATTTGGCGATTGCTAAAAAAGTTGAAATGCCAATTACTCAAATGGTTTGTCAGGTTTTATTTGAGCACCTCAATCTGCCAGATGCCGTCAAATTATTGATGGGTCGAGATGCCAAGCCTGAAAATAGATTGTTGAATTAATCTCCGCCTTTAAAATCCATTTGACGCCAGGCTTCGTACACCATCACAGCTACTGCGTTTGATAGATTAAGGCTACGACTATTAGCTCTCATTGGTAAGCGCAATGCGCGTTCCGGTAAAAAATAATCTCTGATATTTTGAGCAAGCCCTTTTGTTTCTGAGCCAAAAATCAAATAATCATTCTCTAAGAACTGACAATTAGCTAATTGCGCTCGCCCTTTGGTGGTGATTGCAAACATCCGATCTTTAGAGGGTTTTTCGGATTCTAAAAAAGCGTCCCAGCTTTTATGAACTTTCATCTGCGCGTATTCGTGATAATCCAAGCCAGCACGCTTCATTCGCGAATCTTCTAAAGGAAACCCTAAAGGTTCGATCAAGTGAAGTTGAGCGCCCGTATTGGCGCACAAGCGAATGATATTTCCAGTATTGGGTGGTATTTCAGGTTCAACAAGAACAACGTTAATCATAAATTTATAGGGGAGTTCGAAGAATGACCCAATTATGAACACTTTGCGCGCCAAAATCTTTTAAAACTTGTGCCATGGTATTTAAGGTGGCACCTGTGGTCATGACATCATCAATGATTAATATATTTTTATTGTTGATATGGTCTAGTTTTTTGGGGTTTACTCTAAATGTATTGATTAGCCTGATCAACCTTTCTTCCCTATTGGCATGAGATTGATCCCCCTCGATGTGGTTGCGTCCCAGTATGAATGGGTCAGCATTCATTCGATAACGTTTTGAAAATAGTTTGCATAATTCCCATGCTTGATTAAAGCCTCTTTGGTGAAGCTTGTGAGTGCTTAATGGAACAGGAATCATCCACTCAATAGGTGATTGAATCGGTGACGTATCTTTAAACATGGATTGCCATGTATCAGCAAAGCATGCAGCTAAAGCAATTTTTCCATGGTACTTGTAATCATGAAGTGACTCTGTGAGCAGCCCTCCATAACTATCAAGGCATAAGGTGCTATTGAATGCCGGAGGATGACTTTGGCACGAGTCGCAAATGTCTTGCTTGCTCAGGCAGGGAATAGCACATTGTTGGCAACGATGAGTGCGCTTATATTTGAGTAGGTTTAAGCACTTATCGCAAATGCTATTTAGTTGAAATTCCTTGCAGCCAATACAGGATGTAGGAAGAAGAAATTTCATGGGATGCTGAGTATACTGAGCCCCTATGTCCACTTTGCCAACAATGACTTCTTCAATCCCGAATTGGTTATCTCTTGAGATAGCTCAAAGAATGGAGGAGAAATTGTCGATTGTTAGGTTAAGCCCTCAACACATTTTTCACTCGGGATGTTTGCAGCCAAAGATCATTTATAGGCGTTTCCCTAATGCAAGAAATTACTCCTCCAATCTAAGTGTTCAAAGATCACCCTTAACAAACTTAATTTCTCAGATCTTAAAGCGACCAACATTGAAGTTTGTGTCGCTCGATGATGTTGTATGCCAGCATGCCATAGATTTGGTTTGGTCTAACTTAGAGCTTCAGCATCATTCAAGCCCTGAAGAGTTGATCAAGGCATGGGAAAGATTGCTGAAACCAGAATCACTTTTGATGTTCAGTTATTTAGGTCCTGATACGGCAAAAGAATTGCGCACAATGGGATGCTTGGATCATGCATTGCCAAGCACTTGGGATATGCACGATGTCGGTGATGCGCTATCTCAATCTGGATTTGCTGAGCCTGTGATGGATATGGAATACATCACCTTGGAATACGATAACGCTGAATTGTTGTTTAAAGATGCCGTTGAATTGGGATTTGGGGTGAGTGAGCAAATCAATGGTTTGGGCGTTGATGGATTTACAAACCCATTGCAACTGACATTAGAGGTGGTCTATGGCCATGCCTGGACTCCGAAGCAGCGCTTGTCTAGGTCGACAATGGGAGTGGCTACTATCGATATAGACCAAATTGTTAGGCAAAAAACATAGGTAAGCAAGCGCTCACATACAGCGTTATATAATTTGTTGTGTCATAAGTCCTGTAAAAATCAGTAATTTATTGCGTTAGATCAAATTCACCAAATATAATCATGCAAGTTCGAGCATGCCTTTTGTGCACTTCAGATACAAGAATTTAATTAACGGAAAATAAGATGAAACAACCCACATCATTAGCCGGTTTGGCACTAGGCTTTATTGGCTTACTGCACAGCAACTTAGTATTAGCTATTAATGACATGCCTGGCGGTCCTTCACGCTTTCAGTTGAATCTTCAAACACCTGCAACTAAGGTGGCAGAAGAAGTTGCTGTTTTGCATTGGATGATGTTAGCTATTTGTTTAGTGATATTTGTTGCAGTTTTTGGCGTGATGTTTTACTCCATCTACAAACACCGTAAGTCACTAGGTCACAAATCAGCGAGTTTCCATGAAAGCACAACTGTTGAGATTATTTGGACAGTAGTGCCATTGTTAATTGTTATTGGTATGGCATTGCCAGCAACAAAGACTGTTGTTGCTATGAAAGATACAACTAATGCAGACTTGACCATTAAAGTAACTGGTTATCAATGGAAGTGGGGCTACGACTATATTAAAGGCGAGGGTGAAGGTATTTCATTCATGCAGACTTTAACAACAACACGTGAGCAAATTAACAATCAAGCAGAAAAGAGCGATACCTACTTGATGGAAGTTGATAACGAGATGGTTGTACCCGTTGGTAAAAAGATCCGTATGGTGACAACAGCTAATGATGTAATTCACTCTTGGACTATTCCGGCATTTGGCGTTAAGCAAGATGCTATTCCTGGTTTCGTTCGTGATACATGGTTCCGTGCTGAGAAGGTTGGAACATATCGTGGTCAATGTTCTGAGTTGTGCGGTAAAGAGCACGCATTCATGCCAATCGTTGTAAAAGTGGTAACTGATGCTGAGTACACTACTTGGGCTGCAGAGAAAAAACAACAGATGGCTGCCTTAGCGGATGATCCTGCTAAGACATACACAATGGATGAGCTTAAGCAACGTGGTGAAAAAGTTTATGCGGCCAACTGCGCTGCTTGTCACCAACCAAATGGTCAAGGCGCCGGAGCTTTCCCTGCATTGGTCGGTTCAAAGGTTGTAACTGGGCCTAAAGACGGTCAATACAAAATACTTTTAAATGGCAAAAATGCAATGCCTAAGTGGTCTCATTTGAATGATGTTGAACTAGCAGCGGTGATGACTTACACACGCAATGCGTGGGGTAATAAAACTGGTGAGTTGATTCAGCCAAAAGATTTCACAACTGCACGTGCAGCTAAATAATTAATTAAGAAACTATACATACTAGGTAATTGGAGTAAATATGAGCACAGTAAGCCACGCACACGATCATCATGATGATCACGCACACGACCATCCACATGGATGGCGTCGTTGGTTATACGCTACAAACCATAAAGATATTGGTACTCTGTACTTAATCTTCTCTTTCGTCAGCTTAATGGCTGGTGGCGTGATGGCTCTTTTAATCCGTTTGGAATTGTTCCAACCGGGTTTGCAGTTCATTCGTCCGGAACTATTTAACCAATTAACAACCTTGCACGGTTTGGTGATGGTTTTCGGCGCGATCATGCCGGCCTTCGTAGGCTTTGCTAACTACATGATTCCAATGCAGGTGGGCGCCTCAGATATGGCGTTTGCTCGTATGAATAACTTTAGTTTCTGGATCATGCCAGTAGCAGCAAGCTTGCTGTTATCTTCTTTCTTTGTGCCAGGCGGCGCAACAGCAGCTGGTTGGACTTTGTATGCTCCGTTATCTGTTCAGATGGGCCCTGGTATGGACATGGCTATTTTCGCCATCCATTTAATGGGTGCTTCATCCATCATGGGTTCAATCAACATTATCGTAACTATTCTTAACATGCGCGCTCCTGGCATGACTTTGATGAAGATGCCAATGTTCTGCTGGACTTGGTTAATTACTGCTTACTTATTGATTGCTGTTATGCCTGTTTTGGCTGGCGCGATCACGATGGTTCTAACAGATCGTCATTTCGGTACAAGCTTCTTCTCAGCGGCTGGTGGTGGTGATCCAGTTATGTATCAACATATTTTCTGGTTCTTTGGACACCCAGAGGTTTACATCATGATCTTGCCAGCGTTCGGCATCATCAGCGAAGTGATTCCTACATTTGCTCGTAAACGTTTATTCGGTTACAGCTCAATGGTTTATGCAACTGGATCGATTGCGATCTTGTCATTCATCGTTTGGGCTCACCACATGTTTGCAACAGGTATGCCAGTAACTGGCCAGCTGTTCTTCATGTACGCAACAATGTTGATTGCTGTTCCAACAGGCGTAAAAATCTTTAACTGGGTTGCAACAATGTGGAAAGGTTCAATGACCTTTGAAACACCAATGTTGTGGTCTATTGGTTTTATCTTCGTTTTCACGATGGGTGGCTTTACTGGTTTGATCCTTGCTGTTGCTCCAATTGACATCATGGTTCAAGACACCTACTACGTTGTAGCTCACTTCCACTACGTTTTAGTTGCTGGTTCATTATTTGCTTTGTATGCAGGCTTCTACTACTGGGCACCAAAATGGACTGGTTTCATGGTGAATGAATTCCGTGGCAAGGTCCACTTCTGGGGTTCAATGATTTTCTTTAACCTAACATTCTTCCCAATGCACTTCTTGGGTTTAGCAGGTATGCCACGTCGTTATGCTGACTATCCAGTTCAGTTTGCTGACTTCAACGCAGTAGCCTCTATTGGTGGTTTAGGTTTTGGTTTGATGCAGGTTTATTTCTTGTTATGGGTTGTATTGCCAACTTACCGTGGTGGTAAGAAAGCAGAAGCCCAAGCTTGGGAAGGCGCGGAAGGCTTGGAGTGGACACTCCCATCTCCTGCACCATTCCATACTTTTGAAACTCCACCGACAGTTAAGTAATCGGTTTTAAGAACCCTATCGGAATTTCATGACGCAACACAATCAACATAGAGCCAATCCTAGCGCGAGCAATCGCCGCTTGGGTTTGGTTTTATTAACAGTGGCTATTGTTTTCTTTATCGGCATCTTTACTAAGAAATTGATGTTTGGTTAAGCATGGCATTTAATATCGCTAGATACAATCGACAAATGTTGCTGAAGCTAGTAGTTATTAGCTCAGCGATGTTTGCGTTTGGCTATGCCTTAATTCCAATGTACCGAGTCTTGTGTGAGGTTACTGGAATCAACGTTGTAACTAGCAAAAATAACTACGGAACACGAGCTGTTCATGCGGTTGACAAAAACACACAGGTTGATGAAAGCCGCTTAATAACTATTGAGTTTGACTCAAATACACAAGGACCATTTCGCTTTCGTTCTGTTAAAAACTCGATGCAAGTGCATCCAGGTGAAATGGTTCAGGTTGTCTATGAAGTTGTAAATACTCAAGGTCGAGCTATTTCAGCGCAAGCTATCCCAAGCTATGCGCCTAAACAGTCTACTCAGCACTTCACCAAATTAGAGTGTTTCTGTTTTGAAGAGCAGACACTTAAGCCAAATGAGTCTCGTGAGATGCCAGTTGTTTTTGTGATTGATCCTGCTTTACCTAAGGATATTAAAAATATAACTTTGTCGTACACCTTCTTTGAAGTGGGCGCTGGTCAGAAGGTTATTACTGGTGAGCATAACAGTAAGCCTTCAAAGATTTAATATGCAAAAGCAAAAGCCCGGTTCTTTCGTTATGTTTCTTATTTCGATGAGAGCTGTTTTATGGGGGTTTTTGGGGGTTCGTAAGCGTTCTGGTCAAGATGCAGATATGGCATCAATTAGTTTTGTTCACATTGTGCTAGCAGGTGTATTTGGCGCAATTATTTTTATGACGATCTTGTTGTTGATTGTCAAAGCAGTTGTATCGAATTGATTTTTTAGGAGAGTGAGAATGTCTTCCAGTGTTTCAAAAGCCCCTTATTACTATGTGCCGGCTCCAACACGTCATCCAATCGTTACTAGCTTAGGTTTGCTAGCATTTGGTTGGGGTGCTTCGTTGTGGGTTAACGGCAGTACGCCAGGCATGATTTTGTGTCTTGCTGGTATTGCATGGACGATTGCCTCTTTATATATCTGGTTCGGTGATGCTATTGGTGAATCAGAGAGCGGTATGAATAGCGTGAACGTAGACGTTTCTTACAGATGGTCTATGGCTTGGTTTATCTTCTCAGAAATCATGTTCTTTGGAGCTTTCTTCTCAGCACTTTTCTATGCAAGAAGTATTGCTATGCCATGGTTAGGTGATATTGATAATAAATTATTATGGCCTGACTTTGCTGCTACTTGGCCTCATGCAGGCCCAAGCGGCTTGGTTGAAAGCTTTAGAACAATGGGCCCATGGCCAATCCCAACAATCAATACGGCATTGTTATTGGCTTCTGGCTTAACAGTGACTTGGGCTCATCACGCTATGCGTGAAGGTCATCGTAAGCAAGTAATTCAAGGTTTGGCTGCTACAGTTGCTTTGGGTGCCATTTTTATGTGCTTCCAGGTATATGAGTACATCCATGCTTATAGCGACTTAAACTTAAAGTTAAGCTCAGGCGTGTATGGCTCAACTTTCTACATGTTGACTGGTTTCCATGGCTTCCACGTTACGATGGGCGCTATCATGCTAGCGGTCGTTTTAGTTCGTGTTATTAAGGGTCACTTCACACCTGAGAATCACTTTGCTTTTGAAGGTGCTGCTTGGTATTGGCACTTTGTAGACGTTGTGTGGCTAGGTTTATATATCGTGGTTTATTGGATGTAAATTCCAAGGACATTAAAAAACGCCGCTGTTGCGGCGTTTTTTAATTGAGGAATAAGTTGGAAGCAGGTTGGTTATGAGGTACTTGTGTCGATTTAACCGGCAACCCTGATGCCAGTGCTCTGGATATAGCCAAGCGAGTGAGCAATCCAAATGCCAATAAATAGGGCAACAGAGAGACCGATCCTGATCATCAGTGAATAAACAGTTTTAGAGCTTTTACCCTTATCTCGCATCATAAAAAAGAGTGCTGAGCCAAGGCTGCCTAAAATTAATAAAAAAGCTATAGGGATAATCCAATTCATAGGTATGCATCGTATCATTGCTTTATGTTTAGACAACTAATTTTATTGAGACCAGCAGCAACAGTTGCCACCTTGATCGTATGTTTGGCCGGTTTGCGCTTAGGTTTCTGGCAGCTTGAGCGAATGGAGCAGAAGCTTGAGCTTGCAGCTGAGGTTGTCAAAAAAGAGAATAGCCAGCCACTGTATGCCAATGATAAGAAATGGACTGTGGAAGAAGCCTTGCATCATCGGATGATTGCTAAGGGAACATATTTGGCGGATAAAACTATTTGGCTAGAAAATAGACCGCATCCCATGGGTAGAGATCCTAAGACTGGTGTAACAGTTGGCTTTTATGTCATGACGCCTTTGATGTTGGCAGGTTCTAAGCAGGTTGTATGGGTCAATCGAGGATGGGTTCCAAGAGATGGTTTAGATCTCACAAAATTACCTCAGTTAATCACTCCAGAGACAGTCATTCAAGTTGAAGGTTTGGTTTTTGAGCATCCAGCCCGCGTTATGAGTATGGGTAATCCTGTTGCTGGAGCAGAAAAAGTAAAAATTCAGCAAAATCTAGATATTAAAAATCAAGAAGCTTATTTAGGGATCTCTCACCTACCTTTTATATTAAGAGAGATATCTGATGCAAATGATGGCATGTCGCGTCAGTGGGCTCCTCTAACAACTGGAGTTGAAAAACATCAAGGTTATGCGTTTCAGTGGTTTTCATTAGCGGCGCTTGCCGTAATATTTTGGTTAATAAGTGGTTTGTTTAGGAAAAAGCTTTGATAGAAAATAAAAATATGGATCCATTAATTCCAGCTGCTGGAGGTAAGAAAATTGATGCTGCGACCAAGAGAGGTCGCATACAGATGATTCTTTTGCTGCTCATTTGTGCATCACCCGTTATTGCATCTTATTTTACTTTTTATGTGATTAAGCCCCAAGGTGGTAAGACCAATATTGGTCAACTCATTACGCCAGTACAAACTTTGCCCGCCAATATTATTGAGCCAAGCCTTCAAGGAAAATGGACTTTATTGCTTGCAAGGCCCGCAGCTAGTTGCCAAAAAGCAGATGACGAGTGCGTTTCATTACTTTATTTAATGAGGCAGGTTCGAATTTCAATGGGTAAAGAGAGCCAAAGGGTTCAGTTGGTCTGGTTAGTGACAGATCAGGCACCTCTTCATCCTGAGATTGAAAAAGCTTACAGTATGGAATCAGCCGGGTTTAGAGTTATCAGAATGCCAAAAGACCCGTTAAAGAGTGAGCAGCTAAATCAATGGATCAATCTGGACAGTGCTGGCTCTGCGATTCAATTGCTAGACCCTTATGCTGACAAAATGATGCGCTTTGATACAAGTAAAGGTGCCCCTGACTTTAAGAAATTTTCGAAAGATTTAGAAAAGCTTTTGAAGTGGAATGTTGTCGGTAAGGTGAACTAATCATGTCTCTTATTGCATGGGTTCAACTCTTTTTGATTGGTATGGCAATTGGCGGTTTATTGCTGCTAGTCTTATGGTGGCGTCATCGATCTTTTACTTTTCATCGATTGGTTTTATTAACTGTATTTTTCACATTTGATTTAATTTTATTTGGTGCTTTCACTCGGTTAACCGACTCTGGTTTAGGGTGTCCTGATTGGCCGGGATGTTATGGTTCATCTAATCCACTTGCCGCCATGGCGCATATTCGTGAAGCAGAAGCTTTAATGCCAACAGGGCCTGTGACTGTCAGTAAAGCTTGGATTGAAATGCTTCATCGTTACTTTGCAATGGGTGTGGGTTTTCTAATTATTATTATGGTTGTTTGGTCTTGGACTAAGCGCCAGCTCATGGGTAATAAAATTGCTATCGTTTCAACAGCTATTTTATTTTTAGTTTGTGTTCAAGGGGCTTTCGGCGCATGGACTGTCACACTTAAGTTGCAGCCGCTGATCGTGTCAATACATTTGATGTTGGGATTAGGTTTATTAGCTTCGCTATCTTATTTATCAAATCTGACTGCAAGACTTGATTGCTCCTTTAACGAGTCTCAGTATTTAACTAAACAAACTCAGCAGGGCAGAAGGTGGGTTTGGTTGGCTTTAACGGTATTAGTTGTGCAGATATTTTTAGGGGCATGGGTGAGTACAAATTATGCTGTTCTAGCCTGTGATGACTTTCCGCTTTGCCATGGCCAGTTAATGCCTGCAATGAACTTTCAAGAGGGCTTTGTTTTTTGGAGAGAGTTAGGTAAGGCAGCAGATGGTGATCACCTCACTATTGAAGCCTTAAGAGCCATTCACTGGACTCATCGAGCAGGTGCCATCGTTGCACTCGCCATTTTATTGTGGGTGGGCTTTAAGAATTTAAAAACAGCCATGATTGTAGGTAGCCCTGCATTAAGACGATGGTCTTTTGCTTTACTGGGTTTGGCTCTTCTACAATTAATAACTGGCATGAGTAATATCATTTTGGATTGGCCATTGATGGCAGCACTTTTGCATACAGGCGGTGCAGCAGGTCTAGTGGTTGTTCTAGTTCGATTATTGACTCTGCGTTACGAGGAGTTCCAGCGTGTCTAAACAAGAGCTTCAAACCATGCCAAGATGGCGCCAGTATTGGGCATTAACCAAGCCACGAGTTACGCAGTTAGCCGTTTTCTGTGCAATTATTGGCATGTTCTTAGCGACACCTGGCATGGTGCCATGGAGGGTTCTGATCGGAGGCTCGATTGGTATTTGGTTGTTGGCAGGAGCAGCATTTGCGGTCAATTGTTTGGTTGAGCAAAAAGTGGATGCCAAGATGCGCAGAACAGCTTGGCGTCCTTCCGCAACTGGCGAACTGACTGATTTGCAAATTATCATTTTTGCGCTTGTTATTGGTTCCCTGGGAATGGCATTGCTCTGGTTTTTTGCAAACCCTTTAACCATGTGGGCAACTGCTGCGACATTCATTGGTTATGCGATTATTTACACGCTTTTGTTAAAGCCTGCGACGCCTCAAAATATTGTTATTGGTGGGTTGTCCGGAGCAATGCCCCCTGCTTTAGGATGGGCAGCGGTATCCAATAGTTTTCCAGCGGAAGCTTGGTTGCTGGTTCTAATTATTTTTACTTGGACGCCACCGCACTTTTGGGCTTTAGCGCTATATCGTCGAGAAGACTATAAGCAGTCAGGTTTGCCTATGTTGCCGGTGACCCATGGTGAACGCTTTACGTTGTTGCATATCCTTTTGTACACGCTGATTCTAATAGCTGCAACGATTCTGCCATTTATTTATCAAATGAGTGGTTACTTTTATTTAGTTAGCGCCTTGATTTTAGGATTTATGTTCTTAGCCTATGCCATAGCTTTATATAAAAATTACAGTGATGAGTTAGCTAAGAAAACTTTTAGATTCTCTATCATTTATTTGTCGCTATTATTTGCGGCCTTATTAATTGACCATTATTTATAAATATGAAATCACTATCTTTTTCAAGAGTTGCTAAAACACTGGCTACTTTATGTTTGGCAACTATTCTTGCTGCATGTTCTGATGGTGCGATTAAATTCAATAATGTGGACATTACTGGTAGTAAAGCATTTGGCACAGATTTCAAATTAGTTGATCATCATGGCCAACAAAGGCAGCTGTCTGACTTTAAGGGTAAGTTGTTGGTGATGTTCTTTGGCTATACGCAATGCCCAGATGTCTGCCCAACAACCATGACTGAAATGCAGGGTGTTATGAGCTTGCTTGGCGAAGATGCTAGTCGTGTACAAGTAGTTTTTGTGACTGTTGATCCGGAACGAGATACTCAAGAATTGTTATCTCAATATGTCCCATCATTTGACTCAAGATTCCTTGGTATGAGACCAGCTAGTGCCGCAGACTTAGAGAAAGTAACGAAAGACTTTAAAGTTTTTTATAGCAAAGTTCCAGGAAAGTCTGCAACTAGCTACACGATTGATCACACGGCAGGTAGCTATGTTTTTGATACCAAAGGAACGTTGCGCTTATTCTTGAAGCACCAACAGGGCCCTAAGCCTATTGCTGAAGACTTGGCTAAATTATTGAAGTAATGTGGGGCGCTTGGGCTTTAGCCCAAGTTGTTGGATGGATTAATTAGTAAGAGCTAATTTCATCTTTTTAAGTGCAGCAGCTTCAATTTGTCGAATGCGTTCTGCAGACACATTCAGCTCAGCGGCTAACTCGTGCAAGGTGCTTGCGCCAGATCCATCATCTGAAACATTTAACCAGCGTGCCGAAATAATTTTTCTGCTTCGCTCATCAAGGGTCGCAAGTGCTCTTTCAATGCCGGGGCCTTGAAGTTCATCTTGTGCTTCTTTGGCTAATACTTGCGATGGCTCGTATCGATCATCGGATAGCCAGTTAATGGGTGCGAAACTATCCTCATCAGAGGTGTCGTGAGCCTCAATGGCCATGTCGCCACCAGCAAGACGCTTTTCCATTTCCCGAACATCTTCTTGGCGAACATCTAAGGCCGTAGCAAGATGTTTAATTTCATTTGGAGATAGAGCATTTAAGCTTGGCTTGTTACTTCTCAAATTAAAGAAAAGCTTTCTGTGGGCTTTAGTTGTAGCAATCTTTACCATTCTCCAATTTTTGAGAATGTATTCATGAATCTCAGCTTTAATCCAGTGAATGGAATAAGTTACTAAACGTGTGCCTTGCTCAGGATCGTAACGTTTCACAGCCTTCATCAGGCCAATATTGCCTTCTTGAATCAAATCAGCATGAGGCAAGCCATAGCCTAGATATTGGCGTGCTATTGAAACAACCAATCTCAAGTGAGACATCACCAAAGTTTTGGCGGCATCTAAATTTTCAAGATCTCGAAATTCGCGGGCAAGACGTACCTCTTCCGCTGCGCTCAGCATTGGAAGTCGATTAACACTAGAAATATAGGCATCTAGGCTGCCCACATTTAACTGTGTTGGAATCATGGCATTTATGTTTGTCATAGATATATATTAGCACTCATCCGTTTAGAGTGCTAATCCCATTATAAACCCATGATTTATATGGTTTTAAATTTTTATGGAATCAATGATTTGGCGAAATCAGCTGCGTTAAAAGGCTTTAAATCAGATAGCTGTTCGCCAAGGCCTATAGCTAGAACGCTAGGTGTGTTTTCAGGAATTTCCTCAGCAATAGCGCATAGGATGCCACCTTTTGCTGTGCCATCAAGCTTGGTCACAATAATGGCAGATAAGCCCAAGGCTTCATGAAAGGCTTTGACTTGAGAGAGTCCGTTTTGACCCGTGTTACCATCAATTACAAGCACAGTTTCATGTGGAGCATCTGGTTGGGCTTTGGTGATGACTCGTTTCACCTTTTTAAGCTCATCCATGAGGTGGGCTTGGGTGGAAAGTCTGCCAGCTGTATCGATGATCACGACATCCATTTGGCGTGAAAGCCCAGCTTGAACTGCATCATGAGCCACAGCGCCCGCATCACCACTTTCTTGGGTGATAACAGCCACTTGGTTCTTCTCGCCCCAGGCCATTAACTGTTCACGAGCTGCCGCACGAAAGGTATCTCCGGCCCCAAGAAGAACTTGTTTGCCTTGACCTTGAAAAAGGTGGCATATTTTGCCAATACTCGTTGTTTTGCCTGCGCCGTTAACCCCCACAATCAACCACACAGCAGGAACAGTTGTTTTATGTAAAACTGTAGAGAGTGGGTTGGATGGTCGTTCAAGCTTAGAAAGAAGATCTTCAACCAGTTTTGCAAGAATGACTTTCAGGTCTTCAACCGATTCAGTTTTTTGCTTTTTAGCCTCAATCCTTAATTCTTTGATTAGCTTTTGCGTGGCATTCATACCAACATCCCCCAAAAGAAGAGCTTCTTCTAGGGATTCATACCATTCTTCATCAACTTTTTGCCAAGAGAATAAGCTTGATAGGGTTTTACGTAATCCGAACATGACCGATACAATTAAATAATTATGAACATATTAACAACCCTGACGACCCGACTCCCATTTTTTTTAGTGGCAGCGATGGTTGCTATTAGCTTTCCAGTCTTTGCGCAAAAACAAAAACAGCAGGACACTCATGAGTATCAACTCAAAAATGGTCTGAAAATCATCGTTAAAGAGGATCATCGAGCACCAACAATTGCCCACATGGTTTGGTATAGAGCTGGTTCAATCGATGAGGTTAACGGCAAGACCGGCGTTGCACATGTGTTGGAGCACATGATGTTTAAAGGCACTAAAAATCTCAAGCCTGGTGAATTTTCTAAAAAGGTAGCTGAAGTGGGTGGAAGAGATAACGCGTTCACAAGCAAAGATTTCACTGCATATTTTCAACAAATAGAAAAAAGTCATTTATCTAAGATGATGGCTCTTGAAGCAGATCGAATGGCTAATCTTCGAATTTCACCAGAAGAGTTTGCAAAAGAAATCCAAGTGGTAATGGAGGAGCGTCGATTAAGAACGGATGATAACTCTCATGCTGTTGTATATGAGCAATTAATGGCAGCCGCTTACGCTAATTCACCCTATAGAAATCCCATTATTGGCTGGATGGATGATTTAAAAAATCTAAGCTACCAAGATGCGCTTGATTGGTACCAAGCCTGGTATGCACCAAACAATGCTGTTTTGATTGTGGTTGGAGATGTGGTGCCTAGCGAGGTTTTGGCATTAGCTCAAAAATATTATGGCAATATTGCAGCAAAAAAAATTCCAGAGCGTAAGCCTCAAATTGAAATTCCACAAATTGGATTCAAAAAGATTAACGTCAAGGTTCCAGCAGAAAATTCAGATATCCATATGGCTTGGAAGGCTCCTAAACTAGGCTCTCAAGACCTTGATTATGTCGAGCCATATGCCCTCAGCGTCTTGTCAGCCATATTGGATGGCCACTCTAATTCCAGATTAAATAGAAGTTTGGTAAGAGATCAGAGAATGGCTAATAGCGTTAGCTCCTCCTATGACTTAAAGGGTCGGGGTCCTCAGTTATTCTCAATCAGCGCTTCTCCCACTAAAAATACAAATCTTGATGTTCTTGAAAAAAATATCAGAAAAATTATTCTTGAAATTAAAAACAAAGGGGTGACTGAGTTAGAGCTAAATAGGGTTAAGTCCCAACTATTGTCATCACAGATTTATAAGAGAGACTCTATATTTGCTCAGGCCATGGAAATTGGTATGTCTGAGATGGAGGGCATTTCTTGGAGGCATTTGGATAAGGTCATTGAGAATATTCAAAAAGTTCAATCAAAAGATATTCAAGCTGTTATTGAAAAGTATTTGGTTGATGATCAGTTAACGATCGTAGTGTTAGATCCTCAGCCCTTGAGTGCTCAAAAAAAGAGCCAAGCAACTGTTTCTGGGATGAGGCATTGATATGAAAAAATATATATATCTGGTCCTTTGTGCCTTATTGCCTATTTCAGCTTTCGCGGGCATTCCTATTCAGCACTGGACCCACTCAAATGGCGCTCAAGTTTATTTGGTTGAAGCTAAAACAATTCCGATGCTGGATGTTCAAGTTGATTGGTTTGCGGGAGCGGTTGGAGATCCTGATAAGAAATTAGGATTAGCTTCTATGACTGCCACTCTAATTGATAAGGGTTCTAAAGTGAATGGGCGCCTTGTTTCAGAGGCGGATATTTCTGATCAATTAGCAAGTTTAGGCGCAAGTTTAAGTTTTAGTGCGGGTGCCGAAAAAGCTAGTATGCGTTTGAGGACTTTGAGTGATGTGCAGCGTCGTGACGCATTGGTCAAGTTGGCATCTGAAATATTAAAAGCCCCTTTGTTTGATCAAAATATTTTAATGAGAGAAAAGTCTCGAGCCATTGCTGCTATTAAAGAGTCAAACTTAAAGCCAGAATTTATCTTAAGCAAAGAATTTGACCGTCAAATATATGGAGGTCATCCATTTGGAAAAGAGGCAACAGTAGAGACGGTACAGTCTATTGCGGCAGCTGACATCCAGGAGTTCTACAAATCTAGATATGCGGTGCAAGATGCAAAAATAACCATTGTTGGCGACATTGGTCGTGAAGATGCTGACCAATTAATTGATCGCCTGATGTCAAGCTTGCCTAAAAAAGCCAAGGTGCTAACTCAGGCACCGGAGGTGAAATTGTTTGAAAAAAAATCTCCAGATCAAAACGTTATAAAAATTCCTCATGCTGCGCAACAGGCCCACATATCAATTGGGATGCCTACTATTACTAGAAAGGATCCTGATTACTTCCCTATGTTGTTAGGTAATTATGTTTTAGGTGGTGGTGGGTTTGTTTCTAGGTTGATGAAAGAGGTTCGCGAGAAAAGAGGCTTGGCATACAGTGTCTATAGTTACATTGCTCCAGGTCGACAAGTGGGCCCCTTTGTTGCCGGCATGCAAACGAAGAAAGATCAAGCGGAGCTGGCCGTTGATGTTATGAAAAAAACAATTGCTGATTTTATTGATGCTGGACCAACTGAGTCTGAAATAGAGGCAGCTAAAAACAACTTAATTAATGGCTTTCCATTGCGCATTGATAGTAATAGAAAGATTTTGGACAACGTTGCTAGCATTGCATGGAACGATCTTCCTCTGGATACCTTGGAAACTTGGACTACCCAAATGCGCGCCGTTACTCGAGAGCAGGTGATTGCTGCGTATAAAAAGAACTTGGATATTGATAAGTTGGTCACGGTTGTTGTCGGGGCACCATGAGTCTAGGTAAGGTAAGAATTATTGGTGGTGAGTGGCGGGGTCGATACATTCAAGTGGCCGACCTTCCCGGTTTAAGGCCAACAGCAGATAGAACCCGAGAGACTTTATTTAATTGTTTGGGACAACGTTTAGATGGCCTTGCTTGTCTTGATATGTTTGCTGGAACGGGAGCTTTAGGGTTTGAAGCTATTTCTCGCGGGGCTAAATCAGTGCAAATGTTGGAGCTATCTCCCAAAGCTATAGAAACACTTAAAAAAAACAAAGATCATCTTGGGCGGGCTGATGGACTGGGTTCAATTGAGATCCTGAAAGTCGATGCAACTAGTTATGCCGCAGGCTTATTAGAAGATGTATTCGATATTACGTTTATTGACCCTCCTTTTGCTGATGAAAGTTTATTTTTTAAAGCTCTAAAGTTAGCGGTCAGAATCACCAAAAGAAATCAAGGGGCATTTATTTATATAGAGCACCCTAAATCAATTAATCCTGAAGAAATTCTAAAAGAAAGCCCTGAATTTGGTCATTTATGGAGTGTTCAGCGCACCATTCGCTCAGGAATGGCAATTGGAAGCCTATTAGCTCCTAAACCGTTATAAACTAGCTGTGTGGCGCTTAAATCTATAAAAATTAGTAAAGCTAAAAAGTCGGAGAGAATTATGGTTGTAGCTGTTTATCCAGGAACATTTGATCCATTTACGCGTGGTCATGAAGACCTCGTGCGAAGAGCCTCTTCAATTTTTGACGAGGTGGTTATTGGCGTTGCTGATAGCAAGAACAAAAATCCGATTTTCAATTTAGAAGAGCGGATTGAAATTGCAAAAGAAGTGCTAGGTCATTATGGCAATGTTCGCGTAGAAGGTTTTAGCGGACTATTGAAGGACTTCGTTAGAAAAAATAATGCGAGAGTGATTGTTCGAGGGTTGCGAGCAGTTTCTGATTTTGAATATGAGTTTCAAATGGCAGGTATGAACAGGTATTTGCTGCCCGATGTAGAAACTCTATTTTTAACACCATCGGATCAATATCAATTTATCTCTGGAACTTTTGTTCGAGAGATTGCTTTGTTAGGTGGTGATGTGAGTAAATTTGTTTTCCCATCTGTTGAAAAATGGTTGTCCAAGAAGATTTAAAGAGTTTAGGAATTTAGTCATGGCGTTGATGATTACAGATGAGTGCATCAATTGTGATGTTTGTGAACCAGAATGCCCCAATGATGCGATCCATATGGGGGCTGAGATCTACATCATTAATCATGACTTATGTACCGAATGCGTAGGGCACTATGATGTTCCTCAGTGCCGCCAGGTCTGCCCGGTAGATTGCATTCCATTGCACCCCGACCATATTGAGACCAAAGATCAACTAAAAGAAAAATATAAAAAGCTAACCGGTAAGGTAGCTGTCGATTAAGTATTGCTGTGCAGTTCCATGGTTGCCGTAGCGATATCGCCAGCAGCTATTTTAGGAATCTGTTTAATAAAAACAGATAGGGCTCTATCAATATCAATTTGTTCTTCGAGTCTTGGTTTTTTCAAAACATAATCAGCGACATCCAGGTTTTTCCTCCCCTCTTCGCTGTCTCGTGGGTGACCAATGCCTAAGCGAAGTCTCCAGTAATCATTGGTACCCAAATGCGCACTGATGTCTTTTAAGCCGTTATGGCCGCCTAGCCCCCCTGCGTATTTCAGCCGAGCTACACCGGCCTTCAAATCTAATTCATCATGAACAACCAAGATCGACTTAGAGTCAATTTTATGAAATTTACAAAGTGCCCCAACAGCTTGCCCACTACGATTCATGAATGTATTGGGTTTCAGTAGGTAGATATCATCGGAGCCCAATTTAATTTTGGCTAATGCACCATGAAATTTTGAATCTTCTTGCCATTGGCCTTGGAATAGTCGAGCTAACTCATCAACAAGCCAGAAGCCGGCATTGTGACGATCTTTCTCGTGCTTTGATCCGGGGTTACCCAACCCAACAATTAATTTAAACATAGTGCTACTTTAGACTAAATTTGATTCGAAAAAAAACCCGCGCATGCGCGGGTTTTTGTAAGCGCTAAGGAATTACTTCTTTTCCTCTTTAGCAGCTGGTGCTGCTGCAGGAGCTGCAGCTGGTGCTGCTGTTTCCACTTCAGCTTTAGCAGAAGGAACACGAGCATTAGCAACAACTGGGTTTTCTTGTTCAAGGTGAGATACAAGTGCAACACCTTTTGGTAAAGGAATATCTTTAACGTGAACAGAGTGACCCACTTCAATCTTACCCAAATCAACTTGAATGAATTCTGGCAAGTCTGCAGGGAGACAGCTAACTTCAATTTCAGTTGCAATATGGCTGATCAATGCGCCACCTAACTTAACAGCAGGTGCAATTTCAGCATTTACAAAGTGCAAAGGCACTTTAACGTGAATTTTTTGTTTAGCATCAACGCGTTGGAAGTCGATGTGAAGAACCAACGGCTTGAATGGATGCATTTGATAATCACGAAGCAGAGCCTTTTGACTCTTGCCAGCAATTTCAATATCCAAAATTGATGAGTGGAATGCTTCTTTACGCAAAGCGTGAAAAAGAGCATTGTGATCTAACTCAATAGCTTGAGGGGCTTCTGTACCACCATAAATAACACCAGGCGTTTTGCCAGTGATGCGCAGGCGGCGGCTCGCACCAGTTCCCTGTACGCTACGTTCGTAAGCGACAACTTTCATATGAACTCCAATATAAATAAATTAAAAGCTTTCCTAATCGCGACCAACTAGGAAAGCCTTCTATTTTAGCTTAAAAGCTTGAAAAACAATAAAAAATCAAGAATCAGCGAATAAGGACATCACTGAATCGCCCGTGCTAATGCGAGAAAGTGTCTCAGCAAGTAGGGGGGCTGTTGATAAGACTCTGATTTTGCTAAGTTTTTTAGCTTCTTCATTAAGGGGGATGGTATCGGTGACCACGACCTCATCAAGAGCTGATTCAGCGATACGACCCACAGCACCACCTGATAAAACAGGGTGGGTACAGTAAGCAACAACACTTTTGGCGCCGCGCTCCTTGAGTACTTGAGCAGCCTTGCAAAGAGTGCCGCCTGTATCAATCATGTCATCCATAATCACACAGTGACGACCATCGACTTCACCAATAACGTGCATCACTTCAGAAACGTTAGCTTTAGGACGGCGCTTATCAATAATAGCCAAGTCACAGCCTAGTTGTTTGGCTAGGGCTCTTGCTCGAACAACGCCACCAACGTCTGGTGAAACAACGAGTAAATCAGGACCTTTTTTAGACTGAAGGTCTGTCAAAAGGATAGGGGAAGCGTAAATATTATCCACGGGGATATCAAAGAACCCCTGGATCTGGTCTGCGTGAAGATCCATGGTTAAAACACGGTCTACACCTGCAACTTGCTGCAGCATGTTAGCCACTAGCCTGGCTGATATAGCTACTCGAGCTGAGCGAGGTCTTCTGTCTTGGCGTGCATATCCAAAGTAAGGGATCACTGCGGTAATTCTTCCGGCAGAGGCTCGTTTAAGAGCGTCTACCATAATCATGAGCTCCATTAAGTTATCGTTAGCTGGAGCACATGTGGACTGCAGAACAACAACGTGTTTTCCACGGACGTTTTCTTGGATTTCTACTTGGATTTCTCCATCGGAGAAGCGACCCACCTCAGCTTTGCCTAGTGGCAATTTAAGATGATCTGCTACAGCCTTGGCTAGTGCAGGATTGGCGTTACCAGTAAAAACCATCATGGTTTCAGGATGCATGGAGCCTCGTGTCATATTTGATATTTTTTGGATGAGTATTTGGATTATGCGACATCTAAGTGTTGGCAGGGGAAGAAGGATTCGAACCTTCGCATGCCGGAATCAAAATCCGGTGCCTTAACCAACTTGGCGACTCCCCTCTCGCATCTACTCCTATGAACTGGGTTCGTATGACGGGTGCTGATGAAGCCCCTGTGTAACAAATCCTAGCCACTGATGAGGCAGCTGTTTTGACAGTTGAATGGCTAGATCAGGGTCAACTATAGCAAATACGCTGCTACCTGATCCTGACATCCTTGGGCTCGATAAAGGAGCCTTTTGGCGTAACCACTCAATTGCATCTGCAACTGCCTGATACTTTTGAACCACTACCTTTTCACAATCATTACAGCCAAACTGTTCTTGAATAGGTGATTCAATAAAGTCTGAGATTGTAACGGTTGGGTGATTTCTCGTCAAATCCGGTGATTTAAAGACATCTACAGTCGGGATATGGGTTTGAGGGTAAATAACAAATACCGTTTTTTCAGAGAGTTCTAAGGGTTGTAAAACCTCCCCAACCCCTTCAGCAAAGGCGTTTTTACCTAATAGAAAGAAGGGTATATCGGCACCAAGCTGCAAACCCAAAGTCATCAATTCCTGCCGGCTAAAGCCGGTTTCCCAAAGCTCATTTAAGCCCCACAAGACGCTGGCAGCATCCGAAGACCCACCTCCAAGACCGGCACCCATTGGGATTTTTTTCTTTAATTCAATCGTGCACCCAAAGTTAGTTTGAGTCTTACTTTGAAGGAGTTTTGCAGCTCGAATGACTAAATCTTGCTCTGCAGGAATATTTTGAGCGCCACTGAGCCTGGTGATCTGACCATCCTCGGTTTTATGAAGGGTCACTTCATCTGATAAGTCAATTAACTGAAATACAGTCTGGAGCAAGTGGTAGCCATCCGACCTCTGACCGGTGACGTGCAGAAATAGGTTAATTTTTGCTGGAGCAAGAAGCTGCATTGTTGCCATCATGGTTTAGTTATCAACAGGCTCAAAAATAAGTTTGATGACAATTGGTCCATTTGCTGTTTGACGCTCCAAGTCCAATTTTTCAAGTTGATTTTTCTCGTTCCAAGAAAAGTCCATGAACCAACCATCTTGAATCATTTTTATGGTTCGATGAAGCTTATCTCGCTCAATTCTCGCTGAAGACCCGACTCGAGCTTGACCATTTAGCCAGTAGGATAGACCTCTTGCTGGAAGAGGTAGGCCCAAATAATTTTGAAGTAATGCATCTGCATCATGAGCTTCAAATACTTTGGCACCATCTTCTAGTTTGGCGCCAGAAGCAGTAATGGTAATTTTTGCTAGTGAGCCACCCAACGGATTTCTAATATCAAGAATATCTGTTTGACCATCATGCGATAAGCTGAAGCCACCACTACCACCATCATTCGATTTTTGACCCGTGATCTTGACTCCAAACCGGCCATCCCATAGCTGTTGGGTACCGTTCAAAGGGGCTTTGGGAACGCGATCAGGCCACAGGCGCTCAAGAGTTTCTTTAAGGGTTTTATTGTTGGCATCAATTGATTCTGCTTTACGCCAAACAATGTCTGCGGCTTCTTTGTTAGAGGATACCCATAAAACTTCTCCAAGATGCGCCCCAATTTCAGACTCTGTTTGTATGTCGAATGCCTTTTGAAGTTGTTGTACAGCAAGCTCTTTTTTTCCTAATTTATAGTTGACCCAAGCAACACTATCTAAAATCATCATATCGTCAGGAGCAAGCTTCTGAGCTTTTTCTAGCAATACGGCGGCTTCGTTTAATTTAATGCCTCTGTCTGCATAGGAGTAACCGAGTGCATTGAGTGCGCTTTTATTATTTGGGTTTTTTTTGATCAGACGCTTGAGAGTTTCCTCCATCTCATTAAATTGTTTTGCTTTTTCTGCGGCAAGTGAGAAGAAGTAAAGAATTTCGTCATCGTTAATTTGAGTGATGCTGCTACGCGTGATTTGATAAAAAGCAATCAAGCCTGCATCCTCATCTTGAGATCTGGCAACCAAAGGGCGCCAGGAGTTCATCAACTTTTCTTTTTCACTTAAAGTTTTAAGGTTCTTTAGTTGAGCTTGGGCAGGGGCAACGCTTTCAGACCAGCGTTGGTTGATCATGAGTAAGGTACTAAAAATGCTTTTTGCTTCTTTAGGATCAAGTTCGTCCCATAGACGTGCCGCATCCAAAGCTAAGCTTGGAGAGTTTGCTGCGATAGCTATCTCCATGGCTCTTTGAGCAAGCCGAGCATCACGGTTATTCCTGGCCATTCCAATATAGGTTTGGTAGGCAATGCCAGCTTCTCCCCGTTGCAGGCCGATTTCTGACGCTAGTACCTGGAACATTTGCTCGGCAGTTAAGCTCTCGGAGCTATTGCCATTGGCTGCTAAGCCATGAGTGCTTATGGCTAAAAGAGCGGCACCCACCCAAAATTTCAATTTATTTGTCATAAGCACATTCTAATCTCACAGCCTACAATTACGATATGCCAGAATTGCCCGAAGTCGAAGTTACCAAACAAGGAATAGAGCCCTTTATTCAAGGGAAAGCTATTACTGGCGTCCGGATTCATGATGGGCGTTTAAGGTGGCCTGTACCTAAAAATCTTGAAGAAATCTTATTGGGTCAAAAAGTGGCTCAAATTAAGCGGCGGGGGAAGTACTTGCTTTTTAGGATGGACGAGGGGCATTTGATCATTCACCTTGGTATGACCGGTGTTTTGCGTTTATTAAAGCCAAATGATGAGTTGAAAAAGCATGATCGCGTGGAGATTTTGTTTGGAAAACAAGTTTTGCGATTACATGATCCCAGGAAGTTTGGGGCAGTGCTCTGGGCCAGTGATGAAAGTGGTGAAATTGAAAAACATCCTCTGATTGCTAAATTGGGTGTTGAACCATTCTCAGAAGAGTTTAATGAGGAGTGCGCTGGTCAGCACTTATTTAGGCATGCTAAAGGGCGTCAGATAGCTATTAAGCAATGGCTGTTGGCTGGTCAAGCAGTTGTTGGCGTTGGGAATATCTATTGTTCTGAGAGTTTATTTTCAGCTGGAATTCATCCTGAAATGCCAGCTGGAAAGTTAACTTTGCCAAGAGCTAAAAAGCTTGCGATAGCAATTAAGGAAACACTCAGTAAAGCGATTAAAGCTGGTGGCAGTAGCCTAAAAGATTTTGTTGACAGTCACGGTGATCCAGGACACTTTATGTTGCAAACCAAAGTTTATGATCGTGCCACTTTGCCGTGTCGAGTTTGTAAAAATCCGATTAAACAAATTGTGCAAGGACAACGATCAACTTATTTCTGTTCGACGTGTCAAAAGAAATAATGAATTTCATTAACGTAGAGCGCTTCACTCCGAAATTAATCGCTTGGCAAAAAAAGCAGGGTCGACATCATTTGCCTTGGCAGCTTAATCGAACCGCTTATCGCGTTTGGTTATCCGAGGTGATGTTGCAGCAAACGCAAGTGACGACAGTTATTGAGCGCTATCAAGCTTTCCTTGAGCGTTTTCCAACCGTTGATGATTTGGCTTCTGCCAGCGTTGATGATGTATTGGCTGAATGGAGTGGGATGGGCTATTACACTCGCGCAAGGAATCTGCACAAGTGCGCTCAGGTTGTTATGAATCAGTTTGATGGCATATTTCCAAGTGATCCAGAGCAATTGGAGTCCTTGCCAGGAATTGGTCGATCAACTGCTGCAGCCATTGCTGTTTTTGCCTATGGAAAATCGGCTGCCATTTTGGATGGTAACGTTAAACGCGTACTGGCAAGAGTCTGGGGTGTACAAGACGACTTAAGTAAGAGTGCTGCTGTCAAGGAGTTGTGGGCGCATGCTGAAACTCTTTTGCCCGATTCATCTGAGGATTTAATAACGTACACCCAAGGTTTGATGGATTTTGGTGCAACTTGTTGTACGCAATCTAATCCAGCCTGTTCAGTTAAAGGTAGTATGACGTGCCCATTTTTAAATGCATGTCAGGCCAAGAAATTAAACATCATTCAAAACATACCGCTAAAAATTAGAAAAGTGAAAGTTTCAAAAGTGGATATGAATTGGTGGGTTGTTGTTCGCGATGGCAAAGTACTTTTGGAAAAAAGAGCGCATCAAGGCATATGGGCCGGTCTTTGGAGTTTTCCTGAGGAGCTCAGCTTGCCAGTCGGCTCAGATATCTTAGATGGCAAACCTATTCAACATCTTTTAAGCCATCGAAAGTTAACAATTCAGCCAAAGCTAGTGGCGCTTAAAAAGAAGCTTCCCAAAATGGGGGATCACTTATCCTGGGTTGGTTTTGCTGAGCTTGACAAGTTGGGTCTACCGACGCCTGTCAAATTATTTTTGAAGGATTTGAATCTAGCTCGCGATGGCGCTTGAGAAGGTGAAGTGCCGCATCCCCCGTTGCTTGGGTGCGCTTTAAAAAATAATCAAAAAGACAGTTAGATAAATAGACGGAACGGTGTTGTCCGCCCGTACAACCAATAGCGATTGTTAAATAGCTGCGTCGGTCTGCTTGGTATTTAGGCAGCCAAGTTTCTATAAATCGACGTATATCATCCCCCATTGCTTGAACCTCTGGGTGCTCCCTTAAAAAGTTAGCAACCTCAGGATCATTGCCGGTTAATGCTCTTAGCGTTGGATCGTAATGAGGGTTGGGAAGGCAGCGAACATCAAAAACCAAATCAGCATCTCTTGGTACGCCGTGCTTAAAGCCAAAAGATTCAAAAAGCATTGTGAGGCCAGGGCGCTCATCTTTTAAAAGATCCTGAATCCACGATCTTAGTGTGTGAGCTTTAATATGACTTGTATCAATGTTGTGAGCAGTTTCTGCTAACTCAGATAAAAGTGCTCGATCTTTTTCAATGGCATCAATTAATGCAACTTGAGGCGCCCTGTTGTCATCACTTTTGGATAGAGGATGGCGGCGACGTGTTTCCGAGTAGCGCTGGACAAGTGTTTCTGTGCTGGCATTTAGAAATAAAACACGAACATCATTATCTTTTTTGAGTTGCTCAATGATCTCGGGTAGCTCTTTAATGGAGTGGCCGCGTCTTGCATCTACTGCAATGGCTAATTTTTCGCGACCTTGAGAATCTAGCGATTGAACCAGGTCTTGGATGAAATCAACGGGTAAGTTATCAACACAGTCATAGCCGGCATCTTCAAGCGCGTTGAGAGCAACAGATTTGCCGGAGCCGGAAATACCAGTAATGATAAAAATACGCATCGTTATAACAAGCGACTCTGTGATTTGTTGTTGTCATCAGCATTCATGAGTTTGCGCTGACGTTCCATAAATTCTTTGAGTGTGTCAATGCCGCGCAACTGAAGAATCGTATTGCGAACAGCTGCTTCAACTAAAACCGCTAAGTTTCGACCGGCTGCAACCTGAATTTTTACGCTACGGATTTGTAGGCCGAGTACATCGATTGACTGCCCATCAATTGGCAGACGCTCAAACTCGCCATCGTTTCGACGAACAAGTTGTACGATTAATTTCAGCTTCATGCGACGACGAACAGCTGTTTCGCCAAAAATAGTTCTAATATCCAATAGACCTAAGCCCCGAACTTCCAATAAGTCTCTGAGTATGGGTGGACACCTTCCTTCAATATAGTCAGCACCGAGTCTTGCGAAATCAACGGCATCATCAGCTACCAAACCATGGCCTCGAGAAATCAATTCGAGACCAAGTTCACTTTTCCCGAGTCCGGAGTCACCAGTGATCAGAACACCCATTCCAAGAATATCCATGAAGACGCCGTGCATGGTAACGCGTGGAGCTCCTATTTTTGTGAGATAGGAGCGTAAGTGGTCAATGACTGTGGCAGCAGAGACTGAGCTCTTAAAGAGCGGTGTTGAGGATCTTTGACAGTAAAGAATAATATCTTCGTGTGCCTCGCATCCGTCTGCAATGATAAGGCATGGTGGCTTAAGAGAAATCAGAGTCGCTAGTTGTTTTTTTCGATTATCAACATCTAATTTTTCATAATAAGTCACTTCAGGAACGCCAAATACTTGCATGCGATCTGGGTGAATTAAATTCAAGTGACCAACCAAGTCTGAAGAGGATGAAGCTAACTTGACTGCTTCAAGATCAAAGCTTTTATCAGCCCCTTCTAGGCCAGCAACCCAACTTAGTTTTAATTCTGTTAGATTGGCATCAAATAGGGATTGAGCAGTAACGCCCGCTAAATTGATGGGCTGAGTCATATTATTTATTCCAAGCAGTTAGCAACTGATAAATGGTATCAGGGTCTGTTTCTGTCAGTAATAATTTTTTGGTTTGTTTATCAGAAAGTATCTGAGCAACTTGGGATAGTATTTCTAAGTGTGATTGGGTGGCTTGCTCTGGTACAAGCATGATCACAAGAGTTTGAACTAGCTTGCCATCGGGTGCGTTGAATTCAATACCATTGCTTAATCGAATAAAACTAAGGTGAGCCTCAGGTAAATCTTTGACGCGTCCATGAGGTATGGCAATCCCTTCTCCCAACCCCGTCGACCCAAGAGCTTCTCTTGCCTCTAAGCAAGTTTGAACGACCTTTGCTGAAATGCCATTATTTTTTTCAAACAGCTGGCCTGTAAAGGCAAATAATTCTTTTTGTGTTGAGGCCTCAATATCTAGAACGATATTGTGTGGGGTGATAAGTTCGGCTAAGGCATTCATGTCTGAAATGCATTATATGATTGCCTTGGCCTATTTAATCAAGAGTTTTTAAGAGTTTGATGGTGATGATCCTGTACTTTTTCTTTATGTTTGATCACCTGTCTATCTAGTTTGTCTACAACAAGGTCCATCGCATGGTACATGTCTTCATGATGGGCCTCAGCAAAGAGGTCTTTACCCTTCAAGTGGATGGTGATTTCTGCATGGTTTCGTAAATTCTTCTCTTTTTCATTATTAATTGAAAGAATCGTTGAAATAGTCATGACTTGATCAAAATGATTCTTAATTCGCTGTAATTTATCTTCAAGGTGTGATCGCATGGCTGGGGTAATTTCTACGTGATGACTCGTAATTTTCAAATTCATGCTGTGCTCCCTATTGTTTTCTGCGCAAATGAACGGCAGGGATGCGCAGAGACTCCCTGTATTTAGCAATCGTACGTCTGGCAACCACAAACCCCTTAGTCGATAAAAGATCCACAATGCCTGAGTCGGATAGTGGGTTTTCTGGGTTTTCTTCATCCACTAACTGCTTAATGAGAGCTCTGATGGCCATTGAAGAGACTGAGCCCCCTGAATCAGTTGAAACCTGACTGCCAAAGAAGTATTTGAATTCAAAGCAACCAGCTGGAGTAGCCATAAATTTTTGGGTGGTTACTCTTGAAATAGTGGACTCATGTAATCCCAAAGTATCTGCAATTTCTCGCAAAACTAAAGGACGCATGGCAATTTCACCATGATTGAAGAAATTTTGTTGCCTATCCACGATAGCTTTTGCCACTTTTAAGATGGTTTCACTTCTTTGTAGCACATTTTTTACCAGCCATCTAGCCTCTTGCAATTTTTGTTGGATGCCACCCATATCCTCTTGGCCTTTGCTGTCCCTAATCACCTTAGCGTATTCCTCATGAATGCTAATTTTTGGCATTGCTTCCGGGTTAAGTGAGACTTGCCATTGCCCCTTTTTATGTTTAACGATGACATCGGGGATGAGGGTGATGTCTAAAATTTTTCCAAATTCAGAGGCCGGATTATGTTTAAGGCTTTTAATAAGTGAAACGGCAGCTTGTATCTGGCCATCAGTGAGCTTTAATATTTTTTTTAGTCTTGGCCAATCTTTTGCCCCCACACTTTCCAAGTGCTCTGAACAGATTTTATGGGCATTAATCCAGAGATCATCCTGTTGAGTGAATTCAGCTGAATTTTCAATTTGGAGTTTTAGGCATTCGCTTAAATCTCGCGCGCCTATACCGCTAGGATCAAGATGTTGCAATCGTGATAGGGCTCGTTTGATCTGCTCTGCAGGCAATCCATCCTCAATATCCATGTGAGGCTCATAGGATTCAGCAAGCTCATCTAAGCTACTGGTTAAGTAGCCTTTGGCATCAAGGTTTCCAGCAAGAAGTCCCACCAAGGCTTTTTCTTGAGGGGAGATTCGCATCACTCTTATTTGGCTCAATAGATGGTCTAACAAGCTCTCAGGCGTACTGATATTCGAAAATCGATCATCTGTTTCATCCCAGTCATTCGAACTTTTACTGGAGGATGTTTGTCTATGAGAAAGTTGTTGAATTGGCTCTGTTGGGGCTAATTCCGTAGCAGGCTGATATTCAATGAGAGGATTTTGTTCTGCAGCCTCAATCAGCTCTTGCTCAAGCTCCATAGCCGAAAGCTGTAACAGCTTAATAGATTGCTGTAGTTGAGGGGTAAGTGCTAGGTTTTGGGAAAACCTAAGATTAAGCGAGGCCTTCATGTAACGACCATTTTAGACCGTTAAATCAAGATTGGTATGTTATTTGCTTGTAAAAATAATTAATATTGGTTAGTAAGCTGGCTTACATCCTGAAATTTTCACCAAGATAGACTTTTCGAACAGCCTCATCATCAATAATTTTTGATGGTTCACCGGATGCTAATACTTTACCCTCACTAATAATATAAGCATAGTCACAAATGCCCAATGTTTCACGAACGTTATGGTCCGTAATGAGTACGCCAATCTGACGGTCTTTTAAGAATCGCACAATTCTCTGAATTTCGCCAACTGCAATGGGGTCAACGCCTGCAAAAGGTTCATCCAAGAGAATGAATTTAGGTTGAGAGGCTAAGGCTCGAGCAATTTCAACTCTCCTGCGCTCGCCCCCCGATAAAGACATGGCTGGATTGCTACGTAAATGTGAAATTTGAAGTTCCTGCAAAAGAGACTCAAGTCTTTTGGAGATTTCATCTTGCGACAGAGGTTTTCCATTTTCAGTTTGCAGCTCTAAAACAGCTTTGATATTTTCTTCAACATTAAGTTTTCGAAAGACGGAAGCTTCTTGAGGCAAATAAGATAAGCCCAGTTTTGCTCTTTCGTGAATCGGAAGATGACTAATGACTTGGCCATTTAATTTGATCTCACCGCCATCCAAAGGCACAAGGCCAACGATCATATAAAAAGAGGTTGTTTTGCCCGCGCCATTAGGGCCCAATAATCCAACTACTTGACCACTTTGAACTTCAACACCGACATCTCTGACAACAGTGCGAGAGCCATATTTTTTTTGCAGACCAAATGCTGAGAGTGTAGAGTTGGTTGAGCTCATTTTTTGAAATTTCCTAGAGGTTCTTTTCTGCGTGATGAAAGTGTTGATCGAACCGAGTCTTTTGAAATGGCATGATACTTCTCATCACTGCTATCGTACTGAATTTGATCCCCGTGAATTTGGTCAGAGACCTTGGTGCCGGATAATTTATTCATGCGAGCATTACCAACGAGGGTCGCAGTTTCAAGCTTGGCATCATAATCAATTTTCTCTGCGAAGCCTTCTGTATATTCATCGAAGGCTGTATCTCTTTTTTGCTTGAGACTTGCGATAGAACCTGGCTTAGCAATGATGGTGGCAAATTGGTAGCCCTCAGGATCAATTTTAATCGTGGCGCTTTCACCGCGAATGATCAATGTACCTTTGGTGAGTAAGACATTTTTTTCAAGGTGATAAATTTGCTGAATGTCATCAAAAGAAGCTTTATCGGATGACAGGGAAATGGGCTTATCTTTGTCTGCTTTTTCAGCAAAAACAGGAGTAGATGCTGAAAAGTTTACTAAGAGTGCAAGTAGTGTTAAGAGTAGCTTCATGCTATTGAGCCTGACTTTTCTGCTCAGATTCAATGCGACCTTTGACTTGCCCAATCATGATGAGCTTTTGATTAACGTTATCAAAAATGGCGCCGTCTTGTGAGTTCATGACAGATAAGCCCTGTTCGAGGGTTACAGGTTGATTGGTCTTAACAATATCCTCATTCATCAGAACTGTAAATTTAGTAGAGCTCATGAACATGCGAGCACTACCAGGTTGATTGGGTGTCGATGCTTGAGATGGGCGTAGTAGGGTGGCGTTGCCCACTAAATGAAGGACAGTCATATCACTATTAAGTAGGCCTTTATCCGATCGGACCGTCGTAGCTGGTTTGCCTGGATTAAATCTTCGCGCGATAGGGAAATCAATTTCTGAGCTTGCGTCATCTTCGTAGTGCGTTAGCTTGTCCCCAACAATTCTATAGAGTGTGCCACCTTGCGGACCTAAAGTGGTCACCACAATTTGATCCATGATGTAGTCGGGAACGTGTTTTTTGGGTTGTGCGCTGATTTCATCAGGATGACTCATTTGAACCATCCAGTATGTTCCTAAGGTTAACAACCCCATTAACAAGATTGGCAAAAACTTAAGGAGAGGTGCCAAGAGCTGCATGCTTATAAAGACTCTTTAAGGAGGCGCTCGTAATGACCTTGAGCCTTCATGATTAAGTCACATGCCTCACGTACTGCGCCGCTCCCACCTGTTTTTTGAGTAACGTAGTGAACGCGTTTTTTTACTTCTTCATGAGCTTGGGCTGGACAAATAGCCAAATGAACTTTGGGCAGGATGGCTAAATCAGGCCAATCATCACCCATAGCGGCACATTCAGAAAGTTGGTATCCAGTCTTCTTTAAAAGAGATTGGAGTGCATCCATTTTTTTACTGATACCCATTTGAACGTGCTCAATACCTAATTCTTTGGCTCGTCCTTCCACCATCCCTGATGTTCTGCCTGTAATGATGGCGACAGTGATGCCTGTTGATTGCAATAGTTTGATGCCATGACCATCTAAGCTATCAAAAATTTTTAACGCTTCTTTCCCGTCTGGGCCAACCAATAGGCTGCCATCAGTTAGAACGCCATCAACATCCAGTACCAATAATTTGACATTGGCGGCACGCTCCATTGCTTGAGGGAAGTCGCTAATAGAGTTTGTAGTTAAGGTATTAAAGGTATTTCGCATGTTAAATAACCTGAGCAGCAAATAGATCGTGCAAGTTCAAGGCGCCTAGTAAGCGGCCCTGCGCATCAACAACAACCAATTGATTAATTTTGTATCGCTCCATCATTTCAACCGCTTCAGCTGCTAGTAACTCTTCCGAAATGGTGCGTGGGCTTGGAGTCATTGCATCAACAAGTGCTGTATTCTGAAACTGGTTATTTTTCTCAATCAAGCGACGTAAGTCACCATCCGTAAAAATACCTAAAACTTTGTTGGCATCATCAACAATCACAGTCATGCCCATTCTCTTCGCTGTGATTTCAAGAAGGGCATCCGTGATGCTGGATTTGATATTGGTGCGAGGAGCCTCGTCACCGCTTCTCATCACATCTCTGACATGAGTCAGTAGTTTTCTGCCGAGGCTGCCACCAGGATGAGATCTTGCAAAGTCTTCAGGCTTGAAGCCTCTCGCATCCAAAAGCGCAACGGCTAATGCATCGCCCATTGCTAAGGCGGCAGTGGTGCTTGCTGTAGGTGCTAAATTAAGAGGGCAAGCTTCCTTTTCAACACTGACATTGATGTGTGAATCGGCTAACTGAGCTAATGAAGACTGTGGGTTGCCAGTTAAAGCGATCAGCTTGGCACCCGTTCTTTTAATAATGGGCACGATGGCTGTGAGTTCGCTTGTTTCCCCGGAGTTAGAGAAGGCAACAAAGACGTCCTGTTGCGTCACCATGCCTAAGTCACCATGGCTTGCTTCGGCTGGGTGCACAAAAAAAGCAGGTGATCCGGTGGATGCAAAAGTTGCGGCTACTTTGTGTCCAATGTGACCTGACTTGCCAATGCCTGAAACAACAATTCGACCACTGCAGCCCAATAAAATTTCTATGGCATGGCTAAACATTTCAGCATTGCTACCATTTAGATTCTTTTGTAAATTCAGAATGGCATCACCCTCGATTGCCAGAGTTTCTCTAGCTAAATCGATTGCCCTTTGGCTTTGTGCAGATGTTAGTTTTGTCATAGCAACAGTATATGTCTTAGATCTTATTTCAATAAAGGAGCAAGGTATTTGCCGGTATAACTTTTCTTCACTTTTGCGACATCTTCAGGTGTTCCAACAGCAATGATCTCACCGCCACCGCCACCGCCTTCGGGGCCTAGGTCAATAACCCAGTCAGCAGTCTTAATCACATCCAAGTTATGCTCAATAATGACAATTGTATTCCCATGCTTCTTAAGAGTATGAATCACTTTTAAAAGTAATTGGATGTCATGGAAATGTAAGCCCGTCGTTGGCTCATCGAGAATGTACAGTGTTCTGCCGGTATCTCGTTTTGAGAGTTCTAGTGATAACTTGACCCGTTGTGCTTCTCCGCCGGAGAGTGTGGTCGCACTTTGTCCAAGTTTCACGTAACCCAAACCTACATCAAGGAGTGTTTTAAGTTTTCTCTTAACTGTTGGCACCGCCTCAAAAAACTCATGAGCTTGCTCGATCGTCATCGATAGAACTTCATGAATGTTTTTGCCTTTATAGCGAATGTCTAATGTTTCACGGTTGTATCGTTTGCCGTGACAAACATCGCAGGGAACATAAACGTCCGGTAAAAAGTGCATTTCCACTTTCAGGACACCATCGCCCTCACAAGTTTCGCAGCGACCACCGCGCACGTTAAATGAGAATCGACCGGCTTCATACCCGCGCTCTCTTGAAGCTGGAACCCCTGCAAATAGCTCGCGAATGGGGGTGAATAAGCCGGTATAGGTGGCGGGGTTGGAACGAGGTGTTCTGCCAATAGGCGACTGATCGACGTTAATGACTTTGTCAAAATGCTCCAGGCCTTGTATTTCTTTATGAGCTGCTGGTTCGGCATTGGACCCATAAAGATGTTGAGCGACAGCATGGTGCAGCGTATCGTTAATAAGTGTTGATTTACCTGAACCTGATACGCCAGTCACGCAAGTTAAAAGACCTAATGGAATTTCAATATCAACATCTTTGAGATTGTTACCTGTAGCGCCTAGAATCTTTAAGCTCTTTTCACCTTTAGGAACACGATTTTTAGGTATGGCAATGCCTTCCTTGCCTGACAGGTAAGCACCTGTTAGAGACGTGGCGTGCGCCTGAATTTCTGCAGGTGTTCCTTCAGCAATAATTTTGCCGCCATGCTCGCCAGCTCCAGGACCAATATCAATGACATAGTCTGAAGCTCTGATCATATCTTCATCATGTTCCACAACTAGAACAGAGTTACCTAGGTCTCTTAAGTGTTTAAGAGTGCCAATGAGTCGATCGTTATCGCGCTGATGCAAGCCAATTGAAGGTTCATCAAGTACATACATGACACCAGTTAAACCGGAACCAATTTGTGAGGCCAATCTAATTCGTTGTGCTTCACCGCCAGATAGCGTATCGGCACTTCGATCAAGAGAAAGATAATTCAAACCAACATCATTTAAGAAACTTAACCGTGAGCCAATTTCAGAAATAATTTTGCTGGCTATTTCTTTCTTAGCGCCCTTCAATTCCAATGTTTTGAAGTATTCCAACGCTTTACCAAGGGGTAGATTGCTAACCTCATAAATGGCTCTGGCTTGGTTACCGTCCCCAACTTTGACATTTCTTGCTTCAGTTCTTAAGCGCGTGCCTTCACAACTTGGGCAGGGCTTATTGTTTTGATACTTGGCGAGCTCTTCTCTTACTGCGCCAGAGTCTGTCTCTTTATAGCGACGCTCAAAGTTAGCAACGATGCCTTCAAAGCTATGCTCTCTGAAAATAATTTTCCCTTTTTCATTGAGGTATTCAAAGGGAATATCTTGGGAGCCTGAACCATACAAAACTAATTCCTGTGCTTTTTTGGGTAGACTTTCAAAAGATTGCTCAAGGTCAAAATTGGCGTGCTTAGCGAGATTCTGTAAAAGGCGGAAATAGAATTGATTTCGTCTGTCCCAACCTTTAATGGCTCCGGAGGCCAGTGATAGTTCAGGATGAGCAACCACTCTTTTAGGGTCAAAGAAGGTGATGTGCCCTAAGCCATCACAGCTTGGACAGGCGCCCATTGGGTTGTTAAATGAGAACAAGCGAGGTTCTAATTCTTGCAAAGAGTAGGAGCAAACTGGGCAAGAGAATTTGCTAGAAAATAGTTGCTCCTTGTTGGTGTCCATTTCAAGAGCAATCGCTCGGCCATCAGCTAGTCTAAGAGCTGTTTCAAACGACTCTGCTAAACGCTGCTGAATATCTTCTTTCACCTTGATACGATCAACAACCACATCAATAGAATGTTTTTCATTTTTCTTTAATTTAGGAAGCTGATCCACTTCATAAATTTTGGCTTCAGCGTGTTGCGCTGTGCCTCCGCCTGATTTGATTCTAAAACGCACAAAGCCCTGAGCCTGAAGATCTTCAAAAAGATCAATGTGTTCCCCTTTGCGTTCACTGACTACCGGTGCCAAAATCATGAGTTTGGTGTCTTCTGGCTTTGACATAACAGTGTCTACCATTTGTGAGACGCTTTGAGCTTCTAGGGGTAGGTGGTGTTCCGGGCAGTGAGGGGTTCCAGCTCTTGCAAACAGTAGACGTAGGTAATCATGAATTTCTGTGACAGTGCCAACCGTTGACCTAGGGTTGTGGCTGGTGGCTTTTTGTTCGATTGAAATAGCGGGTGACAGACCTTCAATTGAATCGACATCTGGCTTTTCCATTAGCTGTAAAAATTGACGGGCATATGCGGATAATGACTCAACGTAGCGACGTTGACCCTCCGCATAGAGCGTGTCAAATGCCAATGAGCTTTTGCCTGATCCAGATAAACCAGTGATAACCACTAATTGATCTCTAGGAATATCTAGATTGATGTTTTTGAGATTGTGGGTGCGGGCACCGCGTATTTTTATCGTATCCATGAATTTTCTCTGCGTAACCAGTTAATATAGCTCTTCTTTATGGAAAAAACAGAACTTCGCTCAGCCCTCTCATTAGCCGGTATCTTTGCCCTCCGAATGTTGGGGCTATTTTTGATCTTGCCGATTTTCTCCATGCATGCCAAAGGCCTGTCAGGCGGTGATCAGGCAGTTTTGGTTGGTTTAGCCTTAGGTATTTACGGTTTTGTTCAGGCTTGCCTCCATATCCCTCTAGGAATGCTTTCAGACCGTTTTGGCCGCCGCCCAATTGTGGTGCTGGGGCTGGTTCTTTTTGTGATTGGGGCTCTGATCGCTGCCAGTCATGATGATTTGGTCTGGATTACGGTAGGAAGGGCTATTCAAGGGGCTGGAGCAGTCTCGGCTGCTGTGACAGCTTGGTTGGCGGATTTGACCCGAGAAGAGACAAGAACAAGAGCTATGGCGATGGTGGGGGGCAGTATTGCTCTGACATTCGCTTTATCTTTGGTTTTGGCTTCGCCATTGCATGAATCTATTGGTTTGGACGGCATGTTCTATCTAATGGCTTGTTTAGGTCTGGGCGCCATCATGCTGGCTATTTTTGCTGTGCCTAGCCAAGATAAGACTGGTCAAACTCCTTTCACAGCAAAATTTTCTGACGTTTTCTTTAATAAAGACTTATTACGACTCAATCTGGGTGTTTTGGTCTTGCATGCGGTACAAATTGCACTCTTCTTAACCTTGCCACGTTTATTGGTTAAGGCCGACTTACCTTTGGCATCGCATTGGCAGCTGTACTTGCCGGCAGTTTTGATTTCTTTTGTATGTATGGCCCCGATCATCATGATGAGTGAGCGTCGTAAACGTATGAAGCCAGCTTTTCTATTTGGTATTGCCAGCATGATGGTTGCACAGCTCATCATGGCAAGTTCAGAGTCGTTATCGATGCTGGCTCTTGCTGTGCTGGTTTACTTTATCGGCTTCAATATCCTTGAGGCGATGCAGCCATCATTGGTTTCTCGTTGGGCAAGTCATGCCAAGGGAACCGCATTAGGTATCTATAACACTACCCAATCAGCTGGATTATTTTTAGGTGGGGTCTTAGGCGGTTGGGTGCTTCAAAATAGGAGTGAGTCAGCCGTTTTTTATCTTGGAGCATCCCTGATATTTGCCTGGCTTATAATTGCGTGGTCTATGCGAGAACTATCTGAGAGAGCTCCTCAACAGAGCTAATAGCTCTCTTTTAGGACTCATCAGTGGCAAGATAAATTTAGCGTTTCGGTACAACAACTTTTCTTCGGGAGACAAAAATGGCATCGGTAAATAAAGTAATTATTGTGGGTAATGTTGGCCGTGACCCAGAAACTCGTCGCTTACCAAGTGGTGACGCAGTAACTAATATTTCAATCGCAACAACAGATCGCTATCGCGATAAGCAATCAGGCGAAATGCGTGAAAACACAGAGTGGCATCGTGTTGCTTTCTTTGGCAAAGTTGCTGAAGTAGCAGAAAAATATTTGAAAAAAGGTTCTCAGGTTTATGTTGAAGGTCGTTTACGCACGCGTAAGTGGACAGACCAAAGTGGTCAAGAAAAGTATTCAACCGAAATCGTTGCTGAAACTATGCAGATGTTAGGTGGCAGGGCGCCAGGATCTTCAGATGGTGGTATGTCAGGTGGATCATCCTCTGGTGGTTCTTCAATGTCAGAGTCCAGATCATCTGCGCCAATGAATAGTCCAAGCTTAGGTGATATTGACGACGATATTCCGTTTTAATTATTGACGCGAGTGGCGGATATTCTCTGGCCACTCAGCGTTGTAATCAGCTCTGAATGGGTTGATATCTATGCCGCCTCTACGCGTATATCGGGCATAAACCGATAGCTTACTAGGGCGGCATTTTTCTTTGATATCCATGTAGATTTTCTCTACACAATGCTCATGGAATTCTTGATGTTCTCTAAAGGCTATTAGATACCTTAATAGGGATTCTTCTTGAATCGTGGGCCCCACATAATTAATTTGTACGCTAGCCCAATCAGGTTGTCCTGTGACCGGACAATTAGATCGGAGCAGGTGAGTCACAAAAGATTCTTCGACAACTCCTAGGCTGGAATCTATCTGTAGAAGCGATGCATCAGGTGGCTGATGTGGGTCAATTTCTAAATCAAGACGGTCTAGTAGCTTACCGCCCAATTCTTTCATGCCAGCTTGGCTAACCTTGTCAGGTTGGTGGAGTTGCACGCTTACAGGGGCTCCAGCTGCATTTGAAAGATCGGTACTTAATAATTGAGTCAGACTTTCTTGAGAATCAAGTCGATGATTGTTAAGGCTGTTGAGGTAAAGCTTCCAAGACTTTGACTCGATGATATTGGGTGAATTGGCTGGCACCACAAAGCTAGCAATAGCAATTTGAGGTTTACCTTTTAGATTGAGCCAACTCAGTTCGTAGGCGTTCCAAATATCAACACCAAAAAATGGAAGTGAACCATTGATACCCAATGCCATCCTATTTTCATTTCTACTGATGGGGAAAAGTAAGGCGGGACTATATTGCGAAGGATTGTCTGATATTTTGCCAAGTGGCGCGTGATCTAAATGACTCATATTACTTTTTGATTTGATTGGCGATACCGGATAATACTTGTCCTGTGGGCGCCACGTCAGAAGCTAATTCACAATGGCCCGTTTGATCATCAAAAAAGAAATCAGGTTCAAACTCTTTTAAAAATTCTTTTTTCGGAAGGCCGCCTAAAAACATCGCTTCATCAACAGTGACACCCCAAGCCATCAATGTTCGAATGGCTCTTTCGTGAGCAGGTGCTGAGCGAGCAGTAACTAATGCCGTTCTAATTTTCATTGAGTGCCCAGTCTGATTGGCAGCACTTTGAAGACGATGAAGCGCTTCGAGTAATGGTTTAAATGGCCCTGGCGGTAAAGGGATGGCAACTTTATGGCTCTCGTGAGCAACAAAAGCATCAAGCCCTTCACTTTGAAAAACCTGCTCTGCTTCATCGGAAAAAAGAACGGCATCTCCGTCGAATGCAATCCGAATTTCATCAGGGTGAGACTCGGCAATTTGTTTGCTTTTTGGGAACACCATGGCTGCCGGAAAGCCTGCTTCAAGAGTGGCTCTGACATCATTCTCATTGGCTGAGAGAAAAAGGTTGGCCTGTAATGATTTGAGATAGTGATAGGGCGGTCTGCCTCTGGTAAACACGCCTCGTTCAATCATGAGGTTGTTACTTTTAGCTGAGCGAAAAACGCGCAATCCACTCACCGGGTCATTTCTTGAGAGGATCACAACTTCAACGTTTTGCTGTGATCCAGTATTAAAGCTCAGTAATTTTTTGACTAATGGGTACGCTACACCTGGTTGAGCCGATGTATTAATACGCTCCAACTGAAGTTGCATATAGGCGCTGTCATCACTGGCTTCAAAAACTTGATTTTCTTCTTCAAAGTTAAAGAGTGCCCTGGAGGAGATGGCAACAACTAATTTCCCTTCAAGTGAAAAGCCCATGTTTATGCCAAAAATAATTTGTAAGCAGGGTTAGCGCTTTCATCCCAGTGAGGATAGCCAAGGCTTGCCAAAAACTTCTTGAGTTCCTTTTTCTCATTGGAGGGGACCTGCATGCCAACGAGGATTCGGCCGTAGTCAGCGCCATGGTTTCGATAATGGAATAGGCTGATATTCCAGTTAGGCGCCATGCTGGTTAAAAACTTCATCAGGGCACCTGGTTTTTCAGGAAACTCAAAACGATATAGCAATTCATCTTTGGCTAAATGGGAGCGGCCACCAACCATGTGTCTTAAATGTGACTTGGCTAACTCATCATGGGTTAAATCAATAGTGTTGAAACCAGACTTTGTAAATGATTTAGCAATCTGAGAGCTGTCACTCGCTTTTTGAGTGGCAATACCAACAAAGATGTGCGCTTTCGCAGCATCAGCAATACGGTAGTTGAACTCTGTCACATTTCGTTCGCCGAGCAATTCACAAAAACGTCTAAATGAGCCGCGTTCCTCTGGGATGGTGACTGCAAAAACAGCCTCTTTAGCCTCACCAACCTCAGCACGTTCAGCGACAAATCTAAGGCGATTAAAGTTGATGTTTGCGCCACAAGCTACGGCAATGAGGGTTTGATCTTTGCATTTTTCGCGATCGACATAGGCCTTAAGACCAGCTAATGCTAATGCACCAGCAGGCTCTAGGATGCTTCTAGTATCTGTAAAGACATCATTGATGGCAGCGCAGATAGCATCTGTATCAACGGTGATAATTTCATCAACCACTTCTTGGCAGAGTCTGAAGGTTTCTTTACCCACGATTTTGACTGCTGTGCCATCTGAAAAAAGGCCAACGTCTTTGAGTTCCACCCGACGACCTGCTTCAAGGGATTTTTTCATGGCATCGGAATCAATAGTTTGTACGCCGATGACTTTTATATCGGGTCTAACTGATTTAATGTAAGCACCCACTCCTGCTATAAGTCCTCCACCACCGATAGCCAAAAAGATGGCATCGATTGGCTCTTGATGTTGTTGCAAGATTTCCATAGCAATCGTGCCTTGACCAGCAATGACGTCTGGATCATCAAAAGGGTGAACAAATGTTAGCTTGTGTTTCTTTTCCAGGGCAAGCGCGTGCTGATACGCATCGCTATAGGAATCCCCAAATAAGACGACTTCAACAGATTTACCGCCCCTGTCTCTTACAGCATCAATTTTTAGCTGGGGGGTGGTTGTAGGCATCACGATAATCGCTTTGCAGCCAAGTTTTGAGGCTGACAGAGCAACGCCTTGGGCATGGTTGCCGGCAGAGGCTGCTATGACGCCTCTTTTCAGTTCTACAGCGCTCAAATGGGCCATTTTGTTATAGGCGCCACGAAGCTTGAAGGAGAAGACAGGTTGGTTGTCTTCGCGCTTTAATAAAACCTTGTTTTTAAGGCGGGCAGTTAGTTGTGGAGCAAGATGTAACTCTGTTTCTCTAGCAACGTCATAAACCTTAGCGGTTAGAATTTTTCTTAAGTAATCTTTAGGCATCCTGTGAGCGTATCACGGCAACACCCTAAAATGACTAAACATGGAATCCGAATTACATAATTTTTTAGTTTGGCTATCACTTCCCGCCGTTGGTTTACCAGCGGTATTTATTGTGTCATTTATTTCTGCAACCCTTTTACCTATGGGTTCAGAGCCGGTTTTATTTGCCTATGTGAAGGTTAATCCGGATTTGTTTTGGCTGGCTGTGCTGGTAGCAACAGTAGGTAATACCTTAGGGGGAATGCTTAATTGGCTCTTAGGGTTTGGCGCTAGCAAGGCCCATGAGAAGTTATCGGGGCGCCACGAGCATAAATTATTGAAATGGTTCGAGAAAATGGGACCGCCGGCACTGTTATTTTCCTGGCTACCGATTGTGGGGGATCCACTGTGTGCGGTTGCAGGCTGGTTGAGGCTGCCTTGGCTGCCTTGTTTACTCTACATGGCTATTGGTAAATTCATAAGATACGTCTCTATGACCTATGTTCTTTTAATGATTCCTGATGGTTTTTGGTCCTATATCGGAAATACCTTGATGACCATCTTGGGGAAGTGGTTTCAGCTCGCTAATTAAGAATGAAACGTTATTTCAGATAGTCCTTTAAAATGATCTTTTAGTGAAAGCTAGCGATATGAACGCCCCATTGCCCTTAAATAGCCTCGAAGATCATTTGCAAAAAGCACCACGCTTGCGTGAGATTCCGTACAACTACACATCTTTCTCAGACAGAGAGATTGTGATTCGTTTGTTGGGGCAGGATGCTTGGCAGATTTTGGATGAATTAAGGTCTGGTCGTAAAACAGGTCGTTCAGCCAGAATGCTTTACGAAATATTGGGTGACATTTGGGTTGTGCAACGTAATCCATACTTGCAAGATGACCTTCTTGACAATCCCGGTCGTCGCAAACAATTGATTGAAGCTTTGAACCATCGTTTGGGCGAAGTTCAAAAAAGGATGACGACAGATTTAGCTGACAAGGTTGGCAAATTAGTCTCCAGCGCTTCAGAGGCGATACAGCACTTCAATGCTGAATTTGATCGTGTTGGAGCTTTGCGTAAAAAAGTAAGAAAAGTATTGGGTAAATATACGGCAGCTGACAATATTGCCTACGATGGTCTGGCTAGGGTTTCTCATGTAACTGACGCAACTGACTGGCGTGTTGAGTACCCGTTTGTTGTTTTGACTCCCGATTCTGAAGAAGAGATACCAGCTCTTGTGAAGGGTTGTGTTGAATTAGGGTTGACCATCATTCCACGTGGAGGTGGTACGGGTTACACCGGTGGTGCCGTTCCATTGACACCTATGTCAGCTGTGATTAACACGGAAAAATTAGAAACATTGGGTCCTGTTGAGATGTTGCAGTTACCAGGTTTAGATCAACCTGTTGCAACGATTTACTCTGGAGCTGGCGTTGTCACAAAACGTGTTTCTGATGCTGCTGATAAATCCGGCAACGTCTTTGCTGTTGACCCTACCTCAGCTGAGGCTAGCTGTATTGGTGGCAATATCGCCATGAATGCAGGCGGTAAGAAAGCAGTTCTTTGGGGAACAGCTCTGGATAACTTGGCTTCATGGCGCATGGTAGACCCTGAGGGTAACTGGTTAGACATCGAGCGCATTGGTCACAACATGAGCAAAATTCATGATGCTGATTTTGCGACTTTCAAATTAGTTTGGTCAGATGGCACGAAGTTGCCTGGCCAAAAAGTATTAAAAACTGAAGAATTAAAAATCGAGGGTAAGCGCTTCCGTAAAGAGGGTCTGGGTAAAGACGTGACGGATAAGTTCTTGTCAGGCTTGCCAGGTGTTCAAAAAGAAGGCTGTGATGGCTTGATTACAAGTGCGCGCTGGGTTTTGCATCGAATGCCAAAGCAAATTCGCACAGTTTGTTTGGAGTTTTTTGGCCAAGCCCGAGATGCCATTCCAAGCATTGTTGAAATTAAAGCTTACCTTGATGAACAAACTAAACAAGGCGGCGCTATTTTGGCTGGCCTGGAGCATTTGGATGAGCGCTACTTAAAAGCTGTTGGATACGCGACCAAATCGAAGCGCAATGTTTTGCCAAAGATGGTTTTGATTGGTGACATCGTTGGTGATGATGAGAATGCTGTTGCAGTAGCTGCTAGCGAAGTTATTCGTATGGCCAATGCTAGAGTGGGTGAAGGTTTTGTTGCGATTAGCCCTGAAGCACGTAAAAAGTTTTGGTTAGATCGTTCAAGAACAGCAGCTATTGCTAGACATACCAATGCGTTTAAGGTGAACGAAGATGTGGTGATTCCTTTGAATCGCATGGGTGAGTACACCGATGGTATTGAACTCATTAACATTGAGTTATCACTCAAAAATAAACTTCAGCTTATCGATGAGTTGGAGCAGTTTTTTAAGCAAGGTCAATTGCCTTTAGGTAAGGCCGATGATGCCAGCGATATTCCTGGTGCCGAGTTGCTTGAGGATCGAGTTGCTCAAGCTCTTCAATTGATGGTTGATGTTCGTCAGCGTTGGTCTAATTGGGCTGGCAACATCGATCAATTCTTCTCAGGTCTTCAGGATCGAAGCTTAAGAGCGTCATGGAAGCTAGAGGTACGTGCTGAACTTAGAAAGATTTTCAGTGGTGTAGCCTTTGAGCCGATTTTGCAAGAGTGTGAAGTCATTCACAAACGAGTGCTACGCAGTCGTGTATTCGTTGCTTTACACATGCATGCAGGTGACGGCAACGTTCACACCAATATTCCTGTTAACTCTGATAACTATGACATGTTGCAAGATGCTCATAAATCAGTCGATCGAATCATGGCATTGGCTAGATCTTTGGATGGCGTTATTTCAGGTGAGCACGGTATTGGCATTACAAAATTAGAGTATTTGACTGAAGATGAAATCAAAGACTTTAGATCGTACAAAGAAAAAGTAGATCCAGAGGGGCGCTTCAATAAAGGCAAATTAATGCCTGGGGCAGATTTAAGAAATGCCTACACACCAAGCTTTGGTTTGATGGGGCATGAGTCCTTGATCATGCAGCAAAGTGATATTGGTGCAATTGCAACTAGCATCAAAGATTGTTTGCGTTGCGGCAAGTGCAAGCCAGTTTGTGCAACCCATGTGCCGCGCGCCAATTTGCTATACAGCCCAAGAAATAAAATTTTGGCAACATCTTTATTGGTTGAAGCTTTCTTATATGAAGAGCAAACCAGAAGGGGTGTTTCAGTTAAGCATTGGGAAGCTTTCGATGACGTTGCAGCTCACTGCACTGTATGTCATAAGTGCTTAACACCTTGCCCGGTCAAGATTGACTTCGGTGATGTCACTATGAATATGCGTAACTTGTTGCGCAAAATGGGGCAGAAGAAATTTAACCCAGGTGCTGCTGCAGCGATGTTCTTTTTAAATGCAACTAATCCAGAGACAATTCAATTAACGAGAAAGTTAATGATGTCGTGGGGTTATAAAGCGCAGCGCTTAGCGCATGATGTACTTAAGAGATTTGCTAAAAAGCAAACTGCTGCGCCACGCTCAACAACATTGGTTAAGCCGCCGATTCAAGAGCAAGTGATTCATTTCATCAATAAAAAGATGCCGGGAAACTTGCCCAAGAAAACAGCTCGCGCTTTATTGGATATTGAAGACAATGATGTCGTGCCGATTATTAGGAATCCTAAAACAACATCGGTGGACACGGAAGCTGTCTTTTATTTCCCGGGTTGCGGATCCGAGCGATTGTTCTCACAGGTTGGGTTGGCAACACAAGCCATGCTTTGGCATACCGGTGTTCAAACCATTTTGCCGCCTGGGTATTTGTGTTGCGGCTACCCTCAGCGTGGTTCAGGTGATTTTGATAAGGCCGATAAGATCATTACGGATAACCGAGTGTTATTCCATCGCATGGCCAATACTTTGAACTATCTCGACATTAAAACAGTGGTTGTGTCATGTGGCACGTGTTACGACCAATTGGCTGGTTATGAATTTGACAAGATTTTCCCAGGATGCCGGATCATCGATATTCACGAATTCTTGTTAGAAAAAGGTATTAAGTTGGAAGGTGCCAAGGGCGTGCGTTACATGTACCACGATCCTTGCCATAGCCCAATGAAACTTCAAGATCCACTTAAGACGGTGAATAGCTTGGTGACCACTGAAGATGGTGCTGCCATACTTAAAAATGAACGTTGCTGTGGTGAGTCTGGAACTCTTGCGGTGACTAGACCGGATATCTCGACACAAGTTCGCTTCCGTAAGGAAATTGAAATGCGTAAAGGGGCTGATGCCTTAAGAGATGGCTTTGATGGTGAGGTGAAGGTTTTAACAAGCTGCCCATCATGCTTGCAGGGTTTATCACGTTTTGATGAAGATTCAGGCACTAAAGCGGATTACATTGTTGTAGAAATGGCCAATCATATTCTTGGTGAGAACTGGATGGCTGACTACGTGAAGAATGCCAACACAGGTGGTATTGAAAGAGTCTTGGTTTAAAAATGGCACAAACAAATAAAGCACCACTACCGATTAATATTGCTGTCCATCAGCAATCCAAGTTCTTGGAGTTAGCTTATCCAGATGGAAAAAGTTATCAATTGCCATTTGAGTTTCTAAGAGTTTGGTCGCCTTCAGCAGAGGTTCGTGGTCATGGGATTGGTCAAGAAACACTCCAGACTGGTAAGCGCCATGTCGTGATTAGCAATATTGAGCAAGTCGGCCACTATGCGATCAAGCCCATCTTTGATGATGGCCATGACTCAGGCATATTCTCATGGGAGTACTTGTATGAGATGTGTCTTAACTATGATGAGATGTGGCAGGACTACCTCGACCGCTTGTTGGCTGCTGGGGTCGACCGTGATGCTTCGATGGTTAAAGACTCGGGCCACTCTTGCAGTAGCCATTGATACCTTATAAGAATAATTAATAAATATGGCACAAACCCACTTTGGTTATAAAACAGTTGATGAGAATGAAAAGGCTAGCAAAGTTGCTGAGGTTTTTCATTCTGTAGCTAACAAATACGACATCATGAATGATTTGATGTCGGGTGGTTTGCATCGTGTTTGGAAGCATTTCACGATCAGTAAGGCAGCTGTTCGCCCAGGTCAAAAAGTTTTGGACATTGCAGGCGGTACCGGCGATTTATCTTTGAGCTTTGCTAAATCAGTTGGCCTTGAAAGAGAAACTGGCGGCCAGGTTTGGCTAACAGATATCAACGCATCGATGTTGGGGTATGGGCGTGATCGCCTGCTTGATAAGGGCTACCATCTTCCTTGCGTTCAGGTTGATGCGGAACAAATTCCATTCCCATCTAACTATTTTGATTTAACAACGGTTGCTTTTGGTCTTCGTAACATGACTCATAAAGAGATAGCTCTTAAAGAGATGTTGCGGGTGATCAAGCCTGGTGGGAAAGTTATGGTTCTAGAGTTCTCTAAACCGGTTGATGCATTAAAACCTATTTACGATGCCTACTCATTCAAAATTTTGCCTTGGTTAGGTCAAAAAGTTGCAGGTGATGCAGATAGCTATCGTTACTTGGCAGAATCTATCAGAATGCATCCGGACCAGGAAACACTAAAAGCCATGATGGAGGAAGTGGGTTTTGATAAGGTTGAGTATCACTCCTTAACTGGTGGTATTGTTGCGCTTCATATTGGTTATAAATATTAGTTTTTCACTGAAAGAGGTATCAAATGATGTTGAAGAAAAGTTTTGTTTATTTAGTTCTTTCTTCTTTTGTTTTATTGGGCTCTTCAATGGAAGTTGAGGCAAAGCGTTTAGGGGGTTCTAAGAGCTTTGGCAAACAATCAAGCTTGACGAAAAAACAAGCAGCTCCAGCACCTGCTGCTCCAGCAGCGCAACCTGCTCAGGCAGCCAAACCTGCAGCAGCACCTGCTGCCGCACAGCCTAAAAAAGGCTTTGGCATGGGAGGTATCTTGGGAGGTTTAGCAGCTGGATTGGGTATTGGTTGGTTGTTATCTCATTTTGGTTTGGGTGAGGCTGCTGCATCATTTTTTATGGGTTTATTAATGGTCATGGCAGTGGCAATGATTGGTTTGTGGTTATTTAGAAAATTTGCCGGTTCTCAAGCCAAATACAAAATGAGTCCAGCGGGTGGATCTCAATGGGATTCTACAAGCCAATACAACCGAGAGCAGCCAGTAATGCCAAGCGCTTCTCCAGCTTCAGAAGTTGCAAGTCAGGAAATAGGTATTCAAAATTTTGACCAAGAATCATTCTTGTTAAATGCAAAGAAACATTTTGTTCATTTGCAGCAAGCTTGGGATGACGGTGATTTAGACAAGCTAAGAGAGTTTGCAACGGCAGAAATGTTTACTGAATTAAGTCAGGATCTTGGTGCTCGTGCCCATGCTAATAATCGCACTGAAGTATTAACTCTTGATGCTGAATTGCTAGGCGTTGAAACAATTTCTGAGGTTCATCTTGCTAGCGTGAGATTCTCAGGCATGATTCGCGAACAGGCTGATGGAGCTGCAGAGTCATTTGTTGAGGTTTGGAATTTAACCAAGCCTGTTAATGGTCAAGGCGGTTGGGTATTGGCCGGTATACAACAATTGGTCTAATCTGAAAAAGATCGTACAAGCCTTAAATTATTTGCTGGCCCAAGAATCTTGGGCCAGTGACCTTTTGCACAAGCACATTGGTAAAACAATTCATCTAGTTTTGCCAATCACAGAAGTAAGTCTTCTGATTGATAAGGCTGGTCAATTTACTATAGCGCCAAGCCTAGTCAGTGAGCCAAACGTGACCCTAACCATTGGATCAGATGTCTTTAGTGCATTTGTGGCTGGTGGTAAAGAGTCCGCGGCGCAACACGTCAAGGTGTCCGGTGACGTGGATTTGGCTCACGCTATGTCAAAGCTGGCAGGACAGTTGCGCTGGGAGTTTGAAGAAGACCTCTCTAAATTAGTGGGTGATGCAATGGCGCATCGCATTGTTCAGGCAGCCAAAAAGGCAAATGCCTACAGTCAATCTGCTATCAAAGATGTTGGCGGTAGTGTCTTTGAATATTTCGTTCATGAAAAGCCAACTTTGGTTCAGAGGGATGAGTTAACGCTGTATAAAAATAATTTACGTCAATTGCGTGATGATGTTGAGCGTATAGAAAAGCGTATTGAGCGCCTATTGGAGAGATCTCAGTGAGACAGTTTTTAAGATTATTGAAGATCATCTTTACGATCTGGCGTTTTGGGCTTTTAAGAATAGTTCGGGATAGTCTTAAGCCTGGCATTGTTAAACTAATTTTGACAGCTTTATCTTGGGTAACGCCGGGGTCTTATACCCGTGGTGAAAGTTTAAGGTTAGCCTTAGAGGCTTTGGGCCCTATTTTTGTTAAGTTTGGTCAGGTTCTCTCAACGCGTCGTGACCTATTGCCTACTGATATTGCTGATGAGTTAGCAAAATTGCAAGATCAAGTGCCTCCCTTTGCTGAAGACAAGTCGATTGCATTGGTTGAGGCATCTCTTGGTAAAAAATTATCTGAAGTTTTCATTTCTTTTGAGCGCACACCTACGGCCAGTGCTTCAGTAGCGCAGGTGCATTTTGCGGTTCTTAAAGGAACTGAAAAATACCCCGAGTGGGAAGGTAAGGAAGTTGCCGTCAAAGTTTTACGTCCAGGCATCCTGTCCATCATTGAAAGTGATTTAGCCTTATTGAAAATACTGGCTGGGTTGGTTGAGAAATTGTGGCGTGATGGTAAACGCTTAAAGCCAAAAGAAAACGTAGAAGAATTTGATACATATTTGCACGATGAATTGGATCTAATGAGAGAGGCTGCCAATTCAAGTCAACTACGAAGAAACTTTGAAGGCTCTACCAAATTAATGATCCCAGAAATGTATTGGGATTTATGTGGTTTGAATGTGATGGTCATGGAGCGTATGCATGGCATACCTATCTCTAAATTAGATCAACTTCAGGCCGCGGGCATTGATCTTAAAAAATTAGCATCTGATGGCGTTGAAATTTTCTTCACGCAAGTTTTCCATGATGGTTTCTTCCATGCTGACATGCACCCAGGTAATATTTTTGTTAGTGTTGCCCCAGAAACATTCGGGCGCTACATTGCTTTGGATTTTGGTATTGTGGGTGCACTCTCTGATGTCGATAAAAATTATTTAGCGCAAAACTTTCTAGCCTTCTTCAATAGAGATTACCGAAGAGTTGCTGAGTTGCATATTGAGTCTGGTTGGGTTCCAAAAGAAACAAGGGTTGAAGAGTTAGAGGGCTCCGTTAGATCGGTGTGTGAACCTTACTTTGATCGTCCGCTAAAAGATATTTCATTAGGTCTTGTGCTCATGAGACTCTTCCAGGTTTCTAGGCGATTTAATGTTGAGATACAGCCTCAACTGACGTTATTACAAAAAACACTTCTGAACGTTGAAGGCTTAGGGCGCCAATTAGATCCAGATATGGATTTATGGAAGACAGCCAAACCCGTTTTAGAGCGTTGGATGGACCAGCAAATTGGTATTCGCGGCTTCATTGATCGAATTAAAGATGAGGCGCCGCAATGGTCTAAGTTAGTGCCAACTATTCCTAGGCTTGTTGTAAAATGGTTAGAGAGCCACCAAGAAACACAAAATGATGTGACTCAAGAGTTGATGTTCAAACTTTTAATTGAGCAAAAACAAACGCGTAAGTTAATTTGGGGAACCATTCTTTTCTTTGGTGGATTGTTCACAGGAACCTTATTTACTCTCACCTGGCTTGGCTAAGCCCTATAATTTAAGGCTTCATGAAAAAATATTTTATTGCCGGTATGCTCGTTTGGGCCCCTTTAGCTATCACCGTTTGGGTGATGACTTGGGGTCTGTCGTTATTGGATGGTATTTTTGGCTCGGTAATGAAGGGTCTTATGGCTGTACTTCCATTGGAGCTAAGGTCCGATCTCCAATCCTTTAAAGATTTACCGGGTGTTGGCATTCTTATTGTGATTGCAATCATTTTGCTCACAGGTGTTATGGCTGCAAACTTTGCTGGTCAATGGTGGGTGCGTTTATGGGATCGTTTTATTGCGCGCATCCCAATTGTTAAGTCTATTTACTCCAGCGTTAAACAAGTTTCCGGAACTTTGTTTTCAAGCAAAGGCAATGCTTTTAGAAAAGCAGTATTAATTCCATATCCACGCAATGGATCTTGGACTATTGCTTTTATCACCGGAAATCCAGCAACTGAAGTTTCTGAAAAGTTAAGTGGTGAGCACGTTAACGTGTTTTTACCAACAACACCAAATCCAACGTCAGGATTTTTTATGATTGTTCCTAAAGCGGACATCATAGAACTCGATATGGGGGTTGAAGAAGCCCTCAAGCATATTGTTTCAATGGGTTCAGTACCCCCCTTACAACATCCAGAATTAACTGCAAAGTAGGAAGTTTTATGTCAATGCGTAGCCATCAGTGTGGGCAAGTAACAGAAGCCCTAGTCGGACAACAAGTCACTTTAGCTGGGTGGGTTAACCGCCGCCGCGATCATGGTGGGGTCATCTTTATTGATTTGCGAGATCGTGATGGTTTCGTTCAGGTTGTTTGTGATCCCGACCGTGCTGATATGTTCAAAATGGCGGAGCAAGTTCGCAATGAATACTGTATTCAGATCATTGGACTCGTTAGAGCTCGTCCTGCTGGAACTGAGAATAACGATTTAGTCAGTGGCAAGGTAGAGATTCTTTGTCATGAACTAAATATCTTGAATGCCTCTATTACACCGCCATTCCAATTAGAAGATGACAATCTTTCTGAGACAACACGCTTAACGCACCGCGTACTTGATTTACGTCGCCCACAAATGCAAAAGAATTTGCGTTTACGCTACAACGTGGCCATGGAGTCTCGTCGCTACTTGGATCAAGCGGGCTTTATTGATATTGAAACACCGATGTTAACTAAGAGCACGCCGGAAGGCGCAAGAGATTATCTTGTGCCATCACGTGTTCATGATGGTCAATTTTTTGCTTTGCCACAGTCACCACAGTTATTTAAACAATTATTGATGGTGGCCGGTTTTGATCGTTACTATCAAGTGACTAAATGTTTCCGTGATGAAGATTTGCGTGCAGATCGTCAGCCAGAATTTACACAGATCGATTGCGAAACTGCCTTCTTAGATGAATATGAAATTCGTGATTTATTTGAAAATATGATTCGTCATATATTTAAAACTGTCATGAATGTTGAGTTAGCTAATCCTTTCCCGGTCATGGCTTATTCAGAAGCGATGGCTCGTTTTGGATCAGATAAACCTGACTTACGTGTTAAGTTGGAGTTCACTGAGTTAACAGATGTCATGAAAGACGTTGATTTCAAAGTGTTCTCAGGTGCTGCCAATATGCCTAATGGCCGAGTTGTTGGGTTGCGTATCCCTGGTGGTGCGGCTATTAGCCGAAGTGATATTGATGACTATACCCAGTTCGTTGCGATTTACGGTGCAAAAGGTTTGGCTTGGATCAAAGTGAATGAGATTGCTAAGGGTCGCGATGGATTGCAATCCCCAATCGTTAAAAACTTGCATGATGCTGCTGTTGCCGAGATTTTGGCTAGAACTGGTGCAAAAGACGGCGACATTATTTTCTTTGGCGCAGATAAAGAAAAAGTTGTTAATGATTCCATAGGTGCTTTGAGATTAAAAGTGGGTCATTCTGCTTGGGCTCGTGAAAACGGTTTGATGGAGCAGACATGGCAACCTATGTGGGTTGTTGATTTCCCGATGTTTGATTACGACGATGATGCGGCACGCTGGGTGGCATGCCACCATCCATTCACTAGCCCTAAAGATGAGCATTTAAATTATCTTGAAACAGATCCTGGTAAATGCTTAGCAAAAGCATACGATATGGTTCTCAATGGATGGGAAATTGGTGGTGGTTCTGTTCGTATCCATAAAGAGTCTGTTCAGAGTCAAGTATTCAGAGCGCTAAATATTGGCCCTGAAGAAGCTCAAGCTAAGTTTGGTTTCTTATTGGATGCATTGCAGTATGGAGCGCCTCCGCATGGTGGTATCGCGTTCGGTTTAGATCGAATCGTAACCATGATGACCGGTGCAGAATCGATTCGTGATGTGATTGCATTCCCTAAAACACAAAGAGCGCAATGCTTGTTAACTCAGGCGCCTAGCCCAGTTGATGAAAAGCAATTACGTGAATTGCATATTCGCTTGCGTAAGACAGAAGTGCCTGCGTGAAAATCCCTATCTCGGTCTTAGTTGTCATTCATACAGCTAAGGGCGAGGTATTGTTGCTTGAAAGAGCGGATCACCCTGGGTTTTGGCAATCAGTAACTGGTAGCCTTGATTCTCATGATGAGCCGCTCATTGAAGCTGCAGCTAGAGAACTGTTAGAGGAAACCGGGATTGATGCTCAATCCTTTGGTAAAAACGCATTAACTTCAATGGATCACTCAGTCGAGTATGAGATTTATTCAGAGTGGCGTCACCGTTACCCTCCGGGAACCCTTAAGAACACCGAGCATTGGTTCAGCATGTTTTTAGAAGATAGGGTGCCAGTTCAGTTAGCGCCAAGAGAGCATATTTCCTGTCAGTGGCAGTCAATCGAGCATGCAGCAAGCATGTGTTTCTCCCCTAGCAATCAAGAGGCTATTAGAAAGCTCAATTCTATTTAGAATAAGGTATGTCACTGTTACGTCAAAATCGTTGGCAGAGTATTGAGTCTTTAGAGTTACTTGAGGGTGGGAAAGATTATTTTCCGGCAATTGAAGCAGCTTTGATGCGCGCCCAAAAAAGTATTTATCTAGAGGTCTATATTTTTTCGGCCGATGACCAAGCCCAAAAAATAGCCAAATTATTAGCTGATGCCGCCTTAAAAGGTTTGGATGTTAAGGTGATCGTTGATTGGTTTGGATCCTCGCCATTTCAGTTTGAGGCTGAATTACGTCAATCAGGTGTCCAATTGCAGTACTACAACCCTGGTTGGTTTGGACCATTTGGCTTCTCCAGAACCCATCGAAAAATACTGGTGATTGATGAGCTTGAGGCGTACCTTGGGGGCGTCAATATTTGTGATGATGCCAAGGATTCATCTGGCAATCCTTTGAATGGTTTGCGCTGGGATCTTGCCTTGCGTGCAACAGGTGGAATTGTAGAGAAAGTACATGCTACTTTTTTACGACAGTGGCAACGTTTACAACCTGATTCGATGCACCCAAAAAACATCTTAAGAAGAATTCTGGAGCAAGAGTTGCCATGGGGGAATAACCACTTTTTAGGTTTGCGCCACGGAACTAAGTCTGGTCTGGCCTTGGTGGCTAGAGATAACTTGCACCATCGTCGCGATATTGAACGGGCAAGCCTTAAGGCCATTGGTCAATCTAAAGAAGAAATTTGGTTGGTAACACCTTACTTTTTACCCGGAAGGCGTCTCAGGCGAGCCTTGATTCATGCTGCTCAAAGAGGAGTGGCGGTCAATTTATTATTGGGTAGAGATGAGTTTCAAATGTTGAATTGGTCAGTGCCGAGTTTGTATAGTCAGTTACTAAAAGCCAATATCACCCTATACGAGTACCCTAATGGGCTATTGCATGCCAAAGCGATGGTGGTCGATCGTCGGTGGGCAACATTAGGATCATCTAATTATGATCACTTCTCATTTTTACTGAATCATGAGGCAAACTTGATTGTGCGTAATCATGAGGTGATCAAAGAGATTCGTTGCAAGATTGCCGATCAAGCGGTGGCACTTGCTAATCAAGTAGACCCAGCAATTTATGATCAAAGACCTATCTATCAAAAACTAGCGAATTGGATAAGTTATGGTTTTGTTAGATTTGCTTTATCCATCATTACTGCTGGAACAAAAGATAAGGCTTTGCCGAGCATTAGGGATTAATTTATCTCTGAGTAGGTTAATGAAGAAAAGAAAATAATGAGACATTTAGCGCAGCAAGAAGAGCAAGCCAGTAAACATAAGTCAGGCAATGATTGGAAAGTTATTCGAAATTTATTGCCGTATTTATGGACGTTTAAAGGTCGGGTGATATTGGCTTTAAGTTGTTTGATTGCAGCTAAGGTGGCTAACCTAGGTGTGCCCATTCTTCTTAAAGAGCTGATTGATGCGATGAGTGTGCCTAAGGGTATTGAGATGCTTGTTGTGGTGCCTGTCGCATTAATTATTGCCTATGGCATTTTGAGGCTGTCTGCCTCCTTGTTCACCGAGCTACGTGAGCTTTTGTTTTCAAGGGTCACAGAGAGTGCTGTTAGAACGGTAGCGCTCCAAGTTTTTGAGCACCTGCACGCACTCTCATTGCGTTTTCATCTATCGCGACAAACAGGTGGTGTGACACGCGATGTTGAGCGAGGTACCCGAGGTATACAGTCTTTAATCTCTTATTCTCTTTACAGTATCTTGCCTACCTTGGTTGAGCTGGGTTTGGTTTTAGGATATTTCATTTGGGCATATAACTATGTCTTTGCTTTAATTACTTTTTGCGCATTAGTTATTTATGTAATTTTTACAGTCAAAGTGACTGAGTGGCGAACTCAGTACCGTCGCAAAATGAATGATTTGGATTCAAAAGCTCATCAAAGAGCCGTAGACTCCTTGATCAATTTTGAGACGGTTAAGTATTTCGGGAACGAAGGCTATGAGGCTCAACGATACGATGAGAACTTAAAGCGCTTTCGAGAGGCAGCAATTAAGTCGCAACGTTCGCTGGCATTATTGAACGCAGGTCAGCAAACCATTATCGCCATTGGTTTGATATTAATTCTTTGGCAGGCAACGATCGGTGTTGCCAGTGGAAGCATGACGATTGGTGACTTAGTGCTAGTGAATGTATTAATGATTCAGCTCTACATACCGCTCAATTTTTTAGGTGTTATTTATCGAGAGATTAAACAAGCCTTAACGGATATGGATCGTATGTTTAGTTTGTTGCAAACCGATCAGGAGATTTCAGACTCGGCAACAGCTAAGGATCTGCTGATTCATCGCTTGGACCTGGGGCCACAAGTTAGTTTTGAAAACGTAAACTTCTCTTATGAGCCAAATAGAGTTATTTTGGATGATTTGAGTTTTGAGATATTGCCGGGTCAAACCACCGCAGTTGTTGGGCATAGCGGTGCGGGTAAAAGTACCTTGGCACGTTTATTGTTCCGTTTTTATGATGTTAGTTCTGGTGCCATTAAGCTCGATCAACAAAATATCAAAGATGTCAAACAAATCAGTTTACGTCAGGCGATTGGTATAGTTCCTCAGGATACGGTTTTGTTTAATGACACGATTGCCTACAACATTGCTTACGGAAAACCTGGCGCTAGCCAAGAAGAGGTTGAAGCAGCTGCAAGATCAGCTCAGATCCATGACTTCATCATGTCTTTGCCTGATGGTTATAAAACAACTGTTGGTGAGCGTGGTCTTAAGTTGTCAGGTGGTGAGAAACAACGAGTAGCGATTGCTAGAACTTTGTTAAAAAATCCTGCATTATTAATCTTTGATGAGGCAACATCCGCCCTTGATTCTGAGACAGAGAGAGCAATACAAAAAGAGTTAATGGCCTTGGCTCAAAATAGAACTACTTTGATCATTGCACATAGGCTTTCAACAGTGATACATGCTCATCAGATTTTAGTGATGGATGGCGGAAAAATCATTGAAAGAGGCACGCACGACGAACTTTTAGCGCAACAGGGGCGGTATGCCGAAATGTGGCGAGTACAGCAATCACAAATAGAGCTAATATCCTGATATGACAGTCAATAATACAGAGCAGTTTTTAATGGGAGCCTTTGGTGAGGCTTTAAAAGCATCCGATCCAATGGCAATATTGCCTGCTGGTATTAAGAACGCATTTAAAGAGGTACCCAACGGCCGTTGTTTGGTTTTGGGTGCTGGTAAGGCTGCTGCCTCTATGGCCGTTGCTATGGAGAGTTATGCTGAGACTCATTGGCCGGGGATTAAATTAGAGGGAATGGTCATTACACGTTATGGCCATTCTTTACCAACCAAATATATTCAGGTTGTCGAAGCTGCACATCCAGTTCCTGACGAAGCGGGGATGCGAGCAGCCCAAGAGACGCTGGCATTCATTAAAACATTACAGCCTGGGGACCATTTAATAGCATTGGTATCTGGTGGAGGCTCTAGCTTATTAACATTACCAGCAGAAGGCTTGGATATTGAGGACGTTAGAGCAACCACGCAAGCGTTATTGCGATCAGGTGCTCCCATAGGTCAAATGAACATCGTTCGCAAGCACCTATCAGCTATCTTAGGTGGACATATGGCTCGTGAAGCAGTGGCGCGTGGTGCTGAGGTGTCAGCGTTTTTGATTTCTGATGTGACAGGGGATGATCCTTCAAGTATTGCTAGCGGTCCGTGTGCACCTGACGAATCAACCTTTGCTGACGCTCTTGAGATTCTGAAAGATTATGATTTATTGAATGGCGCTATTCCAAAAGCCGTTACAGATTATCTTCAAGCAGGTGTTAAGGGGGAGCGCCCTGAAACGCCGAAGTCTGGGGATGCTATTTTTAAAAAAACCCAGAACTATTTATTGGCATCGGCTCATGCAAGCCTTGAGGCAGCAGCTGATTATTGCAAGGCTCATGGTGTAACGCCTGTCATCTTAGGCGATACAGTGATGGGAGAAGCAAAAGACGTAGCACTGATGCAGGCAGCGATTGCAAGAGAAGTTTATTTGTACGATGCGCCTTTCAAAAAGCCGGTGGCCTTATTGTCGGGAGGTGAGTGCACCGTCACGATGCCTGCAGGCGTTAAAGGTCGTGGAGGGCGTTGCAGTGAGTTTTTGTTGGCTTTATATGCCGCAACGGATGACTTAAAGAATTTTTCTGCTTTGGCTGCAGACACGGATGGTATTGATGGCAGTGAGGACAATGCCGGAGCATGGTTCTCTTCAGATAGAAGAGGGTTGGCGCAATCCAAAAAGATGCAAGCCAAACAGTACCTCAGTTCACATGACAGTTTTGGGTTTTTTAAAGAATTAAATACATTGGTTCATACGGGTCCCACATTAACTAATGTGAATGATTTTCGAATATTGCTACTAGATAAAGAGTCTTGATCATGGATGTTGTAAATACGATTGAAATCTGCCAACCGGATGATTGGCATTTGCATGTCAGAGATGGTGATGTATTACCAGATTTGATTGCTCATACTGCGCAGCAATTTGCTCGTGCGATCATCATGCCTAATTTGAAGCCGCCAGTGACTACCGCTGAATTGGCTCTGGCTTATAAGCAGCGCATACTGAATGCAAGACCTTCCGAAAATTCTGTGGGAAGTTCTTTTGAACCTTTGATGGTGTTGTATCTGACTGATATGACAACAGCAGAACATGTCAAAAATGCTAAACAAGCTGGTGTTGTTGGTTTTAAGTTATACCCTGCTGGAGCAACTACTAACAGCGATGCAGGTGTGACTGATTTAGCAAAGTGCTCTGCTGCATTAGCGGAGATGGAGAGGTGTGGCATGCCTTTATTGGTTCATGGTGAGGTGACGCATGCGGACATTGATATCTTCGATCGTGAGGCAGTTTTTATTGATCAAGTTCTCGAACCTCTCAGAAAAACACACCCAGGTTTAAAAGTTATTTTTGAGCACATCACAACCAAACAAGCAGCGCACTATGTGCGTGATGCCGATACATCTAGGTTGGGCGCCATAGGAGCAACGATTACACCTCAGCACCTTCTTTATAACCGCAATGCTATTTTTAGCGGTGGCGTGAGACCTCATTACTACTGTTTACCGATTCTAAAAAGAGAAGAGCATCGTGTTGCTTTGGTAGAAGTTGCTATATCTGGTAATCCTCGATTTTTCTTGGGAACGGATAGCGCACCTCATGCCAAGGGCACGAAAGAAAATGCGTGTGGTTGTGCTGGTTGCTATACGGCATGGCATGCGATGCCTTTGTATGCGGAAGTCTTTGACGCTGCTGGAGCATTGGATCGACTAGAGGGTTTTGCAAGTTACTTTGGGGCGGATTTTTATGGTCTGCCGCGTAATACCGGTAAGCTGAAACTGAAACGTCAGCAACAGTCTATTCCTGAAAGTTTCCCAATGGGAGGCTCCACCGTAGTTCCTCTTCGTGCTGGTGAAATGCTAGCTTGGACAATAGTCGGTTAGACTATCGTTGCAGAGTCGGTAAGGCAATCGCTGCCTTGGTAACAAGGGGGAGGAAAGTCCGGACTCCATAGGACAGGGTGATGGCTAACGGCCATCCGCGGTGACGCGAGGAATAGGGCCACAGAGACGAGCGTATTTAGTTACGGTGAAACGCGGTAACCTCCACTCGGAGCAATCCCAAATAGGCAAGCGTTGAGGCGGTCCGCTGAGCTTGCGGGTAGGGAGCTTGATTTCACTGGTAACGGTGAAACTAGATGAATGGTTGCCCCCATGCGTAAGTGTGGGCGACAGAATCCGGCTTAATAGCCGGCTCTGCACTTTTAAATTTCTATAATTTCAATGCTGTGAGTGATTTCAGCAGTTTTGCCGAGCATGATGGTGGCGGAGCAATATTTGTCGTGAGATAGCTCAACAGCTTTTTCAACTCTGCTGCGATCTAAGTTTTTACCGCTAACTTTGAACACCATGTGGATCTTGGTAAAGATCTTTGGGTCTTCAGATGCTCGCTCAGCCTGCAGCTCAACCTGACAGTCGTGAATATCTTGTCTAGAGCGTTTTAAAATCATTACCACGTCAAAGCATGTGCAGCCGCCAGCACCCACAAGCATCATTTCCATAGGGCGTGGCGCCAAATTTTTACCGCCGGCTTCAGGGGCCCCGTCCATGTTTACTAGGTGCCCGCTGCCAGTTTCCGCACTAAAGGCCATGCCGTCTTTACCGAGCCATTTGATTGTTGCTTGCATTTTTCCCTCTTAAATTCACTAATTGAGCATTCCTCATGATAAGGCTTTGCCTAGGACAAAAATAAAATATCTAATAAAAACAACAACTTTTTTGAAAAATCGAGATTTTTCGCTATAATTTTTATTATGAGTTAGATAACTTTCCCAATTTTATCTAATTATCCAGTTGTCTCCTCCACCCTCCAAAAAGGTGGATTTCAGCCCAGGAAGTACTTTCCTGGGCTTTTTTTTGCTACAATCTAAGGCTTCCCAGTTTGCCCATGGGGAATGCTGTACCAGACTTTAAATTTACACTGCGAGCCTGCAATCATAAGCGGAGCCAAAGGAAGAGTTTAAAAGCTGTTTTTTAGGGCTTAACAATTTAAGGTAATCATGAAAACTTTCTCAGCAAAACCGCATGAGGTGAAGCGTGAGTGGTTCGTGATTGACGCTACGGACAAAGTCCTCGGTCGTGTCGCCAGTGAAGTGGCACACCGTCTACGCGGCAAGCACAAGCCAGAATTCACCCCCCACGTTGATACAGGTGACTACATTGTCATCATCAATGCAGCTAAGTTGCGCGTTACTGGCACTAAAGGCTTGAATAAAAAATACTACACGCACAGTGGCTATCCTGGCGGCATCTACGAAACTAACTTCGACAAGATGCAAGCTCGTTTCCCTGGTCGTGCTCTCGAGAAGGCTGTTAAGGGCATGTTGCCTAAAGGCCCCCTTGGCTATGCAATGATCAAGAAATTGAAAGTTTATGCAGATGCTGACCACCCACATTCGGCTCAACAGCCAAGTGTTCTTGAGATCTAAGGAGCCGACATGATTGGAAACTGGAACTATGGTACTGGCCGTCGTAAAAGCTCAGTAGCTCGCGTATTCATCAAGGCTGGTAAAGGTGAAATTATTGTTAACGGCAAGCCAATTGCTGATTACTTTGCTCGTGAAACGTCACGTATGATTGTTCGTCAACCTTTAGAGTTGACTAACCATGCTGCAACGTTTGATATCAAGGTAAACGTTTCTGGTGGCGGTGAGACTGGTCAAGCTGGTGCGGTTCGTCACGGTGTGACACGTGCTTTGATCGACTATGACGCTGCATTGAAGCCAGCTTTATCTAAAGCAGGTTTCGTGACTCGTGATGCTCGTGAAGTTGAGCGTAAAAAAGTTGGTTTGCATGGCGCGCGTCGTCGCAAACAGTTCAGCAAGCGTTAATTTTTTTTTGCTGTTCTACGAAAAGCCGCGCACTGCGCGGCTTTTTCTTTTCTACAATAGCGATATTGGAGGACATTAAATGATCAAAGTTGGCATTGTTGGTGGAACGGGTTACACAGGCGTTGAGTTGTTGCGTTTGTTATCTCAACATCCTGAAGTCGAGTTAACAGCTATTACTTCGCGTAAAGAGGCAGGTATGCCTGTTGCTGAGATGTTTCCATCTTTGCGTGGCAGGGTAGACCTTTGTTTCACAACGCCAGAAGAGGCCAAACTATCAGAGTGTGACGCTGTGTTCTTCGCGACACCTCATGGTGTTGCTATGGCTCAAGCCAAAGAGTTATTGGCAGCAGGAGTCAAAATATTAGATTTGGCCGCTGACTTCCGTTTAAAAGATACGGCTGAGTTTGAGAAGTGGTACGGCATGCCTCACTCATGCCCCGATATTTTGGCAGAGGCTGTTTATGGCTTGGCTGAAATTAATCGCGAGGCAATTAAAAAAGCCAGGGTGGTTGGCTTAGCAGGTTGTTATCCGACTTCAGTTCAATTGGGTTTTGCCCCTTTGATTTCTCCAAAATCAACCGGTGGTAAAAAATTAATTGATTTGAGTTATTTGATTTCCGATTCAAAGTCAGGTGTATCCGGCGCTGGTCGAAAGGCCGAAGTTGGTACATTGATGGCGGAGGCTAGTGATAACTTTAAGGCTTATGGTGTTAAAGGTCATAGACATCATCCTGAGATACGCCAAGGCTTGTCTGCCATAGCGGGTGGTCAAGAGGTGGGATTAACTTTTGTGCCTCACCTAACGCCCATGATCAGGGGGATTCATTCAACGCTTTATGCGCGAATTCTTCCAGATGGCCAAGATGTTGATTACCAAGCATTATTTGAGAAGTTTTACGAGGGCGAACCCTTTGTTGACGTGATGCCAGCCGGCAGCACACCTGAGACAAGATCTGTGAGGGGTAGTAACGCTCTACGCATCGCTGTATATCGCCCGCAAGGAGGTGATACATTGGTGATTCTTGTGGTGGAAGATAACTTGGTTAAAGGTGCTTCTGGTCAAGGTGTACAGTGTTTGAACCTCATGTTTGGTTTGCCGGAAAATATGGGTTTGACGCACATTGCTCTGATGCCATAAAGCCCCTACAGCAAATATTGGTTTTGAAGCCTACAATAGATACATGTAACAAAAAGGAGTCCGTTATGACAGCGACACAAACAGTACAAGCAACAGAAAATTTAGAACCACCAATGCCGCTTATTTTTACAGATAGCGCTGTGGCTAAAGTTGCAGATTTGATTGCAGAAGAAGGTAACCCAGATTTGAAATTGCGCGTTTTTGTGCAAGGTGGTGGTTGCTCAGGTTTTCAGTACGGCTTTACATTTGATGAAGCTGTGAATGAAGACGACACATTGGTAACCAAAGATAACGTTACTTTGTTAATTGACTCAATGAGCTTCCAGTATTTAGTGGGTGCCGAGATTGATTACAAAGAAGATATCAATGGTTCTCAGTTTGTGATCAAGAACCCAAATGCAACAACAACTTGTGGCTGTGGTTCTTCTTTCTCTGCTTAATTAAGCAGGATAGTGCGCGCCTAAGATGCGCAAACCTCTAGCACCAGTAACGGCCGGCATATTTGCTGGCCGTTTTACTTGGTGAGACCACGCTAGCCAAGCAAAAGCGGCTGCTTCAACCGCCTGTGGATCAATGTGGAATTTTTCTGTTGTCTCAATCGGGCTCTCTAGGAATGGACAGAGATTTTGAATCGCCTGAATCAAATGCTTGTTTTTTGAACCGCCGCCACAAACCACTAAATTTTTCGTAAGCGGGGCGTATTGTTGGAGTGACTCAGCAATACTTTGAGCAGTTAATGCCAGTAAAGTGGCTTGAATATTTTCAGGGGCACTTTTGTGGGTATTCGTGATTTCTAAATGATGGTGAAGCCAGTCTGCATTGAATAAATCTCTACCGGTACTTTTTGGGGGCGCCTTTTTGAAAAAAGGATCGCTTAATAAGCTTAAAAGCAGCTTTTCAATGACTTGACCTTGTTTGGCCCAACTCCCACCTTCATCAAATGGTTGATGAAGGTGCAAAAGCGCCCAATGGTCCATGAGGGCATTTCCAGGTCCGCAGTCGAATCCTGACACCAATTCTTGATTTGGAGGGTTTGTGAGCCCTGGGAGAAGGCTTAAATTTGAAATTCCACCAATATTAAGCACGGCAGTTGCTTGGTTTTGAGCAAATTGAGACCAGTGAAATGCCGGTACTAAGGGGGCGCCTTGACCACCTGCTGCAATATCTCTCGCTCTGAAGTTAGCGATGACGTTAATTGATGCCTTTTCAGCTAAGAGGGCGGGATTCAAGGACTGTAGGGTATAGCCAATACCATCGTGTAGACCAGGTTGATGTCGAATGGTTTGACCATGCGCTCCTATGGCTTGGATATCTGTTGGCTTTAACCCATTAATTTTTAATATTTTTTCAACAGAGAGACCGTAATGAATCGCCAACTGATTGGCAGCCAAAGCTTCTAAATGAAGCTCATTTTCAGAAGATTTTTGAAGTTGGAAATAAGTTTGGCGCAATGAAGCATCCATAGGGAGATCTATATGGCTAAGAACCTTGAGTTTTCCATCATCAGAAATATCTGCCAAAACAGCATCGATTCCATCAAGGCTGGTGCCAGACATAATTCCAATGTAGTAATTGTTCATAGGGGTGATCTCTTAAGTGATGCGACAATACGATTAATAAAATTAACGTAACCGATAGATTATGTCTTTAGATAAAGAGAATAAAACAGAACAAGCTAAATATCCAATCACAGACCGTGTTTTGGAGGCGCTTGCCGTGACCAAAAGGGGTTGTGAAGAGTTATTAGTGGAATCCGAGTGGCTAACGAAGTTGGCACGCAGTGAAGCAACAAAAACACCTTTACGGATTAAGTTAGGCTTAGATCCAACTGCACCAGATATTCATTTGGGTCATACGGTTGTTCTAAATAAGATGCGTCAGCTACAAGATTTAGGCCATACAGTTATTTTCTTGATCGGAGACTTCACCAGCATGATTGGTGATCCATCTGGCAGAAACGCGACGAGACCACCTTTAACAAAAGAAGAAATTGCTGTTAATGCTCAAACTTACTATCAGCAAGCAAGCCTAGTTCTTGATCCCAGTAAAACGGAAGTGCGTTACAACAGTGAATGGTGTGATCCATTAGGTGCTCGAGGCATGATTCAGTTAGCTGCCAAATACACGGTAGCTCGCATGTTAGAACGTGATGATTTTACGAAGCGCTATCGCGGCGGTATTCCAATTTCAGTTCATGAGTTTTTATATCCTTTGATGCAAGGCTATGACTCCGTCGCTTTAAAGAGTGATTTAGAGTTGGGTGGAACCGACCAAAAATTTAATTTGTTGGTTGGTCGAGAGTTGCAAAAAGAGTATGGCCAAGAAGCGCAATGTATTTTGACAATGCCATTATTGGTTGGAACTGATGGCGTTGATAAGATGAGTAAGTCTAAAAATAATTACATCGGTATCAGTGAAGCGCCAAGTGATATGTTTGGTAAGTTGATGAGTATTTCTGATGACTTAATGTGGAGTTATTTCACGCTTTTGTCATTTAAGCCTTTATCAGATATTGCCAAAATGAAAGATGAGGTGTTGGCTGGACGTAACCCTCGCGACTTTAAGGTAGCTTTAGGTCAAGAGATTGTGGCTAGATTCCATAGTGGAGTTGCAGCCGAAAAAGCCTTAGAAGATTTTAATCATCGCGCTAAAGGTGGAGTTCCTGATGATATTCCTGAGGTATCCCTTACGGGGGCGCCATTGGGCATTGGCCAGCTCTTAAAGCAAGCGAATTTGGTTCCAAGCACATCTGAGGCTATGCGCAATTTAGAGCAGGGCGGCGTCAAGATTGATGGTGAAGCGGTGAGTGATAAGTCGCTAAAGCTCAATCCGGGTACTTATGTGATTCAGGTGGGTAAGCGTCGTTTTGCCAAGGTCACCCTCTCTTAAAAAAGACGGTAACTATCATGACCATTATTTATTTGATTCGACATGGTGAGACCATGTGGAACCGTGAAAAAAGATTACAAGGACATATTGATATTGGTTTGAATGACCGAGGGCACTGGCAAGCCAAACAGCTGGGACAATATTTATCGGATCGACCCCTTGCCGCAGTTATTTCAAGTGATTTAAGTCGTGCAATGGATACAGCCAAAGCAGTAGCTGCTTATCATCAAATGGAACTGTTGTTAGATGCTGGATTGAGAGAGCGTCATTACGGCATCATGCAAGGTTTAAGTCATGATGAAATTATTGAGAAGCACCCTCGTAACCATGCCGCTTGGAAAAATCGTGAAATAGATTTTGTTCCGGAGTCTGGTGAGAGCTTGCAACAATTTTATGATCGAGTTTTACAGTCAACCATGATGTGGGCTGAACGTTATCCGGATCAACACATTGCGATGGTTGCACACGGTGGCGTATTGGATTGTCTTAATCGGGCTGCAACTAAAAGGTCTTTGGATGTGGCTCGTGATTTTGAAATACTTAACGCTAGTCTAAATACGCTCTCATACCAAAATGGACAGCTTGAATTGCTGGAGTGGGGCAACGTTGCGCATCTGCAAGTTGCCGATGAAGAGAATAACTACTCTTTGGATGAAGTCGACGGTAGCCCTAAGTGGGTATAAGCTAAAGCGGTCGCTATTCTTCCTCTTGGGGTGCGTTGCAAGAAACCCTGCTGAATTAAATAGGGTTCAATCACATCTTCAATAGTTTCTCGCTCTTCGCTAATCGCAGAAGCAAGATTGTCGATACCTACAGGACCGCCATCAAATTTATGAATGATTGCTTCCAGTAATTTTCGATCCATTAGATCAAAGCCAACAGCATCGACATCGAGCATCGATAAAGCGGCATCAGCAATATCTTGAGTAATTTGGCCGTTACCTTTAACTTCGGCAAAGTCGCGAACGCGTCTTAGAAGACGGTTGGCAATACGTGGGGTGCCGCGAGAGCGCTTGGCTATTTCATGAGCGCCACCATCATCTAGAGCAGCATTTAAGAGATTGGCTGAGCGTTTCACAATCAAAGATAGCTCTTCAGTTGTATAAAACTCTAATCGAGCCACAATCCCAAAACGGTCCCTCAGAGGGTTGGTGAGCATGCCTGCTCGAGTTGTTGCCCCAATCAGCGTGAAGGGTTTCAAGTCTAATTTCACACTTCGAGCAGCAGGACCATCACCAATCATGATGTCAATCGCATAATCCTCAAGAGCAGGATAAAGAATTTCTTCTACAACAGGGGATAGTCGATGAATCTCATCAATAAAGAGAACATCGTTTGTTTCTAAATTAGTTAATAAGGCAGCGAGATCGCCTGGGCGATCAATCACAGGGCCGCTTGTTTGGCGTAAGTTAACGCCCATCTCTTTGGCAATGATGTGCGCTAAAGTTGTTTTGCCTAAGCCAGGTGGACCAAATAGCAGAACGTGATCTAAAGCTTCCTGGCGCTGTTTGGCTGCGGAGATGAAAATCTCTAATTGGCCGCGCGCTTTCTTTTGACCAACATACTCATCTAATTGCTTAGGACGCAAAGCTCGCTCTAAGACATTGTCATCACTGCTGGCAGTGCTAACAACCAATCGTTCTTCGCTGGGATTGGATGAGGGTGAAATGTCGTCTGTTTTAATGGCCATGACTAGAGTTTATAACGATTGGCTAATTCTTTAAGCTTTAGAGAGCGCTTTAAGAGCCATTCGGATGCCATCCGATACAGAAGAGCCTGCAGTCACATGTTTAAGTGCTGCTTGGGCTTCTTTGTCCGAGTAACCAAGAGCCGTTAAGGCTTGCATGATTTCAACCTGACTATCAGGTGCTGTATTCGGTTGACTCAAGCCAATATCTGCACCCAGCTTGCCTTTTAACTCAAGTAAAAGACGCTCAGCTGTTTTTTTGCCAATACCTGGTACTTTTGTTAGTCGGGCGGATTCTTGAAGAGTGACAGCTTGAGATAGCTCTTGAACACTCATGCCAGATAGTAATGACAAAGCAGTTCTTGCTCCTACGCCACTAATCTTAATGAGAGCTTTAAACGACTCTCTTTCTTGTTCTGTAGCAAATCCAAATAATTGCTGAGCATCTTCACGAACAACAAAATGCGTTAAAAGCGTCACCGTTTGACCAAGCCCTGGCATTTGATAGAGCGTGCTCATTGGGACATCCACTTCATAGCCTACGCCATGGCAGTCGACTAATAGTCTGGGTGGGTTATTGGCTACTAAAGTGCCTTGTATTCTTCCGATCATATCGATATCTTAAGCTGATTAACCTAATTGTTGTAAACGTTGTTCAAGTTCACGATGATGGGCTGCACAAATGGCCACTGCTAGCGCATCGGATGCATCAGTCCCAGCGACTTTATTGAGTCGCAATAAACGTTTCACCATTTCTTGAACTTGGCTTTTGCTTGCTCGTCCGGTGCCAACAATTGCCTTCTTGACTTCTAGCGCACTAAATTCGACCATCGGGAGTTGGTTGGCAACCAGTGCTGCAATCGCTGCACCGCGAGCTTGCCCTAATAACAGAGTGGATCCTGGATTCACATTCAGAAAAACTTGTTCCATGGCTGATGCCGTAGGTTGATAAGTCTCAACCACCTCTCGAATGCCTGAGTAAAGAATGGCTAACCGTTGTGGCACAGGTATTTCTGTGCCACCTGTTTCAATCGTTCCAGAGGCTACATATTCTAGGCGTTGACCCTTGATATCAATAACACCAAAACCGGTGACTCGAAGTGCTGGGTCAATGCCTAGTATGCGCATAAATTAATGACGGAAATGACGTGTGCCTGTGTAGACCATAGCGACGCCGCGCTCATCGGCAGCGGCAACCACTTCGTCATCACGCATGCTACCGCCCGGTTGAATTACGCAGGTTGCACCTGCATCGACGACCACATCAAGACCGTCGCGGAATGGGAAGAAAGCATCACTGGCCACAGCAGAGTTTTGCAGAGTTAAGCCAGCGTTCTGAGCTTTAATGCTCGCGATTCTGGCGGAGTCAATGCGGCTCATTTGGCCTGCGCCAACGCCGAGTGTCATACCATCACCACAGAACACAATAGCGTTCGATTTAACATACTTGGCAACTCTCCATGCAAACATGAGGTCATCCATTTCTTTTGCAGTTGGTTGACGTTTAGTGACAACGCGCAATTCATTTGCCCCTACATTTTTAATATCAGGTGTTTGAACTAAAAGACCGCCACCCACACGTTTGATATCTTGAGGGTTAATGGTTTCTGCTAATTCGATCTCAAGTACGCGGACATTTTGCTTGGCTGCAAAGATAGCCAAAGCTTCTGGTGTGAATGCTGGGGCGATTAAAACTTCTACAAACTGTTTAGAAACAACTTCAGCCATTGGTCCATCGCAAGGGCGATTAAATGCGATGATGCCGCCGAACGCAGAGGTGGAGTCTGTTTTAAAAGCTTTTTGGTAGGCTTCTAGAGGCGTGCTGGCAACAGCAACACCACAAGGGTTGGCATGTTTGATGATGACGCAAGCTGGTTGACCACTGGTCACTGTATTACCAAAACTCTTAACGCATTCCCATGCTGCATCAGCATCGGCAATATTGTTATAAGACAATTCTTTGCCTTGAAGTTGGCGGTAATTAGCTAAAGCACCAGGAATAACTTGCGTGTCCTTGTAAAAAGCAGCTGCTTGGTGAGGGTTTTCACCGTAACGCATATCTTGAACTTTATTAAAAGCAAGATGCAATGTTTGTGGGTATTCGCTTCGTGTTGTATGGCTAAGATCATCACCTAGGCTTGATAAGTAGTTAGCGATTGAGCCATCGTATTGCGCAGTGTGAGCGTAAACTTTTTTAGCCAACATAAAGTTAGTTTCGAAAGAAACTTCATTTTTGTTGTCTTTCATTTCTTTTAGAACATGATCGTAATCTGTCGGTGAAATTAAAACGGTCACATCTTTATGGTTCTTTGCTGCAGCGCGAAGCATGGCCGGGCCGCCGATATCAATATTCTCAATCGCATCTTCAAAAGAACACTCTTTTTGAGCTACGGTTTTTTGGAAGGGGTACAAATTAATGACCAACATATCAATGGCACCTATGCCATGCTGTTTAAGCGCTGCCATGTGCTCTGGAAAATCGCGGCGAGCTAAAAGACCGCCATGAACCATGGGGTGCAATGTCTTCACACGACCATCTAGCATTTCCGGAAAGCCCGTTAGTTCAGCGACTTCTACAACGGGTAAACCGTTATCGGCAAGGAGCTTCGCGGTGCCACCTGTAGAGATGAGCTTAACGCCACAGTCGTGAAGAGATTTTGCAAATGGCACGATGCCAGATTTGTCTGAAACTGATAAGAGTGCGGTACGGATCATAGTAGTGGTCTATAAAGATAATGAATAAAAGGGTGAAAAATACTTAATGCTGCAATCTTTGGTTTTAAAGGAGTCCATGCTCCAATAATTTCTTTCTAAGGGTGTTTCTGTTAATGCCTAAATACGTTGCTGCAAGAGACTGGTTTTGCTCAGCATGTTTCATGATGAGCTCTAATACGGGTTTTTCCATAACAGTCAAAACCATTTGGTAAACATTGCTCGGTGCTGTTTCACCTAAATCGTCTAAATAACGTTTTAGGTGCTTTTCAATAGTTTGGCTGACGGGGTGTTGTTGGGGGGCGTTCATATTACGCAGCTTCTAAGTAAATTAATTGTTCTGAATCTTCTTTTAGTGAATCAAAAAAATGATTCACGGCACGTAATTGCTCTTGGCAATCGTCTATTGTATTCATGTGGTGACGGAAGGCGTGAGATCCTTTGAGGCCTTTGCAGTACCAAGCAATATGTTTGCGGGCACTGCGCACGCCAGCATACTCACCATAGAATTCATAGTGATCTAGCAGATGATGATTCATGATCCCCTGAATTTCACTGATCATGGGTGCCGGAAGGTATTCACCAGTTTGTAAGAAGTGATGAATCTCTCTAAATATCCAAGGTCTGCCTTGAGCAGCGCGACCAATCATCAGAGCATCAGCACCAGTTAATTCAAGTACCTTTTTAGCTTTTGCTGGAGAGTTAATATCACCGTTAGCAACAATAGGTATTGAAACTGCATCTTTAACCGCTGCAATTGTTTCGTATTCAGCTTCACCATGATACAAATCTGCTTTGGTGCGACCGTGTATGGTTAGCATTTCAATGCCGCTATCAACAGCAATTTGAGCAATTTTGATAGCGTTTTTATTATTTCTATCCCAGCCAGTTCTAATTTTTAAAGTGACAGGTACTTCTGGGTGATTTTTCTTAACTTGAGTAACAATCGTTTGCAAAATCTTGCCAACCAGCACTTCGTCTTTGAGAAGTGCCGAGCCAGATGCCACGTTGCAAACCTTTTTGGCAGGGCAGCCCATATTGATGTCAATAATTTGAGCGCCACGATCAATATTTAGGGCAGCGGCTTCTGCCATGACAAGAGGATCTGCCCCTGCTATTTGAACGGAGATGGGCTCAACTTCGCCATCGTGATTCGCTCTTCTAAGCGTCTTAGCGCTATTCCACAGCATGGCATTGGAGGCAATCATTTCTGACACAGCATATCCAGCACCTAATTGCTTGCAGAGCTGACGGAATGGACGGTCAGTTACCCCAGCCATGGGGGCTACAAAAAGGTTGTTTGGGAGGGTGTGAGGACCTAATTTCATCAGGGCGCCACTTTAACATGAGAGGCTTACTGTTGCCTAAATTTTAGGCAGACGATGATTGGGAGGGGCGGCCTATCTTTGGCCAAACATCATTTGGCGAGTGAGGCTTTGTTTCACTGGGGCTAAGATTTGAAGGCTGGATAAAGCAAAGCCTCGCGCGCAAATCACTGGCTTTAGGCGAGAGGTAAAAATTCGAGCCAAAAAGTCAGTAGTTGTAATTGTTGTGTTTCTATCGGTTTTTCTTAATGCTTGATATTCGCTCAATGCTTCATGAACATTGGTGTAAGAGGTGATTGACTCGGCTAGAGTGTGCGCATCTCTTAATCCCAAATTCAAGCCCTGACCAGCAACGGGGTGCATAGTTTGAGCAGCATTACCAATCCATACTTCATGACCTTGGACAATCTCTTTGCGCGCATTAAGACCTAACTCGTAGGATCTTAGTTCGCCGGTTTCAATGAAGCGTCCAGCGCGTGTGCCAAAAGATTTTTGTAACTCAGCTAGAATTGCCGCAGGATTTTCGTTGAACAGTGCCAATCTATTTTGCGTGGCTTCAGGGTTACCACACCAAACTAGATTGAGATATTCATGCCCTTTATGGCTTGGAAGTAAGGCTAGAGGACCTTCTTCGGTGAAGCGCTCCCAGGCAAGGTGTTGATGGATACGATCTGTCTTCACCCAGCCCACAATTGCAGCCTGCTCATAATCTCTATAAATTTCCTGCCACTCTTGCTGCTTAAAAAGTCCGCCTTCAGCATGAATGACCACATCTGCTAAATGTTGTTTATCTAGCTCATCAATTTTTTGCTCAAAATGCCACGTAAAGTTAGAAGAATTTTTAGAGATTTTTTGAAGTGCTTGGCGAATCGCTAAGTGAATATCAGCATATCGAACAATGTGACCGAGTGCGTCTTGTTGTAACTCTTCGCGACGGACAATGGCTCTTCCAAAATGACCCCGATGAGAGACATGTATTTTATGGATGGCAGGTGAGTTATTCGGCCAAGCCCCAATTTTATTAAGTAAGAGGTGGCTGCCTTGAGATACGGCGATGCCGCGGCTATCGCCCTGGGTGATGGCATCATTTGACTCCGGTAGCCTGTCATATAGATCGATACAGGCACCGGGTATTTTTTCTAAGATCCATGACGCACAGGCTAAACCTACAGGGCCTCCGCCAATAATGGCTATTCTTTTCATGATGAGTGTTTCATCAAATATTCAATTTCTGATACTTGAACTGGAACATCGCGACTCATTAATTCGCATTCACCTGATGTGACAAGGGCATCATCTTCAATTCTTATACCAATATCCCAGAACTTTGGATCAATATCATCTGATTTTCTAATGTAGATACCAGGTTCAATGGTGAGAACCATATTTTCTTTAAGGTTTCGCCAAGGTTTGGGCGTTAATGCGCTAGGTGTTTCACGATACTGACCTACATCATGAACATCCATGCCTAGCCAGTGACTTGTTCGGTGCATATAAAAACGTTGAAATGCTTTGGTCTCGATAGCGTTATCAACGCCGCCCACCACTTTTTTATCCAACAGCCCCAAGTCTAAGAGGCCTTGCGTGATGACTTTTAATGCGGCGTCATGAGGTGCTTGAAAGTCATAGCCTGGTTTTGTGACAGAAATAGCAGCTTCTTGTGCTGCGAGAACAATTTCATACACGGCTTTTTGTGCAGAGCTAAATTGCCCATTGATTGGGAATGTTCTCGTGATATCTGATGCGTAACCATGCAGCTCACAGCCAGCATCAATTAAACATAAGTCCCCATCATTTAATAAGGCATCACCAGCTCGATGATGAAGAACACAAGCGTTTGCTCCACCAGCAACAATGCTGTTATAGGCGACGCTTTCAGCGCCTAGGCTTCGGAATGTATGAAGTAATTCAGCTTCTAGATGGTACTCACGTAAACCAGGCTGAGATGTTTGCATAGCTTTGATATGACCTCTGGCAGCGATCTTCCCAGATTCACGCATGAGGTTGATTTCATAGTCGTCTTTGAAGAGGCGCATTTCATGAACGATAGTCTCAATATCAAATAGCGCCTCTGGGGTTGTCATGCCGGCTCTGACATGAGATTGGACCTTCTCTAACCATTGACGCAATTGTTGGCCCTGCTCCTGACTGTTATTTAAGCGCGCAAAGATGGCATCTTGATTGCTTAATAATTCTGGTAGCTTGTTATCTATTTCTGTATTGGCATAAGCCTGATCGATACCAAGATGGTTGGGCGCCGCTTCTGGCCCGAGTCTCCATCCGTCCCAAATTTCACGATCTAAATCTTTGGGTCGACAGAATAAAATGGTTTCACAGGTACTCTTGGTTACAACCATGACCAGCGTTGCGCCAGGTTCAGTAAAGCCGGTTAAGTAGTGAAAATCTGAATCAAATCGATAGGGGAAGTCACTATCCCTGTTGCGGTATTTTTCTGAAGCAGTTCCAATGATCACCACACCACTGCCACTTTTTTCACGAACAGATTGGGCTAGACGAAGACGTCTTGATGCATAAATTTGTTTTGGAAATTCTGGTGTATGAATCATTTTTATTTATTTAGTTCCGCTAATCTTTCCGGTGTTCCTACATCCACCCAATTGACGTTTAATAATTCACCTGTCACTTGGTTATGAGACATGGCGGTTCTTAAGATGGGGGCTAATTTTGCTATTTCACCTATCTTAATACCTTTAAGTAAATCTTGGTGGTAGAGCCCTGCACCGGAAAATGTGTAACTTGGTAACGTGTCACTTTTTTCCGTGATGAGGCCGCCTTTAAGAGAAAAATCTCCGCTGAGGTTGTGTTCAGGATTTTTTATGAGGAAGAGGTGTGCAAGTACTACTGCTTTGCTTTGTCTTAGATGTTCAACGGTATCTTGAATCGTTGAAAAGGGAAAGTCTGGGCAGAAAACATCTCCATTAATGACAAAGAAATAATCTTGAATCGTCATAAGTGACATACCCTGCTTTAATCCCCCAGCAGTCTCTAAGGCAACTTGTTCGTTAGATAGGGAAATTTCCAGATCTGGATAAGAGGAGTTCTTAATGTGCTGAACAATTTTTTCTCCAAGCCAGGCATGATTAATTGCGACTTGATGGGCGCCATGGCGAGATAGATTCTCCAGATGCCAATCTAATAGAGTTTTATTTTTAACGGTCAATAATGGTTTAGGTGTGTGGTCTGTGAGTGGTCGCATCCTTTCCCCGCGACCAGCAGCTAGGACCATACAAGGAATTTGAATCTGAGAACTCATTTTTAAAAGGTTAAACCATCAGGGCGTTGAATACCTTCTACTTTATCCAATAAGCGAACTAAAGGTTTAAGGCTGATGTAGCGTTCTGCTACTTTGCGGGTGTATTTAAAAACAAGAGGCATATCTTTGAGGTAGCCATCTTTGCCATCGCGATGGTAAAGACGCGCAAAAATACCCAAAACTTTAAGGTGGCGCTGTAGGCCCATCCATTCAAAGTCACGATAGAAGTCACCAAATTCATTCTGTACAGGTAAGCCTGCCTTGCGAGCCATTTCCCAGTAACGAATGACCCAATCCATTTGTTCCGGCTCTTCCCACTCAATATAGGCATCCCTAAATAGGGAGGCTAGGTCATAGGTGATGGGGCCAAATACCGCATCCTGAAAATCTAAGATGCCTGGATTATGGTGAGGTGTCACCATTAAATTTCTGCTGTGGTAATCCCTGTGAACCAAAACTTGGGGTTGAGCCAGGTTATTTTCCAAAATGAGCCTAAAAACCTTGGATAAATCCTGCTTTTCGACCTCATTTAGCTCAATTTGAAGGTGTTTATTCAAATACCAATCAGGAAAAAGGTCCAACTCTCTAGTTAATAGTGCTTGGTCGTATTCGGGTAGCTGTCCTTGATTGGGTATGAGCTGTATCTTAATTAAGGCTTCTGAAGCATCCCTGTATAGTTTGGGCGCCGTTGAAGGGGTAAGGGCCGATAAGTAAGTTTCATTGCCTAAATCGGATAAAAGTAGGAAGCCTTGAGCGACATCCGCTTCTAAAACAGTTGGAACCTGAGCCCCTGCATCCCCTAAAAGCTTGGCAATTTGAATAAATGGCCTTGTATCCTCGCTGACTGGAGGGGCATCCATGATGATAAAACTGCTATTTTGAGCAGATTTATCACCTAAAACCCTAAAGTAACGCCTAAAACTGGCGTCGCTGGATGCGGGTTTGATGGAATTGAGGTCAATCGACCACTTGGAAGCCAGGCTGGCTAGCCAAGTATTTAATTCAGATAAGCGGGTATCAGTCTTCATGGCTTCGTATAATAAAAGCACTTAAGTAATATGCCTAAAACTTTTATTACCTCGAGACCAAATCTCGATCTAAAAATGCCGCTACTCAGACATCTGCTAGCGGTTACTTTTGCGTCTTTGACACTACCGAATATAGCTTACTCAGAAGAGCAGAAGTTATCTCCAGATGAACCGCTTAAGCTCCGATTAGAAGATCAGCTATTAGTTCGTCCAGTAGTTCCTGATGATTTATCGCCAACCTTTACGTCGTCAAAGAAGTTGGATGGCGTTATGGATCGACAAATGCAACTTGAGGGTGATGCCGTTATTCGTCGAGGACGAACAGTGATCAAGGGCGATGTGATTACTTATGACCCCGATACCGACATCGTTGATGTTGAAGGCAATGCGACCTTATTGAAAGATACCACTTACTTCAAAGGCACTAGAGCTAAATTAAGAGTGGATGCGCAACAAGGTTGGATGGAAGATCCAGATTACGAGCTGAGAGGCATTGGTGGCTACGGCACGGCGGATCGCGTAGACTTCAAAGAAGATAATGAATTTGAGCTTGAGAAGTTAACTTACAGTACTTGTCGTCCAGATAATCTTGATTGGTATTTGTCAGCAAGCAGAATGGATGTTGAGCAGGATACAAAATCTGCGGTGGGTACTAACGCTGTTCTGCACTTCTTTAATGTACCTGTTTTGTATACGCCTGTATTTGCTTTGCCAGTAGGTTCTGGGCGCCGCTCCGGATTTTTATCGCCAACCTACGGTACGGTCAGTCGAGGCGGTGTTAAGGGTTGGGATATCACAGTGCCTTATTACGTCAATATTGCACCCAATCGCGATATGACTTTATTTCCAAGATACATTGAGGGTCGTGGAGAGCAGTTAGGCACAGAGTTCCGTTATTTAGACAGAAATTACGCTGGCGTGGTGAAGGCTGAAACGCTTGATGATTCTGCCTACGGAAAAAATCGTTGGGCATTGAGTGTTAAACACACTCAAAACCTGGCGCGAGGCTTGGTCGGTTATACCGATTTTAGTAAAGTGTCAGATAATCTGTATGTTGATGACTTGGGTAAGAGTTTGGATGGGGTCATTAACCGCCAGTTTAACCAAGAGGTTGGTACACGTTATACCAATGCGGGTTGGAGTATTTTGACGCGCGTTCAAAAATATCAAACGCTTCAGCCTGATCCAGCTAATCAGGTAGTTCTGCCTTATGATCGTGAGCCACAGGTTAATGCCAAATTTGTACGGAACAACTGGAGTGGCCTCAATTTTTCTTTTGAATCTGATGCGACTAGGTTTACCTATAAAGGGCTATCTAGTGTAGATAGAACATTTAGTGCGGGTAACCGTGCTTATGCAGTTACCTCGGTGGCTAAGCCATTTATGACGCCTGGTTACTATGTGACGCCGAAGGTAACTCTTAGATCAACGCAATACACGGTCGATCCATTTCCAGGGCAAGCAGACTTAAATCGCAATGTGACGTTGCCAACATTTAGCTTGGATTCTGGTTTGGTATTAGAGCGAGATGCGCTTGAGTTAAATAATATTTTTAACCGAAATATTCTTATGACTCTTGAGCCAAGAGCTTTTTACGTTAACACGCCTTATAAGTATCAATCTGACTTGCCGTTGTTTGATACGGGTGATGCTGGTTTTGGTATCTCCCAAATATTTAGTGAAAATTCATTTGCTGGTAATGACCGTATTGCCGATAACAATAAGGTGACGTTTGGTGTTACCTCAAGAATATTGGATGCAGATACCGGCGTTGAGCGCTTAAGAGGTATCGTGGCCCAGCGTGTTGATATGGACGGTCAGCAAGTCACCCTGACAGGTCAGCCGCAAGCTCAAACAAAAAGATCTGATTTACTAGCGGGTCTGTCGACAAGATTGGTGGGCAACTTTAACTTGGATGGTTTAGTTCAATATAACGAGCAAATCAGTAAATTGGTTCAGCAGAGTGTGACAGCCAGTTATCGTCCAGAAGTTAGAAAGTTATTAAATCTAAGTTATAAGAGATCCGTAGACATCTATAACCGTGCTACAACGGATCAATATGAGGCTTCCGGCCAGTGGCCCATTACTCGAGAGTGGTATGGTATTGCCAGGTATAACTACGATTTAATTTCCAATCAAGTATTAAATCGTGTGGCGGGTCTGGAATACGATGCAGATTGCTGGGTCATGCGATTAGTCCATCGCCGCTATCAAAATACATCTGTCTTAACCACCTCTGAAATTTATATGCAAATTGATTTCAAGGGCTTTTCAGGTTTTGGAAATAACTCCATTGATTTAATTCGTTTTAATATTCCAGGATATGAGCCAGTCAGCCCTAATCCTGCACCAATATCACCATTTGAAAGTTACGAATGAAGCTAGCTAAATTTATATTTTTTTCCCTTGGATTGACCTTTGTCTTTGGCGCTGCGCATGGACAAAAAGCAAGCCAGCCAATTGATCAGGTGGTTGCAGTTGTTGATACCAGCTTGATTACAAAGGTTGAATTGGAGCGACGTTTAGCAGCTATTGAAAAACAGTTCAAAACAGCTAATCGTCAATTACCTTCAAGTGCTGAGTTAAGAAAGCAAGTTTTAGAAAGGTTAATTTCTGAACAAATTCAGCAGAATCTTGCAAAAGAGCAGGGTATTAAAGTTTTGGATCCAGAGTTGGATCGAATTTTAAATTCTGTTGCGGGTCAGAATAAGTTGACTATTGCTGAATTCAAGATCAAGTTAGAAAAAGAGGGTGTTTCTTTTAATAAGTATAAAGAGGATTTGCGCAAAGAAGTTGTTGCTGCAAGATTGCGCGAAAGAGAAGTGGACGCTCGAGTTCGTGTGAGTGAAGCTGAAATTGATAACTATATTGCTGAAAAAAATCGAGGTAAAAATTCTCAAGGAGCAAATGGTGAGGTTTATTTGGCTCAACTGTTAGTTGCTGTTGCAAGTAATGCTTCTGAGTCAGATATTGCGAGCGCTCGCGAGAAAGCTGAGTCCATCCTTAAGCAAGCTATAGCAGAAAAGGATTTCTTAGGCTTTAGTAAGCGTATTGCAATAGCAGGTTCCGGAGTTCGATCAGAAGATTTGGGGTATCGTACATTGGATCGCTTGCCTCAGCTATTAGTAGACGCTTCAACCGGTGTTGCATCTAATCAAATGGTTTCAAGGTTGATTCAGAGTGGTGCAGGTTTTCATATTATTAAAGTGATGGACCGTAAAGGTTTATCAGCTTCATCTGATGCTGAAATTTCTGTGACTCAAACTCAAGCTAAGCACATTCTTTTAAAACATCGATCAAATCAGACAGAACAAGAAGCTCAAAGACGTCTCAATAGTTTTAAAGAGCAAATTAAAGTTAAGGAAGCAGACTTTTCTCAGTTGGCAAAAAAATACTCTGAAGATGGCAGTGCTGCTAATGGAGGCATGTTGGGTTGGATGTCTCCAGGAGAGTTAGTTCCTGAGTTTGAGCAAGCGATGAATCGCTTGAATATTGGTGAGGTTAGTGCTCCGGTTAGAACTGAGTTTGGATGGCATCTTATTCAGGTCATTGAGCGTCGTGATGCGAAGTTATCTGCAGATAAGCAAAGAGATTATGCTCGCGCAGCGATTCGTGAAAGAAAGCTAGATCAAGCCTATGAAGACTGGATTCGCCAAATTCGTGATGGTGCTACTGTTGAAATAAGAAATCTTGATTGATGATGATTCATATTGCTTTAACAACAGGTGAGCCTGCAGGGATTGGCCCTGAGATCAGCGTTAAAGCAGCGTCAGAGTTTTTAGATCAATATGATGATGTCACGATCCATTTAATTGGTGATCAGTCATTGCTGACCACAAGCGATGATCGACTAATCATTGAGCATCAAGCTTTATCGGAACCAATTTCCCCTGGGCAGCTTAATTGTAAAAATGCGCGCTATGTTATTGCGACCTTAGATCATGCAATAGATGGCTGCGTTTCTGGTATTTACGATGCCATGGTGACTGCACCTGTCCAAAAAAGCATTATTGCTGAATCTGGGATGACATTTACGGGGCATACGGAGTACTTGGCCCAAAGATGTCATACATCATTAGTCGTGATGATGTTGTGCGGTAAACCTATTTTCAAGTCCGATCTTTTGCCGGAAGAATTAAGAGTGGCCTTGGTGACGACCCATATGCCGCTTAAAGATGTGGCATCCCATTTGTCGATTGGTTTGATCCAAAAAACCATTCAAATCATCGATCGTGATTTAAAAGAAAAATTTAACATTGCTAAGCCCTGTATTTATGTGACAGGGCTGAACCCGCATGCTGGAGAGTCTGGTCATATGGGGCGAGAGGAGATCGATACGATTATTCCTGCTCTGGAGCAACTTCGTGCTAATGGATTCAACGTGATTGGACCATTGCCCGGTGACACTATTTTTAGCCCATCCAATTTAAAAAATGCAGATGTTATTTTGGCAATGTCACATGATCAAGGTTTGGCGCCATTTAAATTTGCCACATTTGGTGACGGTGTGAATGTGACCCTTGGGTTGCCGATTATTAGAACCTCTGTGGATCATGGTACTGCTCTCAGTATTGCTGGTAAAGGGTTGGCTGACTCTTCTAGCATGATCGCGGCACTCGAGTTAGCTCGCAATATGGCAAGGAATAAACGTGGCACATCAAGCTCGTAAACGATTTGGACAGCACTTTTTAGTTGATAGTGGCATCATTCATGCCATTATTCGAGCGATAGAACCTGATCCCCAAGACGCTGTGATTGAAATTGGCCCAGGTTTAGGGGCGATGACAAGACCTTTGCTCTCTTCTTTAAATGAGATGTCAGTTGTAGAGTTAGACCGAGATTTGGTTAAGCGTTGGAACTCTGAATCCAATAAAAACCTAACGGTTTATGAGGCTGATGCACTTAAATTTGATTTTCTAGCTTGGGCAAAAGCAGCTCGAGAAAAAATACAACAAAGTAGCACCTCATCAAGGGTGAAGATTGTTGGTAACTTGCCCTACAACATATCCTCTCCTCTTTTATTTCATCTCATGGACGCTGCTGACTTTGTTGATGAGCAAGTGTTTATGCTGCAAGCAGAGGTGATTGAGCGCATGGTGGCTCAACATGGTGATTCAGAATACAGTCGATTATCGGTGATGTTGCAGTCAAGGTATCACTTGGAAAATGTTTTAGATGTTCCGCCTGAGGCTTTTGATCCGCCACCTAAAGTCGATTCTGCCGTTGTAAAGATGATTCCACGAGTGGATTTGAAGTTAACCACTATTGAGTACGAGTCTTTGGCATCGCTGGTTTCGATGGCGTTTGCTCAGCGTCGCAAGGTGCTTCGAAATAATCTATCAAGCGTTAAGGAACGTCTCAATCTATCGGATGAAATCTTGGCTTTAAGAGCCCAAGATATTTCAGTTGAAGACTATATTACTTGGGCGCGTAAGCTGGCGCATCAATAACGCGCATTTCAGCTTCAATCCATTCTTCTGTTGCCTGATGGACTTGCCCTGCAGATTTGTCCGTTGAGCTGATAGCCGGCCCAATTGAGACAATAATTTTTCCTGGGTATTTCAGAAAACTATTTTTTGGCCATAAATGTCCGGCATTGTGGGCAATTGGAATCACCCATGCATTGGTAGCGCTTGCAAGGCGAGCGCCACCTTTGAGATACTGTGGTGAGCTACCAACCGGTGTACGTGTACCTTCTGGAAAAATGATAATCCAAAGACCTTGCGCAAGATATTTCTTGCCTTGGGAGGTGATTGAGTGTGAAGCCGCCGCCCCTTTAGAACGATTAATGTGGATCATTCTTAGCATGCCTAAGGCCCAGCCAAAAAATGGAATCCAAAGTAATTCACGCTTAAAAACAAAGCAGATTTGTTTTGGCATGATTGCCAGAAGAGCAATGGTTTCCCAGGCCGACTGATGCTTGGAAAGCAGTATAACTGGCTTGTCTAACATCGCTTCTACGTTTTCCATCCCACGCACTTCATAGTCAATGCCACAAATTTTCTTGGCAAGATAAGTGATGGTGATATTCCAAACCTTGGCTAATTCATACCGTTTTGCAGCGCTGATAAATGGGAAGGTGATAAAGCAAATGCTTGCCCAAATAGGCGTTAATATCAGCATGCTTAGTAATAAGGTAACAGATCTAATTTGAATCATGTGCGCTGAATAAAATGATTAGCAAAAGCCATTAAGTTTTGATGGATAGCTGTATAAGGTGGTAACTCGCCACTAGCTCTAGCCTTTTCACCTTTGCCAGTAAGTACAAGATGCGGCTCTGCGCCAACAGCAACGCCGGCAACCAAGTCGCGAACGCTATCACCAACAATTGGCACCCCTTTGATTGGTATGCCATACCTTTCGGAAATTTGTTGAATCATGCCTGGTAGTGGTTTTCTGCAATGGCACTTGTCTACATCGGTATGTGGGCAGAAAAAAATCGCATCCACATGGCCGCCTACTTTGGCGAGTAGGCGATGAAATTTTTCATGAATAGCGTTGAGCATATCCATGTCATAAAGACCTCTTCCAACGCCAGATTGGTTGGTGGCAACGGCAATGTGATAGCCGGCTTGATTGAGTTTTGCAATGGCCTCTAAGCTACCTGGTATCGGAATCCACTCATCTGGCGACTTAATATAAAGATCGCTATCTTCATTGATAACGCCATCTCTATCTAGAATGACAAGTTTAGAGTGCGGTGTTTTAGAAGCCATTTTTTAAGAAGCTAGTTTGCCAATATCTGCCACACGATTCATAAGACTATGGAGATTGGACAATAAGGCTAAGCGATTGTTTCTTAAAGCTGCATCGGGATCCATTACCATCACATCATTAAAGAATCGATCGATATCGTCCCTAAGTGTTGCAAATGCTTGAAGGGCATCTGTAAAGTGACCTTGCTCAAACGCTTGGGTAACCGAAGGCAAAATCGCATCCAATGCTTTGGCCAGTGATACTTCAGCCTCAACGGCGAGTAGTTTCTGATCCACGGCTTTAGGGATTTCAAAATCAACTTTTTTGAGAATGTTGCCAATACGTTTATTAGCAGCAGCTAGAACAGGTGCAGCATCTAGGCTGCTAAAGCGACGAACTGCTTCAAGCCTCTCTAAAACATCATCAAAAACTTGAGGATCTTGGCTCACAACTGATTCCACTTCGTTCGTGGAATAGGCTTTGCCATCCAAACTTTGATCTTTTAGATAAGCTCTTAGTCGATCCAAGATGAATTGATGAATCAGATCTAACTTGGCATTTTCTTTAACTTCAGCTTGATCAAATTGATCGAGCGCACCTTGGATCAATTGACGAATGTTGAGAGGTAATTTCTTTTCAAGCAAGATGCGGCAAATACCTAATGCGTGACGACGAAGTGCAAAGGGATCCTTTTCACCCGTTGGCGCTAAACCAATACCCCATATGCCGACTAAAGTTTCTAATTTATCAGCTAAAGCTAGAATCGTTCCTGTATCTGTTTGCGGTAGTGCATCACCAGCAAAACGGGGAGCATAGTGCTCCATGCAAGCGGCTGCAACATCCGGATGTTCTTTGTCATTGAGGGCGTAGTAGCGCCCCATCACCCCTTGTAACTCAGGGAATTCACCCACCATATCGGTTAGCAAGTCTGCTTTAGCAAGCTTGGCAGCTCGCTCTGCTAAAGAGATGTCGACGTTGGGCTGACTGGTTTTTAGTTGGTGCGCAATCAAACTGGCAATCTTAGTAACGCGCTCTGTTCGCTCAAGTTGAGTACCAAGTTTGTTGTGGTAAACAACTTTAGACAATAAGGCAGTTCTATCAATTAATGATTTTTTACGATCTTGTTCGTAAAAGAACTTGGCATCAGCTAAGCGCGGTCTAACAACTCGTTCATTACCTGAAATGATTGCTTCTGGCGTTTTTGTTTCGATGTTAGAAACAATCAAGAATTGATGAGATAACTTGCCGTTGGCATCTGTCATCGCAAAGTACTTTTGATTGGTTTGCATAGTCAGAATGAGACATTCTTGAGGAACAGTTAAATACTCTTCTTCAAATTGACAGGTGTAAACCACTGGCCACTCAACTAGCGAGCAAACTTCTTCAAGCAATGACTCTGGCATTAAGACTTGTTTGCCTTGAGAGGCATTGGTTAGTGCGGCGCGCATGGTTTGTAGGCGCTCATCAAAGCTAGCAAGCACCTTTCCAGAGTTTCTCAAGGTTTCAAGATACTGATCAGCATGCTCAATTTTGATGGAGCCACTAGATAGGAAGCGATGACCTTGTGTTGTATTTCCAGAATCTAACCCAAGGGCTTTAACAGCTATAAGATTCGAGCCATGAAGTGCCAATAAGCCGTGTGCAGGTCTTACAAATTCAACATCTTGAACTTGTTCAGTGCCTGGTGCGATTTGGTAACGCATAACTTTAGGAATTGGCAGCTTGCTAATAGTCAACTCAATAGCGGTTTGCAAACCTTTTGATAATTCAACGCCAGGAACATCAACTGTCAGATAGAAGGTTTCTGCTTTATCAGTTCCCTGTCTTTCAAGTGCACTAATAGGTGTGTCTGGGTAGCCTAGAGAGGCCAGCTTTTTTAATAGGGGAGCGGTTGCTTGACCTGCGCTGTCAAGCGCAATAGATACGGGCAACAATTTCTCTTGAGCGCGCCGATCAGGTGCCTTAACCAGCACCTCCGAAATATGAACTGCCAAACGTCGAGGGGTTGCAAAGCTTGTTGTAACGCTCGCGTCGCTTAAGAGCCCTTGGCTTTTTAGTGATTGAGTGATGCCTTCTGAAAAACTTTGCCCTAATTTTTTTAATGCTTTAGGAGGTAGCTCTTCAGTTAAAAGTTCTAGCAATAATGGAGCTTGGTTCATTTTTTACCCCCATCTTTTTGACACATGGGGAATCCTAGTTTTTCACGAGACTCGTAATAAGCCTGCGCTACGCTGCGAGAGAGGTTACGGATACGACCAATATAAGCGGCACGCTCAGTGACGGAGATGGCGCCACGCGCATCTAAAAGATTGAATGTGTGCGCTGCTTTTAAAACCATTTCATAGGCCGGAAGCGCTAAAGGAATCTCCATCAAGCGCTTGGCTTCACTTTCGTAGTTATTGAATTGCTGGAATAACAAGTCTGCATTGGAGTATTCGAAGTTGTAGGTAGACTGCTCGACTTCATTTTGATGGTAAACATCACCATAGCTGACACCATCAGTCCAAACCAAGTCGTAAACGTTTTCAACTTTTTGAAGGTACATGGCTAAGCGCTCAAGGCCGTAGGTGATCTCCCCCAAAATAGGTTTGCAATCAATACCGCCCACTTGTTGGAAGTAGGTGAATTGGGTTACTTCCATACCATTGAGCCAAACTTCCCAACCAAGCCCCCATGCTCCAAGAGTTGGGTTTTCCCAGTCGTCTTCCACAAAGCGAATATCGTTTTGCTTTAAATCAAGACCTAATGCTTCAAGACTTCCCAAATACAAATCAAGAATATTTTCAGGGGCGGGTTTTAAAACTACCTGATACTGGTAGTAATGCTGTAAGCGATTCGGGTTTTCGCCATAACGACCATCTTTGGGGCGTCTTGAGGGCTGCACATAAGCAGCCTTCCAAGGCTCTGGCCCGAGAGATCTTAAAAATGTGGCGGTATGGGATGTACCGGCCCCAACTTCTAAGTCAACAGGCTGAAGTAGGGCGCAACCTTGTTGGTCCCAATAGTTTTGAAGTGTAAGAATGACTTGCTGAAAGGTAAGCATATGATAGGTTTCCTGAACCCCACGATTTTACCTTTCTTAAGAGGATTTAGACCACTTTTTAGTTTGATGCCAGCTAAGAACTAAGATTCCCATCGAAAGTAGCAAAATAGGCATGTTGCCCCACTCCACATAAGGGGTTATCCCAGAGTAAGCCTGGACATGATTTTTAAGGATGGTTTGCTGAAATTCAGGCAGTTGCGTAACGATCTGTCCTTCATGATTGATGATCGCCGTAATTCCTGTGTTGGTGGCTCTTAGGGTGGGGATTCTGGTTTCCATCGAGCGTAGCTGAGCCAGTCTTAATTGTTGCTCCGAAGCTTGACTATCACCAAACCAAGCCAAGTTGGTGAGGTTAATCCATAAATGATGTTTGCTGGAAGCATCCCTTTGTCTGGCTGCTATTTCATCGCCAAAGACGTCTTCATAACAGATCATGATGCCGGCAGAAATGAACTCTGTGCCATGCTCAATCACAAACGGCGCTTGATTTTTTGGTCCTCGATGAAAATTACCAAGAGGCATTTGCATCGCATCCACAAACCAATGAAACCCCCAAGGGATAAATTCACCAAAAGGCACTAAATGGCTTTTGTCGTATTTGTAGTGTTCTTTATTGGCTTGAAGCCCTAATGCTGAATTGGAGTACTGTCCTGAAGAGCTTTTACCCACAATGCCTAAAAGAATATTCTTCTTGGAATTGTTTTTATGCAAATCTGTAAAAAATGATTCCGGAATAAATTCATGAGGAACTGGAAGAGCCGTCTCGGGTGCAATGACCAAGGTACTTTTTTGTTCCTCAATCACTTGCTTATAAAAATCAATTTGCGTTTGTAAATGTTGAGGGTTGAACTTTAAGGTTTGGGGAAAGTTGCCCTGAATAAGAGTTACTTCAATGGGCTCGCCGATGGGTTTGGTAAAAGGTATGAGCCCTAGAATCTGGCTAAATGAAATAAAAGAAATAACAACAATAAATTTTGCGGAAATAGTTTTTTTACTTTGAGTGATAAAGCTGGCAGTAACCAGTACAGCCCATGTGCAAGCTAAACCCCCTGCAATTGGAGCCCATGCGAAAAAAGGTCCATCTACTTGAGTTTCTGCAATACCGGCCCAAGGAAATCCTGTGAATAGTTGCCCTCTTAACCATTCAAAAATAGTCCATAAGCTAGCAATACTCAGAACTCTCCAAAGAGGTTGTTGGATATAAGACGATAATTTGAGCGCTAAGGCAGGGAATAGAGCCAAGTATGCTGATAAAGCAACTACAGCAAAGACCGCTAAAGGCGCCACCATGCCGCCAACGTCGTGCAGGCTGATGAAGATCCACCATAAGGCATTGGAGAAATAACCTAGTCCAAATAGCCAACCATTTTTAAATAAATATTTATCTTGGAAGATATGGTGAAGCAAGAAAGCTAAGGTTGGAACGATCAGCCATCCTCCATAGGGCAGCTCTACTATCCAAGAGCATGCACTACCTACAAGGAAAAATAGAAGTGCTTTGATCAATTATTTTTCAGCAGTTGTGGGCGAAATGGGGCTGGCTAGAAGAACGTGAACTTGACGCGCATCAGCCCGCTGAACTTCAAAATGCGTATTGTCAATATTGAGCGATTCGCCTTTATGAGGAACGCGACCTAATTTTTTAAGTATGAACCCAGCGAGCGTGTCGTTGTCCTCGTCTTCGAAAGAAGTTTTGAGAACTTCATTCACTTGATCTAACTCGGTAATACCACGAATTCTAAACTTGCCATCTTCTAAGCTGATGATGTTGTCTTCGATGTCGTCGGTGTCATGTTCATCTTCGATATCACCAACAATCTGCTCTAAGACATCTTCAATGGTTACAAGACCGGCGACACCGCCGTACTCATCCACCACAATAGCAATGTGATTGCGATGATCGCGGAAATCTCTTAAAAGGACGCTTAAGCGCTTCGATTCTGGAATGAAAACCGCGGGTCTTAACCAATCTCTTAGCTGGAAATCTTCCTCTTGAGAGTGTCTGAGTAAATCTTTGGCAAGCAAAATGCCAATCACGTTATCTCTGTTATTTTCGTAAACCGGGAAGCGTGAATGAGCTGCGCGGATCACTTCGGCGATGGTGTCTTCAATCGTGCTGTTGATATCGATCCAATCAATCTGAGCTCGCGGAATGAGGATGTCTCTGGCGGCTAACTCGCCTACCTGAAAAACACCTTCAATCATGGATAGGGCATCAGCATCAATTAAGCCATCTGCTTGGGCTTCTTTGAGTGTCTCTAAAAGCTCAACCCTTCTCTCGGATGGAGTGGCTGGGGTTGGCGTTAGCAGATTAGCTAAACGTTCTAATAGGGTTTGGGGCTCAGGTTCTATTGTCATATAGGGTAAGAATAACGCATTTTTGTTAAATTAAATGTAGGGGTTGCCCTGCTTTAATTTTTTTAAAATCGCTACTTCTAGCTCTTCCATGGCCTCAGCTTCTACTTCATCTTCATGATCAAAGCCTTGGGCATGGAGTGTGCCGTGCACAATGAGATGGATGAGGTGCTGTTCGACGACCTTTTTTTGTTCTTTGGCTTCTTTTTCTACAACAGGCAAACAGATCACAATGTCAGCAATCACTTCATTGGATTCTGGCGCCAAGTCATAAGGGAAGGTTAGAACATTGGTGGCGTAATCTTTGTGTCGATAGGTCGAGTTGAGCTTTTTACCTTCTGCCTGACCCACAAACCTCAAGGTGATCGAAGCATCATTTTGTAATGCCGCCTTCACCCATTTTTTTGCTTTCAACGTGGTAATGACTTCTTCCCACTTCTCTTGAAGTTTGGCAGTACCAAACTGAACATCTAAATTCAAACGCTTTGTTTTTGTAATCATTGCAGCACCAATTCTCCACGAAGAGAATGAGGTAGAGCTTCGGTGTACGTCACCGCAGTCAATTTTCCGATTAAACGCTTCGCATGGTCGCTTTCAATCGCAATCAGTACAACGCGACCATTTTCAGTTCTTCCCTGGAGATGTTGCCCGTCTCGCGCCATACTTTCCATCATGACTCGCTCGGTTTTACCAACCATCTTTTGATTGATTTCTAAGACGTGCTCATCAATTTTGGCAACCAATTGTTTTAAGCGTTTATTTTTCACTTCAAGCGGTGTGTCATCTGGAAGATTGGCGGCCGGCGTACCAGGGCGCTCGCTATAAACAAAGCAATAACTGTTATCAAATTTAAGCTCTTCAACCAATTTCATTAATTGATTAAAGTCTTCATCCGTTTCACCCGGAAAGCCCACAATAAAGTCACTGGATAAAGTGATGTTGGGTCTGACAAGCTTTAGCTTTCTGATGAGGCTCTTGTATTCAAGAATCGTATAACCTCGCTTCATGCCTGCCAAAACACGATCAGATCCGTGTTGCACAGGCAGATGAAGATGATCGACTAACTGAGGTATTTTGGCGTACGCATCAATCAGTCTTTGAGTAAATTCTTTAGGATGGCTGGTGGTAAAACGGATTCGTTCAACTCCAGGGATTTCAGCCACATATTCAAGCAGCATGGCAAAGTCAGCAATCTCACTTGAGTTGCTCATAGTGCCACGATAAGCATTCACGTTTTGTCCAAGCAGATGTATTTCTTGGACGCCTTGTTGAGCAAGACCCGCTACTTCCGTTAGAACATCATCAAAGGGGCGAGATACTTCCTCACCCCTGGTATAGGGAACAACACAGTAAGTGCAGTACTTAGAGCATCCCTCCATGATGGACACATAGGCAGCACCACCTTCAACTTTGGCGGGAGGTAGGTTGTCAAATTTTTCAATTTCTGGAAAGCTGATATCGACTTGAGGGATGCCCGTTTTTCTCCGTTCGTTTATGAGTTCAGGCAGGCGGTGGAGTGTTTGTGGCCCAAAAACAATATCAACGTAGGGCGCTCTCGTCACAATGTGCTTGCCTTCTTGGCTGGCAACGCAACCACCCACACCAATTAATAAATCTGGTTTATTTGCTTTTAATTCTCGAAGGCGACCTAGATCTGAAAAAACTTTATCTTGAGCCTTTTCTCGAATAGAGCAAGTATTCAAAAGAATGATGTCGGCATCTTCAGGCGTATCTGTTTTAACAAGCCCCTGTTTGGCATTGAGTACATCGGCCATTTTGTCGGAGTCGTACTCATTCATTTGGCAGCCGAAGGTGCGGATATAGACTTTTTTCATATAAACGCTATTTTACGTGCTTTAAAGTAAAAAACCGCTCAAGGAGCGGTTCTTCGTGCTTTTTAGGCTTGGATCAATTAAGGTTTGATGTAAGCGAAGCGCTCTCTTGACTGCAGTTGACCGACTCGGGCCACACCAGATGGCGTGAAATCAGCATCCATAATAAATTGATCTTTTTTCAAGCTGCGATTTTTAAGTGTGATTTCACAGATTTCAAATCGAACTCCGCGCGCTTTTAATGCTCCAACTAAGGGAGCGTAATCAATATTTGGGTTTTTAGCGTCTTTTGCGCCATCCATTAAGAAATCAATGCCATTAGCATGTGTCACCACAATGATTTTAGTTTCAGGTGCAATATCTAAATGGTTGCGGATGTTTCTTAAGCCTTTCGTGGCTTGAACTGAGGCATCGTCGATGTGGTAAACAATCTTATCTTCAGCCATTGAGAGTGATGAAAAGCCTAGAAAGATCACTGCAAGTGTTGTTCTGATAAATGATGACATGTTGATCCTCTTTAAATTATTGCTATTTGGGTGTGACGAGGATACACCCCGGTCTTAGAAAAGAAAATAGCCCACAGAGGTGGGCTATTGGGTATTTGGTGGCGAATCAGGGATTCGAACCCCGGACCTGCGGATTATGATTCCGTCGCTCTAACCGGCTGAGCTAATTCGCCAAAGACGGGAAGTATAGCTTATTTTCATTTTTCCACCTAGATTTAGACTGGATTTGGGGTTTCCGTCTATTACGGGTGGGTTATGACACCTCTGCCAATGGCAAATTAATCAACAAGTTCTGAGGTTTAAATTTCAGGCACTTATCCGAATCATGGGCCATAGCAAGATAGATAGGTTTACCAGCAACCTCTTTCATCATGCGACCTTGATCAATGAACTCAAGTTTGAATAAGCATAGAACCTGTGCCAATTTCGAGTTGTCGACAGCATGTCCCTTATAGAGCGCATTCAAAATTTCTGTGGCGGTCACATCAAGACCAATGTGCCAAGACCACTTGGAATCCGTAATTTGCCCTTGAGGGGTGATCTTGACTTTAATGCCATGGAAATGAGCAATCCACTTTTCAAGAAGTCTAGAAAGTGCCGCCATCCCATCTTGATCAAAGTTCAACTGTAGAACAAAGTTACGACTTTCATTTTGCTCCCAGTATTCGCTTGAATTATCTGTGGTCAACACATCAAGATCGATGGTTCTAAGAGGTACGGCATTTTGTTTCAATAGTTCACCAATGCTGCCAAAGCCACCTGTTTCAGCATATTTTTCAACCGTTTCTTGGTCGGCAGACATGATGTGACCATCATCGGTAATTGTTATTTTTTGAGTTCTAAATAGTAATTCAGCCGCTCTTGCGTCAAATGCAGATGGTTCTTCGCCTAATAGATGCTGGCAAAGTATTTGCGTGAGTTGATCCACAAATAAAGGTGGCACATCTACTCCGCCACCTTGAAATAAACTCAAGTAAAAGCTCTCAATGGATTTTGCTTGGACTAGCTTATCGCGAAATCTTAACCAGATCTCATAATTAACCTGGATGTCTTGGTCCGCCATTTTTTTGATTTCTGCATTCTCAATGGCTGCGCGCGGATTATCTAGCAACATTTGATGCACTCGCTGCTCTTGGGCGCAAGATTCCGGTATTAGTGCCAACTCAGGTCTATTGAGATAGGAACGTAAAAAGTCATCGGTAACGATAAGTTGACGATCCGCATTAATCGATAAATGTTGGTAATTGCTGTTGGGCCAGTATGTGCGCATAAATTTCTTTAAGAGTTATTTCAGCATTGTGCAATGAAAATAAAAAGTCTTAGATTGCCCGCTTAATTGACATGGTTAATACGAGATCATTATCAGGCCCTCGCGAAGCTTCGACTTGACTATTTTGAAGCTTATTTTCTTATGCTTCTTGGTTCACGCTATCATCTCTATAACTTAGATGGGAACAAACATGGACTATTTAATAATTTTTAGTATCAGCAACTTTTTAGCTTTATTTATTACGTATTTTTACCTTGTCAAAAAAGCAAAGGTTATCACCTTGGCTGCTTTAATGAAGGGTACTTGGATTTACGGAACGATTATCAGTATGTTGATTGCGATACCTTACTATCTATACGTTTAGTCACTGGCATAGATATTCACGTCTTTGGTTTCATGAATAAATAATGTGCCAATGACCAAGGTCATCCCAGCGATGATGATCGGATACCAAAGGCCGTAGTAAATATTGCCATTTTGGGCCACTAGTGCAAATGAGATCGTTGGCAATAATCCACCAAACCAGCCATTACCAATATGGTAAGGCAGCGACATTGATGTGTAGCGGATACGGGTGGGGAATAACTCAACCAAATAAGCTGCAATTGGTCCATAAACCATCGTGACTAAAATCACGAGATAAGTTAACAAGGTCAATACGGCTGGAATATTAATTTGGGCAGGATCGGCTTTAACAGGATAGCCCGCAACATTCAGGGCGTTACGGACCTCTCGCTTGAATCGCGTCTCCTCTGCCACTGCAGCAGCAGGGTTAAGCTTATTTAATGAATAAGCATCAATTTCTGTATCACCAATCTTGACTCTTGCCACCATGTCAACTGGTCCGGAAATTGTTTCATAGCTTGCCGAGTAGGATGCCATGACTTGTTTTGCAATATCGCAAGAGCTGGTGAATTTCGTCGTTTCAGTTGGGTTGAACTGAAAGGTGCATTCGTCTGCATTCACCGTGATGGTGGCTGGTGACATCGCCATGGCTTTTTCAAGTGCCGGATTAGCATAGTGAGTTAAGGCGTTAAACACAGATAGAGGTGTGTTGGGTATGTAAGTCACTATCGCCAATAGCAAACCTAACATGATGATTATTTTTCGCCCGATTCGATCGGATAGAGCGCCAAATACTATAAAAAACGGTGTGCCAATCACGAGCGCTCCTGCGATTAATAGATTGGCTGTTTTGGCATCTACCTTAAGGACTTGTATCAAAAAGAATAAAGCGTAGAACTGGCCTGTGTACCAAACCACCGCTTGGCCCGCCACTAATCCAAAGAGGGCTAAGAGAACAATTTTCATATTCTTCCAGCGGCCAAAGGCTTCAGTCAGCGGTGCGTTGGATGTTTTACCTTCCGCTTTCATTTTTTGGAAGGCAGGCGATTCATTCATTGATAAACGAATGTAAACAGATACAGCAAGCAAAACAATCGAGACTAGAAAAGGTATCCGCCATCCCCAATCCTCAAATGAAGGGCCGGTTAATTGCCGCGTAAATAGAATAACGAGCAAGGATAAAAATAAACCAAGTGAAGCAGTTGTCTGAATCCATGCTGTGTAAGCACCTCTTCTACCCTCTGGAGCATGTTCTGCAACATAGATAGCGGCACCGCCATATTCGCCACCCAGCGCTAAGCCTTGTAGCATTCGTAAACCAATCAAAATAGTAGGGGCTGCAATACCAATCATTTCGTAGTTGGGCAAAATGCCAACGACAAAAGTTGCTACACCCATGATTAAGATAGTGACTAAGAAAGTGTGTTTGCGACCAATCATGTCACCAAGTCGACCAAATAAAACCGCACCAAAAGGTCGAACTATAAAGCCAGCTGCAAACGCTAAAAGTGCAAAAATAAAAGCAGAACCATCATCGAGTCCGGCAAAAAACTGTTTGGCAATAATTGCGGCTAGAGAGCCGTATAAATAAAAGTCATACCACTCAAAAATCGTACCTAATGAAGATGCAAAAATGACTTTACGCTCTTCGGCAGTCATTGGTGCAGCTAAATTTTTAGCCATTATGGCTCTCCAGTAAAAACATATTTTTCAAATAAAAAACTAATCCCAGCATGATTATTTTAATCGCTTACTAACGGCTGACGATCAAGGGAAAATACTTATAAATCAGTGACTTTGCTGTTATTTTTTTCATACTGATGCATTTTATGGGCGTAGACCCAAACAATGAGCAAGTAGATGAATAGGGCTCCTTGAGCCCCCCACCAGTAAGTGAATTCCCAACCAAAAAATGAGAATCTTAGAATGTCAGGGGATAGCCCAACTAAAAGGGTGGTGATGAACCAGATCAAAATAAGAACTTGGGTCAGGCGCTTATTTTTAAGCCAAGTATTTTTCATTGTTTACCTGCTGGAAGATAGACCCTCATGCAAGTGCCGTATTTAGATCGATCGTCATCGTAAAAGTATTCTAGTATTTCTAGTTTGCCGCCATGCTGCGTGGCTATTTCTTTCACGATCGCAAGCCCCAAACCGCTACCCTCTACATCGCTACCTAACACTCGGTAGAAGCGCTCTAAAACTCGCTGGCGTTCTTCTGGAGGAATGCCTGGGCCTGTATCTTTAACTTCAATCACTAGAATGTTGGGTTGGTTAGAGTGTCTGACATTCACCGTGATGTGCCCATGAGGCGGCGTGTATTTAACCGCGTTATCAATGAGATTGTTAAAGAGTTCTTTGAGCATCACAGGATTACCAAAGATCTTTAATTCTTGCTCCGGTGTTTCATATCCTAAATCGATATTTTTTTCCCAGGCGGCATTGAGCCAATTTTTAGTGGCTTGTTCTGCTTCAACCGATAAATCGATCAGAATCTTTTCGCTGGTGTTTGTGATGTTTTCCATCCTAGCTAGAGATAGTAGTTGTTGCACTAATCGCGTGGCTCTCATGGAGCTGTCTGAAATTTGTTCTAGAGAGCGCTGAAGCTCTTCGGGGCTATTTTCACGTTGAGCTAATTCAGCCTGCATGCGAAGTCCTGCTAGAGGTGTTTTTAGTTGATGAGCCGCATCAGCAATGAAGCGTTTTTGAGAAAGGACGGAGTCTTCTAGCTGATATAAAACATCATTAAAGCTAGAAATCAAAGGCATGATTTCTTGAGGAGCAGCGCGTTCTTCGATCGGGCTGATGTCATCTACTCTGCGGTTTCTGATGCGGTTCTGTAGAGCATTCAGTGGCGCTAACCCTCGAGTGAGACCAAACCATACTAGGACAACCACAATCGGAAGAATGATGAACTGTGGCAGGATCACGCCTTTGATAATTTCATTAGCAAGCTGGGCTCTTTTTTCAAGAGTTTCTGCCACTTGTACAAGGATCACCTTGGATGTTTGATGGTTATCAAGCGTGACTTGAGTTGCAGCAATTCGAACTTCATCGCCAGAAATACGACTATCTCTAAAAGTAACAACACCAATTTGAAGCGGGTCACCCTCTATTGGTAGCGGTACATCTTTGTCTCCAGCGATCAGTTCACCGCTGTAGCCAATGACTTGAAAATAAATCGTATCGTTTTCATCAGCGCGAAGTATTTTTCGGGCTGCCATTGGTAGGGTCAGAGATATTTGACCATCTACTTGCTTGATTTGTTGTCCGATTGCTTGAACACTATTTTCTAAACTTCGATCAAAAGGAGCATTCGCAATAGATTGAGCAACAAGATAAGTAACTGCAATACTCATGGGCCACAAAAGCAAAAGTGGCGCTAGCATCCAATCTAATATCTCGCCAAATAGGGAGCTCGGAGCCTTTTCATTAGAACGAAGTTCATACGATTCCGGAGGTAGAAGTTTTTTGAGCTCCGCATCAACGGCGGGTTGAACATCTACCATAGGAGTGCTTAAGCGCTAGGCCCTTCGCTAGCCGGTGTAGCGGGTGCGGTCGGTGCTTGAAACTTTTCTAGGCAATAGCCCAGACCTCGGATCGTTGCAATTCTGATGCCGCCTACTTCAATTTTCTTGCGCAGACGATGGACGTAAACCTCAATAGCGTTATTACTGACTTCTTCACCCCATTCGCAAAGGTGATCGACTAATTGATCTTTTGATACCAAGCGGCCCACACGCTTAAGCAGCACTTCCAATAAACCAAGCTCTCTAGCAGATAACTCCAACATTTTTTCATCAATGTAGGCAACGCGACCCACTTGATCAAACTGCAGTGGACCATGTTTAACGACAGTTGGGCCTCCACCTGTACCGCGCCTTGTTAAAGCTCTGACGCGTGCTTCAAGTTCAGAAAGTGCAAAAGGTTTGGCCATGTAGTCATCAGCGCCATGATCTAGACCTTTGACGCGCTCTTCCGTCGAATCAGCAGCCGTCAAAATTAGTACCGGAAGCATGGAGCTTCTGGATCGAAGACGCTTTAAAACTTCCATACCGGACATTTTTGGCAGTCCTAGATCTAAAATTAATAGGTCAAAGGCTTGTGCGGATAGGGCCAAGTCTGCAGATTGACCGTCTTTAACGTGGTCCACAGCATAACCAGATTGTCGGAGTGAGCGTGTTAGCCCATCAGCGAGTACGCTATCGTCTTCAGCTATCAGTATTCTCATACGACCTTATCCGCAAAAACTTGCAAGTTAATAAAAATTTGCCGATTCCTACCGGCAAAATATAGAGTTCTAATCGATATTCTAGACGGGTATAAAAAATGCCTTGCACAGAATACTGTTTTTATATACAGTAATCACTGTAAATTAAAAATATACGATAAAAATACACCTAATTTTAAATAAGGACGATTATGGAAGACCATAAGAAGAAATCTGGATCTGCACCTGCTGACATCGATGGCATGAGCTCAGAAAAGCAAAAAGCCCTGAATGCAGCTCTTGCACAGATTGAAAAGCAGTTTGGTAAGGGCTCCATTATGCGTCTTGGCGACAGTGATATTGGCCAAGATATTCAAGTGGTATCAACGGGATCCCTTGGTTTAGATATCGCTTTAGGTGTGGGTGGTTTGGCTCGCGGTCGAGTTATTGAGATTTATGGTCCTGAGTCTTCAGGTAAGACAACTTTGACACTTCACGCCGTGGCAGAAATGCAAAAATTAGGCGGAACATGTGCCTTTATTGATGCCGAGCATGCCTTGGATGTGCAATATGCAGCCAAGTTAGGTGTTGATGTTAATAATTTATTGATTTCTCAGCCAGATACAGGTGAGCAGGCTTTGGAGATTGCTGACGCTCTCGTTCGCTCTGGTTCGATTGATTTGATCGTCATTGACTCAGTCGCTGCCTTGGTGCCTCGTGCTGAGATTGAAGGTGACATGGGTGATTCATTGCCAGGTTTACAAGCTCGTTTGATGAGTCAGGCATTGCGTAAGTTAACAGGCACGATCAAGCGCACTAATTCAATGGTGATCTTCATTAACCAAATTCGTATGAAGATTGGTGTGATGTTTGGATCTCCAGAAACAACTACTGGCGGTAATGCATTGAAGTTCTATGCATCGATGCGTTTAGATATTCGTCGTATTGGCAGTATTAAAAAGGGTGACGATATTGTTGGTAACGAAACGCGCGTTAAGGTGGTTAAGAATAAAGTATCGCCGCCATTCAGAGAGGCTATTTTCGACATCATGTATGGCGAAGGTATTTCTCGCCAAGGTGAAATTATTGATCTAGGTGTTGAGTGTGACATTGTTGAAAAATCAGGCGCTTGGTACAGCTATAAAGGCGATCGAGTGGGTCAAGGTAAAGACAATGCACGCGAGTTCTTGAAAGAGAATCCGGAAATTGCAAAAGAAATTGAAGCAAGGATTCGTGAGAAGTTGGGTGTTAAGGGCGGTGACGCCATTACTGCTAAAGAACCAGCTGATGCCTAAGCAGCCCGCTCCAAGCTTAATGGGGCGTGCTCTTAGATTCTTATCCAGAAGAGAGCATAGTCAACAAGAGCTTCGCAAGAAGCTCTTGCCTTATGCGGATTCTGAACAGGAATTAGATGATTTATTAGTCAAACTAGAAAAACAAAATTGGTTATCCGACCAACGCTTTGCCGAGGGTCTTGCAAGACGTAAATCAGAGCGATACGGCAGTCTTAAGATTGTTGAGGAATTAAAACAAAACGGCGTTGATCAAGAAACCGTTAGCCGTCTTAAGAATGACTTAAAAGAAAGTGATGCGCAACGCGCTCATGATTTATGGCAGAAGAAGTTCGACGGCGTGTCACCCGTGGATCAAAAAGATCGAGCCAAACAAATGCGTTATTTGGTTTCAAAGGGGTTCCCCTTGGACCAAGTTTCAAAAATTATTACAGGGCGCTACATGCCTTCCGATGATTAAATTAACTCATCCCCTAAGCTGATTTGTGCCTGAAGAGTGGATCAGTGAAAATACTTGAAATGATTGTTTTATAAGGCTTTGGATATCGATAAATGATAAAAATATCGAAAAAAGACCTAACACTTAGCGAAAAAGCGATAATAGAGGGCTAAGTTAGTAAAAAGCCGTAAAAGACAGAGTTAAGTAAGTTAAAAATATTAATATTTTGCGACTATTAAAGAGGGAGTCTCAATGAAGATCCATGAGTATCAAGGAAAAGAAATCCTACGTCAGTTCAATGTACCTGTACCAAACGGTATTCCAGCGCATAGCGTTGACGAGGCTGTTGAAGCAGCTAAAAAGTTAGGCGGTCCAGTATGGGTTGTCAAAGCACAGATTCATGCTGGTGGCCGTGGTAAAGGCGGCGGCGTTAAAGTAGCCAAGAGTCTTGATGAAGTCAAAACTTATGCATCTCAAATTATGGGTATGCAGTTAAAAACTCACCAAACCGGTCCTGAAGGTCAAAAAGTTCGCCGTTTATTAGTTGAAGATGGCGCTGACATCAAGAAAGAATATTACGTTGGTATTTTGACAGACCGTGCAACGCAATCAGTTGTTGTCATGGCGTCAAGCGAAGGCGGTATGGATATTGAAGAGGTTGCAGCTTCAACACCAGAGAAAATCATCAAAGTATTCGCAAACCCATTGATCGGTTTAACGGATGCTGATGCAGCTAAATTAGCCCAAGGAATTGGAGTTCCAGAAGCATCACAAGCGCAAGCTAAAGAAGTCCTACAAAACTTGTACAAAGTTTATATGGATACAGATGCATCATTGGTTGAGATCAATCCATTGATTCTTGAAGGTAACGGCGGCATTAAAGCCTTGGATGCTAAATTCAATTTTGACTCGAATGCATTGTTCCGTCATCCGGAAATCGTTGCTTACCGCGATTTGGATGAAGAGGATCCAGCTGAAGTTGAAGCCTCTAAATTTGACTTGGCCTACATTTCACTAGACGGCAATATCGGTTGTTTGGTCAATGGCGCAGGTTTGGCAATGGCAACAATGGATACGATCAAGTTGTTTGGTGGTGAGCCAGCTAACTTCTTGGACGTTGGTGGTGGTGCTACAGCAGAAAAAGTAACTGAAGCATTCAAAATCATGTTGAAGAATAAAGATGTTAAAGCTATTTTGGTTAACATTTTCGGCGGCATCATGAAGTGTGATGTGATCGCTGATGGTGTGATTACAGCCTGTAAAGCAGTGAACTTAAGTGTACCTTTGGTTGTGCGTATGAAAGGTACTAACGAAGATCTCGGTAAGAAAATGTTGGCTGAATCTGGCCTGCCGATTATTAGTGCAGACACGATGGCTGAAGCAGCGACTAAAGCTGTTGCAGCAGTTAAGTAAGCCTCAGGCCACGAAAGGAATTTAAATGTCTATTCTTATTAATAAAAACACACGAGTTATTACTCAAGGTATCACTGGCAAAACAGGTCAGTTCCACACTGAAAAGTGTCAAGAATACGCAAACGGCAAAGAATGTTTTGTTGCTGGCGTAAACCCTAAAAAAGCAGGCGAGAGAATTTTTGATATTCCTATTTACGCATCAGTGAAAGAAGCTGCTGCTGAAACAGGTGCAACAGTTTCAGTTATTTATGTGCCACCTGCTGGTGCAGCTGCTGCGATTTGGGAAGCCGTTGAAGCTGACTTAGATCTAGCAATTTGTATTACAGAAGGTATTCCTGTTCGCGATATGTTGGAAGTTCGTAACAGAATGGCTGCTAAAGAAGCTAAAGGCGGCAAAAAGACTTTGTTATTAGGTCCTAACTGCCCAGGCTTGATTACACCTGATGAAATCAAGATCGGCATTATGCCGGGTCATATTCACCGTAAAGGACGTATTGGTGTGGTTAGCCGTTCAGGAACATTGACGTATGAAGCAGTTGCTCAATTGACAGAAATTGGTCTTGGCCAATCTTCAGCAGTGGGTATCGGTGGCGACCCAATTAACGGTCTCAAGCATATTGATGTGATGAGAGCTTTTAATGATGATCCAGATACAGATGCGGTAATCATGATCGGTGAAATTGGCGGTCCTGATGAGGCTGAAGCAGCTCGTTGGTGCAAGGCTAATATGAAAAAACCAGTTGTTGGCTTTATTGCTGGTGTGACAGCTCCTGCAGGCAAGCGTATGGGGCACGCAGGTGCTTTGATCTCTGGTGGCGCTGATACGGCAGATGCCAAATTAGCCGTGATGGAAGAGTGTGGCTTTACAGTGACACGTAACCCTTCAGAAATGGGTAAATTACTTAAAGCATTGTTGTAATATTCGCTTTAGGGGCAAAAATAACGGGAGCCTAGCTCCCGTTTTTGTTTCATCAAAAACAAAATAATGAGGATGACATGGAATTTCTAGCAACGATTGATTGGGCTGTGATTGCTCAAATCATCATGATCGATATTTTATTGGGTGGTGATAATGCGGTGGTGATCGCATTGGCTTGCCGCAACTTGCATCCTAATCAACGACGAAGAGGCATTATGTGGGGCACTGCGGGTGCGATCATCTTGCGCATCGCCTTGGTAGCATTTGCGGTGACTTTATTGCAAATCCCATTCTTGAAGTTCACAGGTGGTATTTTGTTGTTGTGGATTGGTTACAAGTTGATGGTGCAATCAGAAGATGATGATGGCCATGAGCTGGAAGCCTCCGATAAATTGTGGGCGGCTGTTAAAACTATCATCGTGGCTGATATTGCGATGAGCGTAGATAACGTGATCGCCATTGCAGGAGCGGCTGGTCAAGTCGATGCTGCTCATCACCAATTTGGATACATTGTGTTTGGTTTATTAGTTTCAATTCCATTAATCGTGGGTGGTAGCCAGATCGTTCTCTATTTGATTGATCGTTTCCCATGGATTGTGACTTTGGGTGCTGGCTTGTTAGGATGGATTGCGGGCGGAATGATTTTCTCTGATCCAGGCTTAATTAAGTACCTTGGTGCTGGCATTGAGAACTATGGAACCGTAGCAGGTGTTGTGGCTGCTTTGGCAGTCATGGGCTATGGTGAAGTGATGAAAAGACAATTGAAAAAGAAGAAATAATTTTCTGTTGTTTTGATTCAAAACAAAAACCAGAAGTTTCTGACAAACTAATCAGCTCTCTTGGTAGGTATCATCTGACATGATGGTGCCTTACCAACGAGAGGACTGAAATGATCGAAAAAAAGAAGCGAATTTTGAAAAATAAAAACGGTTTTACCCTGATTGAAATCATGGTGGTGATTGCCATCATTGGCATCCTTGCTGCGCTAGCGGTGCCAAAGTATCAGGACTACATTGCTAAAACTCGCATTGCTGAAGGTTTGAGTTTGGCAGCGGCAGCAAAGCTAGCTATTACTGAGGTTTACTCTGGTAAGGGTGCTACAGATATGAGTGAAGCCACTCAAGAAACCTTCAAGAGTGCAACAACGCATAGCGTTAAAGAGGTGAAGATTGAAAAGACTGGCGCGATCACTGTTGTTTATCAATCCAGTGTTGCCCCTGAAGGCTCAAATATCCTAAATATCATACCTGTTAATAATGCTAGTTCTGATGTGATTGAAGCCGTAGACTTAAGTAGCGGCAAGTCACAGCCATGGGCTGGCATTTGGTCCTGTAAATCTCCTGCAACAACTTTGCCGCAAAAATTATTGCCAGCTGATTGTAAGTAAGTTAGAGCAGTAGTCAAAAACAAAAAGGGTATGCAGTGCATACCCTTTTTTAATTTTTCTTCAATGCATATCTTAAGTTTCAGCAAATAAAGGCTATTATTTAGTTAAATTGATATTGTTAGAATGAATTAAGTCGCTCTTTATTTTGGGAGTGAGTCACTTATAGATCGGTAAAAGATGAAAATAGTTAATAACTTTCAGTTAGGTATTGCGAAGTTTTTAAGAACGCTATTGCTTGGTATTTTGGTATCAGCAAATGGTGCTGCTTTTGCTGATATAAGTGCAATTAGGGATGTTAATGAAAAAATTACTGTGTTGCTCTCATCTCAACATCTTGATTACAAAGAATATCAAGGTGGTGAAATTTCTAATAGCGAAAAAGGCGCATTGCCAGGCATAGAGATATCTGTCCCCTTAGTAAAAAATTACATGTTTGATCATGAGTATCTGAAGTTAAATCTATCTGGATACAAAGGTCAGACTGACTATGTTGGGCAGTATATGGTTGGGGGCTCTGGCTATGGGTCCGTTCGTACTAAAGATAATGCCAGAATCACAAACTATGGCTTGAAATATCAGAAGGGTTTTGAGATTGGCTCCCAAACTCTAGTTTCTCCATATTTTGAGGTCAGCAGTCGAAATTGGCTTAGAGGACTTAATACCTATGATGAAACTTATCAGCACTCATATTACGGCCTTGGTTTGGTTGGGCAGGTAGCCTTGACTAATTACTTGGTGGTCTCAATGGATGCTTTATATGGAAAAACATTTAACTCTAGGATTGAGGCAAGAGGTGCGGTGAACTTTTCAGCCCCATTGGGTAATTCTAGTTACTCAAAATTAGGCTTAGGAGCAAATTATTTATTTACAAAATATTTATTTGGTCAGATAGAAGTTTCTAAAATCAATTTTGATTATGGGCAATCGATTCCAAATAATGGGTTTTATGAGCCGGACAGCACAACTAAGTCAACTTTTTATAAGTTGGGTATTGGGTTGAGATTTTGATAACTGGATAACAAGTTACTCTGCAACCCAAGTGCCAGACTTGCCACCACTCTTCTCAAGTAACTTCACTTCTTTGATCACCATGCCACGGTCTACGGCTTTGCACATGTCATAAATGGTGAGTAAGCCGACTTGGACGCCTGTGAGGGCCTCAATCTCAACACCAGTTTGCCCGACAGTTTCTGTGGTGACTGTGCATTGAATGCTGGAGGTTTTTTCATCCGTTTGGAACTCTACAGCGACACGGGTGAGTGCAATAGGATGGCATAAAGGAATCAAATCAGGACTTCTTTTCGTGGCTTGAATCGCCGCTATTCTGGCGATACCAATCACATCCCCTTTTTTATGAGAGCCTGAAACAACCATGTCAAATGTGCTTTTTTGCATTTGAATGCTGCCAGTTGCAGTAGCAATACGATGTGTATGGGCTTTTTGCCCAACATCAACCATGTGGGCTTGGCCACTTTCATCAAAATGAGTTAACTTATTCATGGGTGATTTGTACCATAATTGAGGATATGAGTAAGAAAAATTATTCCATAACAAAAAAAGTCATAGCGGCTTCCCTGGCTCTTATCTTTCAGCCAGCCATGTTATGGGCTCAAACTGATAACAATCGGATTGCACAAGACAACATTGATCGTGCCATGCGCTCTAGTCCTAATTCTGCCGGTATCCCTCAGGTCAATCGACCCATTCAGCAATCTTTAGTTCTGCCCGAGTTGGGTGATTCATCCAGTATTGCTTTATCTCCAGCAGATGAGCGTCAATTGGGTGAGCGGATCATGCGGGAGATTCGACGAGATCCTGACTTTTCAAATGATCTCATTTTTTACGATTACCTCAATACGATTGGCCAGGCGCTGGTACGAGCTGCCAGGAAAGATGGAGTTCCCGGTTTAGATGGTAGCGGCACTTTTGCCATTAATTTTGAGTTATTTGGTGTTCGTGATAGAACGATTAACGCATTTGCTTTGCCGGGCGGTTTTATTGGGGTTCATACAGGATTAATTGTCGCTGCAGAATCAGAGTCTGAGTTGGCGTCGGTGCTGGGCCATGAGATTGGACACGTTACCCAAAAGCATATCGCGCGTATGTATGGGCAACAAGGCACTAATTCGATGATTGCCTTGGCATCAATTTTCTTGGCTGTTATTGCTGCTAGTAGGAATCCTAATGCAGCTCAAGGTATCGCTATGGGTGGTCAAGCTTTGGCGATTCAAAATCAATTATCCTACTCAAGAGATGCCGAGAGAGAAGCGGATCGTGTGGGGCTTCAAATTTTGCAATCGGGGGGCTTTGATGTACAGGGTATGCCTGATTTCTTCCAGAGAATGCAAAGAGCTAATAGCATTATGGAAAGTGGTGTTCCGGGCTATGTAAGAAGTCATCCATTAACTACCGATCGTATTGCTGACATGCAAGATCGTGTAAGAGATCTACCTAGTAAAAAAGTATTTTCATCGATAGAGTTTTATTTACTTAAAGCAAGAGCTCGTTTAACTCAGACAAGTAGCTCTAGCAATTACCCAGAGCTCAAACAATATTTTGAGAGTCTTGCAAGAAAGCCTGATTTGTCTAAGCAGCTTGAAGGGCAATATGGCTTAACTTTACTGAGTTTGAAGCAAGGTCGTCTTAATGACGCGGAGGGGCAACTTCAGAAAACCAGAATTATTCTGCAAAATTTAGTGTCTCAAGGCTCGCCTATCCAAAAATACAGTTTGGCAATTGAGAGTACGGGCATCGATCTTTTAATGGCCAGGGGGCAGCATGAGGCCGCGCTAAAGCAGTTATCTCAAGTGAAATCTATTTACCCAAGATCAAGAGCACTCAATGTGACTACGGTTAATGCTCAATTAAAGAGTGGACAATATGATCAAGCCATTGCATGGCTGAAAACTCAATCAAGATCTCGACCTGATGAAACATTATGGTGGTCTTTACTCGCACAAGCCTATGCTCAATCTGGTAAAAAAGCACTTCAGCATGCTGCGCTTGCTGAAAAGTATGTCACTGAAGGAGCTTGGGTTGGCGCTATAGAGCAAATGAAGCTTGCTAAGCTAGCTGGCGATGCTGACTTTTATCAAATATCAGAAATTGATGCGCGTGCGCGTCAGATTCAGGATTCTTACCGCCAAGAGTTAAAAAACAATCGACAAAATCAGTAGCTTAAAAATTGAAGCTTATTTCAATTTTTAATGAAAGCCGTGAATAGTGCTTGGAAGTTGTATGTGCTCTTCTTGAGCTGGGCTTGAATGAATATGGGCGATTCTCCATCCCATAGGTCCTTGCACCAAAATATAGGTGAAGTTGAGAAAGAACTCAGGCTCTACTTGATCTGATTGAAGGCGCACAGCTTCTGTTGAGTCAAAGAAGGCAATTCCGATCGCCGTGTGACCAATCATTTGAATCGGGTCGAGCCACAGGAAGTGATCTTCCAATATTTTCTTTAAACCCTCTCTGAGCTCTGCATGACCCGTTAAGCGTTTGCCGCCTGGAAGGATGCATGTAATCGAATCCTCATCCATCCATAGGTCGATTGAGCCATCAAGATCATTGCGATGCAATGATTCACGCCATGCATCAATAACTTCATCAGGTAATTGGAACAGGCGGGCTTGACTAGGCATGATTTTCTATTGAATGGATTGATGAACAGAGTTTAGGACTTCTGAGGGGGTAATGTCTACCAAACATTTTGAATGCCCCAACGGGCAGACTCTTTTAAAGCAAGGACTGCATTCTAGGTGTAGCCAGTGCACCTTGGCTTTGGATGACAGCGGCGGCGTGTGTCTTGGATCGCTAGAACCAAATATAGCCACCTGAGGGCGTTTAAATGCAGCTGCGATATGCATGAGGCCTGAGTCATTGCTGATCACAGAACCTGCTAAGCTAATGCAGGCTATCGCTTCATCCAGCGATGTTTCTCCGCACCAGTTGATAACTTGATCAGGATGCTGACTTAAATGAGAAATAGCCTGACCTAGAGGGGCTTCTTTTTTACTGCCTAAAATAAGAATAAGATTGTTAGCACTCTCAACTGCCAGTTGTTCTGCTAATTTTGCAAAATGTTCAGTGGGCCATTGTTTGGCTGGGCCATACTCCGCACCAGGACAAATTACAAAGAGTTGTTCATGGTTTTTTAGTGCCTGGAGTTTTTGTTGCGTAGCAATTAAAACTTCAGGAGGAAGTGACAGCATTGGTTCTGGCGTAGAAGTGCTTGGTGCCTTAGATAACGCAAAGTAATGCGTTGACATAGGGGGGCGGTGCGATCGTGATGGATTATCAAGCGCTTGGTTGATGAGCCCCCACCTTAACTCTCCACGGTAACCAATGCGGTGAGGTATTTTTGCCAGCCAAGGAATGAGCGCTGATTTGAAACTATTGGGAAGAATATAAGCGTGGCTGTAATTTTTTTGCTGCAGTTGTTGGGCAATCGCTTTTCGTTCTGCCCATTGAATAGCGCCATGATTTAAGTTGGCGATAATCACTTCATCTACTGCTGGAATGGCTCGCATGATAGAAGCAACCCATGGTGTTGCCATGATATCAATAGAAGAGCTGGGGTAAATTTCTTTGAGCTTTGTAATGAGCGGCTCAGTCATCACCGCATCACCAATCCAGTTGGGTGCAATGATGAGAATTTTTGTCATATTAGTGACCGTGTGGCGCAGTGCCAGGTATGAGTTGGTATTGAGTGCCGCAGTAGGGGCATTTGGCTTGGCCAGTGGAAGTGACATCTAAGAAAACACGTGGATGTAAATTCCAGCTGGCAGCCTGGCTATTGGGACAGTGCAAGGGTAGATCTTTATGACCATCTACTTGAACAATATTCTTTTCGCTCATTTCAATTTCCTGGGCAGCTTATACGATGGTTAACCACTGGCGATACTTATCGTTTTTGCCCGCAACTGCATCAAAGAATACTTGTTGAATCTTTGTTGTGATTGGGCCACGCTTACCGTCTCCAATAATGCGATCATCCAGTTCTCTGATAGGTGTTACTTCTGCTGCTGTACCCGTGAAGAAGGCTTCATCACAGCAATACATTTCATCGCGAGTGATACGCTTTTCACGAACTTCAATGCCAAGATCTTTAGCGATTGTGAAAATAGCATCGCGTGTAATGCCATCTAAGCATGATGCGAGATCAGGTGTGTATACGATTCCATTTTTAACAATAAAAACGTTTTCGCCAGAACCTTCTGAAACATAACCATCAGTATCTAAAAGCAATGCTTCATCGTAGCCTTGAGCGGTTACTTCTTGGTTAGCAAGAATGGAATTGATGTAGTAGCCCGATGCCTTAGCACGAACCAGTGAAACGTTCACATGATGTCTTGTGAATGAAGATACCTTAACTCGAATACCTTTATTTAAACCATCTTCACCTAAGTAAGCTCCCCATTCCCATGCTGCAACAGCGAGATGTGTGGTGTTGTTTCTTGCGGAAATGCCTAGTTTCTCTGAGCCAATCCATACGATAGGGCGAATGTAGCAAGAGGCTAACTTGTTCTCTTTAACAACGGATAGGGTTGCTGCAACAATTTCTTTTTCCGTGTAGTTCATCTTCATTTGGAAGATTTTTGCGGAATTAAATAATCGGTGAACGTGTTCTTCTAAACGGAAAATCGCAGTGCCTGCATCGGTTTTATACGCTCTGATGCCTTCGAATACACCCATGCCATAGTGGAGGGTATGAGTTAAAACGTGGATGTTGGCATCACGCCATGGCACTAACTTGCCGTCCATCCAAATAAAGCCATCACGATTTGCCATTGACATGGTGTATTTCCTAAATTCTGAGAAAAATTAGTTGAATCCGCATTGTAAAACAGCCAAGCTCTGACCGCTATGCCAATGGGCTTATCTCTACCTATAATCGAAATTCAATGCCATTTGGATAGGGAATTTATTGTGAGTTGGTCGGTGCAGCAAAAAGCAGCGTTTTTTGAGGGCTCACAAAGGATGTCTCGTGCGGGTTTTGCAATATTGACATGGGCATTGGTGACTGGCGTGGCTATGGCAGGGTCGGGTATCAGTTTGGCTGAATCCATCGGCATGTCACTATTGGTCTTTGCTGGGTCAGCTCAATTAGCGGCGTTGCCGTTGATTCTTGGTAATTTCCCCATTTGGACGATCTGGCTCACTGCGATTGTGGTGAATCTGAGGTTTGTAATCGCCAGCGCAGCGATTCAGCCGCATTTCAAAGATAAATCTCTGTGGCAGCGCTTTGTGATCGGGTATTTAAATGGTGATCTTACGTTTGCATTTTTCATATCCCGTTACCCCGTTGTAACCGCTGACTCCTGCCGCCTCCCCTTTTATTTGGGCATGTCTCTAACCAATTGGACCATTTGGCAAACTGGATCAATCCTGGGGATTCTTTTATCTAGCTTTATTCCTGAAGGTTGGGGTTTAGGTTTTGCTGGTACCTTGGCCTTGATCGGGATAGTCATGCCAATGATTGAGTCAAAATCAGCAAAATATGCAGCGGGTAGTGCAGCAGCTGTGGCAATTATTGCTGTCAGCTTGCCTTACAAGTTAAACCTTATTTTGGCTATTTTAACGGCAGTTATAGTTGGAATGGCGACAGATAAGCAATTAATGGCTAAAAAACAAAGGTCCGAAGTATGACCTCTTTTGAAATTTGGGTGGTTATAGTGGGGTTAATGGGGGTCACTTTCTTGACGAGAGGGTTCTTCTTGATCATGGGGCGTCGTGTTGAATTGCCGGATAGCTTGCAAGCGCCTTTGCGTTATGCGCCAGCGGCCGCCTTGGTGGCGATCATCGTGCCAGAGGTATTTTTGAGTCCAGAAATGAACTCCATACAGGCTTTTGACTGGACGAGCCCCCATCTATGGGGTGGGCTTACCGGAATGCTGGCTTTTTTGATCTCTAAAAGTATGATTTTGACCATTTTTTTGGGAATGTTAGCCTTTACTACGCTAAGGATTTTTTAGGTCAAAAAATACCGTGTAACTGCCGTAAAAAGGTAAAATTAGAGCTTCTAGTTTTTTGGTCTAAACCCAACTTATCATGCCTGGCTCATCCCAACTTAAATTTAACCGTCTTTCAGACTTAGCTCAATCCGGTCAACTCAAAGGTAAGCGTGTTTTTATCCGTGCAGACCTGAATGTTCCTCAAGATGATGTCGGAAATATTACTGAAGATACGCGTATACGAGCTTCAATTCCAGCAATTCAATTAGCGCTTGATGCGGGTGCAGCTGTGATGGTGACATCCCATTTAGGAAGGCCAACCGAGGGTGAGTTCAAGCCAGAAGATACGTTAGCGCCTGTTGCGCACAGAATTGCGGAGTTATTAGGTCGAAAAGTGCCTCTCATCACGGATTGGGTGGATGGTGGTTTTGATATTGCTCCAGGTGACTTAGTTCTTTTGGAGAACTGTCGCTTGAATGTTGGTGAGAAAAAAAATAATGATGAGCTGGCTCAAAAAATGGCCAAGCTTTGTGATGTATACGTCAATGATGCATTTGGAACAGCCCATCGCGCTGAAGCGACAACTCATGGCATGGCAAAGTACGCCAGTGTGGTTTGTGCGGGCCCCTTGATGGCAGCTGAGTTAGATGCATTGGGCAAGGCATTAACGGATCCGAAGCGACCATTGGTTGCGATTGTTGCTGGTTCTAAAGTTTCTAGCAAATTAACTATTTTGAAATCACTCGCTGAAAAAGTAGATCAGTTGATTGTGGGTGGTGGTATCGCTAATACTTTTATGTTGGCCGCTGGCTTGCCAATTGGACGTTCGTTGGCGGAGCCTGATTTGGTTGAGGAAGCAAAAGCGATTATTGACATGATGGCTAAGCGTGGCGCCAGCGTTCCTATCCCAGTGGATGTGGTGGTGGCGAACGAGTTATCTCCTTTGGCTCGTGCTAACCGAGTGGCATCACAAGATGTTCAGGCAGATGACATGATTTTAGATGTGGGTCCTAAGACTTCGGCTGAGTTAACAAGCATCGTTGCTCATGCTGGAACAATTGTTTGGAATGGTCCAATTGGTGTTTTTGAAATCGATCAATTTGGTGGTGGTACAAAAATGCTTGCTGCTGCCATTGCGCACTCACCAGCATTTTCAATTGCAGGTGGTGGTGACACATTGGCTGCGATTGCTAAATACGGTATTGAAAAGCAAGTCGATTACATCTCAACTGGCGGCGGCGCTTTCTTGGAATTCTTGGAAGGTAAAACTTTGCCAGCTTTTGCTATTTTGGTTGAAAGGGCAACTCCATAATGCGTGCAACAAAAATTGTTGCAACTCTAGGTCCTGCATCAAGCAGCCCTGAAATTTTAAAGCAGCTATTTGACGCTGGCGTCGATGTCGTGCGTTTGAATTTTTCACACGGTACGGCCGCGGATCATCAAGCAAGAGCACAACTTGTTCGCGAGGTTTCTAAGGCGGCGGGTCGCGAGGTGGCGATTATGGCTGACCTTCAAGGGCCAAAGATTCGTGTAGGTAAATTTGAAAATAACAAAATTATTCTCAAGGCTGGTGAAAAGTTTACGCTGGATGCTGATTGTGTATTAGGTAATCAAGATCGCGTTGGCCTTGATTATAAAAATTTGCCGAATGATGTTCGCGTGGGTGATAAGTTATTGCTCAATGATGGGCTTTTAGTCATTCGCGTGGAAGATGTTAAAGGTAGTTGTATCCATACGATTGTTGAGTTGGGTGGTGAGCTATCCAATAACAAAGGTATTAATCGTGCGGGCGGCGGGTTAACTGCTCCAGCTTTAACTGAAAAAGACAAAGAAGATCTAAAGACGGCTGTAGGTTTGGGCGCTGATTACATTGCAATCAGTTTTCCTAAAAATGCCGATGACATGAAAATTGCTCGCGACTTAGCTAATCAAGCTACAAAAGAGTTGGGACATAAAACCAAGTTGATTGCCAAAATCGAGCGTGCTGAAGCAATTTTACCTGGCGTTCTTGAAGGTATTTTAGAAGTTAGTGATGGCATCATGGTGGCGCGTGGTGACTTAGCTGTTGAAGTAGGTAACGCGACTGTGCCAGCTTTGCAAAAGAAAATGATTCGCATGGCTCGCGAGGCCAACAAAGTGGTAATTACAGCAACGCAAATGATGGAGTCCATGATTGTGAATCCAGTGCCAACGCGTGCTGAGGTGAGTGATGTGGCAAATGCGGTCTTGGATGGCACGGATGCTGTGATGTTGTCTGCAGAGACGGCGTCGGGTCAATATCCGGTTGAGACTGTTTTGCAAATGGCCGCTATTTGTTTAGAGGCTGAAAAAACAGAGGTTCATCATTTGGATGCGGATTTCTTCGATCAAAAGTTCACTCGAATTGATCAATCCATTGCATTTGGTGCCTTGTTTACAGCGTACCACTTGGGGGTTAAAGCAATTGCAGCATTAACTGACTCAGGATCAACTGCATTATGGATGAGCCGTCATAAAATTCAGGTGCCTATCTTTGCTATGACAACGAAGTTGGCTAGCCAAAGAACAATGGCCTTGTACCGGAATGTTCATCCATTGCATCTGGATACGAGTAATGATCGAGATACAGCTTTGGAACAAGCAGAAACACGTATTAAAAAGCTAGGCGTTGTTGAGTCTGGTGACAAGATTGTTTTGACTGTTGGCGAGCCAATGGGACAAGTTGGCGGAACTAATACGCTAAAAATTGTAGATGTGAAATAAATTTTAATTTGAGGAAATAGTTATGGCACTCGTATCTTTACGCCAATTGTTAGACCATGCAGCAGAAAACACGTATGGCTTACCTGCGTTTAATGTGAATAATCTTGAGCAAGTTCAAGCGATCATGGCAGCAGCTGATGAACTTAATGCACCAGTCATCATGCAAGCCTCAGCGGGCGCCAGAAAATATGCAGGCGAAGCATTTTTACGCCATTTAATCGATGCAGCAGTAGAGGCTTATCCGCATATTCCTGTTGTGATGCATCAAGATCATGGGCAAAGTCCTGCTGTTTGTATGGCGGCTATTCGTTCTGGATTTACATCGGTGATGATGGACGGCTCCTTGATGGATGATGGCAAATCGGTTGCTTCTTATGAATACAACGTGGCTGTCTCCCAAGAGGTTGTGAAATTTGCCCATTCAATTGGCGTGACTGTAGAAGCTGAGCTTGGTGTTTTGGGTTCTTTGGAAACGATGATGGGTGACAAGGAAGACGGTCATGGTGCAGAAGGTGCGATGACTCGTGAGCAGTTATTAACGGATGTTGAACAGGCTGCAGACTTTGTTAAGAGAACGCAGTGTGATGCGTTAGCTATTGCGATTGGCACCAGCCATGGCGCGTACAAGTTTACGAAAAAGCCAACAGGCGACATTCTGGCAATTGATCGCATCAAAGAAATCAATCAACGTATTCCGAATACGCATTTGGTTATGCACGGATCCTCTAGTGTTCCACAAGAGTTATTAGCGATGATTCGCGAATTTGGTGGTGACATGAAAGAGACTTATGGTGTTCCTGTTGAAGAGATTCAGCAGGGCATTAAACATGGCGTGAGAAAAATCAATATTGATACGGATATTCGTTTGGCAATGACAGCTGCTATTCGTAAATATTTATTTGAAAACCCAAGTAAATTTGACCCAAGAGATTATTTGAAGCCTGCTCGTGAGGCGGCCAAAGAAATTTGTAAAGCTCGTTACCTTGCATTTGGTTGTGAAGGTCAAGCCGGAAAAATTAAATCTATTCCATTGGAAAAGATGGCTGAACGCTACAAATCTGGTCAGTTGGCTCAACTAGTTAAGTAAGGTATCCATGCAAGCTCTTTATGAATCGTCTATTAAGTCCTTACCTTTAATTTCAAAAGGTAAGGTTCGTGATATCTACGCCATTGGTGATGATCAGTTATTAATGATTACAACAGATCGTTTGTCAGCTTTTGATGTGGTAATGGGCGAACCTATTCCAGGTAAAGGCATCGTGCTCAATCAAATGGCTAACTTTTGGTTTGACAAGTTATCTCATGTGATTCCGAATCATTTAACTGGCATTGCTCCAGAGACGGTCGTATCTGCTGATGAAGTGGATCAGGTTAAAGGTCGAGCTATTGTGACGCAACGCTTGAAGCCAATTATGGTTGAAGCCGTTGTAAGGGGATATTTGTCTGGAAGCGGTTGGAAAGACTATCAATCAACGGGTTCGGTTTGCGGTATTGAGTTGCCAGCTGGTCTACAAAATGCTCAAAAATTACCAGAACCAATTTTTACGCCAGCTGCTAAGGCAGATGTTGGTGAGCATGATGAAAATATTTCGTATGCTGAAGTAGAGGCGCGTATTGGTCACGAGTTAGCAGCCAAAATTAGAGATGTGAGTATTCGTTTGTACCAAGAGGCATCTAACTATGCCGCTACAAAAGGCATCATCATTGCCGATACTAAGTTTGAGTTTGGCTTAGATGGGGCAGGTAATTTGGTTTTGATGGATGAGGTTTTAACTGCTGATTCATCACGTTTTTGGCCTGCTAGCTCTTATCAAGTAGGATCTAACCCACCCTCTTTTGACAAGCAGTTCGTGCGCGATTGGTTAGAGGCTGCGTTGGTGAACGGTAAGCTATGGGATAAAACAGCTCCTGCACCTCAATTGCCAAGTGATGTCATTGAAAAAACAGCTGCGAAGTACCGTGAAGCATTAGAAACTTTAACGGCCTAACAGCTGAATTGTAAAAATTACAAAAAGTATTAAAGGATTGATATGAGCCAAAAGCCATTAGTAGGTATTGTGATGGGATCCAATTCAGATTGGGAGACCATGCAACAGGCTGCCCAAATTTTTCAAGAGTTTGGCGTTCCTTATGAGGCTAAAGTGGTTTCTGCTCATCGTATGCCTGATGATATGTTTGCTTACGCTGAAACAGCCTCTGAGCGCGGATTAAAAGCAATTGTTGCTGGCGCAGGTGGTGCGGCGCACTTGCCAGGCATGTTGGCATCTAAAACGATCATTCCTATTTTTGGTGTGCCTGTTGCTTCCAAGTATTTACGTGGTGAAGATTCTCTTTACTCCATCGTGCAAATGCCTAAAGGTGTTCCTGTTGCAACTTTTGCAATTGGTGAAGCGGGTGCGGCCAATGCTGCATTGCATGTGATTGCTAATTTGGCAGTGAATGATCAAGGTCTCGCTCAAAAATTAACAGCATTTAGAGCTCAACAAACTGAGAAGGCTCGTGCAATGAATCTACCGGGACATTCTTAATCTATGGCGGACCGTTTAGATCCAATTTTGCCGGGTTCTTATTTGGGTATCCTAGGTGGCGGTCAATTGGGCCGTATGTTTACGCATGCAGCGCAAGCAATGGGCTACAAGGTTTGTGTATTAGACCCAGACGCCAATAGCCCTGCTGGCGCAGTTGCTGAGAAGCATATTCAGGCTGATTACATCGATCAAGCAGCACTTAAGGAAATGGCTCAGCTATGTGCTGCAGCTAGTACCGAGTTTGAGAATGTACCTGCTCAAGCACTTGATCAATTAGAGGCCTTGGGTGTTTATGTGGCACCTAAAAGCAGCGGTGTATCCGTTGCGCAGAATCGGATTACAGAAAAGAAGTTTTTAGCAACATGGCAAGCAGAGGCTGGAATTGGCCCTGCAACTCATTTGGTGATCGAGCGAGATGCAGATCTGGCGCAAGTAACGGATGCTTTATTGCCAGGCATTCTAAAAACAGCTCGCATGGGCTATGACGGTAAAGGTCAAGTGACTGTTCATACGCATGCTGAGTTAGAAAACGCTTGGCATACATTCGGCAAGGTTCCATGTGTTTTAGAAAAGCGTATGGATTTAGATTTTGAAGTTTCTGCATTGGTAGCGCGTGGTCATGATGATGAAGTACTGGCCTATCCAGTTGCTCAAAATATTCATAAGAATGGCATTCTGCATACAACGACGGTGCCTGCACCATCTTTAAAGCCTGATCAAGAAACAAAAATCATTGAGGCAGCTAAAGCCATTATCCGTCGCTTAGATTATGTGGGTGTGCTTTGTGTTGAGTTTTTTGTATTAAAGAGTGGTGATATTGTGGCTAATGAAATTGCTCCAAGACCGCACAACTCCGGCCATTACACTCAAAATGCCTGTGTCACGAGTCAGTTTGAACAGCAAGTCCGTGCTATGGCGCGTTTGCCACTAGGAAGTACGGCGCTGGTGCAGCCAAGCATCATGCTCAATATCTTAGGTGATGAATGGTTAAGCACTGGCTCTCAAGTGGAGCCAAGTTGGAATGAGGTTTTAGCCAATCCCTGCGCCAAGCTTCACCTTTATGGCAAAGCGGAGCCGCGTGTTGCTCGAAAAATGGGCCATATCAATTTTGTGGGCTTAACTGCTGGAGATGTGACCCATGCTTGTGATCAGGCTATCAAGATTTTACGCATCAAGCGTTAACTGACTCTATGCCAGATCTCATTGAGGGAGCAGTCAAGGCATTACGAAATGGGCAGCTCGTGGCTATACCGACTGAGACTGTTTATGGTCTTGCTGCAGATGCCAGCAACGTCAGTGCCGTTAATAAGATATTCGCAACCAAAGGTCGCCCAGCAGGGCATCCTTTAATTGTTCATATTGCCAAGCCTGCCCCAGCATTTGAGAATCATCACCATAAAAAATTAGATGATGCTTGGCAAGAGATCCTTTTGCCTTGGGTGAGAGATATATCACCAGCAACTCTGGCGTTAGCAAAAGCATTTTGGCCTGGCCCATTAACAATGATTTTGCCAAAATCTAAAAATGTACTTTCTGAAATTACGGGCGGTCAAGATACCGTAGGTCTTAGATGCCCTGATCATGCCATTGCACAGGCCTTGCTACAAACTTTTGGTGGAGGTTTGGCTGCGCCCTCAGCGAATCGTTTTGGGAAAATTTCTCCAACAACGGCGCAACATGTTCGCGATGAATTTTCAAGCGAGTCACTACTTATTCTGAATGGTGGTCCATGCGAAGTTGGTATCGAGTCAACCATTGTGGATTTAAGTCGTTGGGATACGCATGGCCCAGTGGTCTTAAGACCAGGGGCTATAACTCAGAGCATGATTCTTAAAGTCTTATTCAGTCAAGATATTGAACTGCCCAAAACTGCTGAGTTATCACAAAATGAAAAAGCACCAAGAGTATCGGGTAGCTTGAGTGCGCATTACGCACCAAGAACAAAGATGATGTTGTACGAGTTCGGTGAACTTGAGCAAAAGTTAAAGCTGGTTAATCACGAAACAGGTTCTGATCTTCAGCTTGCATGGGTGCATTTTGCTGATCGCTCAAATGACTTACCGAACCTTCAAAATGCGAAAGTAACCGAAATAACAATCCCAAGTAATCCTCAAGATTTAGCGCGACAACTTTATTCCTTATTGCGCGAGTTAGATCAATCTAAATATGATTTGATCGCATTCCAGAGTCTTCCTGCTGATGGTGAATGGGATGCCGTCAGAGATAGATTGGCTAGAGCTGTTGTAGGTTCGGGCTCCTAAATCAAACCCCAAGCCTAATGCGCTTTATTATTTTGATGAATAGGCCCATCATCCAGTAACCAGCTTAATACCTCATCATGTATGCCCCTGCCATTTCTGGCATTAGGGTCGTTGATGAATGATGTGACGGCATACACATGGCCTGAACGACTAACGACGTAGCCTGAGATGCATCGCACATCAACCAATGATCCGGTTTTGATAAAAGCACCGTATTTCTTCAGGCTATTGGGAAAGTTGGCCGTATTGCTTTGTAAGGCTGTGACTTCTTTTTTATTGGGCACATACTTTCTGAATTTATCTAAAAGACGATGTCTCATCGTGCCATCAAAGCCAGCAATTGGTAATGACTCTAAAAAGTAATCTTTACTTCGAGAATTAAGGCCAAGAAGTAGAATTTGGTTTAAATGTTGACTACTAATTCTTTCAATGCGAGACAATCCAGAGCCATTTTCAATGACTAGCTCTGGCATATTTAATTGGCGACTTATCAACCATTCCTTGATGATTTTCATCGAATTATTGGTGTTGCTGGGTTTGCCTGTTTTCTCAAGAGCCATGGTTAACATTACTTGTCTGGCCATTACATTATTAGAAAATTTATTAATGTCCTTGACTGATTCATAAAGCGGAACACCAAGATGCGCAACAATCGGTTTGAACTCACTCTTAGGGTCATGGGTTTTTAAAATTGGCTTTTTAACCCATGTGCCACCAATATCTTCCCACGCTGCTATGAAACTCTGAATGAAGAAACTATCACTATCACTGGCAACAACATTCCAGGTAGCATTTTGACAACCGCTGGGATAGGCTCCGTCAAACAAAGCTACCCAAGAACCATTTGTAGATTGAGTTAAAGACATGTTGATATCTTTACGCCAATCTAAACATGGTCCTTCGACAATTTTTAAATTGTTGTCAATTTTAAAATTAGCCATTCGGGGTGTCTGCTTGATGACCACGACATCATTTTGAGTATTGGGATAAAACTGAAAGCTAAAACTATTAAATGCAAAGAGCAGGGCATCTGGGGCAACGTTGTAGGCTCTGGTTGGTTCTCCATCAGAAAAGGAGGTTTCTTTAACTGAGCTTTCATAAGCGCTGCGGTCTAAGCTCAAGTTGCCATCAATTTTTTTGACGCCCATACTTTGAAGATTTAGAAGCATCTTGTTAATTTCTTCTGGAATCAGTTTTGGATCGCCGCTGCCTCTTATAAGAAGGTCACCTTTGAGTAAGCCATTCTGAATTTTTCCATTCGTTAGTAAGTCTGTTTTCCAGCGATACTGTGGCCCTAGTACTTCCATTGCAGCCAAGCTTGTCACCAACTTCATGGTAGAGGCCGGATTCATCGGTGAGTTTTCCTGCCAATGAATTAATTTTTGAGTTGTAAATAAGGGGCCTTGTTGATTTTGATAAGAGATTTTGTCAACAGAGATGGAGATGGATTGTCCTGGAATACCACTTTTTTTAATGGCTTTAGCAACTGACTCTGGAAGCTGGTTAGCTTGATTGAATGGCGCATTAGCCCAGCAGGATGCTGTACTCCAAGACATTAGGGATAAAGCTAAAAATGTATTAACTGCATTTAATTTCATAACTAAATACTATAGCTAAAACTGTGTATTAGCCAAGAGGTGTTTGCCCCTTCTAACTATCAAGTAGGTCTTGGAGTATGTTGTTTGACTTTGTAAGAGCAATGCATAAGTCACTTATAGAACTGGCGTTGATGAGCTTATGATTTTTATTCATGCGCTCACAAATTTTGATCAGGCTCTCATCATTCATTAGTTTTGCGCCACCTAAAAGCTTGTGTGCCAATTGTGAAATTTCAATTGCACTCGATGTATTGGTTGTTTCGGATAGAAGGGGTAGGAGTAGGTTTAACGCAGAGCTTTGATGCATCAAAACCTCTTCAGCAATAATCTTATATATTTTTGGATCATTGCTAGTTATTTTTTCTAGATTTTGCCTGTAGGTTATTTTTAAATGAATCTCTCGTTGCCAGTCTTTGATGGAGGCTGGTTTGATTAAGATATTGTCAAACTGGCAGAGTTCATTCAGTAGCTCTTTGGAGCCATCTGTATGAGCTGTAATGCCATAAATCTGAATATGACGACCCTGCTCTGAATGTCTCACTAATTTAGCCAATTCATGACCGCTCATACCGGGCATTGAGAAATCAGTCACCACCATATCAAATGAATGATTATTCATTAGAGTCATTGCTGTAGCAGCATCCGGGACGCTATGAACACAGTAACCCATATCTTTAAATTGTGATTCTGTAATTAATCTACTGGGGGTGTGGTCATCTACAACCAGAACTGTTTGGTTCAGTGGAACTGAATTCATTGGTGCACCTTGTGTTGACTTGATGGATCCATATTTGGGTTGATCAATGGATCGTCTAAGTGACAATGAAAAGCTAAAGCTACTGCCCAGATTAGGAGCTGACTCAATGATTAATGAACTCCCCATGAGTTTTAAAAGCTGATCTGTAATGGGTAGTCCTAAACCTGATCCCAGCTTGGAAAACTGATATACAGGTTGTTGATTTTGTTCGTATGGTTGTCTTAAACGATCAATGTCTTCTAGATTCATGCCTGATCCAGTGTCAGCAATTTCAAAATATATAACTTGACCAAAATGATCATTGGCAATGACTCTCGTCACCAATGTAATTTGACCTTCTGCTGTCTGCTTAATGGCATTGCTTAATAGGTTGTGAAGAATTTGACCTAGTCTTGTTCCGTCAACTAATAAGCTATCGGCTATTTCGGAGCAAATGCTTGTTTCAAATGTAACTTTTGATTTATTGATGGTTTCTGCGAAAGTTCGTTCAATGTGTTTTAGAAGATTTTTGACATCGCAAGGCTCTTCCTCCAATTGCAATTTACCTTTTGCAATTTTTTCAGCATCCAATACTTGATTGAGGATGTCGAGCATGGAGTGGGTGGAAGCATGTGCACTCGCTAATATTTTCTCTTCATGAGCTGGGAGGGCTTTGCCCCTCAGTATCTTTTCTTGTACACCTAAGATCGCACTGATAGGGGTTCTTATTTCATGGCTAATATTGGACAGCGCTTCCCCTTTATATTGATTCAGTTCCCTGAGAGACGCTGTTTGATCCTTTAGCTGATCAATAAGTTTGAATGCTTTTTTATTTTTATAAATTAAATAGACGCACGCAATCGTTAGTAGGCTTGCAACCTTTTCAATGTCTGTGAGCATATTAGATGTCTACAACCTTGTTATTTCTGCAGAAAGCGATCAGTTCCGCAATGTTATTAACGCCTAATTTTCGATAGATCCTGTTTTTATATGTCGATACTGTTTTATTGCTAATGTGAAGAAATTCTGAAATATCACAATTACTATAGCCATCAGCCAAGTATTTCAAAACTTGAAACTCTCTTGGTGAGAATGATGAAATAATTTCTTCATCGCTACTTAGTTCTTGCCCACTTTGGTTTGTATGGAAGAAAGTGTAGCCTTGCGACACTGCAATACAGGCCGCCATGATGATGTCTGAATTAGCTGTTTTGTTGATGAAGCCATGACCTCCAATGGTTCTAATTCTTCCGCCATAGATTTGTGGATCAAGACTAGATACAACCAAGACTCTGGATTTTGGTGAAATTATTTTTAGCCTTTTGATAACCTCTAAGCCGTCCGTTTGAGGCATATCGATATCTAAAATAATCAAGTCTGCTTTTTGATTTCTTGAAAATTCAATGCACTCTTCACCATTGGTAGCCTCGCCAATGATGTCAAAATGAACCGAGTCAGAAAGCATATTTTTTAAAGCCCACAGCATGGCGGGGTGGTCGTCGACCAATAGCACTTTTTTTCTCATACGATGGACTGACTATCTTTTTTAACCAGACTCTTGGCCACTATTTTTTCTTGTCTTCGATTTCCTAATTTGATAACTTGATGCAATGTCATCGCTGGCATGATGTGGGGGCCGTAATAGGCATCCATGATGTGCTTTTTGGCTACTGATTTGTCGTGCAGAAGTTTGATAGGACCTGCAACCGATTGAGATCCATAGCTATGAATCATCTGATTGAGATGAATTAATTTCTTCTCGCAAAGGCTCCCCGGAATTGCTTGTCGAATCAGCGAGTCTTTTAAATGAATGTGTGTAAATGAGTGATCGTGGATCAGTTGGCAATCCTCTTCTGCACCTTCAAAATTGAGAAGGTGCAATAAGATGCCCATCCTTTGCAATTTAATGATGGCGTCTTGTAGGGATAAGGTTTGCTGCGCTGCTGCTCTATCAACGATGCCTATTTGAATTAATCCGATGGGGAGGTGGCAGTTAAACAGGGCATTTTGGATGCCTGCCATCACATTGGGGTTCATTAGCCATTCCACCTTGAGTGGAAACATGATGGGAGTCGGTTTCGCAAAGCTATGCCAATAGGCAGCTGCCTGAACACCTTGATGAAAGACTCGAATCACATCATCTAAGAGGGATTCTTGGATGGATTGCATGATGACCGCCTGGATGCATTCATCTTGTGTCGATAGCACGAGCTCAAAAGAGAGCTCTTGAGCTTTTGACCATTGAAGCAATTGTTCATTCTCAGGCTCCTCAGAGAGTTTATAGGTCTGATGGGGGCTGATATCTCTCACTGATCGCTGAGGCTTTTTACTCCAATTTCTAACTAGAGAATACAAACGTGATTTTGGTGTCATATATAAATCCAATAAAAATCAATTAGTTACACTTAATTTGCGCATGTAAAGGGAGTATTTCAGCCTCTTGCTGGGCTTTGCTGCTGCTGTGATTTAACTTTTTTTAACCTGGGAGTGAACTGCAACCCTTGAAAAGGCGGGGTAGCATCCCTATAATTAGCACTCAACCATATAGAGTGCTAATAAAATATTAAAACTTGTTATGGAAATTATAATTAATTGTTTTTGCTAACTAATAAGTTAACGCTTACTAACCTATTGAAGGAGTCAATATGAATCTACGCCCTTTGCATGATCGTGTGATCATCAAGCGTTTGGACAACGAAACGAAAACTGCATCAGGTCTTGTTATTCCTGAAACAGCTGCAGAGAAGCCTGATCAAGGTGAAATTCTTGCAGTAGGCACAGGTAAGAAAGATGACGCAGGCAAATCAATCCCTCTAGACGTTAAAGTCGGTGATCGTGTTTTGTTTGGTAAATATGCAGGTCAAACAGTGAAAGTTGATGGCAATGAGCTTCTAGTGATGCGTGAAGAAGACATCATGGCTGTTGTTCAGAAGTAATTTAATTAGAGACATCGAAAGGAATTCACATGGCAGCAAAAGATGTATTTTTTGGCGATAGCGCGCGTACGCGTATGGTCGAAGGCGTTAACATTTTGGCTAACGCAGTTAAAGTAACTCTAGGACCTAAAGGTCGTAACGTTGTTCTAGAGCGTTCATTTGGTGGCCCATTAGTAACAAAAGACGGTGTGTCTGTTGCTAAAGAGATTGAGCTTAAAGACAAGCTACAAAACATGGGTGCACAGATGGTAAAGGAAGTTGCATCTAAAACAGCGGATAACGCTGGTGACGGTACAACAACTGCAACCGTATTGGCTCAGTCAATCGTTCGTGAAGGTATGAAGTTTGTGGTTTCAGGCCACAACCCAATGGACCTTAAGCGTGGTATCGATAAAGCAGTGACTGCAGCTATCGAGCAAATTACAAAAATCAGCAAGCCTTGCACCACAACTAAAGAAATCGCTCAAGTAGGTTCTATCTCTGCAAACAGCGACTACAGCATTGGTGAGCGTATTGCTGAGGCAATGGAAAAAGTGGGTAAAGAAGGTGTGATTACTGTTGAAGACGGTAAATCATTGGCCGATGAGTTAGATGTTGTTGAAGGTATGCAGTTTGACCGCGGTTACCTTTCACCATACTTCATCAGCAACCCTGAGAAGCAAGTGGCTGTTTTAGAAAACCCATTCATTTTGTTGTTCGACAAGAAGATCAGCAATATCCGTGACTTGTTGCCAGTATTGGAGCAAGTGGCTAAATCAGGTCGTCCATTGTTGATCATTGCTGAAGATATCGAAGGCGAAGCATTGGCAACATTGGTAGTGAACAACATCCGTGGCATTTTGAAGACTTGTGCTGTTAAGGCTCCAGGCTTTGGTGATCGTCGTAAAGCTATGCTTGAAGACATCGCTATCTTGACTGGTGGTCAAGTGATTGCTGAAGAAGTTGGTTTGACATTAGAAAAAGCAACTTTGGATGATCTAGGCCAAGCTAAGCGTGTTGAAATCGGTAAAGAAAACACAACGATTATTGACGGTGCTGGTGATGCTAAGAACATTGAATCTCGCGTTAAGCAGATTCGTGCACAAATCGAAGAAGCAACTAGCGACTACGATCGTGAAAAACTACAAGAGCGCGTTGCTAAATTAGCAGGCGGTGTTGCAGTTCTACGCGTTGGTGCTGCTACTGAAGTTGAAATGAAAGAAAAGAAAGCACGTGTGGATGATGCATTGCATGCAACACGCGCAGCGGTTGAAGAAGGTATTGTTGCTGGTGGTGGTGTTGCTCTAGTTCGCGCTAAGCAAGCGATCATGAACCTTAAGGGTGACAATCCTGATCAAGACGCTGGTATCAGCATCGTATTACGTGCGATGGAAGAGCCATTACGTACCATTGTTTCAAACGCAGGCGACGAGGCAAGTGTTGTTGTTAATAACGTAGCTGCTGGTAAAGGCAATTATGGTTATAACGCTGCTTCTGGTGAATACGGTGATATGGTTGAAATGGGTGTGATTGACCCAGCTAAAGTAACTAAGACTGCATTGATTAACGCAGCTTCTGTTGCTGGCTTGTTGTTGACAACGGATTGCGCTGTTGTTGATACGCCAAAAGACGACGCACCAGGCGGTATGCCTGATATGGGCGGCATGGGCGGCGGTATGGGTGGTATGGGCGGTATGATGTAATTGAGCCCCAGCTCATGGAAAAGGCACCGCATGCGGTGCCTTTTTTTATACCTCCATCCACATCCTTAGTGCAAATTATGAAGGTGCTTGTGTTTCTGTTTGCGGCTACTTGCTTTAGTCTTTTTACTTAAGACCACTTGAGTTCTTTTCTTCTCGCCATAAGAGCTAGGTGCGATACCAGCTTTCATTAAAGCCTGTCTTTTCATCTGGGCAAGGGATAAACGTTTCTTGATGTTCATATCCAAGATCATACTCAACAAATCACATCTTAAAAAGTAGGCAATAAAAAACCGCCCGAAGGCGGTTCTTTAATCAGTCGTGACTGTTTACTCAACAGCTTTGACCATGTCTTCAATAACTTTCTTCGCATCACCGAAGACCATCATTGTTTTGTCCATGTAGAACAACTCGTTATCTAAACCAGCATAACCAGAAGCCATAGAGCGCTTGTTAACGATCACAGTCTTAGCTTTGTAAGCCTCTAGGATAGGCATACCAAAGATAGGGCTACCAGGTGTTCTAGCGGCAGGGTTCACCACGTCGTTAGCACCCAAGATCAATACAACGTCAGCCTGACCAAATTCTGTGTTGATATCTTCCATTTCGAATACTTGATCGTATGGAACTTCAGCTTCTGCCAAAAGAACGTTCATGTGACCAGGCATACGACCCGCTACAGGGTGAATCGCATACTTCACGGTAACGCCTGCGTGAGTAAGCTTCTCTGTAAGTTCTTTCAGAGCATGCTGAGCACGAGCAACAGCTAAACCGTAACCTGGAACAATGATCACTGTTTCAGCATTGGTCATCAAGAAAGCTGCATCATCAGCTGAACCAGATTTAACGTTACGTTGCTCTTGTGAGCCAGCAGCAGCTGCACCACCGGTATCGCCACCAAAGCCACCTAAGATCACGTTGAAGAATGAGCGGTTCATCGCCTTACACATGATGTAAGACAAGATCGCGCCTGATGAGCCCACTAATGAGCCTGCAACGATGAGCATTGAATTGTTCAATGAGAAACCAATACCTGCTGCAGCCCAGCCTGAGTAGGAGTTCAGCATTGATACAACCACTGGCATATCAGCACCACCAATTGGGATGATGATCAATACACCAAGGATGAACGCTACAACAGTCATAACAACGAAGTAGTTCCAAGCTGGTTCAGATCCTGGAGCAATTGCAAACATCACACCGCTGCCAATCATGATGATCGCAAGCACTAGGTTCAACATGTGTTGACCAGGGAATGTAACAGGAGCGCCTTGGAATAAACGGAACTTGTATTTGCCAGATAACTTACCAAAGGCAATCACCGAGCCTGAGAAAGTAATGGCACCGACGAAAGTACCAATAAATAACTCTAAGCGATTGCCAAGAGGAATTGGCTCGCCTGCAGCCACAATGCCAAAGGCATGCGGTTCAGCAACAGCTGCTACAGCGATGCAAACCGCTGCAAGACCAATCATGCTGTGCATGAAAGCTACTAGCTCAGGCATCTTAGTCATTTCAACGCGGTTAGCCATGATCGCGCCAGCGCCGCCACCAATAACTAGGCCACCTAAAACATAAGCCATGCCAGAGGCAGCTGATTGTTGAGCCAACATCATGACTAAACCAACTGTTGTAACAATCGCTATCGCCATACCAACCATGCCAAAGAGATTACCTTTGATAGAGGTGGTTGGATGAGATAAACCTTTTAGAGCTTGAATAAAACAGATAGAAGCTACTAAATAGAGAAGCGTAACGAGATTTAAACTCATGCTGTTTCTCCTTTAACTTTTTTCTCTTTTTTCTTGAACATTTCAAGCATGCGTCTTGTTACCAAGAAACCACCAAATACGTTGACAGCAGCAAGAGCTACCGCAACAGTACCCATTGTTTTACCAAGGGCGCCTTCTGTTAGGGCAGCAGCTAGCATCGCGCCAACAATAATGATGGCGGAGATAGCATTGGTCACAGCCATTAAAGGCGTATGAAGTGCTGGGGTAACGTTCCAAACTACGTGGTAACCAACGTAGATGGCAAGAACGAAAATAATCAGGTTGTAAATTGTTGGGCTAATAGCGTCCATGATTTTCCTTTGAGACCTTAAGCGTTCTGACGAATCACTTGACCGCTTTGACACATCAAGCAGGCAGTAACGATATCGTCATCAGTTGGGATAGCAAGTTTTGCTTCTGAATTAATGATGAGTTTCATGAAATCCATCAAGTTACGAGCATATAGCGCAGAAGCATCTGCTGAGACCATGCTGGCTAAGTTGGTGTAACCAACTAATTTGACGCCATGTTTCACAACAATTTTGTCAGTTTCAGTGAGTGGGCAGTTGCCTGCACCGTTTTCACCTTTACCGGCTGCCAAATCGATCACCACAGAGCCTGGCTTCATTTGCTGAACTGTTTCAGCATGAAGAAGCGTTGGAGCTTTACGACCTGGGATAAGCGCTGTAGCAATCACGATATCTGCTTGTTTGGCACGTTCTGCAACAAGTGCTGCTTGACGTTGCATCCAAGAAGCGGGCATTGGGCGAGCATAACCACCGACGCCTTGAGCAATTTCACGCTCTTCATCTGTTTCATAAGGCACATCAACAAACTTAGCACCCAATGATTCAATTTGTTCTTTTGCTGCAGGGCGAACGTCGGAAGCTTCAATCACTGCACCTAAACGCTTGGCTGTAGCAATCGCTTGAAGACCTGCTACACCAGCACCTAGAATTAATACGCGAGCAGCTTTAACGGTACCTGCTGCAGTCATTAACATCGGCATGAAGCGCTGATATTCATTGGCTGCAACCATCACAGCTTTGTAACCAGCAATGTTGGCTTGAGAAGATAAAACGTCAAGACTTTGAGCGCGAGTTGTACGTGGTGCTGCCTCCAAAGCAAAAGCAGTAATGCCTTTGGCTGCCATAGCTGCATTATTCGCGTTATCAAACGGATCAAGCATGCCGAGTAAAACAGCATTTGTTTGCATTTGTGCTAATTCAGAGCTGTTAGGGGCTCTGACTTTAAGAACTAATTCAGCACCAAGTGCATCACTTGCTGAACCAATCGTTGCACCAACTGCTTCGTATGCTGAATCGGGTTGACTACTAGCAGTTCCTGCGCCACTTTGAACGACAACTGTATGACCGCTACTAATGAATTTCTTCACAGTTTCTGGTGTGGCAGCAACGCGCGTTTCGTTAGCCTGAGTTTCTAAGGGCACGCCAATGCGCATGGGATTCTCCCTGTTATTTTATAAAGGGTTAAGATTACTATAACTTAGACTTTTTTTCTAACCTCATTTAGCCCTTATTTCTCAAAATATCCTAATTTGAGCTATTTTGATAAGTCTTTTTTAAATGAGGCGGTAATTTATTTTAAATACACTTATGACAATTCCACTAATTGATCCTGGTTTTTTGCAATCTGCACCTGTGCTCCCTCCTGCCACAGTTGTGATTGGTATGTCTGGTGGAGTTGATTCATCTGTTGCTGCGTGGATTTTGAAGCAGCAAGGGTACAAGGTCATTGGCTTGTTCATGAAAAACTGGGAGGATGATGACAACAGTGAATATTGTTCTTCACGCCAAGACTGGTTGGATGTCGTTTCTGTCGCTGATTTGATTGGAATCGATGTTGAGGCCGTTAATTTTGCTCATGAATACAAAGATCGAGTTTTTGCTGAATTTTTAAGAGAGTATTCAGCTGGGCGCACGCCTAATCCGGATGTTTTATGTAATGCAGAAATTAAGTTCAAAGCGTTTTTAGATCATGCGATGAGCTTGGGGGCAGAAGCAATTGCGACAGGCCACTATGCTCAAACAGCTAGGGTTCAGGATGAGGTGCACCTCTTAAAAGCAATCGATGAAACCAAAGATCAAAGTTACTTTCTGTATCGTTTAAGTCAACAACAGTTAAAGCATGTGATTTTCCCCCTGGGCGGTATCAGAAAAACATTGGTTCGAGAAATTGCTCAAAGTATTGGTTTGCCTAATGCTGCTAAAAAAGATTCCACGGGTATTTGTTTTATTGGCGAGCGACCGTTCAGAGATTTTTTGAATCGTTATTTACCCAATCAACCGGGTCCTATTAAGATCGAAGACGGTCAAGTTGTTGGTGAGCATATAGGCTTGGCCTTTTACACCTTGGGGCAACGTAAGGGTATTGGCATGGGTGGTAGTAAAGATGGCAATGGCGACCCTTGGTTTGTAGCGAAGAAAGACATGGCGAGTAATACACTCTTTATTGTTCAAGGGCACGAGCATCCGTGGTTATTAAAGCCCACGCTTGTAGCATCTCAAATCAGTTGGACCTCCGATACGCCGCCAGCTTTAGGGGCTTACACAGCGAAAACTAGATACAGACAAGTTGATGGGCCGTGTGTCTTGAGCAGCCTCAATCCAGAGTCGTTCTCATTGAGTTTCGATGAAGCCCAGTGGGCTGTCACACCAGGGCAATCGGCTGTTCTATATGATGGACAGCGCTGCTTAGGCGGCGGCATCATTACTGCCTAAGTATTGGAAATGCTTAAAAATTACTGTGGTGGTGACGTTTCAGAAAATGCTGGTCGGCTCATCATTTTTAAGTAGAAACGATTGAGGTTCTCATATTGTTTCTGCCACTCTAATTCTGGGAATCTAAAGACCAAGTAATCTAGGGCGCAACCGACTGCAATATCTGCCAAGCTAAGTTTGTTAGAAAAACACCATTCGTTATTTCCGATATTTTTGGATAGTGCAGCTAGTGCAGTATGGACTTTACCCATTTGGCGGTCATACCAGGCTTGAGATTGTTCATTCTCTGGGCGCCAAGTCTTTTCTAATCTAGCCAGAATTGAGGCATCCAAAATGCCATCTGCTAAAGCTTCCCAAGTTTTGACTGCTGCACGTTCTTTGCCAGAGTCAGGGATAAGTCGGTTAACCGGACTTAGAGTATCGGCATATTCAACAATAACCCTTGAGTCAAAAATAGGCTCACCATCATCTAAAACCAGGCAAGGGATCTTACCTAGCGGGTTGTTTTCCATGATTTGGGTCTCTTGCGCCCATACATTTTCAAGAGCAAAAGGGAGTTCAATCTTCTTTTCAGAGAAGACAATCCTAACCTTGCGGACATAGGGGCTGGTGAGGGATCCAATAAGTTTCATGGGCGCAAGTATAGCTATTTCGCCCTTCCTTCGCAGAAGGACTAAAATCACGTTTTAAGTGATTTTTTTAGGATTTAGCTGTGACTACTCAACTCTCTACTTTAAGCGCTCTTTCCCCATTAGACGGGCGTTACGCCTCGAAAACCGATGCTTTGCGCCCTTGGTTATCAGAAGCCGCCTTCATGAAACAGCGCGTCCGTGTAGAGGTTCATTGGTTAATTGCTCTATCCCAGGCCAAACTGCCAGATTTTCCTAGTTTCAGCCAATCTGCAGAGAAAGTACTTTTGGCATTGGTAGATAATTTCTCAGACGCTGATGCAGAACGAATCAAGGCCATTGAGGCTGTTACCAACCACGACGTCAAAGCGGTTGAGTACTGGATGAAAGAAAAAGTCGCGGGCCAAGCAGAACTTGAAAAAGCCAGTGAGTTTATTCACTTTGCCTGTACCTCAGAAGATATCAATAACACATCACATGGTTTGATGTTGACTGGTGCTCGCAAAGAAGTCATCTTGCCAAAATTAAAAGAAGTATTGGCGGCTTTAACAGCTTTAGCACTTTCGAATGCATCCGTGCCGATGTTATCCCGTACGCATGGTCAGCCAGCATCCCCAACAACCTTGGGTAAAGAGATGGCTAACATTGCAAAAAGACTTGAGCGTGCGATTAGCAATATTGAAAAAGTATCTTTCCTTGGGAAAATGAATGGTGCTGTCGGTAACTACAACGCTCACTTGTCGGCTTATCCAAATGTAGATTGGGAGGCGTTCTCAAAAGAGGTGATTGAAAAGCGTTTGGGGTTGGAATTTAATCCTTACACCATTCAAATTGAGCCGCACGATTACATGGCGGAGTTGTTTGACGCGATTGCGCGTGCCAATACTATTTTGTTAGATATGAACCGTGATATTTGGGGTTATATCTCTGTTGGGTACTTCAAGCAAAAAACCAAGGCTGGTGAGATTGGTTCTTCCACCATGCCTCACAAAGTTAATCCAATTGATTTTGAAAACTCAGAAGGTAACCTGGGCATTGCTAATGCCTTATTGAAGCATTTGTCTGAGAAGCTGCCCGTGTCACGTTGGCAGCGTGATTTAACTGACTCAACAGTTTTACGTAACTTAGGTACTGCTCTGGGTCATAGCTTATTGGCTTATGACAGCGCTCTTCGCGGTCTTGGTAAGTTAGAAACGAATCCATCGCGTTTAGCCGAAGATTTGGATAACTGCTGGGAAGTTTTGGCTGAGCCTGTTCAAACAGTCATGCGTCGTTTTGGCGTGCCTAATCCTTATGAGCAGTTAAAGGAATTAACGCGCGGCAAAGGCATTACACCTGAAGGTCTCAAGACTTTTATTCAGGGCTTAGATATTCCGGCAGATGCAAAAAAATCTCTATTAGAAATGACGCCAGCCAGTTATGTTGGTAAAGCAGTTGAGTTGGCGGAACGTCTTAAGAAGTGAAATTAGAGAATCATAGAGTTTCATTGAGTTGGTTGACTCAAGCCATTCTGTGGCTCTATGAGTTTCTTTGGTATTTGGCTTTACCAATTGCTTTGTTGCGACTTTTTTGGAAAGGTCGCATCCAGAGAGCTTATCGAGAAAACATTTCTGAGCGCCTTGGCATTTTTGATAACAAGATCAGCAATGGTAGCGTGTGGGTTCATGCCGTTTCCGTGGGTGAAACGCGTGCTGCAGCTCCCTTGGTTAAAGCGCTCATTCAAGATGGAAACCAAGTACTCCTGACCCATATGACCCCCACTGGGCGAGCAACCGGGGCTGATATTTATTCAGATGAGATTGCTGCTGGGCAACTCCAGCAAGTGTATCTACCGTATGACATCTCTTTTTTAGTGGCTGCATTTTTCAGAGTGTTTTCTCCCAAACTTGGTTTGATTATGGAGACTGAGGTTTGGCCTAATTTGGTTTTAAAAGCTCGTCGATTAAATATACCTGTGCTGCTTGTAAATGCCAGGTTGTCAGAAAGAAGCGCTCAACGCGTTGCAAAATTTGGCTCTGCTGGATCGGCTATTTATGGTTTATTCAGTCGGATTTTGGCTCAAACAACTTTAGACGCTAAGCGCTATGAGTCGCTTGGCTTATCCAATGTGACTGTGACCGGTAACCTGAAATTTGATGTTGAGTTGAATGCTTCTCAGATTGATCGGGCACTTCAAGTTAGAAAAATATTGCCAAGCTCTTCTCGCATTCTTTGTGCTGCTAGCACTCGAGAAGGTGAAGAAAAAATGGTTATTCAAGCATGGCTAGAGTTCTTGAAACAATTTCCAGGGGTGTCGGAATATGCCCGATTGTTGATTGTGCCAAGACATCCGCAACGGTTTGAAGAGGTTTATCAAGAAATCCTTCACCAAAAACTGGATGTTGTTAAAAGATCGCAACTCAGTGATGAGCAATTGGCTGCTGCTCTACAAAGAGGAGCCATCGTGTTGGGTGACTCGATGGGGGAGATGGGTTTTTATTACGCCTTATCCGATCTCGTGGTGATGGGTGGCAGTCTTCAACCTTTGGGCGGACAAAACTTTATTGAGGCTTGTGGCTTAGGACGCCCCATTATTTTGGGTGAACACACGTTTAATTTCCAGCAAGCCAGCTTTGATGCGATTGAACAAAATGCAGCTGTGAGGGTGGGGAATGTACAAGAGCTTTCTGCCGTTATAGGTGCGCTGATTCAGAATGATGTTTTGCGTGAAAAAATGAGCGCCAATGCAATTGACTTTGCTGGTCAACACGTGGGCGCCACTCAAAAAATCCTCTCAGTTATTAAGACATACTCCACAGCCAGCAAATAAATGAGTTTTGACATATTTAGCTGCTTTGAATGAGTCAAGTAGAATGATCCTTAATTACTCCATATGAGGCACAAATCATGAAAAAAATCCTTGTAATGAATGGCCCCAATCTCAATTTATTGGGTACCAGAGAGCCTGAAAAGTACGGTGATAAAACATTGGCTGATGTCGAAGCTTTGTGCTCAGAGATGGCTAATAAACATCACTACGCCGTTGATTTTTTTCAAAGCAATCATGAGGGTGAGTTAATTGAAAAAATTCATGAGGCTGGCAAATTATTTAAGGCTGGCGAGCTAAAGGGCGTTGTTTTTAATCCAGGTGCTTATACGCATACGTCGATTGCATTGCATGATGCGATTGCTGGTGTGGGTGGGTTACCAGTCATTGAGGTGCATATTTCAAATGTATATGCCCGTGAAGCCTTCCGTCATCAGTCCTACGTTTCTCCCGTTGCTGTCGGTGTATTGGCTGGTTTTGGTATATCTGGTTACGGTATGGCAATCGAGGCACTGATTTCTAGACCCTAGCCTCTACCGTTTCAAGTTAAAGGAATGTTCGAGTAAGAACAATAAAAAAGGAGACCGAAGTCTCCTTTTTTATTAAACCTGTGCCCCAAAGTTCGGATCGTCCGGTTTTTGGTTGTCGTTAGCGGTTTTACTATCGACCTTAATGAGGTCTTCGCGTTTAACACCTAACCACATGGCTAAAGCTGCTGCCACGAAAACAGAAGAGTAAATACCAAACAAGATACCGATCGTTAGAGCTAATGAGAAGTAGTAAAGGGTTGGGCCGCCAAATAGCAACATGGCTAACACCATCATTTGCGTACTGCCGTGCGTAATGATTGTTCTACTCGTGGTGCTGGTGATCGCATTATCAATAACAGCAATCGTGCTCATTTTTCTATGTTTGCGGAAGTTTTCACGAATACGGTCAAAAATAACTACAGACTCATTGACGGAGTAACCTAAAACAGCCAGAACAGCAGCTAGAACAGATAGTGAAAATTCCCACTGGAAGAATGCAAAAAAGCCAAGAATGATCACAACGTCATGGAGGTTGGCGATGATGCCGGCTAGAGCAAATTTCCACTCAAACCGAATGGATAGGTAAATAACAATGCCCAACACAACAAATAGCAGGGCTAGTAGACCATCTGTGGCAAGTTCTTTACCCACTTGAGGCCCCACAAACTCGACACGTTTGAGGGAGACGTCAGCATGGGATGCCTTGAGGGTTTCCAAAACAACACCGCTTTGTTGTGATGATGAGATTGCTTCGCCAGCAGCATTTTTTTGGAGCGGTAAACGAATTAAAACGTCCTTAGAGCTACCAAAGTTTTGCACCTGAACATCTTGGTAGCCTAGCTTGGTTAAGTCGCTCCTGATCGAGTCTAAAGGAGCGGCTTGGGAGTAGCTGATCTCCATCACTGTGCCACCTGTAAACTCAACGGACAAATGAAGACCTTTGTAAGCTAAGAAAAATACAGCAGCAAAAAACGTTAAGGCGGAAATCAAATTTAGCACCAAAGCATGGCGCATAAATGGGATATCACGACGGATGCGGAAAAATTCCATGGTCTTGATTCCTTTTATTCAGTTGGGCGCCAAACTTGGCCAATTGATATTTTCTGTAACTTCTTCTGACGACCGTACCAAAGATTGGCAATGCCTCTTGCAAAGAAAACAGCAGAGAACATCGACGTCAAAATACCTAGACTATGAACTACAGCAAAACCTCTTACTGGGCCAGAGCCAAAAGCTAATAGAGCAATACCTGCGATAAGAGTCGTGATGTTGGAGTCAAGAATAGTTCCCCAAGCACGATCAAAACCCGTTGCAATCGCTGCTTGTGGTGTAGCTCCGGCTCTTAACTCTTCACGAATGCGTTCATTAATTAAGACGTTGGAGTCGATCGCCATACCTAGGGCAAGTGCCATCGCAGCAATACCTGGCAAGGTGAGTGTGGCTTGGAGCATCGAAAGAAGCGCTACCAATAAGAAAAGGTTAACGGCTAAGGCAATAACCGAAAAAGCGCCAAACAGAAGGTAGTAGGCGATCATGAAAATAGCGATGGCGCAGAACCCGTAGATAACCGAGTTAAAGCCTTTAGCGATGTTATCAGCGCCAAGGCTTGGTCCGATGGTACGTTCTTCAATGATTTCCATTGGGGCTGCCAAAGAACCTGCTCTGAGCAGAAGGGCTAAGTCATTAGCACTTTCCGTGCTAGGTTGACCTGTAATTTGGAATTTGGCACCAAACTCGCCTTGAATGGTGGCGACTGTTAATACTTCGCCGCGACCTTTTTCAAACAAGATCATGCCCATTGGCTTACCAATGTTTTCACGAGTTATTTCCTGCATTACACGACCGCCCACAGAATCAAGTGTGATGCTAACGGCTGGACGCTGATTGGAGTCAAATCCTGCGGAGGCGCTAGTAATACGATCCCCGCTAAAAATTACAGAGCGTTTGAATACAACTTGACGACCGTCGCCAGTTTTAAAAACATCAGCTCCTGGAGGGGGTGTCTCACCTGATAGGAGGTAAGTTTTAACAGGGTCAGCTAAGCGAGACTCCAGGGTGGCTGTGCGACCAATAATATCCTTAGCACGGGCTGTGTCTTGAACGCCAGGTAACTGAACAATAATGCGATCTTGACCTTGTTGCTGAATCACAGGTTCAGCAACGCCAAGTTCATTGACGCGGTTATGCAAGGTGGTGATGTTTTGTTTGACGGCGTTTTCTTGCACTTCTTTAAGTGCGCTATCTTTAAATTTACCAACTAATCTGAATCCATCGGCTGATTTTTCAACGTTGAAATCTAAATCAATTAAATTTTTAGTGAGATGAAGTCTTGCTGCGCTTGCATCGTCTTGGTTAGGAAAGCGAACAACGATTTGATCATTTTGACGTTCAATGCCATTGTGGCGAATAGACTTTTCGCGTAATTGCGAGCGCGTATCGGTAGTTAGGCTTTCAAGCTTCTTTTGTAGGGCGCCACGCATATCTACTTGTAGTAGGAAGTGAACGCCACCACGAAGATCAAGACCAAGATACATTGGCATAGCACCCATGGAGCTTAACCATGCTGGTGTATTTGAAATAAGGTTGAGAGCAACAACGTATGTAGGATCATTGCCATCCGGATTTAAAGACTTTTGTAAAACATCTTTAGCTTTAAGTTGATTATCGGTATTGGTCAATCGAATTTTGATTGTGCCGTTGTTGCCAGCTCGTTCAAATTGAATACCTTTTGTCTCGATATTGGCTTGAGCAAGCAGTTTTGTTACCCGTTCTTGTGTCGCCAAATCAATCTTGACAGTGGCTTTACCCGCTGAGATTTGTACAGCTGGAGCTTCCCCAAAAAAGTTTGGGATGGTGTAGGTTCCTCCAATTAATAGAGCAACTACGATAACAAGGTACTTCCACAGCGGGTAACGGTTCATGCTTAGCTTTCTTAGATAGCTTTAATGGTGCCTTTGGGCAATACAGCAGTCACTGCATTTCTCTGCATTTTCACTTCTGTGCCAGGTACTAATTCAACAGTGATGTATTGATCTTTAATATGAGTCACTTTACCCATCAAGCCACCAGCAGTAACAACTTCGTCGCCAACAGCCAAAGCTTCAATCATCAATTTAACTTCTTTTTGGCGTTTCATTTGTGGGCGAATCATCACGAAATACAAAACCACAAACATCAAAATCAAAGGCAAGAAGCCCATAATGCCGCCAGCTTCACCGCCGGCAGTTTGTGCATAAGCGTTACTAATAAACATTATTTATCCTCCAAGTAGAAAGGAGAATTTTACCCTGTTGCTTCAATCACGCCAATTTGGCGTTTTTCGTGGAATTCCTTGATGAACTCAGGGAATTGATCTTGATCCAAAGCAGCCCGAATTTCAGACATTAAATTGAGGTAATAGTGAATGTTATGGATCGTATTAAGTTGAGATCCAAGGATTTCATTGGCTTTTTGAAGGTGGTGAAGATACGACCTGGAGAAGTTTCTGCAGGTATAGCAGGTGCACGTTGGGTCGAGAGGCCTTGTATCGTCTTTAAACGTTGCATTCCGGAGCTTTAAATCCCCAAAGCGTGTAAATAACCAGCCATTACGGGCATTTCGCGTGGGCATGACGCAATCAAACATGTCGATCCCTTGGCTAACACCTAAAACCAAATCTTCCGGTGTGCCAACGCCCATCAGATAGTGAGGTTTTTCAGGGGGTAACTGAGGGCCAATATGAGACAAAATGCGCTCAAATTCAGGTTTAGGCTCTCCAACGGATAAGCCACCAATAGCGATACCATCAAAATCTTGCTCTCTGACCCCCGCTAGAGAGACTTCCCTTAGGTTTTCAAACATACCGCCCTGAATGATGCCAAATAAGGCATTGCCAGTCTCAAGCTCTCTAAATCTTTTAATCGAGCGATCCCCCCAGCGTAAAGACAGCTCAAGTGACTTTCGAACAGTGGCTTCATCTGTCCGAACACCATTCGTTTCATAAGGTGTGCATTCATCAAACTGCATGGCGATATCACTGTTTAAAACAGCCTGAATTTCCATAGAGACTTCAGGCGACATAAATAGCTTATCGCCATTGACTGGAGAAGCGAAGGTCACGCCATCTTCGGTAATTTTTCTGAGTGCCCCCAAGCTAAACACCTGAAACCCGCCTGAGTCGGTCAGGATGGGCTTTTGCCAGCCCATGAAATCATGAAGCCCCTTGTGTTTAGAAATAACATCCAAGCCTGGTCTTAACCATAAGTGAAATGTATTGCCCAAGATAATTTGGGCTTTGGCCTCTTCAAGATCTCTAGGGGTCATACCCTTGACTGTGCCGTAGGTTCCTACCGGCATAAAAATAGGGGTTTCAACGGCCCCGTGAGGTAAGTTCACGCGCCCACGTCTGGCATGCGTGCGAGCATCTTTTTTGATGAGTTCAAAGCTAAGAGGTTTCATAGGCGGCTTAAAAACATAGCATCGCCATAACTAAAGAAGCGATATTGTTGTTGGATAGCATGATCATATGCTTTTTTGATGTTTTCATATCCTGCAAAGGCACTCACTAACATGAGAAGCGTTGAGGACGGTAGATGAAAATTGGTGATCAAACGATCCACTACCTTGAATTGGTAACCGGGCGTTATGAAAAGTTTTGTTTCACCTTCATTAATGCCCAATGCTGCAGCTGATTCCAGTGCTCTTAAGCTGGTAGTGCCAACAGCAATAACTCGACCACCGGATGCTTGGGTTTGACGAATGAGTTCCTGAGTTTGGGGCGGTACTGAAAACCATTCGCTATGCATTTGATGTTGGGATAAGTCTTCCGTTCTAACAGGGCTAAAAGTGCCGGCGCCTACATGAAGTGTGAGAGTGGTGTGGCGAACCCCTTTTTGGGCTAGAACATCCAAGATCTTCTTGTCAAAGTGCAAGCCTGCAGTAGGTGCTGCAACTGCGCCTGGATTTTTGGCAACGACCGTTTGATACCGTTGTTGATCCACCTCATCCGGGGTGTGTGTAATGTAAGGGGGGAGCGGTAAATGACCATGCTTTTCAAGTAAAGGAATGCAAGGTCCAGAAAAGCGCACCTCAAAAAATGGACTTTGAGTGCCATCATGGCGACCAATTACCTCAATGGTGAATGGATCTTCAGAGTCACCCATAAGAAGCGTGGCGCCTGGTTTAGGTGACTTGGAGGCTCTAATTTGGGTGATAGCCGTATCTGAGCCAGTCACTCTTTCAAGCAAGACTTCAACTGCACCACCACTATCCTTTTTGCCAAAGAGCCTTGCTGGAATAACTTTGGTGTCGTTAAAGATCAATAAGTCATTGGATTGAATTAAATCAACCACATCAGTAAATTGTTGATCTGCTAATGCAGTTTGCCCATGGGACTCATTTCCAAGGACTAGAAGCCGGCTAGCCGTTCTATCTGGAAGTGGGTGCTGGGCTATCAGCTCAGGCGGTAAGTTGTAATTAAAGTCAGAAAGTCGCATCGAGATACCGTAGGAACAGTAAGATTCTAAACATGGTTAGTAAATCTAGTTCAAATCCTCTCGAAAAGTTAGGTCTGCATTCCTCTTTGGACTGTGCCTTGCACTTGCCTATTCGCTACGAGGATGAAACCAAATTATCAACGATTGCCTCAGTTATTAATAGTTTTGGGGTTATCTCAGCTCAAGTTCAAGGTTATGTGATCCGCCAAGAGGTGATGTATCGCCCTCGAAGACAGTTGCTGGTCGTTATTAAAGATGATGCGGGCAATGAATTATTTTTACGATGGTTGAATTTCTACCCTAGCCAGCAAAAGCAAATGGCAGTGGGTCAGCATTTGCGCGTTCGAGGTGATGTGCGCGATGGTTACTATGGGCCTGAGATGGTTCATCCAGTCGTTAAAGCATTGCCACCTGATGCGCCTTTGCCTAACAACTTAACGCCTGTCTATTCAACGACGGCGGGGGTTAGTCAGTTAAGTATTCGTAAAGCGATTGATAAAGCATTTAAAGATGCAAATTTAGAGTCCTTATTTTCAGAAATATTTCCCAAGGACATCTTAAAGAATTGTTTTCCTGGTTTGGATTTGCCAAATTTATGGCAAGCCATTCATACATTGCATCACCCAAGTCGCAGCGATGATATGGAATCGATACAGAATCGCACTCATCCGGCTTGGCGCAGAATTCAAATTGAGGAGTTGCTCGCGCAACAAATTTCATTGCAGCAGGCCAGAGCTAAACGCTTGAGTCGTCGTTCTGTGCAAATGAATCTCAAGCCCAAAAAAGATGGGATCTTGGAAAAGTTTTTACTTCAATTGCCTTTCCAGTTAACTGGGGCGCAACAAAGAGTTTGGCAAGATTTACTTGCTGACTTAGCGCAACCCTACCCAATGAATAGGTTGTTACAAGGGGATGTGGGCAGTGGAAAGACCATCATTGCCGCATTAGCGGCCATGCACTGTTTGGATCATGGGTACCAGGCAGCCATCATGGCGCCTACAGAGATCTTGGCTGAGCAGCATTACAGAAAGTTATCGGCTTGGCTGGAGCCGATGGGTATAGAGATAGTTTGGTTAACAGGTTCCTTAAAGGCCAAAGATAAAAAAGCAGCTCAAGCTGCGATTGCCAGTGGTGAGGGTCGCTTGGTTATTGGTACTCATGCATTGATTCAAGAAGGGGTTGAGTTTGCTCGACTAGGGTTGGCTGTGATTGATGAGCAACATCGTTTTGGTGTGAAGCAACGCTTACAACTCCAACAAAAAATTGATGATGTTGAAATAGATTGTCATCAGCTGATGATGTCTGCAACGCCTATCCCAAGAACTCTGGCGATGACGTTTTATGCAGATTTAGAAGTTTCGGTGATTGATGAGTTGCCCCCGGGAAGAACGCCGGTTGTCACCAAGTTAATTAAAAGTGATCGGCGTGATGAGGTTGTTGCTGGGTTATCGGAGCAGCTCAAGTTGGGGCGCCAAATTTACTGGGTTTGCCCATTGATTGAAGAGTCAGAGGTTCTGCAGTTGCAAACTGCAGTGGACACCTATGAATCATTGCAGCAAGCTTTACCCGGTATTCAAGTCGGCCTTGTTCATGGGCGCCTAAAGGCGGATGAAAAAAATGCCGTTATGCAAGCCTTTGTTGCTGGGGAGATTAAGGTGCTGGTGGCAACGACGGTTATCGAGGTAGGTGTTGATGTGCCCAATGCATCGCTCATGGTGATTGAGCACGCTGAGAGATTTGGTTATTCCCAGTTGCATCAACTTCGTGGACGAGTGGGCCGTGGTTCAGCTCAATCCATTTGTATTCTTTTGTATAGCTCCCAATTGTCGATGGCGGCTAAAGAGCGACTTCAAACGCTAAGAGAAACTCAAGACGGTTTTGTTATTGCTGAGAAAGATTTGGCATTAAGGGGCCCTGGGGAGTTGTTAGGTGCAAAGCAGTCGGGTGATGGCATGTTGCGTTTTGTTGATCTGCAAAATGAACATGACCTGATAGAAAAAACAAAAGCACTATCGGTTCAGTTATTGAATCACTATCCAGAGGTCAGTCAAAAGCATTTGGAGCGATGGTTGGGGCATCGTGCTGATTTCTTAAAAGCTTGATATCCTCTCGTTATGACACTTACCGAATTTAGATATATTGTGGCGGTGGCCAGGGAGCGACACTTTGGCAGAGCTGCTGAAGCATGTTTTGTTTCTCAACCGACACTTTCCGTGGCCATCAAAAAGCTTGAGGATGAACTGAGTGTTCAGATTTTTGAAAGGTCGGGTGCTGAGCTAACCATTACAGCCTTGGGTCAAGAGATTATTCATCAAGCTCAAAAAGTTTTGGAAGAAGCGCAAGTCATCAAGCACTTGGCTCAGCATGGTCAAGATCCTCTTTCAGGGCCGGTGAGATTGGGCACGATTTACACCATCGCGCCTTACTTATTGCCTAAGTTGATTTCTAAAAGTCGAGAGGTGCTACCCAAAATGCCTCTCTATTTGCAGGAGAACTTTACGGTTCGATTGCTAGAGCTACTCAAGCAAGGGGATATTGATGCGGCCATCTTGGCCGAACCTTTTTCTGAAAGTGGTCTAGAAGTTATTCCTTTATATGATGAGAGCTTGGTGGTGGCTATTCCCGTAGGTCATCCTTGGGAAAGTACACCGGTGATTCAACACGCTGACTTACAGTCTCAAGCAACACTCCTATTGGGTCAGGGACATTGTTTCCGTGATCATGTATTGGATATTTGCCCTGATATGCAAAGAACACAACGTAGTGAAGATTTGAGTGGTTTTGAGGGGTCATCGTTAGAGACCATTCGACAAATGGTAGCCGGTGGCATTGGCATTAGTGTTTTTCCTATTACATCTGTTAATGATCAAGTAAACCCTAATAGCCTCATTAAATATGTACCTTTTGCAGCACCAACACCTAAGAGACGCGTGGTCTTAGCTTGGCGAAAAAGTTATGCCAGATCTACAGCTATGTATGCCTTGGCTGATGCAATTAAGTCATCCGGTTTATCTGGAGTTGATTATTTATGATGTCTGGCAAGTTGGCAGACTATCTCGCGCTTATTCGGTTTGATAAGCCAATAGGCACGCTGTTAGTTTTATGGCCAACTCTTTGGGGTTTGTGGTTGGCAACCGATGGTCACCCAAGCTTTTCTTATTTGTTAATTTTTATCGTAGGTACTTTTTTGATGAGAAGTGCTGGTTGCGCTATTAATGATTTTGCAGATAGAGATTTTGATCGGCATGTTGAGCGAACAGAAAATCGACCTTTAACTTCTGGAAGGATTAAACCCTGGGAAGCTTTAATGGTGGCGGCTGTTTTGGCTCTAGTGGCATTTCTACTCATCTTGCCATTAAATACATTTACTAAGTTGTTATCGTTTCCCGCACTCATGGTGGCGATTATTTACCCGTTTACAAAACGATTCTTTGCAATGCCTCAAGCGGTTTTGGGTATCGCTTTTTCGTTTGGTATACCGATGTCCTTTGCGGCAGTTCAAAATGAGATACCGTCTTATGCATGGGTATTGGTGTTAGCTAATATAGCGTGGGCTATTGCTTACGATACAGCTTATGCCATGGTGGATAAGAATGATGATCTGAAGCTTGGTATTAAGACCTCGGCCATTACTTTTGGCTCGTATGATGTGATGGCTGTTTTAGCCTGCTATGGGCTATTTTTTGCAGGATTCGCCTACATCGCTATCTCGCAAAACTTCAGCACTATTTTTTGGGTTTTTTGGTTGGCTGGTTTAGGGTTGGTGTTTCATTATTTTCAGTTGATCAGAACGCATGATCGCGCCAAGTGCTTTCAAGCCTTTTTACAGAATAATTGGCTAGGAGCACTTTTTTTTATAGCGATTGCTAGCTCGCAAAACTAGGGTTTATTGCCCGAACTCTTTTCCCATTTCAGCGCCACGAGCACTAGCAGCAGCGACTGCTTGCGCGATGATTTCTGACCAATTCTTTTGCTCTAGTACCTGAAGTGCTGCATAAGTTGTGCCGCCTTTTGAGGTTACTTTTTCGCGTAACGTTCCAGGTGAGTCGGTAGACTGAGAAGCCAAGGTGGCTGCACCTAAAACAGTTTGAATGGCCAATAAGCGAGCCTGATCTTGAGTCAGGTCTTGTGCTATCGCTGCCTTTTCAAGAGCCTCAATAAATGCAAACACATAAGCTGGACCGCTTCCTGAGACTGCAGTGATGTCATCTATTTGTTTCTCATCAGATACCCAAGTGATCTTTCCGACGGCAAGACAGATGCTCTCTGCATGAGCGCGATCATCAGGAGTGGCTTGTGGGCTGGCATATAAGCCAGTCATACCTTGGCTAATGAGTGCTGGTGTATTAGGCATGGCGCGGATCAATCGATCGTGCCCGAGCCATCTAGCCATGTCCTGAGTGCGGATGCCAGCAGCCACGCTCAAACATAAAGGCTTGTTCGCACACTCTTTAAACACCATGGCCAACTCAGCAGCAGCTTCTTTAAATTGTTGGGGTTTAACTGCTAAGACCAAGATGTCAGCTTTCTGAATTTTTTCAGAGAGTCCTTGAATGTTCAAACCGGTACTAACTTCAAAGTTAGTCTCTAATGATTTTCTGGTGGGTTCAAATGGATCTGCGACTGCAATATGGGATGCTTGCGCGCCTTTTTGAATGAGGCCGCCGATTAAGGCGCTGGCCATGTTGCCGCCACCAATGAATACAATTTTTAAGTTTGATAAAGATGTCATAAATAAGTTCTTTTGCCAAAAATCGCTGTGCCAATACGTACCATCGTACTACCTTCTGCGATAGCCGCTGCCATATCCGAAGACATGCCCATGGAGAGGGTATCTAAATCAGCTGATAAGGATTGAAGTAGGGGGTTGTTTTTTAATTCTTGAAACAAATGAAAGAGTTGTTTGTGGTCAGCTTTCTGTTGCGTTTCATTATCGGTGGGCTCTGGGATGCTCATTAAGCCTCTTAGGCGAATTTTTGGCATCACTGCAATAGCGAGACATAGGTCAACTAATTCTGAAGGCTCTACGCCACTTTTACTTGCTTCGCCACTGATGTTCACTTGGACGCAAACATTTAAAGGAGGGAGATGATCAGGTCTTTGATCATTCAGGCGTTGCGCAATTTTTAAACGATCAATGCTGTGCACCCAGTCAAAATTTTCAGCAACATCTTTTGATTTATTGCTTTGAAGGGGGCCAATAAAGTGCCATTGAATTTGATTTCTGATGTCACTTAAATCAGAAATTTTGGCAACGCCTTCTTGAACATAGTTTTCCCCAAATGCTTTTTGACCGGCTTCAAAAGCCAATCTCACATCATTGGCAGGAAATGTTTTGGAAACTGCTAAAAGATGGATATCTGTTGGAGAGCGCCCAGAAGCAATGGCTGCTTCTGAGAGGCGCTCTAAAACATCGGCTAAGTTAGCTTTTATGGAGGTCATACCCTCCATTTTGCTCCAATATCCCATCGATTAGCTCAATCCAATGTTCTACCGATGTTTCTTGATTCTGTAGATGGGTAATACAGCCAATGTTGGCAGACACAATCCGGTCAGCCTCATGCTTTTTGACAGCCTGTTGAAGGTTATCTAACTTTTGTTGCTTGAGCTGTTTTGATAAGTCTGCTTGAAGTATCGAATACGTTCCAGCTGATCCACAACAAAGATGGCTGTCCTCACACAAATTTGTCTTGATGCCTAATTGACCTAAGAAGCTCTCTAATTGACCTTTGATCTTTTGGCCATGTTGGAGTGTGCAAGGCGGATGGTAAACAACCCCTGCTTGAGTCTTATTGCCAAGGTGTTTTTTAAGTGCATCGGTATAGCTTGGCAATATCTCAACCAAATCTTTACAAAGGCTTGAGACTGTTTTTGCTTTTTCAGCATACGCAGGATCATCGCGCAAGATGTGACCATATTCTTTCACTGTGACGCCGCAACCTGAAGCATTCATGATCAATGCTGTTACTTTGTGCCCTTGGCACTCTGGGGCCGTGCCAGCAATGTAAGGCCACCAAGCATCAATGTTGCGACGCATATCTGCTAAACCAGCCTCTTGCTCATTTAGGTGGTATTTGAGTGCACCACAGCAACCAGCTTTGGCTGCAGACAGCACATCAACACCTACACGATTCAATACTCGGACCGTTGCATTATTAATATTTGGTAGCATGCCTGGTTGAACGCAACCTTCTAGCATCAACATCTTTTGAGTATGAAGGCCTCCAGCAGGGCGTACCCCTGGCGCTTTGCCCTGAGGTATTTTTTGTTGGATCACCGCTGGCATCAAGGGTCTAAATAGACGGCCCAAGCGCATGCTGGCATTAAATAAATGTTTGTTGGTTAAGCCATTGGCCAAAGCCTTACGTAATAGCTTTTCAAAAAGAGGTCTCTCGGGTGTTTGTTCCTCAACCCATTTGCGACCAATATCAATTAGATGACCGTAATCAACACCGCTAGGACAGGTACTTTCGCAATTCCTACAGGTGAGGCAGCGGTCTAAATGTTCTCTTGTCTTTTCTGTGGCGGGTCTGCCTTCAGCAATTTGCTTGATGAGATAAATTCGTCCTCTTGGACCATCTAATTCATCGCCAAGTAACTGGTAAGTCGGGCAGGTGGCTGTACAAAAACCGCAATGCACGCATTTGCTCAAAATGCTTTGAGCCATTTCCCCATCGGGGGTGCCAATATATTGAGAGGCTAATTCGGTTTGCATATTAAATTAACCTTCCTGTAGCAAATACACCCTGAGGGTCAAACGTTTTTCTTAAGCGATCTTCTACGCTGACTAAAGCAGCTGTTAGAGGGTGATCTTTGAGTGAGCTTAGCATCTGCGCATTTTTATTTTTGGCTTTAAAGATACTTGCATGACCACCTAAAGATTGTGCCAAGTCTTTGATCGTACCGGGCTCAAAAGAGCCCTTGTACCAACGTTGACCGCCGTGCCATTCAATGAAGGTCTCACCTCCAAGATTTAAGGTGTCTGTTGTGGATGGCAGAGCCACACGCCATAAATTTTCTTCAAGACTGTTTTTAAACCACGGGTGCGTTTGTTCACGAAGACTGGTCCAAAATGCAGCAGCTTCTTCCGCATCGATTTGTTGCATACCGTATGTTTTTGCAAATGAGGTGATGGCGGATTGCACGGCAGCTTTAGCCCCGCTTAAACGTAAATAGAGCATGCCCGCTTTTTCCCCAAGCCATGCGCTCGCATTCAACGGCCATGGTTGACTAGCCAGTAGGTTCATCAAATGAATTGCTTCGGATTGCTCCATGGCAACACTAACGGTGGCAGTCGCTGCAGCTTTAGGCAAGACCTTGATGGAGACATCTAAAAGTAAGGCCAATGTACCCATTGAGCTTGGCATTAGTCTGGATACGTCATAGCCTGCAACGTTTTTCATGACTGTGCCACCAAAATCCATCACTTGTCCTTGACCGTTCATGATCTTCGCGCCCAGCACAAAGTCTCTTAAGCCGCCAACACTGACTCGTCCAGGCCCAGCTAAGCCAGCTGCAATCATGCCGCCAATCGTTGCGCCAGGACCAAAGTGGGGTGGTTCAAAGGCAAATTGTTGATTTTTTTCAGCAAGCGCTTGTTCTACTTCTTTTAAAGAAGTGCCAGATTTAACGGTAATAACTAATTCATCCGGTTGATAACTTAATATCCCTGAGTACTCTTTGGTTGTTAAGGTTTCACCTTTTAAGTTATTGCCATACCAATCTTTTGAGCCCGAGCCCGTGATGCGAATCACTTGGCCTTTTTGGCTTGCGGTAGTAATTTTTTCTTGAAACTGCTTGATGATAGTTTCACTCATTAGAAGCGCTCCAATTCAGGATGCGGTAGAACTCCGCCTGTAATTCTCATGCGCCCGTATTCTGCACAACGGTGCAAGGTTGGAATCGCTTTATCGGGGTTAAGAAGTTTTTGCGGATCAAATGCAGCCTTCACACCCCAAAATAATTCTCTTTCTAACTCACCAAACTGAACACACATGGAGTTAATCTTTTCAATACCGACACCGTGTTCGCCTGTGATCGTGCCACCTAACTCGACGCAGGTTTCCAGAATGTCGCTACCAAACTCTTCTGCGCGGTGCCATTCATCTTCATCCGAACCATTAAATAGAATGAGTGGATGCATGTTGCCATCTCCTGCATGAAACACGTTCATACAGCGAAGTTGATACTTGGTTTCCATTTCTTGGATGCGTTTTAAAAGTGTGGCAATGTGCTGTCTTGGAATGGTGCCATCCATGCAGTAGTAATCCGGAGAAATACGACCTGCTGCTGGGAAAGCATTCTTGCGCCCACTCCAAAATTTCAATCTTTCGGATTCACTTTGAGAAACTTGGATTCGAATAGCGCCGCATTGATTGAGTACTTGAGTCATGCGTTCGATTTCTTCCGCCACCTCTTCGGGCGTTCCATCTGATTCGCACAAAAGAATCGCTTCTGCATTCACGTCATAGCCTGCGTGAACAAATTCTTCAACGGCTCTTGTGGCAGCTTTATCCATCATTTCTAACCCAGCTGGAATAATGCCTGCGGCGATAATGGCAGCTACTGCATTACCACCTTTACCTACATCATCAAAGCTTGCCATGATGACTTGCGCCAACTGAGGTTTTGGAACTAATTTAACAGTGACTTCTGTAATAACAGCCAACATACCTTCGCTTCCCACCAAGATGGATAGAAGATCTAGGCCTGGAGCATCTGGCGCTAGGCTGCCAAATTCAACCACTTCACCATTCATCAAAATGGCTCGGACTTTAAGAATATTGTGGAGTGTTAAACCATATTTAAGACAATGAACACCGCCTGAGTTTTCGCTAACGTTGCCGCCAATAGAGCAGGCAATTTGTGAGGACGGGTCTGGTGCATAGTAAAGACCGTGTTGCGCTACTGCCTCTGAAATCGCTAGATTTCGTACGCCAGGTTGCACAACTGCTGTTCTTGCAATTGGATCAACTTTGATAATTTTCTTAAATTTAGCTAAAGATAGAACCAAGCCTTGGGCGATGGGCATCGCGCCACCTGACAAACCAGTACCTGAACCACGCGGCACAATGGGAACCTCAAGTCTTTGGCAAACTTTAATGACTGCGACAGCTTGGGCTTCTGTCTCAGGAAGGGCAACCGCCAAAGGCATTTGCCTGTAAGCGGCCAAACCATCACATTCATAAGGGATGGTGTCCTCTGGCTCCCAAAGTAGCGCATGGGCTGGTAGCACTGGTTTGAGGGCTTTTACAAGCTCTTCCTGCTTAAGAAGCGTGGCCTGTTTAGGCGAGTCGAGGGTCGTTGTCATTTGTCTCTATTTCTAGTGGTTTAACGCTATTCTATCCATTTCCATATAATGAGGTATATGGCTAATAGATTGACTCAAATTGCGACTCGTACGGGTGATACTGGAACCACTGGTTTAGGTGATGGGCAGCGCGTAGATAAAGACCATTTGCGCATTTGTGCGATGGGGGACGTCGATGAACTGAACTCTGAAATAGGTGTTTTAATCACCGAGGGTTTACCCGAGAGTGTGGCTGCAGAGCTAAAAGACCTCTTTTCGCAAGTTCAACATGATTTATTTGATCTGGGTGGGGAATTATGTATTCCTAATTACACCTTACTTAAAGAGGAGCAGGTACTTCAGTTAGATACCTGGTTGAATAAGTACAACGCAACCTTACCTCGTTTAGCCGAATTTATTTTGCCTGGGGGCACTCGTGCAGCAGCGCAAGCTCATGTGTGCAGAACAGTGTGTCGACGTGCTGAGCGATCCATTGTGAAGTTAGGGCGTCATGAAGCGATTCATGACACGCCAAGGCAGTATGTCAATCGCCTATCTGATTTATTGTTCGTTTTAGCAAGAGTTCTCAATAAAGAGGCAGGCGAATCAGATACTCTTTGGCGCCATAAAAAAGACCCCAAGTAAGGGGTCTTTTTTTATTTGGCTGTTACCAAAGGTAACGATCTTTAGATATTACTTTTTGTTGCGACGTTGTCTGACGCCATTGGCTAAAATTTCTAAAGTGTTCAATGAGTCGTCCCAACCGATACACGCATCAGTGATGCTCGTTGCATATTTCAATGCGCGAGGATCATCTTTACCCGGAGTGAACTTTTGAGCCCCACCATTGATGTGGCTTTCAACCATGACGCCAAAAATTTGTTTTGAACCTGTCGATAGTTGACCAGCAATATCTTTGGCAACTTCAATTTGGCGTTCATGTTGCTTGCTAGAGTTAGCGTGAGAGCAATCCACCATCAAAGAGCCTGGTAACTTGGATGCTTCAAGCTCTGCACATGCTTTAGCAACGCTTTCCGCATCATAGTTAGTTGTTTTGCCGCCGCGCAAAATAACGTGACAATCACTGTTGCCTTTTGTTTCAACGATGGCAACCTGGCCATTTTTGTGAACAGATAAAAAGTGGTGCGGTCTGCTAGCGGATTGGATAGCGTCTGTTGCAATCTTAATATTGCCGTCGGTGCCGTTTTTAAATCCAATCGGCGCTGAAATGCCTGATGCAAGCTCACGATGAATTTGGCTTTCTGTTGTTCTGGCACCAATCGCGCCCCAAGAAATCAAGTCTCCAATGTATTGCGGGGAGATGACATCTAGGAATTCACTACCTGCGGGCATGCCCATCCGGTTGATTTCTATTAAGAGGTGGCGTGCCATACGCAAGCCTTCATCAATACGATAGCTTTCATCAAGGTACGGATCATTGATGAGACCCTTCCAACCAACGGTTGTGCGAGGTTTCTCAAAATAAACGCGCATAACGATTTCAAGATCGTCCGCATATTGCTCTCTAAGAGCTAGTAATTTGTGAGCGTACTCTAGTGCCGCTTTTGGGTCGTGAATTGAACAAGGTCCAATGATGACCAAGAGTCGATCATCTTTACCGTGCATGATGTCGCGAATCTTTTGACGAGTTTGACCAATTAAAGTCTCAACAGCCGTACCTTGGATGGGAAAGAAACGAATGAGGTGCTCTGGCGGTGGAAGAACCGTGATGTTTTGTATGCGCGCATCATCTGTTTCTGATGTCTTATCGACACTTGCATACCAACTGTCTCTGTTACTGAGTGCTTTATCAATCATTTCATTAACTCCTTATTGCTAGATACTTAAATATGTAAAAAAAAACCGCCGTTATCGTCGGCGGTTAATTTGAGTGCAGGAAACTTATGCTTGAATTTCTGCCTCTCGACCGCCTTGGGCTGAGAACCAAAAGTAAAAGAAATAGGATTTATTTGCAGACATGTAGCTAATGTAGCACAGTTTTGTGACGCTGAATTAAGCTGTGCCCCCAACGGTCATATTGTTGATTCTGAGGGTGGGTTGACCAACCCCTACTGGAACGCTTTGACCGTCTTTGCCGCAAACCCCAATGCCGCTATCTAAATTCATGTCATTTCCGATCATGCTGATATCTTTCAGTGATTCAGGACCGTTGCCAATGATTGTTGCGCCTTTAACTGGGTATTGAATTTTGCCGTTTTCCACCCAGTAGGCTTCGCTGGCTGAGAACACAAACTTACCGCTGGTGATATCAACTTGACCTCCACCAAAATTGACGGCGTAAAGACCTTTTTTAATGCTGCCGATAATTTCTTCAGGATCATCACTTCCGTTGAGCATATAGGTGTTGGTCATTCTTGGCATGGGTAGGGAGGCATAGCTTTCACGTCTAGCATTACCGGTGACTGGCATATTCATGAGGCGAGCATTTAAGCTATCCTGAATGTAGCCCTTTAAGATGCCATCCTCAATGAGGGTTGTGCATTGAGTTGGATTGCCTTCATCATCAATGGATAATGAGCCACGTCGACCGGCGATTGTGCCATCGTCAACAACAGTAACGCCTTTAGCCGCAACTCTTTGCCCAATCTTTCCGGTAAAGGCAGATGATCCTTTACGATTAAAGTCTCCTTCAAGACCGTGACCTATGGCTTCATGCAAAAGAACACCTGGCCAACCGGGACCAAGAACGACTGTCATCGATCCTGCGGGAGCTGGTCGTGAATCAAGATTGACTAAGGCAGATCTAACCGCCTCATCAATCCAATGATCAATTTTCTCTTGAACAAAAAAGTGATAATCAAAACGGCCGCCACCACCCGATGAACCTACTTCACGTCGACCATTTTGCTCGGCAATAACGGTGATTGAAACGCGCACCAAAGGTCTGATGTCAGCTGCTAAAACGCCATTAGCTCTTGCTACTAAAACAACATCGTGTTCCGCTGCAAGGCCTGCCATCACTTGTACGATGCGAGGGTCTTTGGCTTTGGCTTTTCTTTCAATATCTTCTAAAAGAGCAATTTTTGCTTTTGCATTCAAACTATCAAGAGGGTTCGCTGATTGATAAAGAGCGTGTGTTTTGGGATTGGACCATGCTGGGCTAATGTACGTTTTATTATTTCCTGCGCCAATCACTCGAGTTGCTTCAGCTGCTTTTTTGAGAGCTGCAGCACTAATTTCATCAGAGTAAGCAAATGCTGTTTTGTCATGGCTGACAGCTCTAACCCCAACACCTTGGTCAATGCTGAAAGTGCCAGATTTAACAATACCTTCTTCTAGGCTCCATGATTCGTTATAAGTTCTTTGAAAGTAAAGATCAGCATCATCTAAGTGATGTGTATGCATTAATGCCAACGTTTTTTGTAGGTCATTTTCAGAAATACCTGCCGGAGCCAACAAAATATCTTTAGCGATCTTAAGTGAGTCGGCCCTGCTGAGGTTGATGGCGTTTTCTAAAGCTAAATGTGTATTCATAGGGTTCTTATAAAGTACGGTGCAAAAGAGCAGGTAATTGAGTTCGAATTTTTTGCGTCATATTTTTATCTAGTGTGCCCATAACTACCCCTTGCTCTTGAGCTATCTGGGATTGAATTTCACCCCAAGGATCTATGAGCATACTCTGCCCCCAAGTGGAGCGACCATTTTCATGTTGCCCGCCTTGGGCGCTAGCTAGAACATAGCATTGATTTTCAATGGCGCGGGCTCTCAGCAATACTTCCCAGTGGGCTTTACCTGTTGTGTGAGTGAAGGCTGCTGGGATGATGTGGCAGTCCACTGCGCCTATTGAGCGGTAGAGCTCTGGGAAGCGAATGTCATAGCAAATGGATAGACCAAATTTCCAATCAACACCATTTTTATGGATGACAAAGGATTGCGGCACTTGCCCTGCTTCAATGGTCCGTGATTCTTGGTATTCTTCTTCACCTTTTTTAAATCCAAATAAGTGAATTTTGTCGTATCTGGAAATAATTTTTCCGTCAGGTGCAAACACCAGCGTGGTGTTTCTTACTTTGGTTTCATCCTGGGCTCTTAGTGGAATAGTTCCTGCCACCAAGTAAATATTGTTAAGTTGGGCAATCGAGCTCAGTTGAGTTTGAATAGGCCCTTGCTCAAACTCTTCTTTAATGAGATTTTTGTCGGATTCATGATGACCCATGAGGCAAAAATACTCAGGCAAAACGACAAGTTCAGCTCCAAGTGATTGGGCTTCTTCAATAAGTTTTTTTGCGCTAGCTAAATTGGTATCCACAGAAGGAGCGGATACCATTTGGATGCTGGCAACTTTCAATTGATTAGGCGTCATGCCCTTATTCTATTTCTTATTCGGGTTTTGTTGTTGTCGTAGTAATGATTTATCCCGAATCTCTTTAAGGGCATTCGCATCGAGAGGGCGACCTTTGTTGTCAAGAGGAATCACTTGAGGGGCTGCCCAAGTACCTTGAACAAGGTAATCTAATTGAAATAACTTGCTGACCTCGTCAGCAATCAAATATTGTCCAATGAGGGTGCTTAGACCAATGATGGGGTTAACAAAGGTGTAAGCCACGGAGGCTGAACCTGCATTGAGGTTCGGAACCACAGTAATACGCATATCTTGGGTTTCATTAACTAAATTGGCGTTGCCTGTTAAACGAACATTTCCCTGAGGCCCCTTAATGCTGAGATCTTTGATATTCGCGATGCCGTTGAGCACCTTGCCTTGTGAGGTTATTCGATCAAAAGGCGTACCTTGTGTCACCATTGGTTTTAGAACTCCGCCAATATCGAGTGTTGCCAAACGTGTTAACCCTTGATAACTAAGAACCCCTAAAAGACGAGCAACTCCTGGATCAACTTGAAGAATAGTTCCTTTGGCAAGGTCAAGTGAGATGTCTGCTTGAAGGGACTGAACATCAAATTGATGTGGGGCGCCTTCCCAGTTGAGATTACCAACTAACTTACCAGAGCCGCTGTCAATTGTTTTTGGAAAGCCGAGCTTATCTAACAGCTTGCCACCATCATCAATATCCAGATCAAAATTGATGAAGGTATTTCCAGCGTTCTTGCCCTCTTGGGGCAGTTGCCAGCGACCCGATGCAAGAACAGAGGCATTTTCATTTTTAAGACTTAATTTCTCAATTAACCAGTCGCTCCTATTATTTTTTGCAATCAGCTGCAGTGCGCCATAGTCATGGTTGTTGTAGGTTAAATTTTCAGCCGTAATATCCATGGCTGGAATCCTTTCGGCCCGGCTATTAATAGTTTTTTTACCAGGTTCAGTGCTGGGATTTTTTTCAAAAGTTAACTTCCTTAAGCGAGCTGTTAACTTGCCGTAAGGTATGTCAGGCTGGGCTGCTTGCCAGGTCAGCAGACCTGTCGCAAAAGGGGAATCAATTTGACCTTGCCATAGATTATTAATGTAGCTGGCTGTTAGGTTAACGTTATTAAATTCTTTTTTAGAGAGCTGAACTTTTTTCAAGTCTGCAGTCAATGACCTTAAAACTGGAGCAGCTGATTTATTTTTCTTAGAAGAGGTATTGCTAGGTAAATATTTGGTGACCCATTTATCCCATTCATCGATATCTAATTGATCAAGTTTGATATTGGCTGACATCCCTGACTCAGGAATTTTCCCTACAGTGTTGACGCCAAGGTTGGCGCGCAAATTATTGTTTGTATCTATGTCAAAAGGGGCTTCAATTAATTTGCCAATTTTAATGGCGCCAATATGCTTTGAATTTGAATCTTTATTAATATTGCTTAAATAAAAATTGCCATTAAGAGTAGCGCCAGTTTTCTTGTTAAATGGTGCAGGTAGAGCTGAGCTAAATTGTTTGAGCTGTAAGCCCAAGTTGAGTTTGTAACCACTTGAAGATATCAGGAGGTCGCCGTCGAATACAATTGGGCCGTTAACCTGGTTATAAATAGTCTTTATTGAGTTGTTGGTATCTTGGGGCGTCAATGCTGTTAGCAGTTGATCAACTTGGACGCTACCTTTAACTTTCATTAGAGGTTGTTCCGACCAAGGTAGGCTACTAGCATTGCTGATAAGAATTTCACCGCCCAATGCTTTTGCTTTTAAATTCCTAGAGCTAATATTTTCTTCAGAAAAAAGTATGTCGCCAGTGATATGGGTGATATCTAATTTTTTATCTAAATTAACGATATTGTTTTGTAGGTTTAGCTCACCTTTGATGGTTGTCTTATTAGTGTTTGCAAGTGGTAAGGCGATATCAATCTTTAAATTAGATTGACCTGAAATTGATATTCCGTCAAAAGAGCTCTTTAAGTTTTGACCTGATGGGCTAAGGAGGTAGTAATTAAGTAAATCTTGGCTGTGACCTGCAGCATGCCCATTAATTTCTAAAAGGGCATTTTTACTTGTTACATCTAATACCTTGCCATGGACATTGCTGAGTTGAACGCTCTCAAATAAAGCTTCATTGAAATCCACGTTGAGCTGAGGCCCTTGTAGCTTAACTATGCCGTTAACTTTGGAGAATGGAGACCATTGGCCTTGGCCAAAAATGCTGGCTGATGCTGGATGAAATTCCACATCGACAACTGGAAGGTTGAGATTGAATGTGCCTGGGTGATTTGCGCTAAAAGGAATGTGTTGAGGTTGCCCGCTGATCTTGAGTGTTCCATTTTTAACGAAGCCCGACTTGAGTGCTCCGCGAATGTAGTCGCGAGCATCTTTGGACATGGCTGCGGGGAAATAGCGAGTCAGGTTAAATACTTTGGCGCTCTCAATATTGCCGTTGATGCTGAGATATTCTTGCCGATTTTTTGTTCGGGGTTGATATGCAGCATCAAACTGAAGTGAGACGTCATCATTTTCAATGGCTATGTTTTTCAGAGCATAGTCCCAAGCGTCATCATTTTTAACCCATTTGATAACACCTGTTGCTTTATTGAAGTCCAGTTGATCATTCTCAAGAATTTGTGGCAATACCGCAGAGCTCTTTTCGTTATTGATGCTTACCTCTCCACCAAGCTCTGTGGCAAATATTTTTCCTGAGAAGTTGGATAGCCCTAAATTGTTGGTGTTAACGGGTTTTAAAAATAAGTGGTTAAAGTCAAATGAAACCTTGTAGTTGGATTCATTAAACCCAGGTATTGATATTCTGAATGGAAGACGGCTAGCTTCTGCGTGCCAATTAGCGTCTAAATTTTCAAGATGACCTGTGGGTTGATAGTCATTAATGAACTGTTGAATATCTTTTGGTAATGGAAACTGTTTGGCTAACTGTTCTACGAGTTCAATATTGATGCTTGGTGCTTTGATGCCAGCCTGTGAAACTAAATTAATATTAGGCGCAGCTTTCCAGTAAAAACTTATATCGTTTAGTTCTTGTTTTTCGGATTTGGAGTCGATCTGCCAATTTAATTTGGGGGCAGTCATTGAGATTTTATTGCCGTATGTTTCTTGCACAATTTGAGCTTCTAGACTCATTATTTTTAAGGGCTGCCCAATTCGAGCCCATTCGAAGTGCAAATTCTTAAATTGAAGATCTGTTGTTCCACCATCGAGCATGCCGCTGCTAAGGTAAGTTTTACCGGCACTATTTAGAAAGCCGTCAACAATTTTTATATCGCTGCCAATTGTGGCGTTAATTTTCCTGAGATCTAAATTGAGAGCGGACCAGTCAATGGAACCATTCCAATCTCTCCAGTTTCCAGCGTCACCCAATAAATTATGTCTGAACTGGGCATCAACTTTTGCAACGCCCTCGTTCCAAGGGGTTCGCAGTACCAAGCTAATCTGGTGCTTGAACCAGGTATTTTTTAGATTAAGACTATCAATTTGAATATGATGTTCAGTGGACTGATTTTGTTGGTCTAGCCAAACAATTTCTGCATTATTTGCTTGCATGCTATCTTGATCAAAGATCCAGTTGCCGGCTTTAAATCCAGCTGAATTCTTTGCTAGCTTGATTCCTGCTATATCCCAATCGCCATGAATATCACGCTTGGCATGAATGCGAGCGTTTTCAAATTTGAGATCATGAAAATGAGGCTGTAGTTCCCATAAGGATTCCCAAGATAAATTGCCGGTAATTTCAGGAATGCTTAGTAGTGGCGGTTCGTTAGATTGTTGAGATCTATGAATCGTAATATTTTTGATTTTGAAGGCGGGCCATAAAAACTCCCAATCGGTCTTAATCTCTTCAATTCTGAGTTCTGCACCAAGATTTTGACTTAATACTTTTTCAAATTCAGATTTATTCTTTTCAACTAAAGGCCAGAAATAGAATCGAACGATTAAGTGAGTGAAGATAACTCCTAGGCTAGATAAGGCCAGTAACCAAAGAAGTCTTTTTTTCCAAATAGACCGTTTTTCTTCGCTAACTCGAAGTTGGCGAAGCTTATCTAGTGTGGTGGAGATGAATAACCATGACATTTTGTAATTATGCTGTAGCCGAAGGGGTATTGATAGCGATAACATGATACCTATGACCTTAAATAATAAGAAAATTTCAGTTCTTTTAGAGAATTCCGCCTACGCCACTCGCTGGATTAATGCTCAACCCCAATGGATAGGCCAGCTCTTAGATTCAGGCTCTAGCCCTGTAGATTCAGCTGAAATCGACAGAATTCTTGGCCCAAGCGCTCAGATGCTGAGTGCTCCAACGCTTGATTTAACGCTCTTGGGTGCGCAACTTAGGTTGGCTAGGCAGCAGTTAATGCTGTTGCTGGCTTTGCGAGACCTTAGTCACGATGCTGATGTGCCGGAAGTGACCCAAGCTATGACTCTATTTGCTGAAAAAGTCACTGAAATAGGTTTGGAAGCACTTCGTCAAGATATGAGAGCGCTAGTAGGTGAGCCTCTAGATGCTAGCGGTCAATATTTACCTTTAATGGTTGTTGGAATGGGTAAGTTAGGTGGTCGAGAACTGAACGTCTCGTCGGATATTGATCTGGTCTTTCTCTATGAAGAAGATGGCGATACCCAGGGTGGAATTAAAAGTATTTCTAATCATGAGTGGTATGAACGCCTTGGTAAAAAATTTATCGCTTTATTGAGTGAAGTTAAGCCAGAAGGATTTGTCTTCCGCGTTGATATGCGTTTGAGGCCCAATGGGGATTCGGGTCCGTTGGTATGTAGTTTGGCGATGTTAGAGGAGTACTTTAGCGTTCAAGGCCGTGAGTGGGAGCGTTATGCTTGGATCAAAGGGCGGATGATTTCCCCGTCGGAGGATTCTCCAGCTCACGCAAGATTTCAAAAAGGTTTGCATGACTTAGTTAAGCCTTTTGTGTATCGACGATATTTAGATTTTGGCGTGATCGCAGCGATTCGCCAGCTTCACGCTCAAATACAGCAAGAGGCGGAAAAAAGAACCTTATCTTACCCAGAAAGAGCTGCGGATATTAAGTTGGGGCGTGGTGGAATTAGAGAAATTGAATTTATGGCTCAAATGTTCCAGTTGGTTCGTGGTGGTCAAGATCCTGGCTTACGCATCAGACCAACCCTGGAGGTTCTTGTGGCGGTTCATGACAGGCAATTGATTTCATCAGCTGATCTCAGTTCTTTAACAGATGCTTATTTGTATTTAAGAAAGTTGGAACACCGTTTGCAGTATTGGGAAGATGCTCAAACGCATCACTTGCCGGCAGATGATTCATCGCAAGAGCGTATTGCTTTATCAATGGGGCATCACAGTCTAGAAGATTTCAGAGCGACTTTAGCCAATCATCGGACCAATGTTGCCAATTTATTTGGTAATGCATTCGTTTTGAAAAAGCACAGTGCAGAAACTGAGAGTGAAGATGAGTTAGTGGCCACTTGGTCACCTCCAAGCAATTACCCTTTATTGTTGGAAATGTGGGAGGCTTGGTGTGGCAGCGCTCGTCAACGATTGTTGAGTGATACATCAAGACGAAGATTCATTCAACTAATGGCAAATTCTTCGAGCCATATTCAAAAGCGTCAATGGAGTATTGAAAAATCTGATGCAGTGATGGTGAGAATGATGAACCTTTTGGATTCAATTTCTAGGCGCTCATCCTACTTGGCCTTGCTATCAGAGTACCCTCATATTTTGGATCATCTGATCGCATTGATATCTGCTTCAAAGTGGGGTTCTGATTACTTAATTAAGCATCCGCACTTGCTAGATGATTTATTAACGGGGCCTGGTCAATATTCTCCGGAAGATCACCCGGCGATTTACTGGACAAAATTAAGAGCTGAGACAAATATTTTGCTCGATGATGCTGCGGAGCACGGTGATCCATCTGAGTTATCGATGGATATTTTGAGGCAGGTGCATCACACAGAGACATTCCTCACATTGCTGGCAGAGTTGGGGATTGGTCGTGAGCAGCCTTTGCCGATTGAAAGAGTCAGTGATCGTTTATCTGCCTTGGCAGATCTAATTTTGAGTCTGACTTTAGAAAGGGTTTGGCCGATCATTGCTAAAAAATACGATCTCAACTCTTTGGTTCCCCCGGCCTTTGCCGTGATTGCCTACGGCAAGCTAGGTGGCAAAGAGCTAGGTTACGCCTCGGATCTGGATATTGTTTTTCTCCATGATGCTCCGGATTCTGATCAGGGTGCAACTGAGCGATATGCCATGTTTGCTAGGCGCCTCATTGCTTGGTTAACCACTGCCACTTCAGCGGGTGTCCTGTTTGAAATCGATACGCGTTTAAGGCCTAATGGTGCTGCTGGCCTATTGGTTACCAGTATCGATTCATTCAAACGTTATCAGCTTCGTGAGGGGGATAATGCAGCTTGGTTATGGGAGCATCAAGCTCTAACAAGGGCACGATTTTGTGCGGGTGATATAAAGATTGGTCAGCAGTTTGAGGAAATACGAGCAACAGTGTTATCTCAGCAGAGGGAAGAGCAAGAGCTAAAGCAAGAAATTATTTCCATGCGGAAAAAAGTTAGCGAAGGTCATCCCAATGATTCCGGTCAGTTTGACATCAAACATGACAGTGGTGGCATGGTTGATATTGAGTTTATTGTGCAATATTTGGTGTTGCGGTTTAGCTATCAGCATAAAAATCTTTTGGGTAATCTTGGCAATATCGCATTATTAGGTATTGCAGCTGATGAAGGTTTGATTCAGCAAGGTGAGGCTCAAGAGGTGGCGCAAGCTTATCGGGTGTATCGCGAACATCAGCATCGCATCCGCTTGGATGGGGCTGACAAGACGAGAATTAACCCAGATGATATGGATATGGCTCTATTGTCTTCAAGAGAGGCTGTCACCAAGCTTTGGCAAAAAGTCTTAAGCGCCTAGAAGTTCTCGTGCGTGACGGCGGGTGGTTTCAGTAATTTCGGCACCCCCCAACATTCTTGCTATTTCTTCAACTCGTTCTTGTCTATTCAGGCTAGTAATTTGAGAAACAGTTTGATTGGATGCGCTGTGCTTCGATACTTTCCAATGTTGGTGACCTTGAGCAGCAACTTGAGCTAAATGCGTGACACATAAGACTTGATGGGCTTGCCCCAGCTCTTTCATACGCTTGCCCACAGTCTCTGCGACTGCACCACCGATGCCTGAATCTACCTCATCAAAAATCAAAGTAGGTATTTGGCTAGCTTCTGAAGTAATCACGCTAATGGCAAGGCTGATACGAGCGAGTTCACCGCCTGATGCAACTTTGGACAAAGGTTTGGGCGTGACACCCGGATGACCCGCTACGAGAAATTCAATTTGCTCTAAGCCGTGGGGACTTCCATCCGCTAACTCATCTATCTGGATACTAAATACGCCACCCGCCATGGATAAGTCTTGCATGGCATCCGTGACCGCTTTCTCAAGAATCTTGGATGCTTTGGCGCGGGCTTGGCTCAATACTTTGGCTTCTTTGCGGTAATGGGTTTCTGTAGTTTTAAGATTTGCCTCTAGCGTTGCCAAGTCTTGAGAATCTTTAATGGCTGTTACTTTTTCTTGGATATCTTCCCAAACCTGAGGAAGATCCTCTGGGAGGCACTTGAATTTTTTAGAGGCATTGTGAAGCTCTTTTAAGCGCTCCTCGATTTCTTTAAGACGATCAGGGTCTACATCAATTTTCTGAAGGTAACGATTCAGGCTGTGACTGGCTTCTGTCAATTGGATTTGAGCTGATTCGATAGCAATTTTGGCGTCATCTAAATGAGCGTCCAGTTTTGCTAGATCAGTTAATTCATTGAATGCTTTAGAAAGTAGTTCCTCCGCATGACCTTCTTGCTCTTGAATCAGGTGAAGCGCTTTCTGAGAACCTTCTATTAATCTGGACGCATTCGCTAAGCGAGAGTGCTCGGCTTCAACTTCAGCCCATTCGCCAACCTTGGGAGACAAGTTATCAAGTTCTTCGAGTTGCCAAGATAAGCGCTCATGCTCTTTCTGTAAGTTCTCGCCGGCATGAATAGCTAGCTCTAATTGTTTTTTGGCGCCTTGCCAATTTTGATAAAGTTTTTTAACTTCTGCCACCATCGGCCAAAGCTTGGCTTGGTTATCCAATAGGTCGCGTTGCGCACCTGTCTTAAGAAGCAGTTGGTGTGCGTGTTGCCCATGAATATCAACGAGGTAACTACCTAACTCTTTTGCTTGGTTAAGGGTTGCAGCGCTGCCATTAATAAAGGCGCGGCTTCTACCGGATGTCTCAATGATTCTTTTAAGAATGAGGGTGGCACCATCATCCTCGGATGAGAAGCCCTGTTCATCTAGCCATTGATTAATGATTTTTTGGAGCGACTCGCTTAGAGAAAAAATGGCAGAAATTTCTGCTTTGGTTTTACCTTCTCTAATTTGGCTCGCATCTGCTCGTTCACCAAGTACAAGTGCGAGTGCATCCAATAGGATGGATTTTCCGGCACCTGTTTCACCAGTGAGCACGGTGAAACCCTGCTCAAGATCAATATCAAGCGTGTCAACAATGACAAAGTCACGGATATTAAGACTTCTAAGCATATTTAAAACGATGAAGGATATTCATTCCAATGAAGCTTCTGTCTTAGTGCCTTGTATTCACTATGATCAATGGGATGAAGTAGGGTGACTGTTTTTTGTGAGCGGCTAATCTTTATTTTGTCGCCAATTTGTAGGTGCGTTAATGCTTGCATGTCAAAGTTAACGCTCACATCCTTTCCGCCAATTAATTCAATAAAAATAGTGCTGTCGTTTGGCAAAACAATCGGGCGATTAGATAGTGAGTGAGGTGCGATAGGTGCGAGTACAACGCCAGCGACTGAGGGGTGCAAAATAGGTCCACCAGCAGACATGGCATAGGCTGTGGAGCCTGTTGGGGTCGCCACGATCAAACCATCAGATCGTTGGTTGTACATGAATTGATCATTAACGCGCACCGTTAATTCAAGCATGCCTGAAATGCCAGAACGATTTACCACCACATCGTTTAAAGCCAAGCCGTTACCGATAGCTTTTTGACCTCTTAATACTTGAGCTTCTAGTAAGTGCCGAATATCCTCTGTAAAGTGACCATTGAGCATTTCTCCCAAGACAGATTGCACATCTTTTAGGGGAATATCAGTCATGTAGCCTAAGGTGCCCATATTGATACCAATCAGTGGCACATCCATCCCGGCAATTTGGCGGGCAACACCGAGCATGGTGCCATCGCCTCCTAAAACAATCACCAAGTCAATTTGCCCTTGAAAATCAGAGGTTTTGATGCTTTGGAGGTTGGTTAAGGCAGAGTTTTCAGCTGTTTCAGACTCTAGGTAAACCTCGCAGCCCAATGATTTAAGGGTCTTTGCTAGCTCGCTGAGCATGTGCGCAAACCCTTCAGCCTGGTATTTGCCAACCAAGGCTATTTTTTTAAAGTGGCATTCTGCGTGATTTGTCTTAAGATTTGACATGTTGTTGATTAAACCATAGCCCTAATAGCCCTACAATTACTAAATCATGGATGAACGTTCAAAAAGCCTCTTAAAAACTTTGATTGAGCACTATATTGCGGATGGTCAGCCGGTTGGATCACGTGCGCTCTCAAAGTTCTCGGGCTTAGACTTGTCTGCAGCCACCATTCGTAACGTTATGGCCGACTTAGAGGATATGGGGTTTGTTGCTAGTCCTCATACCTCGGCAGGCAGGGTGCCAACGCCCAAGGGATACCGCTTATTCGTTGACACCATGTTGACGGTCAAGCCTATTGAAGAGGTGATGGCTCATGAGGCGCAGGATGCTATTCAGGCGGATGCACCTCAACGTGTCGTCACAGCTGCTGCCCAGGTTTTATCCAATTTATCCAATTTTGCGGGTGTTGTACTAACGCCAAGACGCTCCGAGTTATTCAAACAAATCGAATTTTTGAGGTTATCGGAAAAGCGTATTTTGTTGATTTTGGTAACCCCAGACGGTGACGTACAGAATCGAATCATCCTAACGGATCGTGATTACAACTCTTCTGAGTTGGTGGAGGCTGCTAATTATTTAAATAGTCAATTTGCGGGCCTTAGCTTTTTTGAAGTGAAAGAGCGGCTTCGTCATGAGTTAGAGGGCTTGCGAGCAGGCATTGCCTCCTTGATGGAAGCGGCTCTTAAGGCGGGTGCTGAAAATGCGGATGCAGAGTCAGGGATGGTCATTTCTGGAGAGCGCCGATTATTAAATGTGGGCGATCTCTCTTCTGATATGGTGAAGCTCAAGCAGTTATTTGGCATGTTTGAAGAAAAAACCGGCTTACTTCAATTATTGGATGTGTCCTCAAGAGCTGAAGGTATTCAAGTTTTTATTGGTGGTGAGAGTGCGCTAGTTCCAATGGAAGATATGGCTGTCATCACTGCTCCGTATAGCGTTGATGGGCGCATTGTAGGTACCTTGGGCGTGATAGGCCCAACTCGTATGGCCTATGAGCGCGTGATCCCAATTGTTGATATCACGGCCAAACTGCTCTCAGGTGCTTTAAGCAGCGGTATCTATAAAAAATAAATCAGCAAAAAATCGACAAGCAAAATAAATAAATTTTTACGTAACAAGTATTATCAAAAATTAACAAAAATAACTAAAGAGTATTGAGAGACAAATCATGGCTATTCAACGCCCAGCGCAACGCACTGCTATTTTGGTGGTTAATTTAGGTACGCCTGATGCACCAACAGCAAAAGCTGTTAAGCCTTACTTGAAGCAATTTTTATCGGATCCTCGGGTTGTTGAAATTCCGAAGATCATTTGGTGGTGCATTTTGAACCTCATTATTTTGCCGATTCGATCAGGTGCATCTGCAAAAAAATATGCCAGCATTTGGCTTCATGGCAAGGATGGTCAGCCATCAGGTTCGCCTCTATTGATCTATTCAAAAAAACAAGCCGACGCGCTTAAGAAGTCTCTTGAAGCACAGGGTCATGAGGTGATGGTTGAAATGGCGATGCGTTATGGCAACCCTAGTTTGGAGTCTGTGCTTGAGCGCATGAAAGATGCAGGTATGGAGCGTCTTTTGGTTTTACCTTTGTACCCGCAATATTCTGCAACAACGACTGCATCAACTTTTGATGAGATTTTCAGAATACTGGGCTCATGGCGCAATCAGCCTGAGTTGCGGATTGTGAAGCACTACCATGATCATCCTGCTTATATCCAAGCACTCAAGCAACAAGTGGAGGCATCATGGGTTCAACGTGGTCGCCCTGATTTTGCAGCTGGTGATAAATTACTTTTCTCATTTCATGGTGTACCTAAGCGAACTCTGGACAAGGGTGACCCTTACCATTGTGAGTGCCATAAGACGGGGCGCCTTTTGCGTGAGGCTCTTGGTTTGAGTGCTGATGAGGCAATGGTCACTTTTCAGTCTCGTTTTGGTAAAGCAGAATGGTTAAAACCTTATACAGCTCCTACCGTCAAATTACTGGGAGAGAAGAAGACTCGCCGATTGGATATTTTTTGTCCTGGTTTTCCAGCGGACTGCTTGGAAACTCTTGAGGAAATTGCCATGGAAGTTCAAGAAGATTTCATGCATGCTGGCGGTCAAGAATACAACTACATTCCCTGTTTAAATGATGCCCAACCTTGGGTGACTGGTTTAACTCAAATAGCCATGGAGCATTTAGGTTCTTGGCCTTTGAGCAATGAATCTGCTGAAAGTTTGGCCTTGAGCCAAAAGAGAGCGGCTGATTTATTGGCTAGCACATCAAACTAAGAGGTAGCTAGTCGCAAAAGTGACTGAGAAGATCTCCATTAGATAAAAATATTTCTAACGGAGGCTCTTGAAGCCATCCTTTTTATCCCCATATGGGTACTTGTTAGAGGGATAAAAATCGATGAATCAAGATAAAAATCAAGAAAATCAAGAAGATACAAATAAATCTGCAGATTCGCTAACGGCGGATGATGCGGTATCGGGCAGTGGTCCCGCTGCACCTTTGACTCCTGAAGAGTTAATTGTGAGTCTGCAAGCTCAGATCCAAGAGCATCAAGATCAATTTTTGCGCGCTAAGGCAGAAGTTGAAAATGCACGTAGAAGATCGATGGAAGAGGTTGCTAAAGCCCACAAATTTGCTATTGAGGGATTTGCTGAGAGCCTATTACCAGTTCTAGATAGTTTGACTGCGGCGCTATCGGATAACGGTGAAGATTCTGCCAAGATGAAAGAGGGTATTGAATTAACGCTTAAGCAGTTAATGTCTGCATTAGAAAAAGGCCGCGTTCAAGAGATCAATCCTGTTGGTGAGAAGTTTGATCCACATCGTCATCAGGCTATTGCCATGGTGCCCCATGAGCAAGAGGCGAATACGGTTGTTACCGTATTGCAAAAAGGTTATTTAATCGCTGATCGTATTTTGAGACCGGCTTTGGTGACTGTCAGTCAACCCAAGTAAACGGTATTGAATTATCAGCATTGATCCCCATATTGAATATATAAACATTATTTAGGAGTTAAGCATGGCTAAGATTATCGGTATTGACTTGGGTACAACGAATTCATGTGTATCTGTTTTAGAAGGTAACGTACCTAAAGTAATTGAAAACGCAGAAGGTGCTCGTACAACTCCTTCGATCATCGCCTACATGGAAGATGGTGAGATCCTGGTTGGTGCGCCAGCCAAGCGTCAATCAGTCACCAATCCTCGCAATACCTTGTATGCGGTTAAGCGCTTGATTGGTCGTAAGTTCGATGAAAAAGAAGTTCAAAAAGATATCGATTTGATGCCATACACCATTGCTAAGGCTGATAACGGTGATGCATGGGTAGAGGTTCGTGGCAAGAAAATGGCGCCTCCACAAATTTCAGCGGAAGTTCTTCGTAAGATGAAGAAAACAGCCGAAGATTATTTGGGTGAGGAAGTGACTGAGGCCGTTATTACAGTGCCGGCTTACTTTAATGATAGTCAGCGTCAAGCAACTAAGGATGCAGGTCGTATTGCTGGCTTGGAAGTGAAGCGCATCATTAACGAGCCTACTGCAGCGGCATTAGCTTTTGGCTTGGATAAACAAGAAAAAGGCGATCGTAAGATTGCTGTTTATGACTTGGGCGGTGGAACATTTGACGTTTCAATTATTGAGATTGCTGATGTGGATGGTGAGAAGCAGTTTGAAGTGCTTTCAACGAACGGCGACACTTTCTTGGGCGGTGAAGATTTTGACCAGCGCATCATTGATTTCATCATTGCTGAGTTCAAAAAAGAACAAGGTGTTGATCTATCTAAAGATGTACTAGCTCTCCAGCGTTTGAAAGAGGCTGCTGAGAAGGCAAAGATTGAGTTGTCATCAAGCCAACAATCAGATATCAATTTGCCATACATCACAGCTGATGCATCCGGTCCGAAGCATTTAAATATCAAAATGACTCGCGCTAAATTAGAGTCACTTGTAGAAGATCTAATTGCTAGAACAATTGAGCCATGCCGTATCGCGATTAAAGACGCTGGCGTTTCTATTGGCGACATCCAAGACGTGATTTTGGTTGGTGGTATGACACGTATGCCAAAAGTACAAGAAAAGGTTAAGGAGTTCTTTGGTCAAGAGCCACGTAAGGACGTTAACCCGGATGAGGCTGTTGCCGCTGGTGCAGCGATTCAAGGCGCGGTTCTTTCTGGTGATCGTACCGACGTTCTGTTATTGGATGTGACACCTCTCTCATTGGGTATTGAGACTTTGGGCGGTGTGATGACGAAGATGATCAAAAAGAACACAACGATCCCAACAAAACATGCTCAAGTTTTCTCAACAGCTGAAGACAATCAACCTGCGGTGACGATTAAAGTATTCCAGGGTGAGCGCGAGATGGCTGTTGCCAATAAAGTATTAGGTGAATTCAACTTAGAAGGTATTGCTCCAGCATCTCGTGGTACGCCACAAATTGAAGTGTCATTTGATATCGATGCGAACGGTATCTTGCACGTTGGCGCTAAAGATAAGGCTACTGGTAAAGAAAACAAAATCACTATTAAAGCTAACTCAGGTTTATCTGAGGAAGAAATTGCTAGCATGGTGAAAGATGCTGAAGTGAATGCAGAAGAAGATCGTAAGTTGCGTGAGTTGGTTGATGCTCGCAATACGGCGGAAGCTCTTGTTCACTCAACTAAGAAAGCCATGGAAGAGCACGGCGCTTCTCTAGAGGCTGATGAAAAAGAAAAAATTGAGGCTGCATTAAAAGACTTGGAAGAAGCTGCTAAAGGTGCTGATAAGGATGCCATTACTGCTAAAACTGAAGAGTTGGGTAAAGCTAGTCAGAAGTTGGGTGAAAAAGTTTATGCTGCGATGGCTGAAAAAGAGCAAGCTGCTCAGCCAAACGGTGATAATGCTAAGCCTAAGGACGACAATGTCGTTGATGCCGATTTCAAGGAAGTAAACGATAAGAAGTAAGGAATAGTTTTGTCTAACAAGCGCGACTTTTATGAAATTCTGGGTGTAGCTCGGAGTGCCACCGACGATGAGATTAAAAAATCTTATCGGAAAATGGCTATGAAATATCACCCAGACCGCAATCCTGATAACAAGGAAGCTGAAGCTAAATTCAAAGAGGCTAAAGAAGCCTATGAAATGCTGTCAGACCCTCAAAAGCGCGCTGCTTATGACCAGTATGGTCACGCCGGCGTTGACCCTAATATGGGTGGTTTTGGCGGTGGTGGTGGACAAGGTTTTGGTGGGTTCTCAGATGCTTTCGGAGATATCTTTGGCGATATCTTTGGTGGGGGCTCTCAAAGTCGTGGTGGCCCTCAGGTTTACCGTGGTGCAGACTTGCGCTACAGCATGGAGATTTCATTAGAAGAAGCTGCTAATGGTCACGATACTCAAATTCGTGTGCCGAGTTGGTCTAATTGCGAGCCTTGTCATGGAAGCGGTGCTGAACCAGGTTCGAAAGTTGAAACATGCACCACATGTAATGGTGCTGGTCAGGTTAGGGTTGCGCAGGGATTTTTTTCTATGCAGCAAACGTGCCCTCGTTGCAGTGGCTCAGGTAGCTATATTCCTAAGCCTTGTAAAAAATGCCATGGCGCTGGGAAGATAAAGTCACAAAAGACTTTAGAGGTCAAAATTCCAGCTGGTATCGATGATGGCATGCGCATTCGCTCTAGTGGCAATGGTGAGCCAGGTGTTAATGGTGGACCTAGCGGTGACCTGTATGTTGAGGTTCATATCAAGCCACACCCAGTATTTGAAAGAGATGGTGATGATTTGCATTGCAAGATGCCAATCTCATTTGTCGATGCCATTTTGGGTGGCGAGATTGAAGTGCCAACATTGTCTGGTAAAGCAACGTTTGATGTTCCTGAGGGAACTCAGAGCGGCCGTACATTCCGGTTGCGCTCAAAAGGTATTAAGAGTCTTCGAACAAGCTTGCCAGGTGATCTTTACATCCACGTGCAAGTCGAAACACCTGTTAAGTTAACTCAGGCGCAAAAAGACTTATTAAAGCAGTTTGATGACAGCTTAAAAGCAGGTGGAGCTAAACATAGCCCTCAGCAAAAAGGCTGGCTTGATAGAGTCAAAGATTTTTTTAATTGAATCGTAGTTAAGCTTTGAAGCAGTGTTCAGGGCTCGGGAAAGTTCCGGCCTTGACTGCTTCAACATAAGCTTTTACAGCAGCCTCAATCGAGGGCTGACCTTCCAAAAAGTTTTTTACAAACTTCGGTGAGCGACCAGGAAAAGCACCCAACATATCGTGCATGACTAAAACCTGACCTGAGCAATCGGGCCCAGCCCCAATGCCGATCGTTGGAATATTGATGGATTGAGTGACTCTGGATCCAAGTTCTGAGGGGATAGCCTCTAACACAATCATTTGTGCACCCGCAGACTCGAGAGCGATAGCATCTGCTACCAGCTGCTGAGCAGCCTCAGGAGATTTACCCTGTACCTTGAATCCTCCAAGGGTATGAATCGATTGAGGCAATAGGCCAAGATGGCCGCAAACAGGAACGCTTCTCTGAACAAGAAACTTAACTGTCTCAGCTAGCCATTCACCACCTTCCAGTTTGACCATTTGTGCGCCAGCACGCATCAAAGTAGCAGCATTGTCCATGGCTTGCTCAGGGGTTGAGTAAGAGCCAAATGGCATATCAGCTATGACAAAAGCAGCCTGATTCCCTCGTGAGACACATTGCGTGTGGTACGCCATATCCGCAATTGTTACAGGTGTGGTGGTGCTATGACCTTGAATAACATTACCTAATGAATCCCCAACTAGGATCGCATCAATGCCTGCGTGGTCTAGTAATGCTGCAAAGCTTGATTCATAGGCGGTGAGCATAGCAATCTTTTCTCCAGATTGATGCATGGTATGTAATTGGGTAATGCTTTTTGCAGAACGAGCGGCATTTTTTTCTTGTAAGTAAGCCATTTTTTTACCTTAGTGATGTTGGGTGGGGCAGTTGCAGCCCTTTACCTTTTCAATCCGTTGATGAGCAACGTTGCCAACGTATTGAGATAATTTTCCAAATCCTGGGAGCTCTAAATCAGGGGCAATTTCCAGTAATGGAAGAAGCACAAAAGCTCTTTCAACCATTCTTGGATGAGGAATGATCAAGTTCTCTTCTTGGATAGAAACTGCGTCGTAAGCTAAGACATCTAGATCAAGAGTTCTTGGCGCGTTAACAAAAGGTCTTTCGCGTCCAAATGAAAACTCAATGGTTTGGCAGATCGTTAATAAGTCTTCAGGGGTTAACTTGGTCTCAATTGAAATAACCGCATTAATAAAATCATTACCTGATGCATTGACGGGAGCGCTTTGGTAGAGGCAACTGCGTGTTTTAACCTTTAGCTCAGGATTTTGAGCTAAACACACAATGGCATCTGTGATGAACTGTTTGGTATCACCTATATTGCCGCCAAGACCAATGAAGGCCAATGCCATGTAACTTCCCCTTATTAATTACCGTACTTTATCTTTTTTTTAGTTAGTTTGCTCAGGAGCTGCTGGTTTGGCAATTTTTGATCGAGTTCGCCTTCTTTTTCTCTTGGGCGCTGGCGAGTTAGAGTCCGGTGCCTGTGTTTTGACAAGGGCCATCAAATCTTGACGAATTAGGTCGTCACCTTGCCAAAAGTCTGTCCACCATTGACCTAATTCATGGGGGATTTCGCCAATTTCGCAGCGCAATAATAGGAAGTCATAGCCAGCCCTGAATTTAGCCGTTTCAATTAAACGGTAAGGATAGCGCCCCACTCTTTTTTCAAGTCTCGGCTGCATAGTCCAAATTTCACGCATATCTGCTTCATGACGACGTTGCATGCCCAGGAAAGCTTTCTGAGATTCAAATACCTCATCAATCGCCGCATGCAAAGCTGGCACACTAGGCATCCCATCGTTTTCGTAGTGAGTCCATGCATATTGAACATCATGCCAAAGGAGGCTGGCAAATAAGAATCCTGGCGAGACAGGCTTGCCCTCATGAACTCTTAGATCGGTATTGTCTAAGGATTTCTTGACGAAAATAGAGCGGTCTTCATTTTCTAAAATGGCATCGATCAGCGGAAGTATCTTCTGATGAAGCCCAACGTCTTTTAAGCCCTGTAATGAGGCCCATGCATGCCCAGACATCAGTAATTTGAGAATTTCATCAAATAAGCGAGAGCTTGGAACGTCCTGTATGAGATCTCCCAATTTTTCAATGGGTGCCAGTGTATCTGCTTGAATCTTAAATCCTGTTTTTGCTGCAAATCGAATCGCGCGCAACATGCGAACAGGGTCTTCTCTGTATCGCTGACTAGGTTCCCCAATCATGCGTAAAGTTCGAGCCTCAATATCTTGCATGCCGCCGTGATAATCCAACACAGTTTCTGTTTGAGGGTCGTAATACATGGCATTGATGGTGAAATCTCGACGAGTAGCATCTTCTCCTTGACTCCCCCAGACGTTATCTCTCAAAATCCGACCGTTGGCTGCTACATGGGCATCTTCAGCTTGAACATGGGCTCTAAATGTGGAAACCTCAATGATTTCCGGCCTATCTTTGCCATAAAACGTGACGTGAACAATTTGGAAGCGACGACCAATGAGTCTTGAGCGTCTGAAAAGTTTTTGCACTTGATCAGGGGTTGCATTGGTTGCAACGTCAAAATCTTTTGGGGCAATACCTAACAATAAATCTCTAACTGCACCGCCAACAATGTAGGCATCAAAGCCTGCATCTTGTAAAACATGAGTGACCTTAACCGCATTTTTAGATAGTAGCTCTGGATTAATATGGTGAGAGCGCTTTAGAATTTTCTTGGGTGTTAAGCCGTGACCGTGCATTAAGCTTTTTTGTTTATTTGGCTTACTAAGAATGCGATCAATGAAGCGACGAATCATTTAAATAACTCCAATACAGGCCAGTTATTTTCAAGAGCTTTCTTTCTTAAGCTGTCATCTGGGTTGGTTGGCATTGCAATGGATACTTTTTCCATCAGAGGTAAGTCATTGATTGAATCCGAGTAAAAGTAACTCTCAGTTAATGCAGACCAGCTTAAACCTTGCTGTTTCAGCCAATCTTCTACCCTGACCACTTTGCCTTCTCTGAAGTTGGGGATGCCTGCAACTTTTCCTGAGAAACGACCAGTTGACGGGTCACCAAGCACTTCAGGTTCGGTCGCAATGAGGTGGCTAATGCCAAATGCATGAACGATGGGGCGAGTTACAAAACTATTTGTCGCCGTGACAACGCAACATAAGTCACCTTGATCTTGGTGCTTTTTAACAAGAGCTAGAGCGCTGGGGCGAATATTAGGGCGGATGATCTCATTCATAAAGGCATCATGCCAAGTATTGAGCTGCTCTCTGGAGTGTTCGGCAAGAGGTTTTAGCGCAAATGCTAAAAAAGCAAAAATATCTAAACGACCTGCTTTGTAGTCGTTATAAAAACGCTCATTTTCAGAGGCGTAATAGGCGGCATCGACCACCCCTGTTTTAACTAAAAAGCGTCCCCATTCATGGTCGCTATCAATGGGAAGAAGTGTGTGGTCTAAATCGAATAAGGCAAGTTGTGTCATTTATGCAATTATGCTCAATTTTTCAGAGCGAGTAGTTCTTTTACCAACGGGAGGGTAATAGCCCGTTTGGTTTCGAGAGAGTAAGTATCTAAGGCATCCAATAAAGACATCAAGCTGGACATATCCCGATGAAAGTGGCGCAGTAGCCATGGAGGTACATCGCCAGATAGTTGCAAGCCGCGCGCAAGTGCAGCTTGTTCGAGTGCATTCAACTTTTCCTCATCAGAGAGCGCATGCATTTGAAAGACCAAACCCCAGGCAAGGCGAGTTCTTAAATCATCTCTTAACTCCAGGTTAGCTGGAGGCACTTGGCTGCTCGTTAGCAAAACTTGTGAGGATGATTCACGGATGAGGTTATGAATCCTAAAGAGAGCCCCTTGAGCAAATTCATCTAACGCATCAACATCATCAACGCATAAAACAGTAATCGCTTGAGGATTTTCTAGAATCAAGGCTGCCACTTGGCGCCAATCATCTTGACTGCTGTCATGATGTAAAACCCATGCCTGTTGACCATGATCATGCGCCAGTAACTTCATGGCCTCAAGAATGTGTGATCGGCCAGAGCCACTTTCTCCCCATACATGAATCATTCGTTGTTCAGCTTTGAGTGGAGTGGCTTTGGGGTCGGCTTGAAAAGATAGTTTGAGCTCCGTTAGCATACCCAGTAAATTTTCATTTCCTGTTGCAATGAAGTTCTCTAAGCTGGCTTCAGGCACGCATCCCAAATCCAATGCAATTTGGCGCGGCAAACGATGGGATGGAGGTGAAGAGGGTAAAGTCATTAATTGATCAAAAGGCTTAGTTATTTTTATACCAGTTTGTATTTTTATAACTCTGCATAGCATGTCGACTGAGTACAAGAGCAATAGCGCTAAGAGGTAATGCTAGCAGTACTCCAAAAAACCCAAACCATCCACCAAATAAGATTAAGGCAAAAACAACCAAGACGGGGTGCAGACCAATACGTTCCCCGACTAACTTAGGGGTTAAGAAAAAGCTTTCAATTGTTTGTCCAGCAATATAAAGCGCTAGAACAGCCAGAACACTCACCCCGGCTTCAGCTTGAAGGGTGGCTGAAAGTAGCGCTAGAACCAGTGCGGCGCCATATCCAATATAGGGGATAAAGATGGCCACCCCAGTCAGTAGACCAAGTGCAAGGGCTCCTGTGACACCTAGCGCATAGAGTCCAGCACAGTAATAAACAGATAAAACTGCGATCACAATTAATTGACCCCTTAAGTACTGAGACAAGAGATCGTCAATTTCTTTCACAATTATCGTGACTTGTTGAAGCCATCTCGCGGGAATGATGGGAGTTAATTTGTTAAAAAACTCATCCCACTCTGTGAGAAGGTAGAACACAATAAAAATAATAAGTACCAAGCCGAAGATGCTGGCCAATAAACTTTGCCCTGAGTTCAGCACGGTTGATAAACCAGAGCTAATGAGGGTGTCGGCATTGTCTGAGAGCTGTGAGCTGATGCGCTCTTCCAAGACACTATGAATTTTTTTGACATCAACGTTGATCAGTAGCGAGTCGAAAATAGGCTGAATCGCTTTTTGAGTTTGTGAGAGCCAAACGGGGAATTGTTCCCTTAGAGCGGGTAATTCCTTTTGCAAAATGCTTAAAAACAGAATAATTAACCCGGAAATAGCAAAAAATCCAATAAAAACAGACAAAATTGCAGAGAATATCTTGCCCAAATGAAGGCTTTGAAGCCTAACAGATAGGGGTCTGAGCACATAAGCCAAGATAAATGCCGCTAAGAAAGTTGTTAATAAAGAGACCATAGGTTTTGCGTATCCACTAGAATTCATAGATTCTACTGATTCAAATACACTTATAGCCATGTCAGATCAAAATTCTTCAAAATCTCAAGGACTTTCTTACCGCGATGCGGGTGTAGATATGGAGGCAGGCGACGCTTTAGTTGAGCGTATCAAGCCTTTGGCCAAGAAAACCATGCGTGACGGCGTTTTGGCCGGTATCGGTGGCTTTGGCGCCCTTTTTGAGGTGCCTAAGCGCTACAAGGAGCCCGTTCTTGTTTCAGGTACGGATGGTGTGGGTACCAAGCTTAAGTTAGCTTTTGATTGGAATCGTCATGACACCGTCGGTCAAGATTTGGTGGCGATGAGCGTTAACGATATTCTGGTGCAAGGCGCTGAGCCCCTATTTTTCTTAGATTATTTTGCTTGCGGTAAGTTGTCAGTGGATACGGCCGCTACGGTAGTTGGCGGTATAGCTTTGGGTTGTGAGTTAGCCGGTTGTGCGCTGATTGGTGGCGAAACTGCGGAAATGCCAGGCATGTACCCAGAGGGTGAGTATGACTTGGCTGGTTTTGCTGTGGGCGCAGTTGAAAAATCAACCATGATTACAGGTGCGACGATTGCTCCGGGAGATGTCATCCTCGGTTTGGCATCGAGTGGTGCCCATTCAAATGGTTACTCCTTGATCAGAAAAATTATTGAGCGTGCGGGTGCTAAGCCAAGCGATGATTTTCATGGTCGTAGCTTGAGTGATGTGGTGATGGCCCCAACAAGAATTTATGTGAAATCCATGTTGGCGTTGATGGCTAAGATCAACGTTAAAGGCATGGCGCATATTACGGGTGGCGGTTTGGTTGAGAACGTGCCTCGCGTATTGCCAGAAAATACTCAAGCTGTTTTGCATCAAACTGCATGGCAGTTGCCACCGTTATTCCAGTGGCTGCAAAAAGAAGGTGGCGTTGAAGATGCTGAGATGCACCGTGTATTTAACTGTGGCGTTGGTATGGTGGTGATTTTGAATGCTGCTGATGCCGCTGCTGCAAAAGCTCAGTTGGAGTCTACTGGTGAAACTGTTTACCAGTTAGGTGAGGTAGTCGCTAGACCGGCAGGCGCTCATCAAACGATTGTTGTTTAACGATCGTTGAGGTACGGTTACTGTAGTTGGTAGTGAGCGAGACACACTTGCTCACACCGATCCATCTCTGACTCCAAGAGTGGATCAAAAATTTCTCGATCATGCATGCCGCGCAACCAAGTTAATTGACGTTTTGCTAACTGACGTGTAGCGGCAATCGATTGATCTTTTAATTCTTGTAAATCAATTATTCCATCAAGATATTGCCAGGCTTGTCTGTAGCCTACTGCTCTCATTGACGGTAGATCCGGGTTAAGTTTTGAGTTTGCTCTAAGTTGGCGCATTTCATCTAAAAAACCTTGAGACATCATGATCTCAAAACGTTGCGCAATACGCTCATGCAGGACCGATCGATCAGAGGGTTCAATGGATAGTAGCCTCAAGTGCAAGGGGCTATCTGAATCTCCTCGACCAGTTTCTTTGGGCTCTTCTTTTAACCAGGCGGACATAGGTTTGCCGCTTTGCAGATAAATTTCAAGCGCTCTTTGAACCCGTTGTGCATCATTTTTTTCAAGGCGAGCAGCTGTCTCAGGATCCACCTTGGCTAATTCAGCATGAATGGCATGCCAACCTTGTTCGGTAGCTTGAAGCTCCAGAGCTGCGCGTATTTCAGGGGAGGCGGTGGGCATGTCCGATAAACCATGAGCGAGCGCTCTCCAGTACAACATCGTTCCACCAACGATGATAGGGAGGTTGCCTCGTTCACGTATCGCTTGTATCCACTGTTTAGCATCTTTGGCAAATTTAGCAGCTGAATAAGGATCTTCTGGATTGGCAATATCAATACCATGATGAATCACTTCAGTCATTTCTGAGATGCTGGGTTTGGCGGTGCCGATATCCATCCCTTTGTAAACCAAAGCAGAGTCCATGCTGATAATTTCTACGGTGCGACCATATTTTTTAGCAGTCCGCGCGAAGCGCATACTCATAGCACTTTTTCCGCTAGCAGTTGGTCCCACAATCGCTATGACAGCTTGATTCAAGACTAACGACCGCGTAAAAATAATTTATCTAAATCTTGAATACTGAGTTGTACCCAAGTTGGACGACCGTGATTGCATTGATCAGCGCGTTCAGTCTGCTCCATCTGTCGTAATAACGCATCCATTTCAGTGAGTGTTAGTGCTCGATGAGCTCTGACAGCTGCATGGCATGCTTGAGTAGCAAGGCGCTCATGTTGTGCAGCATCAATTACTGCTTTTGAACCGGTGAGATCCAATTCGCTTAGTAAATTTCTGAGTAAGTTAACTGGCTCAGATCGTTGTAAAAGTGTGGGAATAGTTCTGATGGCTAATTGGGTGGGCGATAGTGTGGCTACATCAAAACCTAATTTTTCTAGAGTTAGGCGATGCTCTTCCGCTTTGCTAACCTCCAGTTCAGAGGCGTGCATCACAATGGGTACCAATAGCTGTTGTACTTTGATACCAGTCGCTAAATCTTGCTTTAATTTTTCATATAAAACACGCTCGTGTGCGGCATGCATATCAACCAGAACTAAGCCATGTTGGTTTTGCGCCAAAATATAAATGCCATGGATCTGAGCAAGTGCATGCCCTAAAGGTAAATCAGATGGTGACTCGTTATTCTGTTCCGGATGCAATCTTTCGGCATGATTGATCGTTGAGAAAAAGCTATCAATGCTACTTTTTTGATTCTGATTGAGCGGCAAGTACTGATTGCTGATCTGTGGATTCCAGGCTGGTATAGAAGACATAGCAGGCTGGCTTAAGCTATCTGAAATAAGACCTGTTGCATCATCATGAGATCGGTTGATGTGACCCGCTGAGGTTGCCAATGCGTTTTGAATAGCTTTGTAAATGAATTGATGGACGGCGCCGCCTTCTCTGAAGCGCACTTCAGTTTTGGCAGGGTGAACGTTCACATCAACCAGATTAGGGTCAATATCAAGCGATAGAACAATCATAGGTTGTCTGTCACCATGCAAGACGTCTTGATAGGCGCTACGAATGGCATGCTGCACCACTTTATCGCGCACAAATCGTCCGTTAACGTAACTAAATTGTTGATCTGCTCTTGCTCTGCTGGCTGTGGGCTGACTGATGAAACCACGCAGAGTTAAGGGACCCGAAATACTCTCTAGAGGAATTCTGGCTTCGTGGAATTCTTTACCTAAGATTGCATCAACTCGTTGTTCAATATTGCCATGAGACCAGCGCTCTAGAACTTTACCGTTATGCCAGATAGCAAAAGCAATATCTGGTCGGGATAAAGCAATACGACGAATCACATCTAAACAATGCCCTAATTCTGTCGCAGCACTTTTTAAGAATTTACGTCGAGCAGGGGTGTTGAAGTAAAGATCTTGCACATCAATGGTTGTGCCTGTGGGGCCGGATGATGGGCTGACCTCTCCCACCGTTTGACCGCCATTCACATGGATTTGCCAGGCATGGTCATCTTCGCTGGTGCGCGTTGTAATCGACAATCTAGCAACCGATGCAATAGAGGCCAGTGCCTCACCTCGAAACCCAAGTGAGCCAACTGACTCTAAATCATGAAGCGATCGAATTTTGCTGGTGGCATGTCTTTGAACGGCTAGAGGAAGTTCTGTATGGCGGATGCCTTGACCGTCATCTTGTATGGAGATTCTTTGGCAACCACCTTCTTCTAATCGAATAATGATGGCACTTGATCCGGCATCAATCGCATTTTCTAAAACTTCTTTAACAACCGATGCAGGACGTTCAACCACTTCACCAGCCGCAATTTGGCTGATCAGAGTATCCGGTAGTGCTGCGATTGCTTGTCTCATGAATCTACGGTTTCTAGTGGTGACGGTACTGTTGTTCTAATTCAATGATTTGCTCTCTGATTTCATCGAGATCACTCGCATCAGCGCATTCATCGACATATTTCTGCATATCTTCAATAGCAGGTCTGATGTAATCCAATTGAGCCAAAGCAAGGCCTCGATCTCTGACTTCTTCAACGGCATTCGGTAACAAAATAACCAAGCGTTGTTGAATGCCCAAAAGTCTTTCCCAACGTTCTTGCTGGGTGTAGATCGCTTTTAAGTTTCTTAAAAATCTTGAGAGAATTTCTCTTGAGCTAGATGATCTCAAAAATACGCTAAGAGGCAACTGCAACTCACCGCGATAGCCTTGAGCATCCAAATAAGGGTCTAGCATTTCTTGCAGCTCATGTTTTGATAAAGATGTGCCAGTTAGTGGATCCATAATGACTTGGCCCTGAGTTAGTGAAACGCGCACCATGAAGTGATTGGGGAAAGAGACGCCTTTGATATTGAGATCCAGCTGTTGACCCAGTTCCATAAAAATCAAAGCTAAAGAAATTGGAATACCTCTTCTGGTTTCGAAAACACTGTGTAAATAAGAGTTATCTGGATCGTAGTAGTCGTTGCGGTTTGGTCCAAAACCTAATTCTTGATAGAAGTAATTTTTAAGTATTTGGAGCTTTTGAATATCTTGCATTTCAGAGGTGATGCGTTGCTTGACTTTGTCGCCGAGTAAATCGAGCTCATCCATGACATTCTGAATAATGAGATCAGGGTATGCATGTTGCGCGACAGCGATCGCCGCCTCAGTCAACGGGAAGTGATCATCATCTATCACCAGAGAGGCAAAGTAATCTAATTGTTGTGTTGGCATATAAGTCAGCTTATTTTGCTTGGTATAAAAAATCTTTGGTTCTAAAGCCGGTAATCCATAAGCTGCCTAAATAGACAATTGCAGCAAAGGTTAACCAAATGAAGAGCCATCCTATTCTAATCATTGGCGTATTGCGAAGCTCAATCCAGTCATGCTGCTGGGCGCCAAAATAAAAAACAACGGTGACAGCTGCAAGAGCAATCAGTAATCTTATAAAGAATTTGAGCCATCCAGCATTCTTAAGCAAGATCCCTTTCTGGTTGAGACCTCTCCAAAGCATAGCGGCATTAAGTATGGCGCCTAATCCAATGGATAGTGCTAGACCAGTATGGTTGAGCCAAGGCACTAAAATGATGTTGGCTAATTGAGTTAACACCAATACACGAATAGCAATCTTGACCGGGGTTTTAATGTCCTGTCTTGAGTAGTAGGCGGGCGCTAAAATTTTGATCAGAATCAAGCCAACCAAACCAACGCCATAAGCGCCCAAAGCTTGTCGCGTCATAGCCACATCAAGAGCATTAAATTGCCCGTAGTGATAAAGCACTGCGGCGAGTGGTTGACCAAATACCAGTAATGCCATTGCAGCAGGTGCAGCCAACATGAATGTGAGCTTTAAACCCCAATCCATTAATTTTGCAATTTGAGCGTCATCTTGCAGCGTGTTAGCGCGACTTAAGCTAGGCAGTAAAACTGTGGCAATCGCCACGCCCAAGAGCGCTGTTGGGAATTCCATCAATCTGTCGGCATACGATAACCATGAAACGCTGCCCGCAGTTAAGTGTGAGGCAATGTTGGTATTAATGATTAACGACAGTTGAGCAACAGAAACTGCAAATAAAGCGGGCAACATCAGTTTTAAAACTTTTTTGGCCCCTGGATGGTTCCAGGCATTTTTGATATTGCCCCAGCCAAAGCTAATTTTAGGTAACAAGCCAATTTTTTTAAGTGCTGGGATTTGAATGGCTAACTGCGTGATCCCGCCCAAAATAACACCAATACCTAAGGCATAGATGGGCGTCTCAAAATAGGGTGACAGCAACCATGATGAAAAAATCATCGATAAATTGAGTAAAACAGGGGTAAAGGCCGGTATGGCGAATTTTTTATAGGTATTTAGGATGCCCGCTGAGAGCGACACCATAGAAATGAGGCCAATATAGGGGAACATGATCCTGGTGAGAACTACGCTAGCCTCATGGGCGCCGCTATCGTTAAAACCCGAGGCAATGATGAAAATAAGCCAAGGGGCGCCTATAACACCTACTAAAACAGTCAGGATCAAAGACCAAAATAAGATGGTTGCAATGGCAGAAACCATCAAAAAGGTGCCTTCTTGGCCCTCTTTTGTCGATGTTTCACCCAAAACTGGCACAAATGCCTGAGAAAAAGCGCCTTCTGCGAACAGTCTCCGGAGTAAATTGGGGATTCTAAAGGCCACATTAAAGGCGTCAGTCCACTCGGAAGCCCCGTAGGTACGGGCAATCAGTGTTTCTCTCAGTAGCCCTGTGATGCGGGATAGCATCGTTAGGCTACTTATTTTGGCGGCTGCAGATAATAAATTCACAGGCGTAGTTTTACAGATTTCTGGCAGGGGTGGTAGCCTTGCTCAGGATAAGTTATAATCTTTTTCTTTTGGCAATACCCCTAAAGGTTACAAACATGGCAAATACCGCCCAAGCTCGTAAACGTGCCCGCCAGGCAGTTTCTCAAAATGAACACAACTCAAGCTTGCGTTCACGTCTTCGTACAGCTATCAAGACTGTGCGTAAAGCCGTTGACGCAGGTGATAAAGATGCTGCAGCTAAGGTTTTCCAGGCTGCGCAGGCAACAATCGATAAGATTGCTGATAAAAAAGTAGTGCATAAAAACACTGCTGCGAGAACAAAATCTCGCTTATCTGCAGCTATTAAAGGCATGACAGCCTAATTTATTTAGGTTAAAAATGAGCCCGTTCCCTAGTACGGAGCGGGTTTTTTATTTTTAGTTAGGTGATTTTGTAGGTATTTCGCAGGCTTCAACAATAGGTAGATTATTGTCTTTAGCGAAGTTTTTGACGAAATCCATGGCTTTTGGCTCAATTTCATTGAGCCTTTCATCCACCACCACGCATTTGATACCGGCAATATTGACGGGTTTGACGTAGGGTGAGTAGGTGAAGCGAGGGTCGCTTGTGTCGCCGTCAGGTCGGAACTGGGCCATAACGCCGCAAAGTCTCTCAGCCCAATCACTGGGTCTGAATGGTTTGCCATCGTGAGTAAGACCTTGGATAAAGAATTGTTTGGTCGTCACGATGTCTTTGCTGTATAAATAGTTGAAATTCGGGATAACCCCTAGATTTTATCAGTCTGAACCCTTGTTGAATAGATATTTGAATTAATTAGGCGTGAATAGCTATGTTGTCGAATATTCCAGTCAGGCACTACCTACAATTTGCTGATTTCAGCGCGGATGAGTACGCTTATTTACTTCAGCGAGCTGAGTTTCTAAAAGCCAAGTTCAAAAGATATGAGACTTGGCATCCATTGCACGATCGAACGCTTGCAATGATTTTTGAAAAAAATTCCACACGTACACGTTTATCTTTTGAAGCAGGTATTCACCAATTGGGTGGTCATGCCGTCTTCTTAAACACCAAAGATACCCAGCTTGGTCGTGGTGAGCCTGTAGAAGATGCGGCTCAAGTGATTTCAAGAATGACCGATATCATCATGATTCGGACATTCGGACAAGACATCATTGAGCGTTTTGCATCTAATTCCAGAGTGCCAGTAATCAATGGCCTCACTAACGAATACCATCCTTGCCAAGTTTTGGCAGATATCTTTACATTTGTAGAACATCGCGCAGATATCAAAGGCAAAACAATTGCCTGGATTGGTGATGCCAATAATATGGCCTACACCTGGGTACAGGCTGCTGAAATCTTAGATTTCAAAGTGAATTTCTCTGCGCCACCAGGTTATCAGTTGGATGAAAAATTACTTAGTGCACAGGCTAAGAAACATTTAACGGTCTTTCAAAACCCCTTGGATGCTTGCAAAGGGGCTGATTTAGTTACTACCGATGTGTGGACTAGCATGGGTTACGAAGATGAGAACCAAGCTCGTTTAAAGGCATTTAAAAACTGGATGGTGACCGACGAGTTGATGGCGGCTGCTCATGCAGATGCTCTTTTCATGCATTGTTTACCGGCACATAGAGGTGAAGAAGTTGCTGCTTCTGTGATTGATGGGTCGCAAAGTGTTGTTTGGGATGAGGCTGAAAATCGCTTGCATGTTCAAAAAGCGCTGATGGAATTCTTGCTGTGTGGCAAGTTGTAATTTTTATTAAAAATTTAATTTAACGTAGATAAATATGTCAGACATTAAAAAAGTTGTTCTAGCTTATTCAGGCGGTTTAGATACCAGTGTGATTTTGAAGTGGCTTCAAGATACGTATCAATGTGAAATCGTTACATTCACAGCAGATTTGGGCCAAGGTGAAGAGTTAGAGCCTGCTCGTGCAAAAGCACTTCAGTTTGGCATTAAGCCAGAAAATATTTTTATTGATGACTTGCGCGAAGAGTTTGTTAGGGATTTTGTGTTCCCTATGTTCCGTGCCAATACGATCTATGAAGGCGAGTATCTATTAGGTACATCCATTGCCCGTCCTTTGATTGCTAAGCGTCAAATTGAGATTGCGCATAAAACAGGTGCTGATTCTGTATCGCATGGCGCAACAGGTAAAGGTAATGACCAGGTTCGTTTTGAGTTAGGTTATTACTCATTGGATCCATCAATCAAGGTGATTGCACCTTGGCGTGAGTGGGATCTTTTGTCTCGTGAAAAATTATTAGCCTATGCTGAAAAGCATGGCATTCCTGTTGAAATGAAGCACAAGCAAGGCGGTGCACCTTATTCAATGGATGCAAACTTATTGCACATCAGTTACGAAGGTCGCCATCTAGAAGATCCAAAAGCTGAGGCTGAGGAGTCAATGTGGCGTTGGACTGTTTCACCGGAGCAGGCACCAGATGCGCCTGAGTACTTGGATATTGAGTTCGAGCGTGGTGATGCGGTTGGAATTAACGGCAAGCGTTATAAAGCTCATGAGATGCTGGCTGAGCTCAATAGAATCGGTGGTTCGCATGGTATTGGCCGTTTGGATCTTGTAGAAAACCGTTACGTTGGCATGAAGAGCCGTGGATGTTATGAAACTCCTGGTGGCGCCATTCTTCTAAAAGCGCACCGCGGTATCGAAAGTATCACTTTAGATCGTGAAGTGGCTCACTTGAAAGATGATTTGATGCCTCGCTATGCCAGCATGATTTACAACGGCTACTGGTGGGCGCCAGAGCGTGTTGCTCTACAGACATTAATTGACCATACGCAACAAAGCGTTAGTGGTTTTGTCCGAGTGAAGTTATACAAGGGCTCTGTGACAGTTGTAGCGCGTGATTCAGTGAATACATTGTTTGACCAAAATATTGCTACTTTTGACGATGATGGTGGTGCGTACAATCAGGCAGATGCTGGTGGATTCATCAAGTTAAATGCATTGCGTATGCGTATTGCTGCCAATGCACGTATTAAACGTGGTTCTTAATTTTTTAGGATAAGTTATGCAATTTGATCAAGTTTCAGTTGGAAAAAAAGCGAATGTCTTTTTTGATGGTAAGTGTGTTTCTCATACAGTGACGTTGCCAAGTGGTGAACGTAAGTCAGTTGGCGTTATTTTGCCAAGCACCTTGCGCTTTGATCTCACCACGAAAGAAGTGATGGACGTAGTGGATGGCACTGCTCATGTAAGTATCAATGGCGCTCCAGAGCAAGCATTTACTGCTGGTCAATCATGGACAGTTGAGGCTGGCGGCTACTTTGTTATTCGTGCTGAACAAGCTGTTCATTACGTTTGCCATTTCGGCTAAGATCTAGCGCTTGGGTAGACCTGAAACGGTATGCCCAGGCAAGATATCTTTTTTAGAAAACCAAGCCTGGTTCATTTCTAAGGCAAATCTGATTGGTTTAGATGGGCAATGATTGGTTTCAGTCATTGCCTGCATTTCTTCTATATTCACAATTTCCCCGCTTTGATCAATAAATGCGATGGATAGGGGTATTTTGGTATTCCTCATCCAAAAGCAATGAGTCGCAGTGCTTTCAAAAATAAAAAGCATTCCTTCATCCGAAGGTAAAAAATTTCTATTCATGAGACCCAGCTGCCTTTCGGCCTGATTTGAAGCTACTTCAGCAGTGATTTTATGAAGACCTACTTGCAGCTCTGCTCTAGGCATACTTTGGGCAGATATACCCCCCACATGACTGGTGTAAATGAATAATGCGGATATAAGTAATCTGGCTAAATGAGGCATAGTAATTCGAGCTTGAGTCAGTGAATGGCTACCACTTTATCAGATTCAAGTTGGCTGTTAGGAAAGCCAATAGACCTATGAATATCCCTAGTAATTAATCTCAATACCAAATATCAAACTTGTGTTTAGAATAGGAAATATGAGTCAAAAACCTAAATCCCCGAGCCGTATCGATTTCCCAGGAATTGCGGATGATCAAGCGACGGTCATGGATCGTCAAACAGAGCGCGTGCAGCCACCGAAGATGTATCGAGTGGTTTTATTGAATGACGATTACACCCCGATGGAATTTGTCGTCATGGTGATTCAAGAGTATTTTCATAAAGATCAAGAGAGTGCAACAAGAATTATGTTGCAGGTTCACCTTGAGGGTAAGGGCGTTTGTGGTGTTTACACCAAAGATGTTGCAGCGACAAAAGTAGAACAAGTGGTAGACAGATCCCGTGAAGCCGGGCACCCTTTGCAATGCACGATGGAGGAAGCATGATTGCTCAAGAATTAGAAGTAACCCTACATATGGCATTCGTAGATGCGAGAGCATCCCGTCACGAGTTTATTACCGTTGAGCACTTGCTCTGTGCGTTATTGGATAACGCAACAGCGGCAGATGTTTTAAAAGCTTGCGCTGTCAATATTGATGACATTAAGAGTAATCTTAAAAACTTCATTAATGACAATACTCCACTGGTACCAGGATCGGCTGAAGTAGATACTCAACCCACTTTAGGCTTTCAGCGCGTTATCCAGCGCGCCATCATGCATGTTCAATCCACCTCTAATGGTAAGAAAGAGGTAACGGGTGCTAACGTCTTGGTTGCTATTTTTGGTGAGAAAGATTCGCATGCTGTTTATTACTTGCAGCAGCAAGGACTAACTCGCTTAGATATTGTTAACTACATCAGCCACGGCATTCGCAAGGATCAAGCTGAGGTGCCAAAAACCAATGAGTCTAGCGCTGAAGGTGGTGAAGCTAGTTCTGGTGGCAAAGATAGCCCTTTAGAGCAGTACACCCAGAATCTCAACGTATTAGCTAAACAAGGCCGTATCGATCCATTGATTGGTCGTGAGGGTGAAGTAGAGCGTGTGATCCAGATCTTATGCCGCCGCCGTAAAAATAACCCATTATTAGTGGGTGAGGCTGGCGTCGGTAAAACTGCTATTGCAGAGGGGCTTGCCTGGAGAATCACCCAAAGTGATGTTCCCGAAGTTTTATCAAAAGCGGTTGTTTACTCCTTGGATATGGGTGCCCTATTAGCAGGCACTAAGTACCGTGGCGATTTTGAGCAGCGCTTAAAAGATGTTCTTAAAAATTTAAAAGACAATCCAGACGCGATTTTATTCATTGATGAAATCCACACATTGATTGGAGCAGGCGCTGCTTCGGGTGGAACGCTAGATGCTAGCAACTTGCTCAAGCCTGCGCTTTCAAGCGGTCAGATGAAGTGTATCGGGGCAACCACTTTTAACGAGTACCGCGGTATTTTTGAAAAAGATGCCGCCTTGTCACGTCGTTTCCAAAAGGTAGATGTTTTAGAGCCGAGTGTTGATCAAACAGTTCAAATTCTGCGTGGTTTGAAATCTAAGTTTGAAGAGCATCATGGTGTTAAGTATGCTCAAGCGGCTTTGACGGCTGCGGCAGAATTATCAGGTCGTTATATCAATGATCGTCATTTGCCTGATAAGGCTATTGATGTGATTGATGAAGCCGGTGCTGCCCAGCGTATTTTGCCAAAGTCTAAACAAAAGAAAACCATTGGTCGTCAAGAGATCGAAGACATTGTGGCTAAGATTGCACGCATTCCGCCACAATCAGTTTCTGTGGATGATCGCAGTAAGTTGCAAACTTTAGATCGCGATCTTAAGAGTGTGGTGTTTGGTCAAGAGCCAGCGATTGAGGTGTTGGCATCGGCTATCAAGATGTCACGCGCAGGTTTGGGTAAAGACGATAAGCCAATTGGTTCATTCTTATTCTCAGGTCCAACGGGTGTTGGTAAAACTGAGGTAGCCAAACAGTTGGCATTCATTATGGGCATCGAGTTGATTCGTTTTGACATGTCGGAGTACATGGAAAGACATGCTGTGAGCCGTTTAATTGGTGCGCCCCCAGGTTATGTTGGCTTTGATCAAGGTGGCCTCTTAACGGAAGCAGTCAATAAGAAGCCTCATTGCGTTCTTTTATTAGATGAAATTGAAAAAGCTCACCCAGATATTTTTAATATCTTGTTGCAGGTGATGGATCATGGCACTTTGACGGATAACAATGGTCGCAAGGCTGATTTCAGAAATGTGATCATCATCATGACCACCAATGCTGGTGCTGAAGCCATGCAGAAGTCATCCATTGGTTTCACCAATGCACGACAAGCTGGTGACGAGATGGGTGACATCAAACGCACCTTTACGCCTGAGTTCCGCAACCGTCTCGATGCAATTGTGGGCTTCAAAGCCTTGGATGAAAGCATCATCTTACGAGTGGTGGATAAGTTCTTGATGCAACTTGAAGAGCAGTTGCATGAGAAGAAGGTGGATGCAAGCTTTACTGAGAATCTACGAACTTATTTGGCGAAGCATGGTTTTGATCCATTAATGGGTGCAAGACCAATGCAGCGCTTGATTCAGGATCTGGTTAGAAAAGCTTTGGCGGATGAGTTGCTATTTGGTAAGTTAGCCAATGGTGGCCATGTGGTGGTGGATATGGATGCTGAAGAAAAAGTCCATTTGGATTTTGAAGCACCCGTAAGATCTGCTGTTAAAAAAGTCTCATCAGGTAAAACAGAGGCAGAACAGATTTAATCTGTTCTGCAGTCTAAATAGCCTGCTTAGGCTCGTCCTGTACTTCCAAAGCCGCCAGCACCTCTTTCGCTGGCGGTGAACTCTTCTACTTCTGACCATTCAACCTGAGCCACTGGCACAATGACCAACTGTGCTAAACGTTCCATAGGCTCTAATTTAAAAGCGGTTTGACCACGATTCCAAGTGCTCACCATGAGTTGACCTTGGTAGTCTGAATCAATTAAACCTACTAAATTACCAAGAACGATTCCATGTTTGTGACCTAAGCCTGAGCGTGGCAGAATCAAGGCGGCATAGCCTGGGTCATCTAGGTAGATAGATAAACCCGTGGGTACCAATACAGTCTGACCGGGCTCAATCGTGATGGCTTCATCGAGGCAAGCTCTTAAATCCAAACCTGCACTACCCGCAGTTGCATACTGCGGCAGATTGTTTTTCATTCGGGCATCGAGAATCTTTACTTGTAGTTTTTTCATATTAGATTTTTTTAGAAATAAGACGGATTAATTGACGTGATAAATGTAATTTGTCGGCTTTTTCAAAGCGCTGAGAACTACTTTCTTCTATAACGAGCAGCTCATTCTCATCTAGCCCAAACGTATCAGGACCAATATTCGCAACTAGCATAGGGATATTTTTCTTTATCCGTTTTTCTTGGGCATGCCGTTCTAAGTCATTCGTTTCAGCAGCAAAGCCGACACAATAGGGTTTTTTATTCTTAGCCGCTGACTCTGCAACGGATGCCAAGATGTCTGGATTTAATTCAAACTCAAGTGTTGGAGTATTTGAGCCAGCCACTTCTTTTTTGATTTTCTGCGCGCTGGCATTTTTGACATGCCAATCTGCCACTGCTGCAACGGAAAAGAAAACATCCGCTGTTAAGTCACTCATCACGGCACTATGCATCTCTTTTGCACTGGTAACGTTTGTACGTTGAATCTTGCCAGTAAATTCAAGGGGCGTGTTGAGGTGGCAAGGTCCTGCAATTAAATGAACCTCGGCGCCTGCTTCTAATGCGGCCTGCGCTAAAGCAAATCCCATCTTGCCCGAACTCTTATTGGTAATGCCTCTAACGGGATCAATGGCCTCATAGGTAGGGCCAGCAGTAATGAGTACTTTTTTACCTTTTAATACTTTTTCTTGAAAAAAAGAAATAACTCCCTCAAGAATTTGATGGGCTTCGAGCATGCGCCCCATACCATTCTCACCACAAGCCTGTGAGCCACTGGTTGGCCCTAAGACGGTAACGCCATCCTTATCGAGCTGAGCGACATTTCTTTGGGTTGCTGGGTTGTCCCACATTTGTTTATTCATCGCAGGAACAACAATAAGAGGGCACTCTTTAGCCAGGCAAATTGTACTAATCAGATCATCCGCTAAGCCTAAAGAAATTTTAGCCATTAAGTCTGCGCTAGCTGGAGCAATCAAAATAACATCGGCTTGTCGAGACAGCTCAATATGGGCCATGTTATTGGGAATGCGAGCATCCCATTGGCTCACATAAACCGGTTTACCTGTCAGCGCTTGCATCGTAACGGGTGTCATGAAATGAGTGGCCGCTTCACTCATTGCCACTTGAACTTCAGCGCCTTCTTGAATCAATGACCGCGCCAATTCAGCCACTTTGAATGCGGCAATGCCCCCAGACATAGCTAGGAGTATTTTTTTACCTTGTAGAGAATTCATAATTTGAATGAACCTTCTTATTTGTTGACGCGTTTGATCTCATCAATGATGAGAAGAATGACGCCAATCGTGATGGCGCTATCAGCAATATTAAAAGCGGGCCAATGCCAACCCATGTAGTGAAGGTCAACAAAATCAACAACAGCACCATAAAGAACTCGGTCAATCACATTCCCAATAGCGCCACTTAGAATCAAACTCAAGGCTAGTGAAAAAATAGTTTGATGACAGTTTTTACGAATTAACCAAATCATCACTAATGCAGCAATGATGCCAACGCCTGTGAAAAACCATCGCTGCCAACCGCCAGCCTGAGCTAAAAAGGAAAACGCTGCCCCTGAGTTATAAACCAAAGTCCAGTTTAAGAAGCTGGTTACTGGCTGTGACACACCCTCAAATAAGTTATTTTTTGCAATGATCTTTGTTAGTTGATCAAGTATCAAAAGAAAACTGGATAAACCAAGCCATAACAATAAAGATTGCTTGTTGTTTGATTTATATGAGGCCAAGTCGTTCTCCTAAGGTGCTTTTAAGCAATGTGGCGAGTTTCGCCGCTACCGAAAAGATTGCTGGTGCAACGACCGCACAAACTAGGATGTTGCTCATCATGGCCCACATCATCTCGATAGTGCCAGCAGCGACCGCATTTTTGATGTTCAGATGAGCGGACGACAACCTGTAATTCTGTAGCATCTGCTTTTGCTTCAATGGTGGCACTCGATGTGATGGTGATGAAGCGCAGATCCTCACCCAGTGAAGCTAGTAATGCAGCATCTGCACTTGGTGCAATGATGTGGATCTCTGCTTGAAGAGAGGATCCGACCTTGCCAGCTTCTCGTTCAAACTCAATCGCTTTTGTGATGTCTGAGCGCATCGCTCGGATGCGATCCCACTTAACTAAAAGTTCTGCCGCATTGCCAATGTTTGGCAGTTGATGGAACTCTTCAGTAAAAATGGTGTCTTTGCTATTGGTTTGATGATCAAAGATCTTCCAAGCTTCTTCTGCAGTAAATGACAAGAATGGTGCCATCAATCTTAGGAAAGATTGGGTGATGTGGAATAAAGCATTTTGAGCGGAACGTCTGGCTGTTGCATCGGCTGGCAATGTATACAGACGATCTTTGAGGATGTCTAAATAGAATCCACCCATATCTTCAGAGCAGAAGGTCATCAATCGAGATACCGCTGGATGGAATTCATATTTATCGTAATGCGCCATCAAATCTTTTTGAACAGAAGCAGTGAGGGCTAATGCATATTGGTCAATCTCTAACCAATCCTTGCTATCCATATGGTGCTGTTTGATATCAAAGTCAGATAAGTTGGCCAATAAGAATCGCAATGTATTTCGGATGCGACGGTAGCTTTCAACAACGCGCTTCAGAATTTCATCAGAGATGGTCATTTCGCCTGAGTAATCTGTTGATGCAACCCATAGACGAATAATTTCAGCGCCCATCTTGTCAGCCACTTCTTGAGGGGCGATCACATTGCCAATCGATTTACTCATCTTGCGTCCCTGACCGTCGACCGTGAAGCCGTGTGTCAGAAGTGCTTTATAAGGTGGTTTGCCATCTAACATGGCGCCGGTTAAAAGTGATGAGTGGAACCAACCACGATGTTGATCTGAGCCTTCTAGGTAAAGATCTGCCCAACGGCCTTCCGGGTTGTCTCTAGATGCATCGGATAAGGTTGAGGCGTGAGAGCCACGAATCACGTGCCAGTGCGTTGTGCCTGAGTCAAACCAAACGTCCAAGGTATCTTTATTTTTTTCATACATGGCGGCTTCATCGCCAAGCAATTCTTGAACATCCATGGCTTGCCATGCTTCGATGCCTTCTTTTTCAACTCGAGCGGCAACTTTTTCAAGTAACTCAGGTGTGCGAGGATGAGGCTCACCCGTTTCCTTATGTACCAAAAAGGCCATGGGGACACCCCATTGACGTTGTCTTGATAGGGTCCAATCTGGGCGATTAGCAATCATGCTGCTTAAGCGCTGCTTACCCCATGCCGGGAAGAATTCAGTTGTCTCAATACCGGCTAGAGCTGTTTCACGAAGACTGGCCCCTTCATGCGGTTTTTTATCCATGCTCGCAAACCATTGCGCTGTAGCGCGATAGACGACCGGAGTTTTATGTCTCCAGCAGTGCATGTAAGAGTGATTGAGTTTGGCTGAGTGAAGCAATGAGCCTGCCTGTTGAAGCGTCTCAACAATTTGAGGGTTGGCCTTCCAGATGGACAAGCCTGCAAACAAAGGCAACCAAGAAGCGTAAACGCCATCGCCCATCACGGGGTTCAAAATATCTTGATCTTTAAGCCCGTTTGATTTGCATGACTTAAAGTCTTCTTCACCATAAGCTGGTGCGCAGTGCACTAAGCCAGTACCGCTATCGATTGTGACGTAATCAGCCAAGTAAATAGGTGATCGTCTGTCAAAGCCTTTATCTGCTTTAGCTAATGGGTGATGGAACTCTAGGCCCGCCAGCGCCTGACCCAGGCAAGTGCCAATGACTTGACCTTCTAGTTCATAGTCTTTTAAGCAAGCTTCAATGCGATCTTTAGCGAGGATGAGTAATCCTCTCGCGGTATCAACCAATGCGTATTCAATTTCAGGGTGAGCATTGAGTGCCTGGTTAGAAGGAATGGTCCATGGTGTCGTGGTCCATATCACGGCCATGCCTTCATTTTTAGGTAAGCTACTCAAACCAAAGGCTTTTGCAATCAAGCTGAGTTGATCTTCTGGGAAAGCAAATCCCACATCAACAGCTAGGTCTACTTTGTCTTGGTATTCCACTTCAGCCTCAGCCAAAGCAGAGCCGCAATCAAAACACCAGTTAACTGGTTTTAAGCCTCTATAGACATAGCCTTTTTCAAAAATTTTGCCCAGCGCACGAATTTCATCGGCTTCATTTTTGTAATCCATCGTGAGGTATGGGTTTTGCCAATCGCCTAAAACACCCAAGCGCTCAAAATCTTTTTTCTGCTTATCGACTTGAACTTGTGCGTAAGCGCGTGCCTTTGCTTGAACTTCTGCAGTAGGCAGATGCTTGCCAAACTGTTTTTCAATTTGAATTTCAATCGGCATGCCGTGGCAATCCCAGCCTGGGACATATAGCGCGTCATGACCGGAAAAGCCTTTGGCTTTAACGATCATATCTTTTAAGATTTTGTTAACAGCATGGCCAATGTGAATATCGCCATTGGCATAAGGAGGGCCATCGTGAAGAATAAATTTCTTTTTGCCCGCCTTGGCTTCTCTGATTTTTTGGTAAATCTTTTTTTCTTGCCACTCTTTTACCCAAAGTGGTTCACGTTTGGGTAGATCGCCCCGCATTGGAAATGCGGTATCAAGTAAGTTAACGGGGTAAGAATTTTTTTTATTTTCAGACATGGTCGGTTATTTCAAAGTAATTTTTTGCTATAGCTGCATCTTGGTTGATGGCGTTTTGTAATGTTTCCAAATCGTTGTATTTTTCTTCATCTCTTATTTTCTCAATCAATTCGATGCGCACTAATTTTCCGTACACAAATTGTTTGAAATTAAAGATATGAACTTCTAGTAAGTATCTTCCTGAATCATCAACCGTAGGTCTTTGACCAAGGCTTGCAACAGCTGGTAATGGATTGTCGCTTAAGCCGTGTACTTGTGCGATAAAAATACCTTGTGCGGCAGGCTTTCTTGGATGTGTTTTATTAGCCAAAGAGATATTCAAGGTAGGGAAGCCCAAGGTGCGGCCTAATTTCTGACCGTGGAGCACGTGACCGCTCAGCATGTAGGGTCTACCTAATAATTGGCGAGCTAACTTGAGGTTTCCTTGGGCTAGGGAGCTTCTGGTAGCTGAACTGGAAATGCGTACTTGATTTTCCTCAAGAGTGGGCATACTCGCCACGCTAAATCCATACTGGATCCCAGCTTCAACTAAGCTGGAGAAATTACCAGCTCTTTTAGCTCCATAGTGAAAGTCATCGCCGATCAAGATGGATTGCACTTGCAATCCATCGACTAAGATATTTTTAACAAATTCTTCGGGGCTCAGATTGGCAAAGTCTTGATTGAAGTGAATCACCCACACTTTATCAATACCCACTTCAGCAAGTGCTTCTAGCTTATCTCGCAAACTTAAAATTCTTGCAGGAGCTTTTTCTGGGGCAAAGTATTCAATAGGGTGAGGCTCAAAGGTCATCACGCAAGATGGAATATTTTGTTCTTTTGCTGTTTCAACTAATTTTTTGAGCAATGCCTGATGCCCCCGATGCACGCCATCAAAATTACCGATGGTTAGGGCGCAGGGGGTCCAATTTGCGACAGGAGGGATGCCTCTAATTACTTTCACGTTACGGTATGAATTATATTGGTGGGCATGACTTCAATTGTTATTCTTATTTCAGGACGTGGTTCCAATATGGAAGCCATCGTTCGTGCCGCTCAAAAAGAGGCCTGGCCAGCTAAAATTTCAGCGGTTATTTCGAACCGTCCAGACGCTGGAGGCCTTGATTTTGCTAGGTCTCACAACATTCCAGCCGAGTCTTTGGATCATCGCCAGTTCGAAAGTCGACAGGCGTTTGATGCCGCATTAATCAAGCTAATTGATACGTATCAGCCTGATTTGGTGGTTTTGGCTGGGTTTATGAGGATCTTGACGGCCGACTTTGTGCAGCATTACGAGGGTCGCTTACTCAATATTCACCCCTCTTTATTGCCGCTTTTCCCAGGTTTGGCGACTCATGAGCAGGCTTTGGAGGCTGGTGTGCAAGAGCATGGGGCAACCGTCCACTTTGTCACTGAGGCTCTAGATCATGGTCCGATCGTCCTTCAGGCCTCTGTTCCAGTGGTTTCTGGGGACACTCCGGACACCCTGGCGCAGCGTGTTTTAAAACAAGAGCACATCATTTATCCTCGCGCTGTGCGCTGGTTCATTGATAATCGCATTTCTATTGATCAAAACCGCGTTTTGGTTAGTCCACCAGAGTCTCAGTTACTCGTATCGCAGGATAAGTAAATTAATGGCTATTGATTCAAAAGCCGTGGCCTCAAGGGCAAAAGCCTTGCCACAACACGTTGAGCATCTATCTGTTGTTATTGCAGAGTTAATGCGTTTTGCCCACCCAGCTGACATGGTTGTTAGCCGCTATTTCCGTTCTCAACCCCGTTTGGGTAATCGAGATCGCGCTTTAATTGCTGAGGCGTCGTTTGCATTTATTCGTCGTAAGACGGAGATTTCTCAGTTTGCTGAGAGTGGGGCAGGTCCTTTGGGTCGTCGCTTAGCCCTGTTAGCTCTATTTGTCACTCTGATTGAGAGTGGTTTAGGTACTGGTAATCGCGCCGAGAGCGCCTTAGCGGACTTGGCCTTTGTGGTTCAGCCAAATGAGGTTGAGTGGCTCAAGCGTTTTGGCATGATTGAACGCGACACTTTGGCGGTATTGACCCGGGTTAATCTGCCTGAATGGATTTGGAGTGCGTTAGGCTCATCCGTTCCTAAAAATGAATGCTTACCTTTGGCAGAAGCGATGCTCAAGGCTGCGCCTTTGGATTTACGTGTCAACACCATCAAAGCTCAGCGAGAAGAGCTTCTAGCCCTTTTAAATGACCTTGGTGGCCGTTACACGGCTGAACCGACACCCTACGCACCAAATGGAGTGCGTTTAAAGGGTAAGCCTGCCTTACAAACTCAAGAATTCTTCAAAAAAGGGTTGGTTGAAGTTCAAGATGAGGGTAGTCAGCTACTAAGTATGCTTTTAGAGCCTAAACGTGGTGAGATGGTGGTGGATTTCTGTGCTGGTGCTGGCGGTAAAACCCTATCCCTTGGTGCCATGATGCGATCCAGTGGCCGACTATATGCCTTTGATGTGTCAGAGAAGCGCTTAGCTAACTTGAAGCCTCGTCTAGCCAAGAGTGGCTTGTCGAACGTGCATCCAGTATGGATTGATAATGAAAATGATGCCAAGGTGAAGCGCTTGGCGGGCAAGATTGATCGTGTCTTAGTCGATGCGCCCTGTAGCGGTTTAGGGACTTTGCGTCGCAATCCAGACTTAAAGTGGCGCCAATCTCCTCAAAGTGTTGCTGAATTGACTCAAAAACAGCTTTCTATTCTGACCTCAGCGGCTCGCTTGTTAAAACCAGGTGGTCGCATCGTGTATGCAACCTGCAGTTTGATTCAGCAAGAAAACCAAGGTGTGGTCGAGGCTTTTTTAGCTAAAAATGAGAATTTTGAGCTAAAAGATCCTAAAGATGTACTAAAAGGCAGCTTCCCAATGATGGGTGATTTGCCAATTGGAGCAAGCGAAGGATCCAGTTACTGGCAGCTATTCCCGCATATTCACGGCACGGATGGCTTTTTTGGCGCCATCTTAGAGAGAAAAGCCTAATTTTAGATAATTAACGCTAATTTTTATTAATTGGCGTTAATTTGTTTCTAAAAAACATGATCTTCATCAAGACTTTTTCACTTCCTTTTAAAAAAATCCAAATACTTGTTAAAATAGACTCTTAAGTTAATTGAGAGGAACCGCCGCATGGCTTGGTTAGAAAGTACAAGGGATTTTGTTTTAAACGGTTTGGCTAATGGCTATTTAAATTGGTCATGGTGGCAAGTGCTATTGATCACCTTATTGCTGACCCACATCACTATTGCTAGCGTGACGATCTTTTTGCATCGTTGCCAGGCTCATCGCGCATTAGAGTTGCATGCGATCCCCTCTCATTTTTTCCGCTTCTGGTTATGGTTAACCACTGGTATGGTAACTAAACAGTGGGCTGCGATTCATCGCAAGCATCACGCTAAGTGCGAAACAGTCGATGATCCTCATAGCCCGCAGATTCTAGGTATCGAGACAGTCTTATCTCGAGGTGCGGAGTTGTATCGTGCTGAAGCCAAGAACAAAGAAACGATTGAGAAATTTGGTCACGGTACGCCGGATGACTGGATTGAAAAGAATTTATATTCCAAGTATCAGTGGCAAGGTGTTGCCTTGATGCTCATCATTGATGTGATTCTTTTTGGCGTATTGGGCGTTACTGTATGGGCCGTTCAGATGTTGTGGATTCCAATTACAGCCGCTGGCATTATTAATGGTATTGGACACTATTGGGGTTATCGCAACTACGACTGCGTGGACGCCTCGACCAATGTGTTTCCGTGGGGCATTTTGATTGGTGGCGAAGAGTTACACAATAACCATCATACTTATGCCACTAGCGCTAAGCTATCCAATAAGTGGTACGAGTTTGATATTGGTTGGGCTTACATACGAACTTTAGAGATATTGGGATTGGCTACAGTGAAGAAATTGCCTCCTAAGCCTATTCTGACTGAGGTTTCTGCGGCTTCAGAAAAGACTTTGCAGGCAGTTATTGCTAACCGTTATGAAGTCATGGCGCGTTATTCAAAAGCATTGCGCCAGACCTTTGATGCTGAAGTTGTGCGTGTTCGTGAATTAGCTAGCCAGTACGGTGATCAGCATCTTTGGTTATACAAAGATGAGGCTAAGTTAACGGCTAATGAGAAGCAGCGCCTTGAAAATCTTATTTTGACCAATAAGTCAGTCAAGTTAATGGTTGAGATGCGTCGTGAACTTGCTTCATTATGGGAACGTTCACACGTCACGAAAGAGCAGTTAACTGCTCAGTTACAAGCTTGGTGCCAAAGAGCTGAGAGCAGCGGCATGACAGGTCTTAAAGACTTCTCATTGCGCCTACGTCGCTATACGATCTAAGTGACTTAAGCGGCTAACTTCCATTCGAGGTTAGCCCTTAATCAGAAGCAAAAAATAAAGCCCGCTAGAAGCGGGCTTTATTTTTGAAGCAAAGGTTAATTACTTAATCTTTGTTTCTTTGTATGAAACGTGCTTACGAGCTTTTGGATCAAACTTCATGATTTCCATTTTCTCAGGCATGTTACGTTTGTTTTTTGTCGTTGTGTAGAAGTGACCTGTACCAGCTGTCGACTCTAACTTGATTTTTTCGCGTCCACCTTTAGCCATTTTGCTGCTCCTTAGATTTCACCGCGAGCACGCAAATCCGCTAATACAGCGTCAATGCCTACTTTATCGATCATGCGAAGACCGGCGTTGGCGATGCGTAAGCTCACCCAACGGTTTTCTGATTCAACCCAAAAACGACGATTTTGCAAGTTTGGCAAAAAGCGACGTTTAGTCTTATTGTTTGCGTGGGAAACATTGTTGCCGACCATCGGCTTCTTCCCTGTGACTTGGCATACTCTCGCCATGACACGCTCCTTAAAGTGCGAAAAGAAAAGATTGTAGCAGGTGGTTCAAAAGTATTCCACTCTCTTGGGTGTTTATTTACTAATAAATCAAAAAATAATTCAAATAAACATTAAATAAAGTTAGTGCTCACTACCGTTTTGATGATTATTTAGGCATTATTTTTAGGTCCATTAAGGATACAGCCCCATGCCTAGCAACGATGCAGTGGTCAAGCAACTGAATTTCAATTAATTGGAGGGCCTTGTGTAACGAGTGCGTTAAAGTCAGATCTGCCTCACTGGGGTCTAGGTGACCACTTGGGTGGTTGTGGGCAATGATTAAATAACTGGCATTTCTCAGTAAACATTCTTTAGCAATTTCCCTAATGTGGACGGTTGTTTCATCAATTGACCCTCTAAATATCTCGTGACAACTAATTAAGCGGAGATGGTTATCAAGATAGAGGCAGACAAAAACCTCATGTTCTTTGTGACCAATTAAAGAAATTAGGTAGTTTTTTACTAAACCTGTAGAAGATAAAACATTCTGTTGCTGTAATTTTTCTAGAAAGCTTCTTTGAACCAATTCATAGATCACCTTGAGTTGAGACCACTTGGCCACACCAATTCCTTTAAACGGATGTAAATCTTTGTAGCTGGCATTCAAGAGGGCGCTGATCGAGCCAAATTCATTCAGAAGGCGCCTGGATAAGTTTAGAGAGTTTTCACCCTGGCTACCGGTTCTTAGAAGAATAGCGAGTAGTTCAGCGTCAGTCATGTTGTCTGGCCCGCTAGAAAGCAGCTTCTCCCTAGGACGAGGTCCTTCTGTGGCTTCATTTTTTATTGTTTGAACAGATTTCTCAAGGGTAGTTAAAATGGCATGATGACGAATACAAATGTGGCCGGCGGTGCCGTAGTTACCGCAACATCTTTCTTGACTCTGAACTATCGGATCATCCTTCCTGAGGGCGGTGATTTGATCAATACTTTTGAGGATAAGCCCGCGACTTTGATGATGGGCACAGGACAGTTCTCTCCGAGTTTGGAAGAGGTCATGATTGGTATGGCTGATGGCGAAAGAAAAACTTTCACGTTGGAGCCTGAGGCTGCATTTGGCGTAAAGAATCCAGATTTGATCAGAGAGATTTCTTTGGCAACATTGAAAGAAAATAGTTCGCCAGAAGAAGAGTATTTGCCTGGCGATATGATTGAGTTCAATGCGCCTAATGGCGCAAAGTATTCTGGCACATTGGTGTCTATTAATGAAGATTCGGCCATGTTTGATTTCAATCATCCATTGGCTGGAAAAACAATTCAGTTTGAAGTTGAAATCATAGGCATTCTTTAATAAATGAATCCTACGGATCAATCCCTGAATCACGTTGGCAGCGATAGCGCTGCTAGTGAAATTCTCTTGGCTCAACCGAGAGGATTTTGTGCAGGGGTTGATCGAGCAATTACGATTGTTGAACAAGCTTTGCAGAAATTTGGGGCGCCTATTTATGTGCGTCATGAAATTGTGCATAACGCCTATGTTGTCAATGATCTGCGTGCTAGAGGTGCGGTCTTCATTGATGACTTGAGTGAAGTACCCCCAGGTAATACCGTTATTTTTAGCGCTCATGGAGTAGCTCCTGCAGTGAGGCAAGAGGCAGAAGAGCGCGGTTTGAAAATATTTGACGCAACTTGTCCTTTGGTTACGAAGGTGCATGTTGAAGTGAGCAAAATGCGCAGAGAAGGTCTGCATATCATCATGATTGGTCATCGAGGTCATCCTGAAGTTGAGGGCACCATGGGCCAGGCACCAGATGGCATCGAACTCGTGGAAAACGTTCAGGATGTTGAGTTACTTGCATTGCCGGCAACAAGTAAAGTTGCCTATGTGACTCAAACAACGTTATCGGTTGATGAGACCAAGGAAATTGTTGATGCTTTAAAGAAGAAATTTCCAGATATCGCTCAACCTAAAAAACAAGACATTTGCTACGCTACCCAAAATCGCCAAGACGCAGTTAAATTTATGGCACCACAAGTTGATCTAGTGATTGTGGTGGGGAGCCCTAATAGCTCTAACTCTAATCGCTTGAGAGAATTGTCTGAAAAGTTGGGGGTTGTTTCCTACATGGTGGATCATCCCAGCCAGCTCGAACCGGAATGGTTTCTTAATAAAAAACGTATTGGATTAACGGCAGGTGCATCAGCCCCTGAAAGTTTGGCGCAATCCATCATTGAACGTATAAAAGAAATGGGGCCGCGAAACGTACGAGTGCTTGACGGCATTATTGAGAACACAGCATTCCCATTGCCTAAAGGCTTATCTTAAGATGTATGGCTCATAAAAAACGCCTCACTTTTGTTAGTTGAGGCGTTTTTTTATTACTGATCGATTGAAGCTTATTTAATTGATTGAATAATTTCTTTCAGCATATCAACCATTTGCTTTAGCTCTTCACGACTAATGTTCAATGCAGGCATGAAGCGCAATAGGTTAGGGCGAGGTGAATTAAGGAGTAATCCAATAGGCTCAAGATTGCGAGCGCGCTCAACAATCTCTGGGCCAATATCACTTTTGAGTTTGAGGGCTCTTAATAAGCCTTCACCGCGTTCGCCATCCAGACCTAGCTCATAACTTAGTTTGAGTAATAACTCTCTCAAGTAAGCACCCTTGGCTTGAACTTCTTCTAAAAATCCAGGTGCTATCAATTGGTTGATAACACTGCAACCAACTGCGGTCATTAATGGATTACCGTTATAGGTGCCGCCCTGATCGCCGGGTTCAAAACAAGCTACTTCATCAGTTGCTAACAAGGCTGCCAAAGGGACACCGCCCCCAATGCCTTTGCCAAGTGTCATGATGTCGGGCGTGATGTCATAAAGTTGGTGAGCAAATAACTTTCCTGTTCGACCACATCCGGCTTGAACTTCATCAACAATTAATAGGATATTGTTTTTCTTGGTAAGAGCTCTGAGGTCACGCATAAATTCATGGCTAGCTGGGATCACGCCGCCTTCACCTTGAACCGGTTCAAGCATAACGGCAACGGTTTTATCAGTGATCAGTTTCTCAACTGAGGCAAGATCATTCAATTCTGCTTTAGGAAAGCCAGGTACTTGCGGTGCAAACATCGTATCCCAACCTTCTTTGCCAGAAGCACTCATAGTAGCTAAGGTTCTGCCGTGGAAGCTGTGATTAAACGTGATGATTTCGTAAGCGTGATTTTTATGCAGCTTGCCCCACTTGCGCGCTAATTTGATAGCGCCTTCATTCGCTTCAGCGCCGCTGTTAGCAAAGAAAACTTTATTAAAGCAGCTGTGACTGGTTAGCAAGTTAGCTAACTCAATCATGGGTTGATTGTAAAAAGCAGGGCTTGGATTAATTACTTTTCTAGCCTGGGCGTCAAGCGCTTCAATGATGCCGGGGTTGGAGTGACCTAAGCAGTTAACAGCCCAACCTTGCAAGAAATCAAGATACTTTTTGCCATGGTCATCAACTAACCATGACCCATGACCTTCAACAAACATAATTTCTGGTCGCTTAGTGATGTACATCACTGAGTGAGTATCAATTTTGCTTTGAGCTGTTGTGTTCATAGTTATCTAGAAAACCTTTATTGATTAAGAGGCAGTTGTACTAAGAGCTGCTTTTTTAGCTAAATCTGCTGCAGATGTAAATGCATCGGCATAAAACTCATCGTCTGGTAATTGGCATTTTGCAACGAAATCGTTCTTTGCTGATTCAACAACAATCGGCGCACCACAAGCGTAAACCTGATAGCCAGACATGTCAGGATTATCTGCCATCGCTGCTTGATGAACAAAACCAGTTCTTCCTGTCCAGTTATCTTCTGGTAAGGCATCGGATGCGACAGGGATGTATTCAAATCCTGGGATCTCTTTTGCCCAAGATAAGCAGAGCTCATGGCGATAAAAATCTTTTGGACGACGACCACCCCAGTAAAGCTTCATCGGACGTTGAATGCCCTCGTGACGCATGTGTTCAATCATGCCTCTAATCGGAGCAAACCCGGTACCAGATGCAATAAAAATGATGGGCTTTTCTGAGTCACGCAAAATAAAGCTGCCGAGCGGACCTTCAAAGCGCAAGATGTCTTTTTCTTTCATCATCGTGCCTGATTCTGCTGTGCCAAATACAAAATCGGTAAATGAACCGCCTGGCATGTGTCGGATGTGTAACTCAATCGGGCCTTCTTCATGAGGGGCGCTTGCCAAAGAGTAAGCGCGACGCTTATCTTTAAGAAGGAATTCGATATATTGCCCCGCTAGGAACTGAAACTTTTCAGTAGCTGGTAGTTGTAGCTTCACAATCACCACATCATCTGTTACTCGATCTAAGCTACTCACGCGGCAAGGAACCTTTTTGATGGCAATATCGCCTGCGCCTTCAACTTCTTTAACATCAATCACACAGTCAGATTGAGCTTTGGCGCAGCAAAATAGAGCGGCACCATTGAATGCTTCTTCAGGGGGTAGGGCTTTTTCACTGTGGTTGCCATGTGTCACTTGGCCTGATTCAACTTTTCCTTTGCATGAGCCGCAAGCACCGTTTTTGCAGCCATAAGGTAAATTAATGCCTTGTTTCAGAGCAGCCTCTAAAACTGTTTCATCGCTGTTAGCGGTAAATGTTTTTCCACTATTTTTAATGGTAATTTGATAAGACACTGACTTTCCTTTTTTAAAGCATTACGATTGAGCACATGCAACGTTTCGGTAAACCTAGAATATTAATCATTGGCTGCGGCGACGTGGGCCTGCGATTGCTATCTCTTTTAAAGAATCGGTATCGGGTATTTGCCCTGACGTCATCTTTGGATAGGGTTAACTCATTAAGAGAAGCAGGTGCTATTCCAATCCATGGAAATTTAGACCAACCTACTACCTTATGGCGTTTATCGCAGCTGGCTCAGCAAGTCATCCATTTGGCACCCCCACCTAATCAGGGCCAAGTAGACACACGAACGCGCAACTTACTCAGGATTTTAGCCCAGCACAGGGGATTTATCAGGCAACTGACATATATTAGTACGACAGGGGTCTATGGGGACTGTGGTGGTGACGTTATTGATGAAACACGTCCAACTAACCCTACTAGTGCCCGGGCTATACGAAGAGTCTCTGCTGAGGCTCAAATCCGTTCTTGGGGCCTCTCTGAAGGGGTTAAAACCAGCATCCTGCGGGTTCCTGGCATTTATGCCGGTGATCGTCTACCGATTGAGCGTTTAAAAAAACAATCTCCTGCTTTGTCTGCTGAAGAAGATGTCTATACCAACCATATCCATGCAGATGATCTGGCAAGGTTGATTGTTTATGCAATGAACAGAGCGCCAGCACAACGCTTAATCAATGCTTGCGATGATAGCCAAATGAAGATGGGCGACTACTTTGACTTGGTTGCCCAGACTTTCAGTCTTACCAAACCACCAAGATTAAAAAGAGTGGATTTGGCAAAAATTGTCGACCCTATGTTGCTGTCATTCATGAGTGAATCAAGACGTATTCAGAATCATCGTTTAGATGAGTTACGTTTCCGCCTTCAGTACCCCACGGTTGAGAGCTTTCTGAGTTCTACTTCCAGTTATCTTTAAGGCCAACGCAGAAATTGAAAACGGGTGTTTGATCACTATGATCAATGCGATCCGCTACAAAGTAACCGTGACGCTCAAACTGGAAACGTTGTTCTGCTGGGATATGACCCAGTCCCGCTTCCAAATAGGCGGTGATAACTTCTTTAGAGTTTGGATTCATAGCATCTAAGAAGTTTTTATCACCACTATCAGGGTGCGGATCTGTAAATAAACGATCGTAAATGCGCACTTCTGCCTTGATAGCATTTTTGGCATTCACCCAGTGAAGATTACCTTTAACTTTGTAGTTATTGGATTCGGGCGTACCGCTCTTGCTATCAGGGAAGTATTGCGCATGAACAGCAGTAATCTTGCCTTGGGCATCTGTGTCGTAGCCAGTGCACTCAATGACAAAACCATGGCGTAAGCGCACGCGGCTGCCAGGTTGACCATCCTTTGGTGGATATAGCCTAAAGAATCCTTTAATAGGTTCTGCCATGAAATCATCTTCTTCAATCCACAACTCTTTGCTGAGGGTGAATTCTCGACGACCCCAATCTTCATGGTGAGGGTGCTTGGGCGCTGAGCATGCCTCTTCCGCTTGATCATCAAAGTTATCTAAGATTAACTTGAGTGGCTTAAGTACGGCAAAGGCTCTCTCAGCTTTCGCATCTAGATCATCGCGCAGTGCCTGCTCTAAAACGGACATATCGATCCAACTATCCGCTTTAGAAACACCAATTCGCTCACAGAACAAGCGGATACTTTCAGGTGTGAAGCCGCGGCGTCGGATACCTACAATGGTTGGCATGCGCGGATCATCCCAGCCGTCAACGCGCTTCTCTTCTACCAATTGCAGTAATTTACGTTTGCTTGTGATCGCGTAGGTCAGATTTAAGCGTGCAAACTCATATTGTTTGGGTAGCGGATCTTTGAAAACACCTGCCTCTTTGAGGGCATTTAGAACCCAGTCGTAGAGAGGGCGATTGTTTTCAAATTCGAGCGTACAGATTGAATGCGTGATGTTTTCAATCGCATCGGAAATACAGTGCGTGAAGTCATAAAGAGGGTAGATGCACCACTTATCACCTGTTCTATGGTGATGGGCGTGACGAATTCGATAAATCACCGGGTCGCGCATCACGATATTAGGGTGCGACATATCAATTTTGAGTCTTAAAACGTGGGCGCCATCTGGATATTTTCCAGACTTCATGTCTCTAAATAATTCAAGATTCTCAGTGCTACTGCGATTTCTGAATGGGCTATTGGTGCCTAGTTGACCAAAGTTGCCACGATTTTTATGGATTTCATCAGCTGACTGGCTATCAATATAGGCTTTGCCCCCTTCAATCAAGGTCTCAGCAAAGGCATATAACTGGTCAAAGTAGTCGCTAGCGTAGTGTTGGTGGGTTACCCCATCCTGAGCCCAGTCAAAGCCAAGCCAATGGACTGCATCAATGATGCTATCCACATATTCTGTTTCTTCTTTGCTAGGGTTGGTGTCATCAAAACGCAAATGGCAGCGAGCACCATTAGGAGCATGGCCATAGTCTTTGGCTAAGCCAAAATTTAAGCAGATACTTTTTGCGTGGCCAATATGGAGATAACCATTAGGCTCAGGCGGAAAGCGGGTGATCACGCTTGGCAGTACCTGACCAGCTTGATCTTGTCGCTGGGCATGCTTACCGCTGGCTAAGTCAGCATCAATGATTTGGCGCAAAAAATTCGAGACCTCTAGGGTCTCGAATTTTGAAGGATTTGGGTTCTTCTTTTCAGACATACCCGTATTGTAGATTTATTCTTCGACGAAAGCTTCTTCTCGTGTTTTCTTAACCGCCGGAAGCATCACAATAAGAACCAATAATGCAGCAGCAATTAACAAGCCTAGGGATAGAGGGCGTGAGAAGAACACCGTGTAGTCGCCTCTGGAAAGGAGCATGGCACGACGGAAATATTCTTCCATCATAGGACCTAATACAAAGCCCAAGAGAAGAGGTGCCGCCTCGCAACCAAGCTTGGTAAATAGGTAGCCAAGAATGCCAAATAACACTGTTAAATAGATATCAAAGGTTGTGTTGTTGACTGTATAAACGCCAATACAACAAAATACTAAGATTGCTGGATAGAGATGTTTGTATGGGATTGTTAATAGCTTCACCCAAACGCCAATCAGCGGAAGGTTCAAGATGATTAACATCAAGTTACCAATCCACATTGAGGCAATCAATCCCCAGAAAAGAGCAGGATTAGATGACATGACCTGTGGACCAGGTTGAATGTTATGAATGGTCATCGCGCCAACCATCAATGCCATCACAGCATTAGGTGGGATACCAAGAGTTAACAAAGGAATGAAAGATGTTTGTGATGCTGCATTGTTGGCAGATTCCGGACCGGCAACACCTTCAATCGCACCTTTACCAAACTCAGCGCTGTACTTAGAAGTTTTCTTTTCTAGAGAGTAGGCTGAGAAGGCTGCAAGAGGCGCGCCGCCACCTGGAAGAACACCCAATATTGACCCGATAGTTGTGCCGCGCAAAATAGAAGGCATCATGCGCTTGAAGTCAGTTTTGTTGGGCCACAAATTTGTGACTTTATCTAAGAAAGTCTCGCGCGCTTCTTTTTGTGAAAGGTTGTTCATGATTTCAGCAAAGCCAAACATGCCCATTGCCACAGCAACGAAACCAATACCATCAGTCATTTGTGGAATATCAAATGAGTAACGTGCTGTACCGGAGTTAACGTCTGTTCCAACGAGGCCCAATAACAAACCTAAAACAATCATAGCAATCGCTTTAATCAATGAACCTGATGCCAAAACAACTGCACCAATCAGGCCAAGAACCATCAGTGAAAAGTATTCTGCGGGACCAAATTTGAAAGCTAATTCAGATAGGGGTACAGCAAAAGCTGCCAAAACTAATGTGGCAACGCAGCCAGCAAAGAATGAGCCGAAACCTGCTGTAAATAAAGCTACACCAGCACGACCGCGCCTAGCCATCTGATAACCATCAATAGCGGTCACAACGGATGCCGATTCGCCAGGAATATTAACTAGGATGGCGGTTGTAGATCCACCGTATTGAGCACCGTAGTAAATACCTGCCAACATAATGAGGGCGGCTACAGGTGGCAATGCGTATGTGGCAGGCAAAAGCATCGCAATCGTCGCGATAGGGCCAAGGCCTGGTAGAACGCCAATCAGCGTACCTAATATGCAGCCAATTAAACAGTAAAGTAGATTTTGATAGGTTAAAGCAGTGCTAAAGCCTAGGGCTAAATTATCTAGTAATTCCATTTCAATACTCCTAGGGGTTTAAGCGGTAAAGATAGTTGGCCACACCTGGAACTGAAGCTTCAGTCCCCAGATGAAAGCAATGTAGGCAATTACATTCAAGATGATGGCGTTAACGATGGTGCCTTTCCAGTGAAACTCATGGCTAGCCATAGCTGAAATAAATACAAGTGCCAATATCGAGAGCATTAGCCCTAAATGAGCCAATACGAGACCAAAAAACACAACCGAGCCTAGAACCCAAATAATTGAGGGCCAATGCCATTTTTCGAGCGTGTCCACATGAGACTTCTGTGACATAGCGGTCATGGTAATAATCGCACCAAGCACTGAAAGTAATAAACCTAACCAAAATGGGAAGAAACCTGGCCCCATTTTTGCTGATGTCCCCATACTGTACGTTGTTGCAACGTAGGAAAATCCTGCGCCAATTGCAACAAACAACAAACCTGAAGCAAAGTCTTTTTGACTGCGAACTTGCATACTAAAACCCTCTATTTTTTTGTAAAAAATGTCTCAGAGCTCGATTGTAAGCTTTCCTAAAGGTTGGGCGAAATTTTAATTGGTCAGGGTTTACGCTAGATAAGCCTCTCTGAGTCATAATTATGGTCATGAAAGTTACTCAAATACGCGAAAATTTCCTAAAGTTCTTTGAATCCAAGGGGCATCAAGTTGTCTCGTCTAGTCCGGTTGTTCCCGGGGATGATCCAACCCTGCTATTCACCAATGCAGGTATGAACCAATTCAAAGATGTTTTCTTGGGCTTTGATAAGCGCCCGTACACGAGAGCAACCACTGCTCAAAAGTGTATCCGAGCGGGTGGTAAGCACAATGACTTAGATAACGTTGGCTACACAGCCCGTCACCATACTTTTTTTGAGATGTTGGGTAATTTCTCATTTGGCGACTATTTCAAGCGTGATGCGATCAGTTATGCCTGGGAATTGCTCACCACGGTTTACAAGCTTCCTCCTGAGAAGCTATGGGTGACTGTGTATGCAGAAGACGATGAAGCTTATGAAATCTGGAGTAAAGAAGTAGGTGTTCCAGCTGAGCGCATTGTTCGCATTGGTGACAATAAAGGTGGTCGTTACGCTTCTGATAATTTCTGGATGATGGGCGATACAGGTCCTTGTGGACCTTGTACGGAAATTTTCTTTGATCATGGAGAAGATGTACCTGGAGGTCCTCCTGGAAGCCCTAATGAAGATGGTGATCGCTACATTGAGATTTGGAATAACGTTTTCATGCAGTTCAATCGTGATGAAGACGGTGTCATGCACCCCTTGCCAAAGCCTAGCGTGGATACAGGTATGGGCTTGGAGCGTATTGCGGCTGTTTTACAGCATGTGCATTCTAATTATGAGATCGATCTTTTCGTTAATTTGTTAAATGCCGCTAAGGCAGCTGTGGATGGTGCTGGTGCGGGTCAGTGTGACGCTAACAGTCCTTCGCTAAAAGTCATTGCTGATCATATTCGTGCATGTACTTTTACAGTGGTGGATGGTGTGATTCCTGGTAATGCTGGACGTGGATATGTTCTGCGTCGTATTACGCGCCGTGCTATTCGTCACGGTTACAAGCTAGGTGCTCGCGCACCATTCTTTCATAAAATTGTTAGTGCACTCGTTAAAGAGATGGGTGAAGCCTATCCTGAATTAAGAGCTAATGAAGCGCGTGTTACGGAAGTTTTAAGACAGGAAGAAGAGCGTTTTTTCCAAACGATTGCTAATGGCATGGAGATTTTGGAATCAGCCCTTGCGACCGGTACGAAGGTGATCGATGGTGAAACTGCATTTAAGTTGCATGACACATTTGGATTCCCGCTGGATTTAACGGCAGACGTATGTCGAGAGCGTGATGTCACTGTTGATGATGCTGGTTTCGAAATAGCCATGAATCGTCAGCGAGAGCAAGCTAGAGCTGCTGGCAAATTCAAAATGGCTCAAGGCCTTGAGTACGCTGGTGCGCCCACCACTTTCTATGGCTATGACTCATTAAATCAAGACTCAGCCAACGTGTTGGCTTTGTATGTAGACGGTAGCCAAGTTCAAAGCATTAAAGCTGGTGATAGTGCTGTGGTGGTTTTAGATAAGACGCCTTTCTATGCCGAATCTGGAGGTCAGGTTGGTGATGCGGGTGAGCTTCGTAATGCATCGAGCTTATTTGAGGTGGAAGACACTCTTAAAATTCAAGCGGACGTTTTTGGTCATCATGGCCAAGTTGCTGAGGGTGAGATTAAGGTGGGTGATCAATTGGGCGCCAAGGTGAATGCTGAGCGTCGTTTACGCACTATTCGTCATCACAGTGCCACTCACTTGATGCACAAAGCTTTGCGTGAAGTTCTAGGTGCTCATGTGCAGCAAAAAGGATCCTTAGTTGATCCTGATAAAACTCGTTTTGACTTCACTCATACTGCACCAATGACTGCGGCTGAGATCAAGCAAGTCGAAGACTTGGTTAATGCTGAAATCTTAGCGAATGCACAAGCCTCTGCAAAAGTGATGAGCTTGGATGATGCGCAGAAAACCGGTGCCATGATGTTGTTTGGCGAGAAGTACGGTGAGACTGTTCGCGTTCTCGAAATTGGGTCATCCAAAGAGCTTTGTGGCGGTACTCATGTGCAGCGTACAGGTGATATCGGTGTTTTCAAAATCTTGGCTGAGAGCGGTGTAGCAGCAGGTATTCGAAGAGTAGAAGCCATTGCTGGTGATCGCGCTTTGGCCTACCTCCAGAAATTGGATACGCAAGTGAACCAGTTGGCTGCAGCACTCAAAGCAACCCCAAGTGATCTACAGCAACGTATTACGCAGTTGCAAGATCATGCCCGTGCTCTCGAAAAAGAACTCGAGCGCTTAGGTTCCAAACTAGCGGCTAGCCAAGGTGATGACCTCATGTCTCAAGCCATTGAGATCAAGGGTATTAAAGTGCTTGCTGCTCAATTAGAGGGCGCTGATGCTAAGGTTTTAAGAGAGACTTTGGACCAACTTAAAAACAAGCTAAAGTCAGCAACAATTGTTTTAGCCTCTGTTCAAGATGGCAAGGTTCAGTTGGCTGCAGGTGTGACGGCTGATGCGATCGCTAAAGTGAAAGCTGGCGACTTGGTGAACTTTGTTGCTCAACAAGTTGGTGGTAAAGGTGGCGGTAAGCCGGATATGGCCATGGCAGGCGGAACAGACCCTAAGGGTTTGCCATCTGCACTTCAGAGTGTTCAAGCTTGGGTAGCGGAGCGTCTATGAGCGCGCCATCGCAAATTGATAAAGAGGTAGATGCGACCGGTTTAACTTGCCCGTTACCGATCTTGAGAGCTAAGAAGGCGCTTGCGGAAATGCAGAGTGGTGAAATACTTAAAGTGACTGCAACAGATACCGGTTCTTCCACTGATTTTCCGGTGTTTGCTAAGCAAACCGGAAATGATTTGTTGGCTCAAGAAAAAGTGGGCGAGGCGTTTGTTTTTTATTTAAAGCGTCGCTAATTAAAAATAGATAAGCCAAAGTAGAAAAACTAGAAACACCAGAAACGCAAAAGGCTCGATTAAGGAATTAATCGAGCCTTTTTATTTAAAGCCTCACTCATTAAGTGAGTGAGGCAGAAGATCAATCGATACGCTTTATTGGCTGCGAGTTTTTAAGAACTCTTTAAATCCGTCTTTTACTTCTGGGTGACGAAGCGCAAAATCAACGGTTGCTTTGAGGTAACCCAACTTGCTACCGCAGTCATAGCGAACACCTTCGTATTCATAGGCTAAAACCTGCTCTTGACTCAATAAAGATTGGATGGCATCAGTTAACTGAAGCTCACCACCAGCGCCTGGTTTGATATTTCTAATGTGATCGAAGATTCTTGAAGATAAGATGTATCGACCAACAACGCCCAAGTTCGAAGGTGCGTTAGCAGGCTCAGGTTTCTCAACAATGCCATTCAGTTTGTAGATACGATCTTCAAAAACTTTGCCATCGATCACGCCATAAGATTTGCTTTGTTCTGGAGAGATTTTCTCAACACCCAATATTGAGCTACGGTAGTGCTGATATTGATCAACCATTTGTTTCATAACTGGCACAGGGCTGTCCAATAAGTCATCGGCCAAGATAACGGCGAAAGCTTCATCTCTGATCAATTTTTCCGCACATAGAACGGCATGCCCTAAACCAAGAGCTTCAGGTTGACGAACATAGACGCAGTCAACGTGGCTTGGCTTGATGCTACGAACCAATTGGAGTAGCTCTTGCTTGTTCTTGGCCTCTAATTCAGCTTCCAATTCATAAGCTTTATCAAAGTGATCTTCGATGGCGCGCTTGCTGCGACCAGTCACAAAAATCATTTCAGTGATGCCGGCTGCCATCGCTTCTTCAACCGCATATTGAATGAGCGGCTTATCCACGACATTCAACATTTCTTTAGGGCTTGCTTTTGTTGCAGGTAAGAAGCGTGTGCCTAGACCTGCAACAGGAAAGACGGCTTTGGTGATTGGATTAGTCATATTAGGATGGTAAACGATTTAATTGGCTCTTTAGCTTTTCAACGAGAGACTCAAATTCAGCAAGACGTTGCTTTTCTTGCGCTACAACAGCCTCTGGTGCTCGCGCCACAAAGCTCTCATTATTTAACTTGGCATTTGCTTTTGCAATTTCACCGTTAATGCGATCGATTTCTTTTCCAAGACGTTGCTTTTCAGCAGCGGCATCGATCTCAACTTTTAGCAAAATTTTAGTATTACCCACAATCGCTACTGGTGCACCAGCACCATCCGCTTCAAGCTGTGCCTCATCCTCATAAATCTTGACCTCTGAAAGTTTGGCTAAGGCTTGGATATAAGGTGCTGCTACTTTTAAGTAAGCTGCATTACCAGATACATAGAGTGGAACACGTAGGGCAGGAGAGATTTGCATCTCACCACGTAAATTGCGGCAAGCATCGACGAGCGCTTTTATTTCTGCAACCCAGGCTTCACTCTTTTCATCAATCTTTTGAGGTTGGGCTATTGGGTAGGGCTGAAGAGCGATCGTTTGTTTTTCTTGTGACTCTAACGATTTACCTGAAATCGGCGCAACAATTTGCCATAGTTCTTCTGTAATAAAAGGAATAACTGGGTGAGCTAAACGTAAGATCGTTTCTAATACTCTCAAAAGCGTTCTACGCGTTGCTCTTTGCTGTGCTGGCGTGCCATTTTGAATTTGTACCTTAGCGAGCTCGAGGTACCAGTCACAATACTCATCCCAAACAAATTGATAAATCGATGTGGAGATATTGTCAAAGCGGTAATCTTTAAAACCTTTATCAATATCAGCTTCCACTCGTTGCAGCAACGAAACAATCCAGCGATCAGCTGGTGAAAAATCCAAGTAACCTTCTGGACCGCAGTCACCCACGCATTCAGCAATGCCGTTGTCCTCTGGTGTACCTGGGCAGTTCATCAAAACAAATCGTGTGGCGTTCCAAAGTTTGTTGCAGAAGTTTCTGTAACCTTCGCAGCGCTTTTGATCAAAGTTGATGCTGCGACCAAGAGTAGCCATTGATGCAAATGTAAATCGCAATGCATCTGTACCAAATGCAGGGATACCATCCGGGAACTCTTTCTTCGTCTTTTTGGTAATGCTTTCGGCTTGCTTAGGATTCATCAAGCCTGTTGTACGTTTTGCTAAAAGAGTTTCAAGATCAATGCCATCAATTAGATCGATAGGGTCCAAGGTATTGCCTTTGGACTTACTCATTTTTTGTCCTTCAGCATCTCTTACCAAGCCGTGAACATAAACTGTTTCAAAAGGAATCTTGCCGGTGAAGTGGCAGGTCATCATGACCATGCGGGCAACCCAGAAGAAAATAATATCGAAACCCGTTACTAGAGCAGATGAAGGTAAGAAGTGGGCTAGTTCAGGAGTTTTATTAGGCCAACCTAATGATGAAAATGGCACTAAGGCTGAGCTAAACCAAGTATCGAGCACGTCATCGTCGCGACGTAGAGAACCTGTGTAGCCATTGGCTTTAGCTTTGGCCTGAGCTTCCTCTTCGGTGCGAGCAACCACAATCTTGCCATCGTCTTGATACCAAGCTGGAATTTGATGCCCCCACCATAGTTGACGAGAGATACACCAATCCTGGATACCTTCAAGCCACTGGTTGTAAGTGGTTGTCCAGTTCTCTGGAACAAACTTCACGTCACCGCACTTCACGGCATCCAGAGCAGCTTCGGCAATCGATTTACCAGGGCGGTATAAGTTATGTTCGGTTGGCTTTGACATCGCCACAAACCATTGATCCGTGAGCATAGGCTCAATGACCGATTTGGTTCTGTCACCTCTTGGCACCATGAGGGTGTGAGGTTGCACTTTTTCCAATAAGCTTAGAGACTCTAAATCAGCAACGATGAGTTTTCTGGCATCAAAGCGATCCAGGCCTTGATACTTTTGAGGTGCTTGATCATTGATCTTGGCATCCAAGGTTAGGATGTTGATCATTTCTAGTTGGTGACGTAAACCAACGGCATAGTCATTAAAGTCATGAGCCGGCGTAACTTTCACCACGCCAGTTCCAAATGCTGGGTCAACATAATCATCTGCAATGATCGGAATCTTCCGGTCAGATAAAGGTAAGTTGACGGTTTGACCAATTAAATGCTTATAACGCTCATCCTCTGGGTGGACCATTACAGCGACGTCGCCCAGCATGGTTTCTGGTCGAGTGGTGGCTACCGTTAAATGACCCGAACCATCGGTTAAGGGGTAGCGAATGTGCCACATGGAGCCTTGTTCTTCTTCGCTCTCTACTTCTAAGTCTGAAACGGCTGTTCCAAGAATGGGGTCCCAATTGACAAGGCGCTTGCCTCTATAAATCAAACCTTGCTCGTATAGGCTAACAAAGACCTCAACAACGGCTTGAGACATTTTGTCGTCCATTGTGAAATATTCACGGCTCCAATCAATGGATGCCCCTAGGCGACGTATTTGACGGGTGATGGTGGAGCCCGATTGTTCTTTCCATGCCCAGACCTTCTCCAAGAACTTTTCGCGCCCTAAATCGTGTCTAGAGACCTTTTGAGCATCTAGCTGTCTTTCAACTACGATCTGGGTAGCGATACCAGCATGGTCAGTGCCTGGAACCCATAAGGTGTTTTTGCCGCTCATTCGAGCATGTCTGGCTAAGCCATCCATGATCGTTTGATTGAAGGCGTGGCCCATATGAAGGGTGCCTGTGACGTTGGGCGGAGGCAGCTGGATACAAAAACTGGCCTTTTGGTCGTCCAAAGTGGCGGTGGCAATACCCCTTTTTTCCCACTCAGGACCCCATTGGGCCTCGATGTTGGAGGGTTCGAAAGATTTAGCGAGATCAGAAAGATTTTTAGACATAAGCTGCAATTATAATTTTTTGTTGAACCTAAAGGCACATGTGACGAATATTCTTAATAATCTCAATCCAGAACAGTATGAAGCGGTGACCTTGCCGCCTGTTAATGAGGCTGGAAATGCCCAGTCTGCCATGATCTTGGCCGGAGCAGGTAGTGGCAAGACCAAAGTTCTGACCACCCGAATTGCTTGGTTAATTCAGACATCTCAGGCGTCACCTGCCGGCATTTTGGCGGTTACCTTCACCAATAAAGCCGCAAAAGAGATGTTGACCCGACTTTCAGTGATGATGCCGATCAATACCCGCGGTATGTGGGTGGGTACCTTCCACGGACTCTGTAACCGTTTATTGAGAGCCCATCATAAAGATGCTGGTTTGCCTTCGACTTTCCAGATTTTGGATACGCAAGATCAACTATCGGCTATTAAGAGGCTGTTGAAGTCTCTCAAAATTGACGATGAAAAATACCCGCCTAAGCAACTTCAGTACTTTATTGCTCACGCTAAAGAAAAGGGCATGCGCTCCAAGGATATGGACCGAGGTGACTCGTTCCAAAATGCGATGGTCGAGCTTTATCAAGCGTATGAAGAGCAATGTCAGCGCGAAGGCGTGGTGGATTTTGCGGAGCTTCTTTTGCGAAGTTATGAGCTCCTTAAACATCATCAAGCGATTCGCGAGCATTATCAAGAACGCTTCCGTCATATTTTGGTTGATGAGTTTCAGGATACGAATGCTTTGCAATATGCCTGGTTAAAGCTGATATCGGGTTATGGCTCATCCAACCCAAGTTCTGTTTTTGCTGTGGGTGATGATGATCAAAGTATTTACGCTTTCCGTGGAGCCGATGTGGAGAACATGCGTTTATTTGAAAGACATTTCAAACCGCACTTAGTTAAGCTAGAGCAAAACTATCGTTCATTTGGGCATATTCTTGATGCCGCTAACCATCTAATTGCTAACAACACCGAGCGTTTAGGTAAGAACTTACGAACCGACGCAGGCCATGGTGAGCCTGTTCGAGTTTATGAGGCAGCAACGGATGGGACTGAGGCTGCTTGGATGGTGGATGAGATCAAGAGTCTGATTAATACCGGCAGTACTAGAAGCGAAACAGCGATTCTTTATAGAAGTAATGCTCAGTCTCGAATTATTGAGCATGGATTATTTTCAGCGGGCATTCCATACCGTGTTTATGGTGGTTTGCGATTCTTCGAGCGCGCTGAAATTAAACATGCCTTAGCCTACCTTCGTCTTTTAGAGAACCCTAACGACGACACATCATTTTCGAGAGTTGTTAATTTCCCAACCAGGGGTATTGGTGCTAAAAGTATTGAAACTTTGCAAGATAGCGCTAAATTGAACAATTGTTCTTTTTATGCGGCAGCACCTTATTTGGATGGTAAGGCGGGCAGTTCGATTTCAGCGTTTGTCAGGCTGATTGATCATATGAGAGATGCCACCCGTCATTACACATTGCCTGAGACTGTGGATTACGTGATTCAAAACAGCGGTTTAATTCAGCACTACTTAACGGAGCGTGAAGGGCAAGACCGCGTAGAGAACTTGCAAGAATTAGTTAATGCAGCCACAGCCTTTGTGGCTGAAGAAGGTATTCCTCAAGATACGGCGGCCGGAACCTCGGAAACTGAAGTGGTGGTTGAAATGTCGCCTCTAGCTGGTTTCTTAGCGCATGCTTCATTAGAAGCGGGCGACAACCAAGCTCAAGCAGGTCAGGATGCGGTGCAACTTATGACAGTTCATGCTGCCAAAGGTTTGGAATTTACCAATGTCTTTATTACGGGTCTTGAAGAAGGCTTATTCCCTCATGAGAATAGTGTGAATGAAGAGGATGGTTTGGAAGAAGAGCGTCGCTTGATGTATGTGGCGATCACTCGAGCCAAAGAAAGGTTGTTCTTGTCTCACACGCAATCTCGACTTCTGCATGGACAAGTGCGCTACAACTTGCCTTCACGTTTCTTGGATGAGTTACCTGCAGAATCACTTAAGCATCTAACGCCTAAAAATAAAGACGCTCGTTGGGGTGGCACCACCACAACCAGAATGCCTTCTTGGTCGGAAGGAAGTGATTGGGGTGGGCGTGCAGCAACCACGCCACGTTCAATGGCTAGCGCCATCACCACACCTATCAGTAGCTTGCCACGTAAAGATAATGGGCATGGTTTTAGAGTTGGTCAAAGTGTCTTCCATACGAAGTTCGGCGAAGGCCGTATTCTGGCAATTGAAGGCTCTGGTGATGAAGCCAAGGCGCAAGTCAACTTCAACCGACACGGCCCTAAATGGCTGCAACTTGCGATTGCTAAATTAACTGCAATTGATTGATCAATACAAAATTAACCAACCAAGTAAATAAAGGCGCTTTAAGCGCCTTTATTTTTCTTGATGATCAGTAGCTGATCAGTATTTTTAGTTAACAGATTGTTCTGTGGGCTCAGCGAGTTCTTTATTGAAGCAAGCCTTCCAAGTGGCAAAGAATGAGCAGTACATCACCGTTAAGGCTGCCATTGAATACGGTGGAATAAGGAATGGAATCGCAACTCTTAGACCGATTCCATCTAAGAAGGCTTCAATTAAAAAAGGTACGACAACAATGAAAACTGCCCAAATCAACAAATAGAAAATAAAAGCAGCGCGATTTGACCAGCAAGCTACCCAGCTTGAGAATAAAGCCTGAGCAACAGACATTTTTTCCCAAACAATTAAGACCGGTGCAAACCACATCACCATGGCAACAGGTATATATAACAAAACACCCACACCAAGACCAAAGTAGAGATCTTTGACTTCTCGGATGGTTGGAGGATTCTGTTCTGTTAGAAGAGGAATTAGTTGTTGAAAATCAATAAAAGCACTGGCAATGAGACTGAGAATTAGAACCAAGAATGCGTAAATTGTGCCAAGACCTAAAAGGTTTTTTCGAATAACAGGACCATGCTCTCTTAAGCCTACCAAATAAATCGTAGGAAACACACGCTCTCCACGAATCACTCTTTGGCAAGCAGTCATGAATCCTACTGTTAAAGCTGGAGTCAATAGAAGAACCAGAAATACACCAAATACCGGAATTAAGATCGCAAACTGCGCAATGAAGATATAAAGAAAAACCAACATCAAGAACGTTAAAGGATTCTTTTTAAATAACCATAAGCCTTGTCGAATCCATAAATACCCGTCGGTGGCTTTTGTTTGATTAAGTAGCATAGATGTCGTTTAATTTATTTCTTGAGATTAATTGGCGTAATGTTAGTAGGATACTCTCGACGCAATTTTAGAATTCTCTCAAAATGTGTAGGGTCATGTGGCGTCAACATTTCTGCTTCTCGCGGAAGGTAAAAGTCCCACAGTCTTGAAATCCAAAATCTTAAAGCTGCTGCTCGCAACATCATGGGCCAAGATTCTATTTCAACATGATTGAGTGGGCGTACAGCTTGATAGTGTTCAAGTAATCCGTTAGCTCGAGGCGAATCCAACTTACCTGTCTGAAGATCAATACACCAGTCATTCACAGTAACCGCTAGATCAAACAACCATTTATCGTTACCAGCGAAATAAAAATCAAAGAAGCCGCCTAATTGGTCTTTGCCGCTGGAGTTATCAAATAAAACATTGTCTCTAAATAAATCACAATGACTTGGGCCCTCAGGCAGTTGAGCGTAATCGGCACTGTTAAAGAAATGAGTTTGTTCCTGAAGCTCAGTTGTGATCAATGCCTTTTGGGCATCACTCAGGTGCTCTAAGACCTTAGGAATAGTTTCTTGCCACCAAGGTAGGCTTCGTAAATTAGGTTGTGACAAGTGAAAGTCCTGACCAGCAAGGTGCATGCGTGCCAGCATATGGCCGACAGCTTCGCAGTGCACTGGCTCAGGATTTAATCGAGATGCGCCTGTTAGTCTTGAAACAATGGTCGCAGGTTTGCCATTGATGAAGCCCAGAATATTTTTTTGTTGATCTCTAACGGGGGCGGGTACCGTGATCCCTTTCAGAGCTAAGTGCTCCATCAATTCCAAGTAGTAAGGTAACTGCTCCTGAGATAGGCGTTCAAACAAGGTAAGAACATATTCTTCACGAGTACCATTTTTATCAATACTTAGAAAAAAATTAGAGTTCTCGATGCCGGAGCTGATACCTTTGATTTCGATGGCTTTGCCAAGCTGGTAGTTTTGATCTAACCAAACGTTGACTTCATCCAAGCTAACGGGAGTAAAGACGGCCATAGTGGTTTAAAAGGGCATTCGGATAGTGGGAACGCGGATCATGTCTTGTTCACGCTTAGGATTACTTGAGTCATTTGGAGCTGTCATTTCATACGTGCCAAGGGCGCCTTCCACAACAACTTCGGTTGGCTTACCACTTTCCTTATATTCTTTAATACTCGTGCCATCAGCTTCTTTGTGTTCAAAACTTGGCTTTTTTGGGGCAGCTTTACCAGTTTCTGCATTATTTTTAACCGCATTGCTGATTGGTTGCTCATTGATCTTTTTTAATTCTTCAGCACTTAATGCCTGCGCTCCTTGAGCGCTAAGTCCTTGTGATGAAAGGATAAAAATTGAAAATGTGGCTGTTAAAGCGAGCTTAAATGAGAGATTTTTGGCGCTCATAAATGAAGAAAGTGTGTAAGTAGTCATGCTTAATTGTACGATTGTGGGATGTCTACACATCGCCTTTTGCTAGTTGACGGTTCTAGCTACCTTTACCGTGCCTTTCATGCCATGCCAGATTTACGCAATCCGCAAGGATTTCCGACCGGTGCTATTCAGGGTATGGTCAACATGATGAGGCGCGCTCGGACGGAGTTAGACGCTGATCATATCGCTTGTGTATTTGATGCTAAGGGTAAAACTTTCAGAGATGAAATGTACCCTGAGTACAAAGCGAATCGCTCCTCGATGCCTGAAGACTTGGCGATGCAGATTGAAGCCATTCACAAAGTTGTTAAAGCTATGGGTTGGCCCGTGTTATCCGTGTCAGGGATTGAGGCAGATGATGTGATTGGTACTTTAGCTAAGCAAGCCAAAGCCCAGAACTGGACTGTTCTGATCTCAACTGGAGATAAAGATCTGGCTCAGTTGGTGGAGCCTGGCATTAGTTTGATCAATACCATGACAGAGGAACGTTTAGACACGGATGGTGTTTTAAACAAGTTTGGTGTTTTACCGGAAAGAATTGTGGATTACTTATCCATCATGGGTGATACGGTGGATAACGTTCCCGGTGTCCCCAAAGCGGGCCCTAAAACAGCTGTGAAATGGTTAAATGAATTTGGTACTTTAGATGAGTTAATGAAACGCTCTTCCGAGGTGAAGGGTGTTGTTGGTGAAAATTTAAGAGCCAGTTTGGATTGGTTGCCAAAGGCTCGTGAGTTGGTGACAGTCAAAATTGATTGTGATCTTTCTGAGCATCTTATTGGATTGCACGACTTGCATGCCAAAGGAGAGGATAAAGAAACTTTAAGAGAGCTATTTACAGAGTTTGGATTTAAATCTTTATTACGTGATTTGGATCGATCCAGTGGTAGTTCGACTCCAGCTTCTTCGAAGGCCGCTGTTGATAAAAAGCCTCAAGCGGATAGCGCTGCCACCTCTCAGTCAGTGGCTACGGGAGATCAGTTAGGTTTTGTGGCGGATCAACCTCAAGAGGTGCTTGCAAGGCATTACAGCTGCATCACTAAAGAAGCAGACTTTAAGTTGTGGCTGCAAAAAATTCAGGAGTCTTCCTTAACGTGTATTGATACCGAAACCACAGGTTTGGATGCCTTACGCGTGAGTTTGGTCGGCATTTCATTAGCTGTTGCTCCCGGAGAGGCTTGTTACATTCCTCTAGCTCACACCACTAATGAAGATCAGCTAGAAAAGGCGTGGGTCCTCGATCAACTAAAACCTTGGTTAGAGGGCGAGCAATACAAAAAACTTGGTCAAAACCTAAAATACGACACTCATATTTTTGCCAATGAGGGTATCGTCCTTAAGGGTGTTGAGCATGACACCCTCTTGCAGTCGTATGTGCTTGAATCGCATCGTAGCCATGATATGGATAGTTTGGCACAAAGGCACTTGGGTGAAAAAACGACGACTTACGAAGAAGTTTGTGGCAAAGGTGTGCACCAAATTACATTTGACCAAGTTAATTTAGAAACGGCTACTAACTACGCAGCCGAAGATGCAGATATCACTTTGCGACTGCATCACGCTATGTATCCTGCGATTGCAGCGGATGCTAAGCTTTTAAAAATCTACCGTGATATTGAGATGCCTGCGATGCATGCTTTGGGTGTGATGGAGCGAAACGGTATTTTGATTGATGTGCCTAAATTGGCAGCTCAAGCTCAAGTGGTGGGTCAACGCTTGCTTGAACTGGAAAAGCAGATCCATGAATTGGCAGGGCAGCCTTTTAATATACAGTCACCCAAGCAAATTGCAGAAATACTTTTCGGTAAATTAGAGTTACCAGTTATTAAGAAGACGCCTTTGGGTGCTCCTTCGACCGATGAAGAAGTATTGCAAAAGCTTGCTGAAAATTACCCGCTTCCAGCACGTATTTTGGATTACAGAAGTTTGGCTAAGCTGCAATCCACTTACATTGAAAAATTGCCAAGAATGGTGAATCCAACAACAGGCAGAGTGCATACGAGTTACTCTCAGGCAGTTGCTGTGACGGGACGCTTGGCCTCTAGTGATCCTAATTTGCAAAATATTCCAGTGCGCACAGAAGAGGGGCGCAAGATTAGAGAAGCATTTATTGCAAAGCCTGGTGCGGTGATGGTTTCTGCTGACTATTCGCAAATTGAATTAAGGATCATGGCGCACATTGCGGAGGACGAAAGTCTACTTAAAGCTTTTGCTGCTGGTGAAGATATTCATAAAGCTACTGCTGCTGAAATGTTCCATGTCGACCTCAAAGAAGTCACCTCAGAACAACGTCGTTACGCCAAGGTCATTAACTTTGGTTTGATTTATGGCATGAGTGCCTTTGGTTTGGCCGGTAATCTTGGTATCGAGAGATCCGCTGCGCAGCAATACATTGATACCTACTTTGCAAGATATCCTGGCGTTGCCGACTATATGGCTCAAACACGTGTTTCTGCCAAAGAATTGGGTTATGTGGAGACGGTATTTGGGCGCCGTTTGTGGTTACCCGAGATTAGGAGTGCGAACGGCATGAGGCGTCAAGGTGCAGAGCGTGCAGCGATCAATGCGCCGATGCAAGGCACTGCGGCAGACTTGATTAAATTGGCCATGATTGCGGTTCAGGTCTGGATTGAGCAAGAGAAGCTTGCTACAAGAATGCTGTTACAAGTTCACGATGAATTGGTTTTAGAAGTGCCGCAAGATGAACTTGAATTGGTTAAGCAAAATCTACCTCGATTAATGACCGAAGTGGCCCAGTTAAAGGTACCATTGCTGGTGGAAGTGGGTGTAGGAGCTAATTGGGAAGAAGCTCATTAATTGAGATTAAGACAGTTAAATGAAAAAATAAGTAATAAATTTAGATAATGAAGTAAATCAATAAAACCACATAAAAAATAAAAAGTGGCAAGTATTAGATAATTTGCAAAAGCAGACTAACTTATAACTGAACGAATGGAGATGACTATGGATAAAAACTTAATCAAAGAAGCTCAATCTTTAATCAACCCTTCTGCAACCAATCGCCGCGATTTTTTGAAATCTGCTGCTGTCACGTCAATGGGTGTCGGTTATGTTGCTGCCGCTGAGCCTGTGATGGCTCAAGCCATTAAAACTGACTTTGAAGGCATTGCAGCCCAAGATGTTGAGTTCACTGTTCAGGGTTTCTCAGTTCCTGCTTATGTCGCCAGACCCAAAACAACACCTAAGAATGGTTTGCCTGTTGTGATTGTGGCTAGTGAGATTTTTGGTGTTCATGAATACATTGCTGATGTGGCAAGACGTTTTGCTAAGCAAGGTTATCTGGCGATTGCGCCAGAGTTTTTTGCTCGTGCTGGTGACCCTAATACTTTGGGGACTATGGCTGAAATTTTAAAAGAGATCGTTGGTAAAACATCGGATGATCAAGTTTTAGCGGATGTTCAGGGAGCTATTGATTGGGCTGCTAAAAATGGTGGCGATGTGAAGCGTGTCGGTATTACAGGTTTCTGTTGGGGTGGTCGTGTGACATGGTTGTCCAGTGCTAAATTACCTCAGGTCAGAGCGGGTGTTGCATGGTACGGTCGTTTGGTAGGTGATAAAACACCGAACAGCCCAAGTCATCCGATTGATCATGCGGCAGAGATGAAGGCGCCAGTATTGGGCCTCTATGGAGCAGCTGATACAGGTATTTCATTGGAGAGTGTGGAGCTCATGAAGCAAGCGCTAGCAGCAGCTAAAAATAACAAAGCTGCACAAGCCAGCACGTTTGAGGTTTATCCAGATGCTCCGCATGCGTTCCATGCTGACTATCGAGCGACCTATCGTGAGGGCCCTGCTAAGGATGGTTGGGCGAAATGTTTGGCTTGGTTTAAGCAGCAAGGAGTTGTATGACCTTACTTTGGATTATCTTGGCCACAACGGCGGCTGGGATATTGAGTATTGCAGCGGCAGCTAGTCTGTCACTCACCATTTTGTCGCGTATGGTCGACAAAATGGTTAGTTTATCCGTTGGGGTTTTATTAGCAACGGCGTTGTTACATTCATTACCCGAGGCTTTCACTTCGCATGATGTGGATATCCCATCCTTATTTATTGCTTTGATGGCTGGTCTGCTTGGATTTTTTGTCTTGGAAAAAGCAGCCTTATTAAGGCATAGCCACCACCATGAGCACGATGGTCATGGTCATCATCATGGTCACGATGCTGAGTCGGCTGGGAAGAGTGGCTTGGTGATCCTATTGGGTGATAGTTTGCATAACTTTGCTGATGGCATCTTGATCGCAGCAGCATTCTTGATTGATCCACAAATTGGTATTTTGACGGCTGTCGCGATTGCTCTTCATGAGATTCCACAAGAAGTAGGCGACTTCATTGTTTTATTAAATGCAGGATTCTCAAAAGCACGTGCTTTACTTTACAACCTCATTTCCAGTTTGATGGCAGTGGTTGGTGGTGTTCTAGGCTATTTCTTCTTGGATGCAGCAGAAGTATTAATCCCTTATGTCATCGTCCTTGCATCAAGTAGCTTTATATACATTGCTGTAAGTGACTTGATGCCACAAATGCACAAAAGACCCAAACTTAAAGAGTCAATTGAGCAAGTTGCCTTGATTCTTTTAGGAGTTTTATTAGTTCTTGCTATCTCAGAGTTAACCCACGTGGGACATGCACACTAAAAAGCCAGGGTTATTTCTCTATTGGTCGGTTGGGGTTTGCACACCACTCACTCCAACTACCTGCATAAATAGATGAGCCCTTCAGGCCAATCAATTCCATCACAAACAAGTTATGACAGGCTGTAATGCCTGAGCCACATTGATGCACCACTTTTTCGCTAGCAATTTGATTAAGTAGGGTGTTGTATTCTTTTTTAAGGGTTGCGATATCTTTAAACTCCCCGTTGGGCTCTAGGTTGTCTCTGAAGCAGCGATTGATGGCACCGGGAATATGCCCGCCCACCGGGTCCAGAACTTCATTCTGACCATGGAAGCGATCGTTAGCGCGGGCATCCAAAATAGTAAATTGTGGGCTGGTGATGTTTTTTTCAACTTCCTCAACCAAAACTAAATTTTGATAGTTTTGAAGTTTTGTCTCAGGTGCTGCGACTCTTAAGTTTTCATGAGTTTCTGTAGCGTACTCAGCGCGAAGCCAAGCTGGGTAACCACCATTTAATAAAAAGATATTTTTTTGTCCAACTGTTTGCAACATCCACCAAAGACGCACAGCAAATGTTCCGCCTTGGTTGTCATAAATGACTATTTTTTTTGCTGGTGTGATGCCTAATTCCGCATATGTTTTTTGCCACTGTTCGATCGAGGGTAGAGGGTGTCTGCCATTTTGACCATTCTTTTGGCTTGCTAAATCATGGTCGGTATCGACAAAAATAGCTTTAGGGATATGACCTTCTAGGTAGGATTGATAACCCACCTCTGGATTGACTAAATCAAATCGGCAGTCGAATAGTAAAAAATCTTCGTCACCATCAAGCCATTGTTTTAATTCGCTCGCACTGATAAGAGACATACCAATCCTTTATTGAGATGATTCGTAAGACATCACTTTTCTATACCACTCATGGAAGTGTTGCATGCCATCTTCCATGGGGCTTTGATATGGACCAACTTCGTTAACACCGCGCTCGAGCAATGCTTTTCGACCAGCATCCATGCGTTCGGCGATTTCATCATCTTCGACGCAGGTCTCCATGTAGGCAGCTCTTTCTGCTTCTATGAATTCACGTTCAAATAAAGCAAGTTCTTCTGGGTAGTAGAACTCAACGATGTTGCGAGTTTTATTGGGGCCCATTGGTTGTAGCGTTGAGACGCACAGAACTCCTGGGTACCACTCCACCATGATGTTAGGGTAGTAGGTAAGCCAGATCGCACCGTGTTTAGGCACTTGACCTTGATGGTGTCTTAAAACAGCTTCATGCCAGCGCTGATAAGTTGCTGAGCCTGCTTGTTGCAAACCTTTGTGGATGCCAACTGTTTGAACGCTGTACCAATCGCTAAATTGCCACTCTAAATCTTCACAAGAAACAAATTTACCAAGACCAGGGTGGAAAGGAACGACGTGGTAGTCCTCTAAGTAAACCTCAATGAAAGTCTTCCAGTTGTAATTGCACTCATGAACTTCGACATGGTCTAAAACATAACCAGAAAAATCCAAATCTTTTGAAACACCCATGCTTTGCAAGTCTTTATGCACATCGCGAGGGCCTTCAAAAAGCAGACCTTGCCAGTTTTGCAAGGGGCTTTTACCCAAGTTTAAGCAGGGTTGTTCATCAAAGTGAGGTGCGCCAAGTAATGTGCCATCTGTTTTGTAAGTCCAGCGATGAAGGGGGCAAACAATATTTTCAACATGGCCTTTGCCATTTAGCATAATGGCTTGGCGATGACGGCAGACATTCGACAAAAGTTCAATGCCTTCGGAATTTCTAACTAAAACACGCCCTTCGTTTTCGGACCTTAAAGTTTGATAGTCGCCAATCTCTGGCACCATGAGTTCGTGACCAACATAGCCAGGTCCTTGCTTAAAAAGCAATTCGATTTCACGTGCGTACAGCTCAGCATCAAAGTATGCTGATACTGGTAGTTGTAGTTTGGATGGCGCAAGATTCTGCGCGGCAGCCAGATTAGTCATTCTTCCCACCCCGAAAAAAAGTCAGCCGAAGCTAAGCGGAACAACCAATCCAACCATCGACAGGTCGATATTGGAAAGGAAAATTGATTATACCCATGCCTAAAGCCTTAAAATCTCTTGGTAAATTGTTTTCGATCAAATTAAAGGGGTTTTATGCCTAAAAAATCAGCTTCCGAAGCAACAACTGTTGATCCGCAACTTCGTTACGAAGAGGCTGTTGCTGAGTTGGAGGGGCTTATTGCCAAGATGGAGTCAGGCAAACTCTCTTTAGAGGACACCTTGGGCGCTTACAAGCGCGGTGCGGAGTTGCTTAAGCATTGCCAACAGGTTCTTGAGCAGGTCGAGCAACAAGTAAAAACATTTCAAGGTTAATTTTGACATTTGAGCCACATAACGCAGCTTGGCTAGAGCAGTCCACCCAACGAGTGGATCAAGCCATTGCGGATTCTTTCCGGCATTTAGCACTCAAGGCTGGCGGCTTAAAAGAGGCCATGATCTACGCAGCTACAGGAGGCGGCAAGAGAATTCGCCCTCTATTGGTGTATGCCACTGCTAGCCTTTCAGGTAAGCCGTTAGACCAAATTCCAGGTATTGATGCTTGTGCCGTTGCTGTGGAGTTATTTCACACTTACTCATTAGTTCATGATGACATGCCGTGCATGGATGATGACGATTTGCGTCGCGGACGTGCCACGGTTCACAAGGTCTATAACGAATCAACCGCCTTATTGGTTGGTGATGCTCTGCAATCCATGGCATTTAGCTTGATTGCTGACAGTGCGCTCAATGATCGCCAAAAAGTTACGGTGATCTCTCATCTTGCTCAATCAGGTGGATTGGATGGTATGGCGGGTGGTCAAGCAATTGATTTGGAGAGTGTTGGCAAACCTCTTAGTAGAGATAGTTTAGAGACCATGCATCGCCTTAAAACCGGGGCCTTGCTTCGAAGTTCCGTACAAATGGGCGGCGTGGTTGCTGAACTTAGTCAACCAGATTTGCTGAAGTTAGATGAGTTTGCTAGTTCTTTGGGTCTTTTGTTCCAGGTCGTAGATGATATTTTGGATGCTAGCTCGGATAGTCAAACATTGGGTAAAACCGCTGGCAAAGACGCTGCAGCTAACAAGCCAACCTTTGTTTCTTTAATGGGTTTGACAGATGCCAAAGCATTTTCTGAGAAGTTATATGACGATGCCATAGCGAGTCTTAGCGTTTGGGGTGAAAATGCTCAATTGTTAAGATTGATAGCTCATAAAGTACAGCACAGAGAAAGTTAATGACTGATTTATTAAAAACTATTAATTCGCCAAAAGATTTGCGACTATTGAGCCGTGATCAGTTGCCTGGTCTGGCGGAAGAGTTACGTGAATTTTTAGTGGAATCAGTTTCTCAAACGGGCGGTCATTTATCTTCTAATTTGGGAACGGTTGAATTAACTGTCGCCTTGCATTACGTTTTGCAAACACCCTACGATCGTTTGATTTGGGATGTGGGCCATCAAAGCTACCCGCACAAAATTTTGACAGGTCGTCGTGATCGCATGAGCACACTTCGCCAATATGGTGGCATCTCCGGCTTCCCTCGGCGCGATGAGAGTGAGTACGACACATTTGGTACAGCTCATTCTTCAACCAGTATTTCTGCTGCGATTGGTATGGCTCTTGGAGCTAAAGCTCAGGGTGAAAAAAGAGTGGCTGTTGCGGTGATTGGTGATGGCGCGATGACGGCGGGTATGGCCTTTGAAGCCCTTAATAATGGTGGGATTCATAAAGACTTGCCGCTCGTTGTTGTTCTTAATGACAACGATATGTCGATTTCCCCAGCTGTGGGTGCATTGAATCGTTATTTAGCTAGATTAATGAGTGGTCGTTTTTATGCCACCACTAAAAAAGGTTTGGATAGTGTTCTATCCATTGCGCCACCTTTGCGTGAGTTTGCAAAACGCTTAGAAGAGCACGCCAAAGGCATGGTTGTGCCGGGTACTATTTTTGAAGAATTTGGTTTTAATTATATTGGTCCGATTGATGGGCACGATTTAGATTCTTTGGTGCCTACTTTAGAAAACGTGCGACGTTTGGCTTTAAATGGTGAAGGCCCACAGTTTTTGCATGTGGTGACTAAAAAAGGTCAAGGTTATAAGCTTGCAGAAGCTGATCCCATTTTGTATCACGGTCCCGGTAAATTTGATCCGAGCCAAGGTATTGCTAAAGCAACTGCCACCAAAAAAACATTCACCCAAGTATTTGGTGATTGGTTGTGCGACATGGCAGCGGCTGATAAGCGCTTGGTCGGTATTACGCCAGCTATGCGTGAAGGCTCTGGCATGGTGGAGTTTGAGAGTCGTTACCCTGATCGTTATTTTGATGTCGGTATTGCTGAACAGCACGCCGTGACGTTTGCCGGTGGTATGGCATGTGAGGGTATGAAGCCAGTTGTTGCGATCTACTCCACGTTCCTTCAGCGCGGGTATGACCAACTCATTCATGATGTGGCCTTGCAAGACTTGCCCGTTGTGTTTGCCTTGGATCGTTCTGGTTTAGTGGGCGCCGATGGGGCAACGCATGCTGGAGCATATGACATCCCGTATATCCGTTGTATACCGAATATGTTGCTAATGGCGCCGGCTGATGAAGCAGAGTGTCGAGACTTATTAACAACTGCTTTTAAGCAAGATCACCCATCAGCTGTTCGCTATCCAAGGGGCGCGGGTGTTGGTGCCACAGTGGGTTCTGAGTTGAAAGAATTACCTTTAGGTAAGGGTGAAATTCGTCGCCAAAGCCAAGGTTCAAAAAACAAAAAAGTAGCCATCTTGGCATTTGGTACTTTGCTCTATCCCGCCTTGGAAGTAGCTAATGAATTGGATGCCACAGTCGCTAATATGAGATTTATCAAACCATTGGATGCTGAGTTGGTTTGTTCCCTAGCCAAAGATCATGATTTGATTGTCACTCTTGAAGAGGGAGCTATTGGTGGTGGTGCCGGTAGCGCCTGCTTGGAAGCGCTGGCAGCAGCTGGGATCCAAGTCCCGTCGTTGTTACTTGGTTTGCCGGATCGTTTTGTGGATCATGGCGAGCACGCTTTGCTCATGAAAGAATGTGGGTTAGACGTGGCTGGGATTACTCAATCCATTAAGGTCAGACTTGAGCAGTTGGATTAAATTATCAATCTGTCTGCCATCTATTAACCCTATTAAGCAAACGGCATCAAATTGCATGACAATATAAATATGAATACTAAAAACACTAACTCTTCAGAATCTTCAAATACCTGTGCGATGGCGGATGTGCAGTCTTCTATTGATCATCGCAACATCGTGATTGATCGTGTAGGTATTCGTGGGGTGCGTCATCCTATTCAAGTTAAAACTTTGGATAGTATTCAGCCAAGCGTCGCCATGATTGATTTAGATGTTTCTTTGCCAGCAGATCAAAAAGGGACGCACATGTCTCGTTTTATTGCGCTTCTTCAAGATCACAATGCGCCTTTAGATGCGCAGCAAATGAAATTAATGGCTGGCAAGATGTTGCCCTTGTTAGAGGCTGAGGCTGGTCAGATTTCATTGAAGTACACCCACTTTATTAATAAGACAGCACCAGTATCGGGTGTGCAAAGTTTGATGGACTACGATGTGACGTGGTTGGCTCGTGCCACAAAAATAAATAATCAAGTCAATGTTTCATTGAGTTTGCAAGTAGTTGTGCCTGTCACTAGTTTGTGCCCATGCTCGAAACAAATTTCAGAATATGGCGCTCATAATCAGCGCTCTCATGTCACGATGACTGTTGAGTTGGCGCCAAGCGCGGATTTAAGTATCGAAGCATTGGTCAAGATTGCTGAAGCGGAAGCTTCATGCGAGTTATGGGGTCTTCTCAAGCGACCTGATGAGAAATATGTCACTGAACGTGCTTATGACAATCCTAAGTTTGTCGAAGATTTGGTGAGAGATGTTGCGGGTCGTTTGAAGAGCGATGCAAGAGTTCAGTCTTTTGTGGTTGAGGCGGAAAACTTTGAATCGATTCATAACCACAGTGCTTACGCTTTGATTCGATCAGAGTAACTGATCTAGTGGCCATCTAGGCCGAACATCAAATCCCCAATGCTTTTGAGCTAATTGGGGATTTTTTTTCAGTCTCATGGCTCCAGCAAATGCAATCATGGCACCGTTATCCGTGCAAAGATGCAGCGGTGGGTAGTGAACGGTGGCCCCTTCTTTTTCACAAGCTATGGCTAATGCTTGGCGCAGTTGTTCATTGGCACCCACGCCACCTGCGACAACTAAGGTTTTCATGCCCGATTTTTTAAGTGCCTGAATCGACTTGCTGACTAAGACCTCGACAATGGCATCTACAAAGCCTCTTGCAATATCGGCATGATCTGCTTTTGTGAGCGGGCTATTCAGTTGCAGTTTTTTAACTTGAGTCAGTACGGAAGTTTTTAGGCCTGCAAAAGAAAAATCCAAGTCGCCAGAATGTTTCATGGGTCTTGGAAATTGATAGTGATCGGATTGGCCTAGTTTTGCTAAGGCAGAAACCGCGGGGCCGCCTGGATAACTTAAGCCTAATAATTTGGCGGTTTTATCAAAAGCTTCTCCAGCGGCATCATCCAAGGTTTCCCCCAAAATAGCGTACTCGCCAACCCCCGTGACTTCCATTAGCTGGGTATGACCACCAGAAACCAATAAAGCCACAAATGGAAACTGAATATTGGCGTCATCCGCCAATAAAGGCGATAAAAGGTGACCTTCTAGGTGGTGAATCCCTAAAACCGGCTTATCCAGGGCTAAGGCAAGCCCTTTAGCCACTGAGGCTCCTACCAACAGGGCACCGGCTAGACCAGGGCCTTGGGTGTAGGCGATGGCATCAATTTCGCTCAAAGTGCTATTGGATTCTTTAAGTGATTGATTTATAAGGGGTATAACTCTTTTAATATGGTCCCGTGAGGCTAATTCTGGGACTACGCCGCCATAATCCACGTGCATGGCAATTTGAGAGTAGAGCGCTTGGCCCAATAAACCCTTGCCCGCAGGCTGTCCAGCCTCCCAGGGGGCGGTGTCAACGATGGCCACGCCCGTTTCGTCACAAGAAGTTTCTATACCAAGTACTCGCATGACTGTATTTTGCCGTGCTACAATCTCGTTTTACAGTTTTTTCTGACTTTTTTTCAGAACTTTATAGAGAACTACAGCATGACAACTATCCGCCTACGCGAAAACGAACCATTTGAAGTAGCACTACGCCGTTTCAAGCGCACAATTGAAAAAAACGGTCTTTTGACTGATTTGCGCGCTCGTGAGTTCTACGAAAAGCCAACAGCTGAGCGTAAGCGCTTGAAAGCTGCTGCTGCAAAACGCCATTACAAGCGTATTCGCAGCCAGATGTTGCCTAAGAAAATGTACTAATTCTTTCTCAGGCTGGATTTCTAGCCTTGGGATACGACAAACCCACTGACGGTTATCCCGCAGTGGGTTTTTTCATTTGAGGAGTGAAGATGAGCTTAAAAGAACAAATTACTGAAGATATGAAAAACGCCATGCGTGCCAAAGATACTGGTCGCTTGGGAACCATTCGTTTACTGCTAGCTGCTATGAAGCAAAAAGAAGTGGATGAGCGTGTTGAGTTAGATGATGGGATGGTGATCGCCATTGTTGAAAAACTTATCAAGCAGCGCAAAGATTCTATTTCTCAATTTCAAACAGCTAAACGTGATGATTTGGTTGCGATTGAGCAAGCAGAGTTAGTAGTTTTACAAGCTTATATGCCCGCACAAATGTCTGAAGCGGAAGTGATTGCTGCTGTGGCTCAAGTTGTAAAAGAGGTTGGTGCAGCAGGACCTCAGGATATGGGTAAGGTCATGGGTGCTGTCAAAGCCCTGTTGGCTGGTAAGGCGGATATGGGTATGGTGTCTACACAAGTTAAAGCTGCTCTGACAAAATAAGAGTATTCGACATTAAGAATAATTTCTTATTTAGCCCCGCATGATTCCTCAGTCATTTATTGCTGATTTATTAAACCGCGTCGATATCGTCGAAGTGGTGGGGCGTCATGTCACTCTCAAAAAAGCGGGTGCGAACTACCAAGGTCTTTGCCCTTTTCATAATGAAAAGTCGCCATCATTTAGCGTCTCTCCTACGAAGCAGTTTTATCACTGCTTTGGTTGTGGTGCTCATGGTTCAGCCATCAGTTTTATGATGGAACACTCTGGTTTAACGTACGTTGATGCGATTGAAGAACTTGCGCGCTCAGCAGGTTTAACAGTGCCACGCGAAGAACGTCGACCCCAAGATCTTGCCAAACAAAAACAAGCATTGGCGTTAAGCGAAGTAATGGGGCCTGCAGCCGATTGGTATAAACAGCAACTCAAAGGCGCACCTAAAGCCATTGACTATCTGAAGCGCCGTGGTTTGAGCGGTGAGATTGCCAAGCGTTTTGGTATGGGCTACGCCCCAGATGCTTGGCAGGGACTAGAAGCAGTTTTTGGTACTTATGGTGAAGATGCTTTAGCCAATGTGTTGGTAGAGGCAGGCTTGGTTATTCAGTCAGAATCAAAAAGATACGATCGTTTTCGGGATCGCATCATGTTTCCCATTCGCAATCCAAAAGGGCAAGTGATCGCCTTTGGTGGCAGGATCTTGGATGCTGGAGAGCCTAAATATTTAAATTCACCTGAGACGCCTTTATTCTCAAAAGGTAATACCTTGTACGGTTTGTTTGAAGCACGACAAGCTATTCGAGACAAAGGTTATGTGATTGTCTGTGAAGGTTATATGGATGTGGTGGCCTTGGCGCAATTAGGATTTGCCAATGGCGTTGCTACTTTAGGAACCGCTTGTACTTCAAATCATGTGCGCTCTCTCATGCGCCAATCGGATCGGATTGTTTTTTCATTCGATGGTGATTCAGCCGGTCAACGTGCAGCCAAGAGAGCTTTAGAGGCTTGTTTGCCGATGATGGCCGATGACAAAGAAGTTAAATTTCTCTTTTTGCCAGAAGAGCACGATCCAGATAGTTTTGTTCGAGAAAAAGGTGCGGAGGCTTTTGAGCAAGCGATTAGCCAAGCCATGCCTCTGTCTTCTTTCTTTATTCATGTGGCTAACGAAGGTCATGACTGGAATACCCCGGAAGGGCGTGCTCAAACACAGCATGCGGCCAAGCCCATGTTGTTAGCGATGCCAGCAATCGCTTTAAGAGCGCAATTGGTTCGTGAGTTGGCTCAAAAAATTGGGATTACATCGGCCGAGCTTGAGAACTTTTGCGGTCTTAAATCAGTGGTTGATCAACGCCCAGCACCAACCATGGTGAGTCAGCCCTCTGATAGTTATATGCAAACCGCAAGCAACGCCAATGGTAAGAAGCCTTGGAATAAAAAAACTCAAATTCCTAAAGGTCCACCGCCCACTGCCCCAACAGATTTAGCAGAACAAATCTTAAGAATTATTTTGCAATATCCTGCTCTAGCTAGAGAGTTGAGTGCTGAGCAGAAGCGCCATATTTTGGCTTCAGCCAAAAAGCGCTCTGATAAAGCCATGCTCTTGATGGAAGATTTAATCTTGCAATGCGAAGCCATGCCGCCAAATGTTGGATTTGCTGTTTTTCAGGAGCAATTGGAAAAAACAGCCTTTGCTAAGTCCTATGCCATTTTGCGTGACAGAATCATGAGCACTGAATTAACCGAGGATGCGGCTAAAGAAGACTTTGAGGGAACTCTCAAAAAACTAGAGCAACTCGATCTGAAAGATCAAATGACAGAGATTGCCGCTCGCATTGCGAGTGGTAAGGCCAAAGACGAAGACAAAGCGCTATATCGTCTATTAATGGCAAAACTTAAATAATCTGGAAAAACCATTGGTCACCGACTATAATTGAGGGTTTTCGAATTTCCAATAAAATTCAACAAGTTAGCAGTTCTGTAACTTCTTAGCCATTAAAGTGAGTGAGTACTAACATTATGCCAGCAACTAAAACCAAAAAAACGATTTCCAAGGCAGTAGTCAAGAAAGCTGCCCCTAAGAAAGCTCCAGCTAAGCCAGTTAAGAAGGTTGCCCCTGCTGCCAAGAAGCCTGCAGCTAAAGCGCCAGCGAAAAAAGTAGCGCCTGCCGCTAAGAAGGTAGCTAAGCCAGTTAAAAAAGCAGCCCCAGCCCCTAAAAAAGCGGTTGTTAAGAAGCCTGTTGCTAAAGCACCGGCTAAAAAAGTAGCCCCAGTAAAAAAATCAGCACCGGTTGCTAAAAAGCCAGTTGCGAAAACACTGGCTAAAGCGCCAGCGAAAAAAGTAGCGCCAGTGGCCAAGAAACCTGATGCTAAGGCAGTGAAGGTAGCCGCTAAGCCAGAAAAAGTTACTAAAGCAGCAGTTAAGCCAGTGAAAGCTGAGAAACCAGCTAAAGAGATCAAGCAAACCGCTAAAGAAATTAAAGCTGCATTGAAAGCCAAAGAAGCTGAGGAACTTGCTGCAAATCCAACGGAAGAGCTTGCTGAACAACCAAAGAAAACTCGTGGTCGTAAACCAAAGCCAGTTGAGCCAGTTGATCCAAATGTGGATAACCGTACGGATCGTCAAAAAGCACGTGATCGCAAAGCCAAAGAAAAGGCCTTGTTACAAGAGTTCAATGCACAAAAATTAGGTAGCGAAGAGCAGCAAGAGTTGCGCCGTGCTCGATTGAAGCATTTGATCAAGATGGGTAAGTCACGTGGCTACCTCACGCACGGTGAGATCAATGACGTGATGTCAGATGAAATCTCTGATTCTGATTCATTAGAAACATTGATTAGCTTGTTAAGCGATATCAGTATTACTGTTTACGAACAAGCGCCTGATGCAGAAACATTGTTGTTGAACGAGAACGCTCCTTCAGCAACGACAGAAGAAGAAGCTGAAGAAGAAGCTGAAGCAGCTTTATCAACAGTAGACTCAGAGTTCGGTCGTACAACAGACCCCGTACGTATGTACATGCGTGAGATGGGTACAGTTGATTTGTTGACTCGTGAAGGCGAGATTGTGATTGCCAAGAAGATCGAAGCCGGTCTTAAAGAAATGGTGATGGCACTATCAGCTTGTCCAGTGACGATCTCTGAAATTCTAGATAACGTCACCAAGATTGAAGAAGGCACTATGGAAATCGACGAGTTCGTTGATGGCCTAGTGGATCCTAATGCAGAAGACATTCCGATGACTGCTGTAGAGGAAGAAGAAAATCTTGACGAAGAAGAAGGCGAAGAAGGTGAAGATGAAGGCGGCGGTGGCGGCGGTGGTAATACTGCATCCGCTAAGCAACTTGAGGAATTAAAGCAACTTTCATTAGTGAAGTTCGCTGTGATTCGTTCACAGTTCGACAAAATGCGTAAGGCGCATGAAAAAGAAGGCTACAACTCACCAGCATACAAAAAAGCACAAGAATCCATTCGTAATGAGTTGATGGGTTTCCGCTTAACTGCTAAATCTGTTGAAAAACTTTGTGACACGATGCGTAAGCAGGTTGATCAGGTTTGGGCTTTAGAGCGTGGCTTGGTTCGTGTATTGGTTGATAAAGTAGGTGTGCCGCGTGGTGAAGTTTTAGCCGCATTACCAAAGAATGCACTGAACTTGAAGTGGACTGCTGCGCTACTAAAAGACGGCAAGTCTTATGCTGCCATCTTGGAGCGTAACGTTCCTGCTGTTCAAGAGATGCAACAAAAGCTGATTGATATTCAAACGAACGTTGTCTTGCCACTTCCAGAGTTAAAAGAAGTGAACAAGAAAATGAACGATGGTGAGAAGCGTGCTCGTGCTGCGAAGCGTGAGATGACCGTTGCCAACTTACGTTTGGTGATCTCAATCGCTAAGAAATACACCAACCGTGGCTTGCAATTCTTGGATTTGATTCAAGAGGGCAACATTGGTTTGATGAAAGCCGTTGATAAGTTTGAATACCGTCGTGGTTATAAGTTCTCAACTTATGCAACATGGTGGATCCGTCAGGCTATCACTCGTTCGATTGCTGACCAAGCCCGTACGATCCGTATTCCAGTTCATATGATTGAGACGATCAACAAGATGAACCGTATCAGCCGTCAAATTTTGCAAGAAACTGGTTCTGAGCCAGATGCAGCAACATTGGCCGCTAAGATGGAGATTCCTGAAGATAAGATTCGCAAAATCATGAAGATTGCTAAAGAGCCTATCTCAATGGAAACGCCGATTGGTGATGATGCTGATTCAAATCTTGGTGACTTCATTGAAGATACGAATACATTAGCACCGCAAGAAGCTGCTTTGCATGATTCTATGCGTGACGTGGTTAAAGACATTCTTGATTCATTAACGCCACGTGAAGCAAAAGTACTTCGTATGCGTTTCGGTATTGAAATGAGTACAGACCATACTTTGGAAGAGGTAGGTAAGCAGTTTGACGTGACGCGTGAGCGTATTCGTCAAATAGAGGCTAAAGCTTTGCGTAAAATGCGTCATCCAAGTAGAAGCGACAAACTAAAGAGCTTCTTAGAGGAAGATTAATCCATAAGGGCCCTTAGCTCAGTTGGTTAGAGCAGAGGACTCATAAGAAAGAAGCCCGGAGAGCCTTGTAGTAAAACGCTCTTCGATTTCAAGAGGTTAACGGTGTTTCAAGTGGTTAAAATTCACTACACATCGACTACACACCAAGCGGTTTTGAGAGGTGTGTAGTAAACAGCAGTTTTAGCAGTAATTTGTAAAGTTTTAGGGCCCTTAGCTCAGCTGGTTAGAGCAGAGGACTCATAGCCAAAGCGTTGTGCACCAGATGACGAAAGTCGCTGTGTGAATGGTGTCAAATTCGGAGAAAGCTAAGTCGCAAGATAAGCCAACGCCGAGCCAAGCTTCAGTATGAAAGTGCTGTTGAAGGTGTAGAGACTAGACGGCACCCACCTAAGTCGAAAGATATGGTGAAGGCATAGTCCAGGGAGTTGTGAAAGCAACACAAACCGGAATCCTTTGGTCCGCGGTTCAAGTCCGCGAGGGCCCACCAGTAGTTCAAAAGCCACTCTTCGGAGTGGCTTTTTTATTTGAGCGTTACTTAAAGTAACGGTTGATGCTCTCGCGACCAGCAGATTTAGTAATAGATCATATTAATTTTTTTATTAAGCAATTTAATTACCTAAAAATAGCTTAGTGAGCAAAAATAGTAATTAATCCCAGCTAAACTATCTAAAAGCGAGAAGCGTTGACACTTCCTCATATTAACGGGCATAGTGATAATAATTTTTAGAAATAAATTCTCATAACAGGTCTCGGCGAATCATCACATGACAATAAAAATTCTAGTTGAAAAAAGAGGGCATGCAAATTGTGATTCTCTTCCATTGAGATTTGGTTATCATTTTTCAGATGATGTTGTGCTCGAGCTTGTTCAAGAAAAATTGATTAAGCCCGACGAAAAATATAAAGATAGATTTATTTATGAGGCAAAAATAAAACTCCCGAGTTCTGAAAACTTAATGCATGGCTATTTCGTGGTTGTAGACAACGGTAAGGCGCAGAGTACGCTCGTTACAGCATGGAGAAATGATGATCGTGATACAGAATATACGCTCTCTGAAGTTATCCGAGCGTTAAGGAAAGATGGCAAGTTAACGCCCCAAGATTTAGTGAAATATCACCCTCTTTATCTTAGAGGTGAAATTAAAAAGCATTCAGATGTTGTTGAGCTCTTGGCAAAGAAGATGAGTCAAGCAGAAATAGAATCTATCAAGATTATGGTAGACCAAATTGAAGAAAATGCAGCAAAAATTATTGCTGAAAAAAATAAGATTCAAGAAGAGTTAGCTACTGCATTAGAAATGAATAATGTTTTAGAGAAGAAGCTAGAGCTTGAATCTGCAGAAAAAGAAAGATATCAAAAGGAATTAGCCCTGGCGCAAAGTCAAGGCAAGACAGCTACTTTGTCTTTGCCAGATACTTTAGTTGATGTGAAAGAGCATCAAGATTACTTTGGTTCCGACTGCACAATATTGATAATGGGTGATGGATCTACGAAGCACATGAAATTAGCTACTTGGGATCCAACCTATTCTGTGACGAATAAAGCCTTGGAATTAAAGGGAAGAAGGGTTAGGACCACTTGCTGGGATCCAATAGGACAAGAAGGGCGTTGGTCTAGTAAGGGGTATTTCAATGGCATATATGCCATTGAGGAATGATTGCAAAGGGGCTAAAGTGAGCGTATGTACATCTGATGTAAAGATAATAATTTTAGGAACTAAAAAATCGTTGGTTTTAGACCAAGATGAAGAATTTGAAGTGTCTTTTAAAAAAGGAGAGCCTTTTGGAAAAGATATTCAAAATGTGGCTGATCTCATAGAGAATGCTAGAAATACAGCATATCGAAATGGGGATATGCTTAAGTCCATTCTTGTTGACGGCAAGGATATTATCGAATCCACAATATTTGATCTGCTACTTGATAATGGTTTTTCAGTAGAAGATGCGTGCATTGAGATTAGTTCCTTGCCCGAGTTTGCTAATGCTGACCCATCTGATTTATATGACTTAGTTCAATTAATTGCCTCAAAAAATAGGGATTAATTGTGTCTTTTTAAACAACAGTCTAGGGCTAAGGTCAGATATTCTGGGCAAGTGTTGCGTAGTAAATAGTGCCAAATTTGGTGAAGGCATAGTCCAGGGAGTTGTGAAAGCAACACAAACCGGAATCCTTTGGTCCGCGGTTCAAGTCCGCGAGGGCCCACCAAAAATGAAAATACCAACTTTCGGGTTGGTATTTTTTTGTCCAAAAACCTTACGTCGCAAGTAAAAATCATGCATGATTAAGGTTGGTTATAAAAAATATTGAGATTTATATGAAGAGCGCACAAACACCCTACGAGCAACTAGTTGAGGCATGGAATGGCTTCTTGGAACATATTAAGGTTAATCGCCCAAATGAGATAAGAATCGGTCAATTTGGATATTCTGATATTGAGGTATCTGAAATTGAGTTGCCTTGGAGTTCATGGAAGCTTGTTATTGATTCTCAGGATAAAAGCATCGATATTGTTTACGAAAAGCAGGTTGTAACTCTTTTAAACGCAATGAGGGATGCGTTAAATAATTCAAAAAATAATGGGGTCAATTGGTTTCTTAATTCATCTGGATTTCTGAATCTATCTAGAGAGTTATCTCAACTAGCTTTTGTATTAATACCTGCAATGAGGCGTGATTTAGGTGAGTTCACCAAATTTAATATTCCATCTAGCACCTTGGCTGCATCTGAAATTGAAGCTATAAGAAAAGAAGTAGACAGCTCATTTGAAAGTATTTCTAATGGGGCGGCCAAAGTTGAAGATTTTGCATCTCATGTTAATGATGCAAAAAAAGAAATTTCCGATGCAACCAAGAATCTGCAAGAAGCAAATTTAAAGATTAAAAAAGCGACTGCAGATCTAAATAAACAAGGATTGTCTGAGGCATTTGCCGATGCGGTTAAACAATTTACCAAGGAGAGATTACTCTTTGGGGCTGGTTTTTTGATAGCCGTTATAGGCCTTGTTTGTGTCGGCATCAAAAATGCTCAAGCATTCCAAACTATGGGTCATGATTGGGGTGCATTATCAGGGCTCGCTATTGCTGCACCACTAGTTTGGTTGGGTTGGTTTTGTGCTCGTCAAATGGGTATGTTGACCAAACTTCAACAAGATTATGAATATAAGAAAGCTACAGCCTTAGCGTTTGAAGCGCATAAAAAGGAAATTGTTGAATCCGATGGCGCTGATTTGGAATTGTCTAAAAAATTACTCGAAACAGTTATTAAGAATTTTGGGGACAACCCTGTTCGAGTAATTCAGAATTCAAAATCTGATCATGGGCATCCTTTGGAAGAATTCTTTTCCAAACTAACGGATCAGAAATTTATTGATCAGCTTATTAAAGCTTTAACTCAATTAAAAAATTGAATACGAAAGTATGGTTTATTTTTTTAGATTTTATGGAGAGCAGATATTCTGAACTGCTTAAAGACGATACTAAAAACTTAGCTCTCGAGATTGAATCTGCAATTTTTAGAGATTGTTTTTGCGGGACCACGGGTTTATCAGGCTGGACGTTTTGAGCAGAAAGAAATACCCACAAGCGCAAATATAGTGCCAGTGATAGATGGGGTGATGAATTTAGATTTTGTAGCTCATTCTCATTTTTGAGCCAATTGTTAGAAATGAAGTTTCAAGAGGTCAGTAAATTAAGCGTTACTTAAAGTAACAGTCACCCCGCAAACTCCGCAGTAATTCATCTAATCAGATTGTTCTAACCTAAACTGACACAATGGAAGCCAATAAAACGCAGGAGCAAACCCTTCAAGGATCCAGAGATCTGCATACGTGGCTCTTTAGGCAATTAGATGGAGTGCCGCTACCTAAAACTAGAAGATTCTTACTAGCAATCTCAGCCTTTGATGTGGTTCTAGACTATTTCACTGGCATTACGGCCTCAATTGAAAAGCGGGCATATGGATCTGCTTTTGCTTTAGTGCGATCAATCTTTGAGGTATTTGTTAGGGCTGTGTGGTTAAAAGATTGTGCTTCTGATACGGAATTAGCTGCGTTTGAGCGAGATGAATACGCTAGGAATTTTGATTTAATTCTTTCAAAAGTTGAAAAACTAGATGCTTTTAAGAGTGGAACTCTGTCAGATTTAAAAAACCAAGCTTGGGCAGCTATGAATAGCTATACCCACGGAGGTATTCATCAGATTGCTAGAAGGGTTAAAGGTAATGCTATTGATCCAAACTACCTGGATGAAGAGATCATTGAGGTTTTAAGAATGGGGCAGATGTTTGCATTATTGGCTTTCATTCAGATAGTTCAGGTATCTGGCAGAATGGATCTAGAGCAAAGTGCAATTCAAAAGCTATATGAGATGAAATTGTTTGTAAAAGCCAAATAAGAATTTTTAGAATGATCAACGAAACTCAAAAAAAATCCCTTTACGGGAAATACCTGGCTATATTTAATGCTCACAAGAGTGATCCCAACTTTTTTACTTTGCCACAGTCAAATACTGAGCTAACAACAGTAATGGGGGGTAGGCATTGGTCTTGGCATGTAATTGGTATTACTAAAGCTGCTCTAGAGATTTATAAGGAGTGTGGATTTAGATATAAATCCAAGCAGGGATTAACAAGAGCCCATATTAAGCCTCGAATAGAAACTAGTAAAAAACTACTTAGTCCTGATAATCCTGTTTCCCAAGAAGAATTTTTTGAAATATGGCTTGAGGCTGATAAGACCATAATTTGTGGCCCTGGTGAAAATAAAGACGGATTTGTGCCTGAATATATACCGCTATTAAATGATGATTACAGCCTATTTAAAAGCCACACAATTGGATGGAAGGAGTCTGTTCATATTGAAGGTAAGCTTTTGCAGGATTTGTATCAAAAGTATTGCGTATCCAGTTAAGGTCAATAATTTAAGTAAAGTTTAAAAATTTCCCTAAATACTAGTTGAGCTCAAGATTTGAGCTTATGACGGAAGGTTGCTGTCTGCGTGAGACCATCAGAAAAGAAAATGGGTACCTTAGGGTAGCTATTTTTTGAATTAATTAAAGTTATGTTTATGAGAATTAATAGTTTCTTCTTAAAGTGTAATGAATTACTATAACCAGTTAGTATTTTGGTTAATTTTGTAAAGTATGGTGATTTTAAGAAAGCAATTTAAATGACTGATTCAGGCAATATTTCAGCAACAGTTAGCCAATTAGGTAATGACGCATGGTCTATTGCTGATAGTTTGTGGACTGCCTTGCCTACAAAGGGTGATGTTAAAAACACCATCTTGCCATTTATGGTACTCCGCCGTCTAGATTGTGTTCTTGAGCCGTCAAAGCAAAAGGTTTTGGAGGCTGCCCAAAGGCTTAATCCTGACGCAACCAAAGAGATGCAAGAAAAGCTCTTAGCCAAATCAACTGGTTTGGGTCTTAAGGTATACAACACAGCTCCATTCACAATGCTTGAGCTTAGAAATCAAGATCCTAAGCACCTTTATAGTAATCTAATTGACTATATCAATGGATTTCCAGAGTTTTTGCAAGACGTTTTTATTAAGCGATTTGAGCTTCCATTCAAGTTGGCAAAGCTTGAGGAGAAAGACCGCTTGTATAGCGTTTTTGAAAAGATTACGCAGATGGATTTGCATCCAGAAAATATTTCTAACCTTGAGATGGGCTATCTGTATGAAGAGCTTATCCGTAAGTTTGGTGAGAAAACTGCTGAAGAAGCTGGCTCGCATTACACGCCACGTGAAATCGTTACATTAATTGCAAAATTGCTGCTGAATAACGATAGAGAAGCGGTTCAGGGCGAAGGCGTTATTAGAACTTTCTATGACGGTACTTGCGGAACTGGTGGCATGCTCTCTGTTGCTGAGATTGAAGCTAAAAACCTGAATCCATCCATGATTGTTGAGCTCTATGGTCAACAGTTAACCGATGATGGCTATGCGGTTTGCGTAACCGATATGCTACTTAAGGGCCAAGACCCCTTGCGTATTAAGCTTGGAGATACGCTCAAGAATGACCAGCATTCAGATAAGAAATTCCACTTTTGTATGGCAAATCCACCATATGGCAATGATTGGAAAGATGCCAAGCTTGCAGTAGAGGCTGAGGCAGAAAAAGGTTTTGCTGGACGGTTTGGTGCAGGTTTACCAAGAATTAATGATGGACAGCTTTTATTTGTCCAGCATTTCATTAGCAAATTGCGTGATGATGAGATGGGTGGTCGCGCGGGAATTGTTCTTAATGGCTCACCGCTTTTTACTGGCGGCAGCGGTTCCGGTGAGTCCGATATCCGCAAATGGATTATTGAAAATGACTTGCTTGAAGGAATTATTGGCTTGCCAACCGATATGTTCTACAACACGGGAATTTCAACCTATATTTGGATTCTCAATAACCGCAAACACGCTGAGCGCGAAGGAAAAATTCGACTCTTAGATGCCTCAGGCCCAGAATTTTGGGAGCAAATGCGCAAATCCATGGGTTCTAAGCGTAAGCAATTAAGCTCTGAAACAGTAGACAAAATTGTTGAGCTTTTCTACTCAAATAAACCATCTAAATTTATTAAAGATTTTGATGGTGATGATTTTGGATACACAACGATCACTGTCGAGCGACCATTACGAGACAAATTCGGAAATATTGTTTTATCAATAAAAGGGAAAACAAAAGGTCAACCTCAAGCGGACCCTAATTTACGAGATACTGAAAACGTACCGTTAAAAGAAGATATACAAGAGTATTTCAAACGTGAGGTATTGCCTCATGCCCTCGATGCTTGGATTGATGAATCCAAGTCTAAGGTTGGCTATGAAATTCCATTTACACGCCATTTTTATGAATACAAGCCCCCTCGCTCATTGGCTGAGATTGATGCTGATTTGAAAAAAGTGACTTCTGAAATTCAGGCGCTGTTGAATGAGGTGGCTGAGTGAAGTATTCACCCTATAAGAACTATAAAAATAGTGGCATTGAATGGATTGGCAATATTCCATCCGAATGGATTGATTACAGACTTAAGAATATTGCGAATGTTATAGCCGGGCAATCTCCTCATTCTTCGGATGTTAATCAGGAAGGGCTTGGCATTCCTTTTCTTCAGGGGTGCGCTGAATTTGGATTCAAAACACCAAACCCACTAAATTGGTGTTCTTCAGAGGTTAAATCTTCGCGAAAAGGAGATTGGTTAATCTCGGTAAGAGCTCCTGTTGGGGAGATGAATTTTTCTGACCAATCATATGGCATAGGCAGAGGGGTTGCTGCCATTAGACCCATAGTTGATAAAACTCACCCTGGCTTTTTAGGTTATTTCTTAAAAAATTCGATTGATTATTTAAATTCAGTTTCTACTGGTTCTACTTTCAAAGCCGTAAGCGCAGATGACATCTCTACAATAAAAGTTTATCTACCCTCAATTCAGAATCAAGGTCAAATAGCCGATTTCCTAGACCGCGAAATAGCAAAGATTAATGAACTGATTCAAAATCAGGAAAAGCTGATTGAGCATTTAGAGGAAAGCAAGCAGGCCACTATTTCTGAACTTTCAACAAAGGGAACATCGGGGGCGACATTAAAGAACTCAAACGATATTTTTCTGGGGCACATTCCAAATTTATGGGGTATTAGTAAACTTAAATTTTTCGCAGAAAAAGTTAGTAGCGGCAAGACACCTTCAGGTGGTGGAAGTGTGTACGTCAGCTCTGGAGTTATGTTTTTACGAAGTCAGAATATTTATGATGACGGGCTACGTTTGGATGATGTGGTTTATATAAGTAAAGAGATTGACAAAGATCTTTCTTCTTCAAGAGTATCTCCAAATGATGTACTTTTGAATATTACCGGTGCATCTATTGGTAGAACCTGCATTGTTCCAAAAAACTTTAGCGCTGCAAATGTTAATCAGCATGTTTGCATTATCAGAGTGCCGGAAAAATCTCTATTAAGTCCAGCATATCTTTCAATGTTGCTTAAAGCTTCATTTTCCAAAAAATATTTTGATTACATTCAAAATGGCTCTGGAAGAGAGGGTTTAAATTTCGAGCAGATTCGCAATCTTACAATTCCTGTACCCCCTTTGCATGAGCAAGAAAAAATTGTTTGTGCAATTTCTAAGAAACTTGAAAAAATTGATATCTTGGTCAAGGCTGCCTATGCCTCAATATCACTTCTGAAAGAGCGCCGCTCAAGTCTAATTTCAGCAGCTGTTACTGGAAAAATTAATGTAAGAGGGCTGGCATAAAAATGATTAAAAAAACTATTGCTAAAGTAAAGCTTCATACAGAAGAAGCATTCGAACAGCATTTCGTGGAGCAGCTCATTACAAATCAAGGTTACATTGAGCGTGCAAATTCGGATTACAGGCCAGATTTAGCTCTGGACTCGCAATTGCTTGTCAATTTTGTTAAACAAACTCAGCCAGAGTCATGGGCGCTAATGGAGTCAAAGTTTGGATCGAAAGTTGAAGAGATGTTTTGCAAAGAGGTTGATAAAAAGCTTAAAAGCTCTGACATAGTTACCGTATTGCGTGAAGGTATTCAATTTACCTGGGGAGCAGTAATTAAACTTTGCTACTTCAAGCCTGCAAGCAACATTAATCCAAATTTAGAAAAGCTTTATGAGGCTAATTTATTAAGCGTAATTCGTCAGGTTTATTACTCTGTGAAAGACAGGGGTGAAAAAGGTAAAAACAATTCAATCGATGTTGTTCTATTCCTTAATGGAATCCCCGTTGCAACCGTTGAGCTCAAAAATGCTTTAACTGGCCAAACAATTCAAGACGCTATTCGTCAGTACAAATACGATAGAAAGCCAGCTGGTGAGACTTTATTGGCCTCTGGCAGAGTTTTGGTCCACGTAGCCGTTGATACAGATGAAGCGGGAATGACCACCAAGTTAAACAATGGCAAGACTGTATTTTTGCCGTTAAACCGCGGTAATGATGGTCGTTCTGGCAATGGCGCCATCAAGGATGAATTTAAAACTGCATATCTATATAAAGACCTAGGCGACCAAAAAGCTATTTTTTCTAGGGACGTGCTTTTAGACATTATTGGTAATCTGGCCCAAAAAGACGGTGACGTTCTTATTTTTCCAAGATTCCATCAAATAGATGCCGTTAGAAAACTTTTGGCCGATGCCAAAGAAAAGAGCTCGGGTCAAAAATATCTTATTCAACACTCTCCAGGCTCAGGCAAAACATGGACTATTTCTTGGGTTGCAGCAGGTCTTGCAAAACTACATAACAAAGAGGATAAAAATATCTTTGATTCGGTAGTCATTATTTCCGATAGACGTGTTCTTGATGGTCAGCTACAAAAAGCAATTCGTAAACTCGGTATTAGCAATGCTTACATTGAGACAGTAGATAAAACTTCCGCTCAGTTGCGTGAAGCTCTTGAGGGTGGCAAAAAGATAATTGTGACCACAATTCAGAAGTTCTCTACTGAGACTATTTCCGCTATGAATGCTATGACTGGTAAGCGTTTTGCGGTCATTATTGATGAGGCGCATTCTTCGCAATCTGGTAAATCAGCTCAAGGAGTACAAGAAGCTCTTGGCGACCAGTCTGACGTCGAGGCTCTTGGTGATGAGATTGCTAAGGCTCAAGCATCGAAGCAAAAGCGTGACAACATTAGTTATTTGGCGTTTACCGCTACTCCAAAAAATACAACACTTGAAATATTTGGTACTAGAGAGTCTGTTGATGCAATTCCGCATCCATTTCATGAATACTCAATGCGCCAAGCCGTTGAGGAGGGCTTTATTTTAGATGTTCTGCAAAACTATAGAACATACAAAAGCTATTACGAGTTAGAAAAGACTATTGAAGATGACCCAAGGTTTAAGGGTGCAAAAGCTAAACGTAAGGTTGCTAGGTACGTTTCATTAACTACGATTAACCAGAAAGCAGCAGTCATTGTTGAGCACTTCAATAAGCACGTAAAAAATGAATTAAATGATCAAGCAAAGGCTATGGTTGTTTGTCAAAGCCGCGAACATGCTTTTAGACACTACGAAGCTATCAAAGGCTACATCATAGATCATAAAGATGAATGCAAAGGTTTGGATGCCATCATTGCGTTTTCTGGCGACTTATTCGTTGACGGTCAAACATATACAGAGCCTGGACTTAACGGGTTCTCAGAAAAAGATTTGCCAGAGCAGTTCGATACTAATCTTTATCAGATATTAGTTGTGGCCAACAAATATCAGACTGGTTTTGATCAGCCGAAGATTTGCGCAATGTATATTGACCGTAAATTAGATGGCCTGCAATGTGTTCAAACTTTAACCCGTGCCAATAGAACCTTCCCAGGCAAGACCGCTGAAAGTATCTATATTTTGGATTTTCAAAATACGATTGAAGATATTAAAGAGGCTTTTAAGGTCTACTTTGATATCACTGAATTGGAGGGCTTAACAGATCCTGAGCAGATTTATGAGCTTAAGTCACTGATTATGGAGTCAGGATTTGTTGACCAAGAGTCTGTAGATGATTTTGCTCAAATACTGTCAAAACCTGAGGTAACCACCGGCGATAGGGCCACCTTAGAGGGTATCGTCAATCAAGCTGTAAATAGCTATAACGTTGCCGATATTCCATCTCAAGATGAATTTAGGCAGGCCATAAAGAGTTATTGCCGTTTTTATAGCTTCATTATTCAGGTCTATCCAGTTGCCGACGTCAAACTTGAATCTTTATATTGGTACGCAACATGGCTTGGTAAAAAGCTTAAAAACAATAAGACTGATGACGGTTCTGAATTAACTGATGAAATGATTCGTTTAACCAAGCTACGGATTGAGGAGAGTGAAAAAGGTTCGGCAACTCCTTACGCTGGTAGCTCAAAATCTTTACCACCTATCTCTGCTTTTGGCGTTAATACTAAGCCTACTGAGAATGATGAAAAAGAGCTTTCTGAAATTATTAAAGAATTCAATGATAAACATGGCACAGAATTTACCGAGGATGACATCATTCGCATTGGTATTCAAGCTGAAAAAGTTGCGAATGAAATGAGTGCAGTTATTAAAATCAATCCGGTAGATGTGTCTTTAGACACTTTTGCAGACAGACTTTTCGATAGGATGGCGGAAGTACGTGAGTCTGAGAAAGATTTAGATAATATTATGACCTCAGATCAAGATTCATGGAGAAGGCTAGCTTCATTATTGCTAAGAGCTAATAAAGTTAGGCTTGAGACTGGGTTAGGTCTTTAAATATATAAAGGTAGCTATGAGACCATTTACGTTGGAAGTTTTTGTACCCTCTGGTGATCCTGATGGTGTCTTAGTAGCCTCAATGAATAATTGGCTTGGTAAAGCCACGATATTTCCGCGTGGACTTATTGGCGAAGTTAAGGGCCGAAAAGAATTTCAGCAGCCCGGCGTTTACATACTAATCGGCGGTGGAAAGATTTATATTGGTGAGGGTGATCCTGTTGGCCCACGCCTTGAATCTCATGTACGCCAAAAGGATTTCTGGAGAAAAGCTATCTTCTTTAATTCTGAAGCGGGTCGCTTAAATAAAGCTCATGTTCAGCATCTTGAGTCTCGTTTGGTCCAGATAGCTAAGGAAGCAGGTAAAGCTGCACTAGAGAATGGAAATATGCCTATTGCTCCAGCATTATCTGAATCAGAGCATGCATTTGCTGAAAACTTCTTGAACGATATTCTCTTGATTCTTCCATTATTAGGTTTTCACCAGCTTGAATTAAGGGAAGAAGAAGATGCTGTTGCTCAAGAAGATGACCAGATAGACATTGCAGATGGATCTGAAGGCAAGAGAGCAGGTCTTTATTCATCTTTGCCGAAGGGTATGCAATTTAAGATGAATTGGCGTAATTTAGACTCAACGCTGGAAATAGTTGATAGCGGAGTAATAGTTAAAAAAGGTAGTCAAGCGATGGAACCAGTTCAGGCATCATTTGAGCTTCAAAGCCCTGCATATGCTGGTCAAAGACGACAATTGGTTGAGTCAGGAATTATTAAAGTAGAAGATGGAAAGGCATTTTTTACAGATGATCAATACTTTTCCTCTGGATCTGCTGCATGTGCTGTTGTAAGAGGTAGGACTTCGAATGCCGATCGATGGGTTTCAATTGATGGAACTAGCCTTGGGGATTTAATTAGAAAAGCTAGAGGGCGAGCTTAATAGCTTTGATGGTTTTCCAAGTGTAAATCTTTACTCTATTAAGCCTAGCTTCATTCCGAAAATACAATAGCTTTAATTTATTTTGGCTAAATTGACACTGGTTTTCTTGCCAGTTTGGTTGCTCTAGCTTATCTCTGAAGCTAAATTATGTGTATGTCAACTAAGAAAGAAACTACACATCAATTAATACACCGCAATCTAACCCTCTATCAGCGCGAGCATAGCCAGGTATGGCAATATCGCTACTTACAGTGCTGTACATAAGTACAGTACTGTACTGTAAGCTACGGCTAGGCATTCGGTTGCTCCAATTTGCTGGGCATGCTAATATGTGCATGAAATTTCAATAAAAAATCATGCAAAATATCTTAGTCAAATCGTTTTCAAATGTCCGCCCTAAGCCTGAAGATGGTGCCTTGGGAAGGCTGCGCTCGTATTTGAAGAAGGGGCATGTCTATAGAAGAGAAGAGCTTTTAGACGAATCTAATGCAGTTGACCGTCATTTAAAGCAATTAGTGGATGCAGGTGATTTAGAAAAGCTTGCCCAAGGACTGTATTACGCCCCCAAATCCTCAGCATTTGGTAGAGTGCCTCCAAAAGATGATGATCTAGTAGAGGCTTTTTTAAAAGATGAGAACTTTTTATTACTCTCGCCTAATAGTTATAACTCTTTGGGCCTAGGAACAACCCAGCTCTATAACAAGACGGTTGTTTATAACCATAAGCGTCATGGCGTTTTTCAATTGGGCAATAGAAGTTTTGAGTTTCGGGTAAAGCCACGCTTCCCAAAAAAAGTAGATAAAGAGTTCTTACTAGTAGATCTATTAAATAACCTGGATTCGCTTGCTGAGAATAAAAGCGATGTATTGACTAAGGCGGAGCAGCAGTTAGCAAAGTTTGAAACTGTTAAATTGCAAAAAATGGTTAGCGCTTATGGTGCGGGAAGGACTAAGAAGCGGGTTTCATCTTGGTTGCGCCATCCCCAAAGAGCGTGCACATAATGCTGTTGCATGACCATAAAGATTTTAAAGATCTGATTGCGGCTGTATCAGACGCGATGAGTATTGATCCCACCTTGGTTGAAAAAGACTATTGGATCATGCATTGCTTATGGGGATTGCAGCAGCAAGGATTCACATTTGAATTAAAAGGTGGAACCTCGTTATCCAAAGGGTTTGGACTCATCCATCGCTTTTCGGAAGATATTGATATTCGCATCGATCCACCAATAGGTATAGATGTTAAGACTGGTAAAAATCAAGATAAAGAAGCGCACATAAAATCACGATCTGACTATTATGATTGGGTTGCAAGCAACTTGAAGATTTCTGGCATACGAGATGTTGTACGAGATCATGCATTTGATGATAAAGAAAAAATGCGCAGTGGTGGAGTTCGTTTAACTTACCTATCTGCAACACCATCGTTGAGTGGATTAAAGGATGGCGTGTTATTGGAGTTGGGATTTGACGATACGGCGCCCAACAAAGCTGTGGATATTTCATCATGGGCATATGACTATGCAATTCGGTATGTTAAAGATATTGATGACAATAGAGCAAAAAATGTTTTGTGTTATTTGCCTGAATATACTTTTGTAGAAAAGCTGCAAACCATTTCTACAAAGTATCGTCAGTACAAGGACGGCAAGGGGTTTCCTAAGAATTTTTTAAGACATTACTACGATGTGTATTGCCTGCTAGATTACCGGCCTACTTTAGATTTTGTTAAAACTGATCGATATCACACCAGGAAGCAAGAGAGATTCCCTAAGTCGGATAATTTGATCATTGCTCAGAATCCAGCTTTTCTTTTAAACAACGCTGACGACCGAAAGCTACTTGAGTCTGAGTATCAAAAAGTAGCTAGCCTATATTACAAAGGCCAACCAAGCTTTACTGAACTGTTAAAGCGAATTGAGGAGCACCTAAAGGTTTTGTAAGTAATTAACCTTTTGGGAATAAGTAATCGTAAGGTGATTTGACGTGGGAACAACCAAGTGTTGAGTGGTTGCTCCTAATATTCATTAGTTTTAAAAACCAAAGAGTGAGTTAGCGATTTTTCATATCTCGCTTAATTATTCACACAAGAGCTTGCTCACTGATAATGAGACACTGTAACCTCATGAAAATCTAGTGGTTTTCTTTGGTTGTCTGTTCTCATAATCCTTTGGTCCGCGGTTCAAGTCCGCGAGGGCCCACCAACAAATCAATGACTTAGCGTGAAAACGCTAGGTCATTTTTCTTTTTTGATTGCCATATTTATAGACAACAAATAGCCATCATTTCATAAAAATTGCTCTTTTTTATACATACTGATGTTAACATGTATAAAAATATAAATTTTCTATATATATTGAAGGAATATGCATACACCTAAAATACTGCCGCTTGAGACCTTAGATACCTCAAGATTTGATGCGCCAGCAATTTTAAAAAAATTGGCTGAGAGTAGTCGCTGGCTGGCTGAGCTTAAGGGTGTGGCAGCATCCATTCCTAATCAGGGGATTTTAATTAATACACTTGGTCTACAAGAGGCGAAAGATAGTTCTGAAATTGAAAACATCGTAACTACTCACGATGAGCTTTTTAGAGATGATCTTTTACCAGAGTCAGTCGATGGCTCAGCGGCTAAAGAGGTTTTACGTTATCGACAAGCGCTTCGGATTGGTTTTAAGCAGATATCTGAAACAGATTTATTGACTAGTAATCATATTGTTTTAATTCAGGCAGAACTTGAGAAAAATAACGCTGGTTATAGAAAGTTACCTGGAACAAGTTTGAAAAACTCTCAGGGTCATACTGTTTATGAGCCCCCTCAAGATCCAAATGAAATTATTCAATTAATGAACCAGCTTGAGCGTTTTATCAACGATTCAAATCTCTATCAAGTTGATCCATTAATCAAAATGGCTTTGATTCATCACCAATTTGAAAGTATTCATCCTTTTTATGACGGTAATGGTCGTACAGGAAGAATTATTAACGTACTCTATCTAGTAAAAGAGCAGCTACTTAATATACCGGTTCTATATTTGAGTAACTATATAGTGCGCAATAAGTCCGAATATTATCGGCTCTTGCAGGCTGTACGAGATGATGATGCTTGGGAAGAATGGGTTCTTTATATGCTAGAAGCTGTCAGAGATACATCAAAGCAGACTATCAAAAAAATCAATAACATAAAAGCGGCTTTGTATGACTATAAGCATCGTATTAGAGAGCGGTATAAGTTTTATAGTCAGGACTTAATTAATAATCTATTTACTCATCCATATACAAAGATTGAGTTTGTTATGCGTGATTTGAATGTTTCGAGATTAACAGCTACAAAATATCTAGATGTGTTAGCGGAGGGTGGATTTTTAGAAAAGAGAAAAGTTGGTCGTATTAATTACTATATAAATATTGCCCTCAATCAAATTCTCTTGACTTAAAATCCCAGAATTTTGAGTGAATGAGGGTCTAAATTGAACTGATTTAGTAAGCATTGTTGTGTGAATCATTTGGTCCGCGGTTCAAGTCCGCGAGGGCCCACCAACAAATCAATGACTTAGCGTGAGAACGCTAAGTCATTTTTCTTTTCTGTGTGGCGGTGTGTAATAAAGCCTGCTCTATAACCAACTGCGAAACCAATGGAAATAGATGTATGCGTTTGAGTAATGAGATAAACATACACAAAACCCCCGTTTATATTACCTAAAGTAATGATATAGTAATTAAATATTATTTTATGTAATATATAGTTATGGCTATAGTTCCACCTAATTCATTAAGTAGGTGGCGCCATGCGTACAAATAGACATACCAACATCTCTGATACTCCAGAGAATCAAGAACATTTATCAATTGGTTTGCCCCCCGTAGAGAAGACATCGACTCTGGTTTTACCAGATAGACGCATGCTTTTAGTGGGGTTCTTAATAGCAATGTCTTTGGCGGGCTACTGGTTTAGTCAAGCTGATCATCATGTTAGACATTCTCTAGCTACTTCATTAGCAGCTTTGTTGACATCAGAATATTTTTGGCTTGCAGTAGGTGTGGGTTTGGCAGCACAAATTGTTGATGGTGCACTCGGGATGGCTTATGGAGTAACTTCAAATTCTTTTCTTTTAGGAATTGGTGCATCACCAGCAGCAGCATCGGGTGCAGTTCATGTGGCGGAAATTTTTACAACAGCCATATCCGGTGTTTCGCATATTAAGTTTGGAAACGTTGATAAAGAATTATTTAAAAAAATTGTGATACCTGGGGTTTTGGGTGGCGTGGCTGGAGTCATTTTTTTAACTTCAATTAATGGAAAACTACTAAAACCTTTTGTTACTGCATATTTATTAATCATGGGTGTAATCATTTTGAGAAAAGCGTTCAAAGTGGTTAAAGAGAAACCTACTGAAGATTTGCAGCACGTTAGAAAGTTAGCTGTGAGCGGAGGCTTTCTTGATGCTGTCGGTGGTGGTGGATGGGGCCCAGTTGTGACATCCTCACTGATTGGTCAGGGCAATAATCCAAGAAAAACCATTGGTACTGTTAATACAGCGGAATTCTTTGTTGCTCTTGCAACGGGTACAAGCTTTTTATTGCTGGGTGGAATTGATCATTGGGTACTTGTTGCTGGTTTGATCTTTGGTGGATTATTTGCCGCACCTTTCGCCGCTTATTTGACCAGTAAATTATCAGTCAAGGCTCTATTGGTTTCAGTAGGTCTTTTGATCTCAAGCTTAAGTGCTTTCAATTTGTATAAAACTTTAGTGTGAGTTAAAGCAATGGCCAAATATTCTAAAGAAACAGTTACCAGCGTTAAGCATTGGAATGACACACTATTTAGTTTTACTACTACCAGAAATAAAAGTCTGCGCTTTCGCAACGGCCATTTTTTAATGATTGGCTTGGAAGTTGAGGGCAAGCCCTTAGTGCGAGCCTACAGTGTGGCAAGTGCCAATTACGAGGAGGATCTTGAGTTTTTGAGCATCAAAGTTGAAAACGGGCCATTAACTTCACGTTTACAAAATATCAAAGTAGGTGACCCAATTTTAGTCAGCGAAAAGTCTGTGGGTACTTTGGTGATTGATGATTTGAACCCAGGTAAGAATCTTTACTTATTTAGTACAGGCACAGGTCTAGCGCCATTCATGAGCATCATCCGTGATCCTGATACTTATGAACGCTTTGAAAAAGTAGTGTTGATTCATGGGGTGCGGTTGGTCAGCGAGTTGGCTTATGAAGATTACATCAAAAATGAATTACCAAATGATGAGTTCTTGGGTGAGATGGTGCGTGAAAAATTGATCTACTACCCAACAGTGACGAGAGAAGCATTCAAGCACACGGGTCGTTTGACTACTGCGATTGAAAATGGTCAGTTGTTCAAGGATATTGGTTTACCACCATTAGATCCAGCGAACGATCGCGGCATGATTTGCGGCAGCCCATCAATGCTCAAGGAGATCTCAGAAATGCTCGATGCCAAAGGCTTCAAGGTCTCACCAAGCTTGGGTCGTTTGGGTGATTATGTATACGAACGTGCATTTGTTGAATCTTGATTGATTGGAAAAATAGATATGTACCAATACAACCCCATTGATCAAAGCATTGTTGATGATCGCGTCAAGCAGTTTAGAGGGCAAGTTGAAAGACGCTTGCAAGGCACTCTTCCCGAAGAAGAGTTTCGTCCTTTGCGTCTTCAAAATGGACTCTACTTGCAGCGTCATGCCTACATGTTGCGAATTGCGATCCCGTATGGCCTATTCAACAGTCAACAAATGCGCATGTTTGCTCAAATTGCTGACAAATATGATCGTGGCTACGGTCATTTCACAACCCGTCAAAATATCCAATTCAACTGGCTTAAGTTAGAAGATACCCCAGCCATTCTTGCGGATTTGGCCACTGTGCAGATGCATGCCATCCAAACCTCGGGTAACTGTGTTCGTAATATCACCAGTGATCCATTTGCTGGTGTGGCTGCTGATGAAATTGTTGATCCTCGCCCAATTTGTGAGTTATTGCGTCAATGGTCAACGCTTCATCCAGAGTTTGCTTTTCTCCCAAGAAAATTCAAGATTGCAGTCAGTTCTTCTAAAGAAGATCGAGCCATTGTTGCTGCTCACGATTTAGGTCTCTTCTTGAGAAATAATGAGGAAGGAAAGCTGGTCGCCGATGTTCTGGTCGGCGGCGGGATGGGTCGTACTCCTATTATTGGAACTATCATTCATCATGGATTGCCTTGGCAAGATTTACCAAACTATATCTCTGCAGTCTTGCGTGTTTATAACTTGCATGGACGTCGTGATAATTTATACAAAGCTAGAATTAAGATCCTCTTAAAAGCTCTTGGGGTTGAGGAATTCACTCGTCAAGTTAATGAAGAGTATCAATTTTGGCAGGGTGGCCATCAAGCTTTCACCCAAGAAGAGTGGAGTCAAGTCGCTCAGTATTTTGTTAAGCCGTCTTACAAAACTCTCCCATCTTTAAATGAGGGGGAGATTGTTTTACAAGCACCTGAATCAGAGAGAACATCGTTCACTCGATGGCTTGAAAGAAACGTTAAAAAACATCAAATCGCAGGCTATGCCAGTGTTTTGTTGTCTTTAAAACCACATGGAACTGTTGCGCCAGGTGATATTGATTCATCTCAGATGATCAAAATTTCAAATTTGGCAGATCAATACAGTTTTGGTTTGATACGCTCAACCCACGAGCAAAACTTGGTCTTGGCAGATGTTGAGGAAACGCGTTTATATGAGTTGTGGAAAGAAGCTAAATCTTTAGGCTTGGCTTTGCCTAATATTGGCTTACTGACGGACATCATTGCCTGCCCTGGTGGAGATTTCTGTTCATTAGCAAATGCCAAATCAATTCCAATTGCCAATGACATTCAAAAGAGATTTGATGACTTAGATTATCTATTCGATATTGGTGATATCACACTCAATATCTCAGGATGCATTAATTCTTGCGGTCATCACCACGTTGGCAATATTGGCATTTTGGGTGTCGATAAAGATGGTCAGGAATGGTATCAAGTTACTTTGGGTGGTGAGCAAGGACTGCAAGCGGCCATCGGCAAAGTGATTGGCCCCTCATTCTTTGCCAGTGATATGCCTGATGTCATAAGTGACTTGATTCAGGTCTACATTGAATTACGTGAACCAGAAGAATCTTTTATACAGACCTATCGCCGTGTGGGAGTGGAGCCATTTAAAACTAGGGTCTACGCCAATAAAGAGAAAAAAGACAAAAATAACAAGATTGGAGAGGATGCGCATGGCTAAGCTCATACGTTATCAAAAGGGTGGGGTTGCCCAAGTTGTAGAAAACCAATGGCGAATTCTTCCTGTAGATACTCAAGAACCGTTGGGTGCGGGTCCCCATTTGGTGCCATTTCAGTATTGGCTTGATCACTCATGGTCTGCAGAGATTCAGGCCAAGTATTTGGCTGGTGAATTAGGTGTCTGGATCGCCAGTGATGCTGATTTGGCAGTTCATCGAGACGTTATTCTGGCTGGAATGAAATTTTGGTCCATCATTGCTGTTGATTTCCCCATCTTTAGAGATGGTCGAGGTTTCAGTCATGCAGCCATACTCAGAGAGAGACTGGGTTGGCAAGGTGAATTACGGGCTATTGGTGATGTATTAATCGATCAACTATTACAAATGGCAAAAGTTGGTTTTGATAGCTTCTTACTAAGAGCGGATCAGGATGAAGCGGTGGCCTTGGAGCAATTTGAAATCATTCATCATCGACTTCAAAACGACTGGCGCGCAAGCCGTGATCAATTAGGTGGAAAAAATCATGTCAGCTAATGCTTCTTTGTGGCAGATTCCAAAAATAGAGTTGCCTGAAAACCATCTTTCAAGCTTGCAAAAAAAATTGGAAGAGCGTCTGATAAACATCAGCAGTCAATATAGTGATATTCGCTTTGCAACCAGTTTGGCAGCTGAGGACATGGCTGTGACTGATGGAATTGCAAAAAGCGCCAAGTCGATCCATATTTTTACTCTCTTTACAGGTCGTCTTCACGCTGAGACCGTTGAGATGAAAAAGACCGTTGAAAGTCACTATGGTCTGTCAATTAATGCGGTAGAGCCTCAAGCTCAAGATGTTGAAGAATTCATAGCTCAGCATGGTTTGAATGGCTTTTATGAAAGTGAAGAAGCCAAGAAGAAGTGTTGTTATGTCAGAAAAGTGAAGCCACTTGAGTTGAGCTTGAATGGCGCCGATGCTTGGATCACAGGATTAAGACGCTCTCAATCGGTGACCAGGAATGAATTGGCATTTCAGGAGTTGGATGAAGTTAGAGGTATTCCAAAATTCAATCCCATTTTTGATTGGACTGATGATGAATTATGGGGTTATTTGGCTTGGCAAAAGGTCCCATTGCATCCATTGCATCAACAAGGTTATCCAAGCATTGGGTGTGAACCCTGTACGAGGGCTATTCGTTCCGATGAAGATTTGAGAGCAGGGCGTTGGTGGTGGTTAAACAAAGAAAGTAAAGAGTGCGGATTGCATCTGAAATAAAAATCATGACACAAGAACAAACAAAATTAAATAATGAACATTTAGATTGGCTTGAAGCTGAGTCAATTTACATTATTCGTGAGCTGATTTCACAAGCCAGCCGACCTGCCATGTTGTTTTCTGGCGGAAAAGATTCAATTGTGATGTTTCATTTGGCCAGAAAAGCTTTTCGCTTTGGGGCGCGTCCAATTCGTTTGCCGTTTCCTTTGTTGCATATTGATACAGGCCATAACTACTCAGAAGTCATTCAATTTAGAGATGAAATTGTTCAACAAACGAGCTCTGATCTTATTGTTGAGTATGTTGAGGAGTCTATTCAAAAAGGCAGCGTTAAATTAAGAAAAAGTACGGATTCTCGCAATGCTGCTCAGGCCGTGACGCTCCTAGAGGCAATCGAAAAGCATGAGTTTGATGCTTTGATGGGTGGTGCTAGACGTGATGAAGAAAAAGCCAGAGCCAAAGAGAGAGTCTTTTCATTCAGAGATGAGTTTGGTCAGTGGGATCCAAAGGCGCAAAGACCTGAACTTTGGAGTCTTTATAACGCACGTATTGCCAAAGGTGAAAACATGCGAGTTTTCCCAATTTCTAATTGGACAGAACTTGATGTTTGGCAGTACATCGCCCGAGAAAAATTAGCATTACCAAGTATTTACTATGCGCACCAGCGAGAGGTCGTTAAGAAGCATGGCTTATTGGTTCCTGTAACTCCGCTAACGCCGAAGCAAGCTGATGAAACCAGTGAAATCCTCAGTGTTCGATTCCGTACTGTGGGTGACATCAGTTGTACATGCCCAGTGATCAGTGAGGCCAATTCACCTGAAAAAATTATTGCTGAAACAGTGCTTTCAGAAATTACTGAACGTGGTGCTACACGCATGGATGATCAAACCAGTGAAGCATCTATGGAGCGTCGCAAGAAAGAGGGGTACTTCTGATGGAACAACTTCACAACAAAAATACGCATGGGGTAGTTCGATTTATCACTTGTGGCAGCGTGGATGATGGTAAGAGTACTTTGATTGGGCGTCTACTTTATGACACCAAAGCTGTTTTGACTGATCAGATTCAGGCACTCTCTAAAACCAAGCATTCTCGAGTGACGGCGTCTGATGCCGCGATCGATTTAGCTCTATTAACTGATGGTCTTGAGGCTGAGCGTGAGCAGGGCATCACCATTGATGTTGCATACCGTTATTTCTCAACAGTTAAAAGGAAGTTCATTGTTGCTGATGCCCCTGGTCATGAGCAATACACTCGCAATATGGTCACAGGGGCTTCGCAAGCCGATGTAGCGATTTTGCTAGTGGATGCTACGCGTTTAGATACAAGCACAGCTAGTATCAGTTTGTTGGCGCAAACTAAGCGTCATGCTGCTATTGTCAAAATGTTGGGGTTGAAGCATATAGCCGTTGCTGTGAACAAAATTGACTTGTTGAATTTTGATAAAGAAGTATTCAAAAAAATTCAGAATGAAATTCTAAATTTGGCAAAGACCTTAAAGTTGCCAACTCCGAAAGTTTTCCCTGTTTCTGCCTTGCTTGGGGACAACATTGTCAGCCCCTCAAAAAACTTTAACTGGTATGAGGGGCCAACTTTGCTTGAGTGGTTGGAGGGGCTTGATGTTACATCTGAGAAATCAGGCTCACAATTGAGGTTTCCCGTTCAATATGTTGCCCGTCAAGATGGAAGTGCCGCAGAGGACTTCAGGGGTTATTTGGGGCGGGTTGAATCCGGTGAGATTCGCCAAGGAGAATCCGTAACGATTCTTCCGGCAGGCTCATCAGCCACTGTCGCAGAGATTTATATTTCCAATGGCGTTGACAGCTTTAGCCAAAACCAAAGCGTTGATATAGCAAAAGCAGGGGATGTTATTGCTATGACCTTTGTCGAAGATGTGGATGTGTCGCGTGGTGACATGGTTGTTGCGCAAGACAAGGCTTCAGATCTTCTGACCAAGCAACTGATTGCTGATATTTGTTGGTTAGATCAAGATGCCTTATCTACATCAAGAAAGTACATATTAAGGCACACGACCAATACGGTCTTTGCAAAAGTAAAAAACATTATTCAGATTTTAGATATTGAAACGTTGTCTCAAGCTGTTGAAGTAGATCTACTGGGTGTCAATATGATTGGTCAAGTAGAGCTTGCCTTGCAAAAACCGATTGCTGCTGATTTATTTGATGAGTCCTTAGCTACTGGATCCTTCGTTTTGATTGATGAGGCAACCAATCATACTGTGGCTGCTGGCATGATTCGGGAGGCGCTGTAAATGAGTCAATCATTAGGAAAAGTTTATCTCGTCGGAGCAGGACCTGGCGCTGCTGATTTAATCACTGTGCGTGGCATGAGGTTGCTTCAGACAGCTGACATTGTGTTTCATGATGCTTTGGTGGATCCTGAGATGCTTCAGTATTGCCAGCAAGCCATCTTGGTGCCAGTTGGTAAACGTTGCGGCAAGCACTCGGCGGCGCAATCGTTCATCAATAAACGGCTAATAGATGCAAGTAGAAAGTACAAACACATTGTTCGACTCAAGGGTGGTGACCCCATGATTTTTGGGCGTGCTGATGAAGAAATCTCTGCATTAGAAGGTATTGGTGTTGAAGTGGAGGTTGTACCTGGAATTACGGCTGCTTTGGCAGCCTCAGCATCATTGAAACAATCTCTGACTTTAAGAGGTGTTTCAAGGAGTGTGGCTTTTTATACCCAAGTTAAAGCGGAAAATGAGCAAGAGGCCTTATTGCCGAACGCTGACACGTTAGTGATTTATATGGGGCGTTCTAATTCAGTTCAGTTAGCTGAGCAATTGCTAAAGCAAGGGCGACCAAAATCAACACCTGTACAAATCATTGAATCAATCAGCACTCAGAAGGAGCGCTCCTTGGCTTTGACTCTTCATGAAATGTCTCAAGGTCAAGCCAATAATTGGTTTAATTCAGAGTCACCGGCCTTGTTACTGGTCGGTGCAGTATTTGGCAATCGCTTGCAGAACTCCGAGGTTTTCTCCGACAGCCGGCTTTATGGTTAAGTTGAGAAGAGGGTATTTCTGACGACAAGCGTCAATGAGCTTAGGTAAATCCTCTCTGATATGTCCACCTTGACCAAAGAAAATTGGAACTAAAGTGACCTCAGTCATATTCTTTGAGGAGAAGTCAGCAATTAATTCTTCAAGACTGGGGGTCATTAATTCTAAAAATGCGAGTTCAACGATCAGGTCAGGATTTTGAGCTTGAATTAATTTTTGAACATTGATGATGGGTTCTTTCCACCTTGGGTCTCTGGCGCCGTGGCTGAAAAGGATGATTGCATTTTTTGTCATCTTTTGATTGTAATTTAAAAGTTAATTATGGATTCATTAAAAGATATCTCAAGCGATCAATCACTGAAGGTATTAATTGTTTGTGCATCTTGGTGTGGAGTTTGCAGTAATTACAAAAACATGATTTCAAGTGATCTTGAGCCAAAACCAATCTGGGTAGATGTGGATGATTTTGAAGCTATTGCAGATGATTTAAGTGTTGAGACATTTCCAACGATTGTCATCCTAGATGATAGTGGTGTTCTTTTTTTTGGAAGTATCGATGCAAAGCAAGATGCCTTACCTCCGTTGATATCAGCTGTATCTAAGCATCCACCAATTCTCCAATATCGTAAGCTTGGAGAGCTTGTTAGAGAGCGGTTAATTAAGTGACCCTTTGCAACCTTTAAATCAATTTGTGGGTTTTCTTGGCGCTTGTAAAGACCCTATCTATGGAGATTAAGTTCGGTATACTATTCTCATCGTTTTCGATTCGGAGTTCACGTCGGCGAGGGCGCACTAAAAAATAAATGCCAACCTCTGAGTTGGTAGTTTTTCAAAATTAAGTAAGCTACTGGTATTACCAATTTAACCTCTTCGTGGTTCAACGCATTCTATTTCATTGAGCATTTATGTCTTATAACGGTCGTCTTACGTCTCTTTCTCATGGTGGTGGTTGCGGTTGCAAAATTGCACCTGGTGTCTTAAGCGATATCCTAAAAGCTTCGCCAATTCGAAATCTTCCTTCTGCCTTGCTTGCAGGCTCGGACAACAATGAAGATGCCGCTGTTTACCAGATTAACGAACATCAAGCGATCGTTGCAACAACAGACTTCTTCATGCCAATCGTGGATGATCCATTTGAGTTTGGTCGGATTGCTGCTACTAATGCTATTTCTGATATTTATGCCATGGGTGCGCAACCTCTATTTGCGTTGGCACTGCTGGGTATGCCAATCAATGTTTTGCCATTAGAGGTTATTCAAAAAATTACTGCCGGTGGTGAATCAGTTTGTGCTGATGCGGGAATCATGATTGCTGGTGGGCATTCGATTGATACGGTTGAGCCTATCTATGGATTGGTCGCTATTGGTGTTGTAGATCCCAAGAAACTTAAACGCAATAGTGGTGCCAAAGCAGGCGATAGCATTATTTTGAGTAAACCATTAGGCGTGGGTATTCTTTCGGCAGCACTTAAAAAAGAGCAACTGTCAGAAGCTGGCTATCGCGAAATGATTGCTTTAACGACCAAGCTTAATAAGCCAGGTATGGCATTGGCGCAGTTAGAGGGTGTTCATGCTTTAACCGATGTAACTGGTTTTGGTTTGGCGGGGCACCTTTTGGAGCTAGCCCGAGGTGCAAAATTAGAGGCAAAGCTCGAGTGGGATGCTATCCCCGTGGTCGCGGAAGCTATTCAGTTGGTTCAGCAGAATATCTTTACCGGAGCATCAACACGCAATTGGGCGGGATATGGCTCTGAAGTTAAATTGGCCGATAGCTTAGGCTTATGGCAGCAGAATTTGTTAACAGATCCACAAACCAGTGGTGGTTTATTAATTTCTTGTGCTCCAGAAGTGGAGCAAGACGTTCTGGCTATCTTGCAAGCAGGTGATTTTGGTAGTGCTAAAAAGATCGGATGCTTTGCTGAAGGATCAGGACTTTCAGTAGCTTAAAGAAAGTCAATCAATTGATCTTCTTTAAAAGCATCTCCATAAGCGATTGAATGCTGATTCTTTCAAGTTGGGGCCGTACATACTGCCCCCTTTTCTTGATGTGGTTTTCTAAAGATTGATAAAAAGTAGGTTCATTCTCAGCTTTTTGCAGCATCTCCGCTAAGGCTTGTTCATCGCCTGCTGGATAGTAGCCAGGGTAGTCATCTCCCAATAACCCACGATTACCAGGTATATCTGAGGCAATGACAGGAACCCCGATAGCGATAGCTTCTGTCACCACATGAGCGCCACCTTCCATAAGGCTTGAAATGACCATCAGGTGACAGCGAGAGAGTTGTTGCATTGTCTCGCTATGGCTCAGCTCATCAAGCCACTGGTAGCCTTCTAGCTGGGCGTGATAGGACTTTGCTAACTGACGCATATCAGCGCTCATGGCCTTGCCTAAGTGCAAGACGTTGATCGCGCTCTCTGGTGGTAGATATTGAAGACTTCGAGCGGTACAGAACGGATCTTTTTCTGGTCTTAGGTGGCCAATCACAGTGACTAAAAAGGTTCTTTTCAAAAGAGCTTTGCGTTTGATAGGCTTGGTGGATTGGTAAATAACATGAACTTTTGACTGCAGGTGTGCAGGAATCATCTCCAATGCTGCTGCTTGCAAAATAACAATCGCATCCGCTATTTCCATCGACTGGACCACTTCAGAATGTAAAGGCATGTCTCGATACAAATCAGTGCCTGTCATGATGAGGGCAATGGGTTTCTCAGGGAATGACTCGTGAAATTTGATAATGGATGCATGGCTTCTAAATGCGTGCAAAGCAATCAGCAAATCGGCACAACTGCCCGACCATTCATTGGATATGGCAACTTGATAACCCAGCTGCCTTAAATGCCCTTGCCAGCGCAATGCGGTGATACGGTTGCCATGCAAACTTCCAGCTAGAGCAGGAGTAACGATTTCAATAGGGGGTGGGATGATCAATACTCTTTAAAGAAATACGAATGAAAGATGTTAACAATACTTTCCAAGTGGGGTTATCTGCATAGGATTGTTATTTTTGAAGGTTATAACTAAAGAAAAGTATTAAACCCCGATAACTAAGCTATAGCCAGACAAATGCATGATATTGTTAATAAATTGCCTATTGACTTGGGTTTTATCAATTGCAACTTTTTTTAGTTCCAATTTTTGATTTCAGCAACCAATTGAATTAGTGAAAACCCTTAGGGTTAAATTTTAAAAAATATGATTTTTTGGTTTTTAACCTAAAAATTACAATAGCTAGTCCTAAAAGACGATGTTATGTTTTCTTAAGAATTCTAAATTCAATCCAACGAAATTTTTAGTTAAGCATATGAATAATCTTTCTGCACAATGGAAGCCACACCGAACCAAAAAGAGTCTTGGTCTTGTTGTTGTTTTGCACATTGTTTTTGCATTTCTTCTGGCTTTTAGCTTGGCAAGAAAGTCTATTGATATGATGCAAAAACCATTGGAAACTAAAATTATCGATGAGGTGAAAGAGATCCCTAAGGATAAACCTCCACCTCCAAAGAATTTACCGCCGCCACCGCCACCGCCTCCAATGATTGCAGCTGAAGTGAACGTGAACGTTGCTTCTTCAGGTAATGCTATTACCGTGAACCCAAATACTGCGCCTGTCATTGATGCGGCTCGGAGCTGTTCTAAGCCAGAGTATCCGGCAGCAGCGAAACGCCTAGGCGAAGAAGGTGTTGTGACATTAAGATTTTTGGTTGGCATCGATGGCAAGGTGGTCGAGAGTGCAATTCAAAAATCAAGCGGGTATGCTCGACTTGATGAGGCCGCGAGAAAAGCTCTTAGTTTGTGTTCATTTAGACCTGGAACCCTTAATGGTAAGTCGGTTCTAGCCTGGGGCAGCATGAACTACGTTTGGCGTTTAGATTAATTTTATTAAATGTAATAAGGGGTTGATATGTTGAGTTTTAAATGGTTTCAAAGGAACTTGCTAGCGATGATGTTGGCGTTGGCAGTTGTTTCACCTTTAACTTATGTTCAAGATGTTAGTGCGCAAGCCACGCAAGCTGTGTCTGCTGATACACCACAGCCACCTCCTATGCCAGCGCAAAAAATTGAAGTAGAAAACCCATATGGTCTAGGTGCAATGATCAAGCAAGGTGACGTTGTTTCAAAAGTTACATTGCTTATCTTGGTCATCATGTCTGTAATGACATGGTATGTTTTCTACACCAAATTTAAAGAACAGAAAAAAGTTTTATTGGTCACTGAGCAAGCATTAGAGTCAGTTGATGCAGCTAAGGAACTAGGATCTGTTATCTCCAATCTTCCTGAAGATAATGCCTATACCTATATTGCAAAAATAATAGACGGTGCTGCTAAAGATCGAGACGGTAAAGTTGGATCTGAGCTTGATAATTACTCATGGCAAGGATTTGCTTCACAGAAGGCTGTTGAAGTTGTTCAAAATAGAATGCAAGACGGCCTAACAGTTCTTGCAACGGTTGGATCTACTGCACCTTTCGTTGGATTATTCGGTACTGTTTGGGGTATTTACCATGCTCTAACAGCAATCGGAGTTTCTGGTCAGGCATCCATTGATAAAGTGGCTGGCCCAGTTGGTGAAGCATTGATTATGACTGCGATTGGTTTGGCAGTGGCTGTTCCTGCTGTATTGATCTATAACTGGCTTGTTCGTCGTAATAAGTTGGTTGCAGAAAGTATTAAGTTGTTTGCTAATGGTGCTAACTTGATTGTTATGCGTCAAGCTGGTCGTAAGTAATTAGAGGAGTTAGCCATGGGAATGAGTTTAAATGAGGCTAGTCACGAAGATGAGGCAATTTCAACCATCAACACAACGCCCCTTGTTGATGTGATGTTGGTGCTCTTAATCATCTTTTTGATTACGATTCCAGTTGCAATTCAAACCCATGGAGTACAACTTCCAAAAGACTCCAATGTGGCCAGAGAGTCTAAATTTGGTGATGTGAATATTGCAGTTAATAGCAAGGGCGATGTTTTTTGGAATGATCTTCATTTAAAAGAAAAAGCCGATCTTGTTGAAAAGTTAAAGCAAGTTTCTGTTCTTACACCGCAACCAGAAGTTCATATTCGTGGAGATCGTTTCACAAAATATGAAAGTATCGGTAAGGTGATCGTTGCTTGCCAGAGAGCTGGCATTGCCAAAATAAGTTTTATTATTGAACCTCCTCCAAAAGGTTGATAGAGGGTAAATTATGGGAATGAATATTGGATCCGGTGGTTCATCAGCTGAACCAGAAGTATTGATTGATATCAATACAACACCGCTAATCGATGTGCTTTTAGTTTTGTTAATCATGTTGATTATCACAATTCCAATGCAATTTCATGCTGTCAATATGAATATGCCAGTTGGAACTCCTCCAACACCTAAGGCGCCTCCTGTTATTGTCAAAATTGATGTTAGTAAAGCAGGTGAAGTCAAGTTGGATGGTAAGGTTTACGGACCTAGTGATTTGGAGATGAAGTTCAAGAGTATGGCTAGCGAAGCGAATCAGCCTGAAATTCATCTTCGTCCAGATGGTCAATCTAGTTATGAAAGTGTTTCTGGCGTGATGGCTGCTGCTCAACGTCAGGGTTTAACTAAAATTGGAATTGTTGGTAATGAAAAATATTTTTAATTTTGAATTTAACAAAATGCCCCAAATCTTTTTTGGGGCATTTTTTTTATCTTTAGCATTAAATACTTCAGTGGTATTTGCTCAAGAAAAGAATTTAGCAGAGCATTTAAAAGATGTTCAAAGTTATGCTGATCAAAAGAAATATCCTGAAGCGTTGCAGTCAATAGAGGCAGCATTCAAGCTCGGTGGCATGAAGCCTGAGTCATTAGGTAAAGCTCATGATATGGCAGCGTATTTTGCCTACCAATCAAAAGATTACGAGAAAGCAATATCTCATCAAAAAAAGAGCATTGAGCATTTCTCCGGCAAGCCTCAAGCGGAAAGCCAGCTGCTTTTATTAGCTGATTCACAAGTAAAACTTAAAGATTTTGATGGGTACACAACGACATTGCAGCAGTTAGTTCAGTTTTTTCCTCGAAAGGAATATTGGTCTGATTTAATTCTTAGAGTTAGTAAAAAACATCAATTTAGTGAGGCAATGCAATTAGAGGCATTTCGATTGCAGCGTGAGGTTGGCGCTTTATTGGAGGAGGCTGATTATATTGAGATGGCCTTGATGTCTGATAAGGCTGGCTTCCCAGCAGAGGCCTTTGCGATTGTTAAAAGTGGCTTTGACTCTCAAAAATTAGGCGTTGGGCCAAAGTCTGCTAGTCATAAGCAACTAAAAAATTCTTTGGAGAAGAAATCAGTTGAGGATAAAAAATCACTCAACACCGCATTAGAAGAGCGTGCCAAGAAAATGACGGATGGTTTTGCTTTGCATAATGTAGGCTTCAATTATGCTTTGCATGGTGAAATGACCAAAGGCCTAGAGTTGATGGAGTTAGCAAAATCAAAACCTAACAAGAAATCATCAGAAGCCTTGTTGGAGTATGGTTTAGCGGCATACTGGGCTGGTGATATTCCAAAAGCAAGAAGCATTTTTTCATCTATTAGTGGCCCTACAGGAGCTTCTGAGTTAGCTAAGTTGTGGAATATTTATCTCAGTCAATCAAAATAGAATGAACCAGACTCACTCAAAAATAGATTATCGATCAGCTCTTATTGGAGCGGCTTTGGTTTCGGCAATTGGTGGCTTACCATTCAATGTATTGCCGCAAATTATTAATTCAGTTTTTATATATTTTAAATTTAGCCCTGAACAACTTGGTTACTTTGGATCTTCTTATTTGGGAGGCTACTGCCTCGCTACCTTAAGTGCTCCTCTCTGGTTAGAAAAGTTGAATTGGAAAAAACTAACATTGCTTGGTATTGGGCTATCAATTGCTAGCTTTGTATTAAGTGCCAATTTAACTGGTAATGATGTTTATCTTATTTATCTTACCTGGGCGATTATTGGTTTTTTTGCTGCAACCATGACATGTCTTGGGATGCGGGTTGCTTCAGCATTGGATGATAAAGAAAAGGCTCTTGGCACTCGGCAAGCAATAGAGTTGATTTGTGCCGCGGGTGTCTTCTTTTTGATGCCTTATGCTATCAATCAATATAGTTATCCAGGGGCCATTGGTTTGATGGTCTTGGTTTATATTGTTTTGAGTTTCAGTGTCTTAAAGTTGCCGACAGATGCTTCCAGAATTGCCCATCAAAGTGAGCAGGATTTGGGTATTACTAGAATTAGTCAAGCAGGGTGGTTGGGACTGCTTACTTTTATTGGTTTTGCAGTGGGGCAGATTGGTATTTGGGCATTTCTGGGTCAATTTGCCGTTATTCAAGGTATCTCAGAGTCTCAGATATCTTTTGTTTTAGCCGTTGTCAAAGTTCTTGGAGCTGTATCAGCATTGTCCGTTGGCTTAATTGGTGCAAGATTTGGCCTGAAAATCCCTCATGTCATTTCTTTCCTTGGGCTTGCTTTGGGTTTGTATTTATTGAGCATGTCAGGCGGTCTTGTAACCTATGCCGCTGGCGCATGGATTTGGGAATTCTTCTTGACGGTCAGTTGTGTATATCAAACTGCTGCTATTGCTAGATCTGATCGAAGTAATAAAGCAATTATTTTGGTTCCGGCAGCCTTTGCATTTGCTGGAACTCTGGGTCCAGCCATAGCTGGGCACTTGGTGTCTAGTTATGGTTATATGTATTTACTGATTTTTGCAACAATAACAGCGTGTATTCCCATGATGTATTACTCATCAAGAAAGCTCTCAGTCGAGTAAAGCCCTGAGAGCTTAGCCGCCCCAGGAGGATACTTCCATGCCTCCATCAACATCTAAAATCTTGCCAGTAATCCATTTGGCAGCAGGAGATGCTAAGAACACTGCAGCATTGGCAATATCTTCGGGTTCTCCAATTTTTTGTAAAGGTATAAATTTGGTCATACCTTTTTCAATTTCTGGGGTTAGGACTGAAGCTAGTGCATCTGTCCTAATGGGGCCTGGTGCAATAGCATTCACTCGTATGCCTTTAGCGCCAAAGTCCTGAGCTAGTTGTCTAGTTAATTGATCGAGTGCTGCTTTAGCTGTTCCGTATGCTGAAAAGTGAGGTTGAATTAGTCTTCCTGCAGCTGACGATATATTAATGATGCAACCTGCTTCTGATTTTTCAAGATATGGCAGGCTATGTTTAATAAATGCATAGGCAGTTGTGACATTAAATTTTAAGTAATGATCAAAATCTTTAACGGATAGTTTTTTGATTGAGTTAGGTCCTCCGCCTCCTGCATTATTAATGAGGATATCTATACCACCCAAAGACTCTACAACTTGATTGACTGCTGCAATTCTTGCATCGTCATCTAGGACATCTGCACTGATTGCAATACTTTGACGGCCTAAATTTCTGATCTCTAAAGCAGTTTCTTCAACATCCTGCAACGTTCTTGCAAGACAGGCAACGTTGGCCCCTGCCTTGGCTAGTTCTATGGCTATCGCCTTACCAATTCCTTTGCCTGCCCCAGTAACTAGCGCAACCTTATTCTCAAGCTGATTCATCTGCTTATTCATCCCAAAGTGGGGGTAATCCTGGGTCAGTAGCCAGGATGACTCGTTTTAATAATGATTTCATGGCAAGCGTATCTGTTTCGCCAATATTTTCAGAAAGGTGTGCTTCAACCTGGTTGGCAGCTTTAACAAATTCTCTACCAGCAACAATACCTTCAGACGTTAGGGAAAACAGGTCATTGATATTTTGAACCAAGCCTAATTGGCTTAGTTTCATTAGATTATCTTTATTGACATCACCAATGTAATGTAAATATTTATTCAGGTCTTGCAGGTTCAACTGTGAGCGAATCATCAGTGTGGAAATAATGAAGAAATCTGACTCGTCAATACCGTATTTTGTATAAACAACTCTCATCCTAGCGAGCATTTGGTAGTGAGCCCTACCTAGTAGATACCCTAACAGGTCTTCACTGTAGGGTGAACTGTATTGAGTTGTGCTGTTACTTAATTTGGTATTTGTCTTCTTTGTAGGGATTGCGTAATTACCTGAAGCATAAGCAATAGGGGGGCGATCACTCTTATCAAAGCCTAAAACCTCGCCAACAAAAATGATGTGGTCTCCACCATCATATTCAAAAGCTTTTTTACATTGGAAACGTGCTGAGCAGTTTGTTAGTAATGGCGAATCGCTAATGCCCGTATCTAATTCAAGACCAGCAAACTTGTTCTCTCCGGCCTTTGCAAAGCGATTGGATAGGTCTTCTTGCTCCATAGACAAGACATGAACGTTCCAATGGCTTGATTGACTAAACGAGCCTAAACTATGGGCAGTGCGTGCGAGACTCCATAAGACTAACGGCGGGTCTAGAGACACAGAACTAAAGCTGTTAGCGGTAATGCCTACAGGCTCTCCAGTTGGGGATCTGGTGGTAATAATTGTCACCCCAGTGGTGAAAGCCCCTAATGCCTGTCTAAGGGCTTTTGGGTCAATTTGAACAGTTTTATCATTCATATGAATTCTTACAGTAATTAGGCGATTTTAGGTAGTTTCCGTACCTGAGACTATGGTGTCATCGTCTGCCTGGACGATGACACCAGGTATTCAACTTAACATAATTTAAGGTATAAACGGATAAGTGAGGGTGATATGAATATCTGCCAGCTAGGATATGTTGTTGTTGAGCATCAAGAGTTGACTCAATGGGCTGATTATGCCGAAAATGTATTGGGAATGGCCGTCAATCAGCCAAATAATGACACTTTGCATGTCAAAATGGACGAAAGACCTTATCGGTTTTTGATTGTTAAAGGTAACTCTAATTGCTACCAAGCTTCTGGTTGGGAGTTGCCTGGAAAAGAAGACTTTGATGCTGCTTTAGCCGAGTTAGATCATTTAAAGATCAAATATACCCATGGAGATCAAGCTTTAGCTGACAGTCGTATGGTTCAGCAGCTGATCTATCTTTCTGATCCATCGGGCAATAGACATGAGTTATTTTGGGGGCATAAATCAGACTTTTTAAGATTTATATCACCTGTAGGTGTATCTAAGTTCCTCACTGAGTCCTCAGGTATGGGGCATACCGTCCTTCCTGCTCCTAAATTTGAAGAGACTTTAGACTTTGTTACTAAAGTACTAGGCTTTGGGATTTCAGATATTTTTAATTTCAGGCCGGATCCTGCAGCGCCAGCCATTCCAATTTATTTCTTCCATTGTAAAAATTCGCGTCACCATAGTTTGGCCTTGGCAGCATTCGATGTGCTATCTAAGTGTGTGCATGTGATGGTTGAGGTTGAGTCGATGGTTGAAGTTGGATACGCCATGGATAGAATGAAGAAATATGACACAAAGCTCTCTGCTACCCTTGGTCAGCATACCAATGACCGAATGATTTCTTTCTATATGAAAACCCCAACAGGATTTGATATTGAGTATGGCTATGGTGGTTTGGAGTTGGATTGGAAGGATCACTCGGTCCATGAATTTACGACAGTGAGTTTATGGGGTCACGACTTTAGTGTGGGGCGTTGATCATTATGAATAAAGTAAATACAGCTTCAGAAGCCATATCGCTTATTAAAGATGGTATGACAATTGGTATTGGTGGTTGGGGTCCTAGACGTAAACCAATGGCTCTTATTAGAGAGATTTTGAGAAGCCCCGTCAAAGACCTAACTGTTGTGACATATGGTGGCCCTGATGCAGGTCTACTTTGTGCAGCAGGTAAGGTTAAAGAACTTATTTATGGATTTGTTTCTTTAGATGCTATACCTCTAGAAGCTCATTGGCGTCGTGCACGTGAAGCTGGAAGTTTTAAGGCAGTTGAGTTGGATGAGGGTATGTTGCACTGGGGCTTAAGAGCTGCTGGTATGCGTTTACCATTTTTACCAACTCGATGTGGTTTGGGAACTGATGTTCTCAAACATGCCAATATTAAATTGGTTAAATCACCCTATGATGATCAAGAAAATCTAGTTGCAATGCCTGCGCTTAATCTTGATGTAGCACTCATTCATGTTACAAGAGCAGATCGTTTGGGTAATACTCAAACATTAGGCGCCGATCCATTTTTTGATGATCTTTTTGCAAGAGCAGCTCAAGCAACTATCGTTTCATGTGATGAATTAGTTGAGCGAATGGACCATAGTTATTCATCCGATGCTGATAAGAACTTATTCGAAAGAAGTTTGGTTAAATCCGTTGTTCATACGCCTTGTGGTGCACACCCAACTATTTCAGCACCAAATTACGGTTGGGACATGGCGCACCTGAAAGAATATAGCGGTTTTGCTGAACAAGATGACGGTTACCAAAAATATTTCGAGGCTTATATTGCCTCAGGTGAGAACGCTTATCTTGAGAAAAATGGCGGTCTTGAAAAAATTAATAAATTAGCTTTACCATCTTTTTAAGGGAAAAAATGAGTACAAATTTTTCTTTGGCAGAGTTAATGATATGCGCAGCATCAGAAGTTTGGCGTGGTAATGGCGAGGTTTTAGCCAACGGCATTGGTCCGGGGCCAAGATTGGCTGCTTCAATTGCTAAATTAACTCATTCGCCTGAATTAATGATGACGGATAGTGAAGCTCGCTTAATTGAGGAACCTGTGCCATTGGGTCCTAAATCGGGACCATTGGCGGGTTATCAAGCTAAATATTCTGGGAATGCAGATTTCTCAAGAATTTTTGATATTGTTTGGCGCGGTCAGAGGCATGTCATGATTGGGCCAACTCAAGTAGATCAATATGGTCAGACGAATTTATCCTGCGTTGGGTCGTATGAAAAACCAAAAACTGCAATTTTGGGCGTCAGAGGTTTGCCAGGAAATAGTATTAATCACAAAAACTCTTTCTTCATGCCGAATCATAGTAAAAGAAGCTTTGTATCTGGTCAGGTGGATATGGTTTCTGGGGCAGGCTACAACCCGGAGCGTTGGCCAAATGGCGAATATCCAGTGGGCATGGAATTAAATACGATCATTACTAATTTATGTGTCATGAATTTTGGCGGACAAAATAAATCAATTCAAGTTGTTTCATTGCATCCTGGTGTAAGTTTTGAGCAGGTGCAATCAGAAACAGGTTTTGAATTAATGAAGTCTCCTGATATGCATGAAACTCCAGCTCCAACTAAAGAGCAACTAGAGCTTATCCAGCATTTAGATCCTCATCAGTTTAGAGCTTCAATCATTAAGGGCAATCCAGCGGGGAGCGCCAGAGAAAGTTAATTAGTTAGCATATTTACTGGGTTGAAAATTGTGAGTGATGAAAATATGGTTGGGCCTTTAGTTACACGAAATGATGAATCTCAGTATGAAACTGATGAACCAGTTTTATATGAAGTGATAAATGGTGTGGCAGTTATTCGCATGAATAGGCCAACATTTAATAACGCTCAAAATTCACAAATGACCTATGCATTGGATGCTTGTTTTAGAAAAGCAGTGGATGATGACTTGGTTAAAGTCATTGTTTTAAGGGGTGAAGGAAAACATTTTTCTGCTGGTCATGATATTGGTACGCCGGGTAGAGATATCAATAAAGAAATGCCTCGCGTCAGCATGTGGTGGGATCACACGAATAAACCTGGTGGTGAGTTCTTGTATGCTCGAGAGCAAGAAGTCTATTTGAATATGTGTCGCAGATGGAGAGACATTCCTAAGCCAACCATTGCAATGGTTCATGGTGCTTGTGTTGCTGGTGGTTTGATGTTGGCATGGGTTTGCGATTTGATTATTGCCTCTGAGGAATCATTTTTTCAGGATCCAGTAGTCAGAATGGGTATACCGGGAGTGGAGTATTTTGCACATCCTTATGAGTTAAATCCAAGAATTGCTAAAGAGTTTTTATTTTTAGGTGGACGCATGGGGGCGCAACGTGCCTATGAGATGGGGATGGTTAATCGAGTAGTTAAACTTGATGAGCTTGAAAAAATCACCTATGAATATGCTCAAAAAATTGCCGAGCAACCAAGAATGGGTTTGGCTTTAACTAAGCAGGCAATTAATCACGTTGAAGATTTGGCTGGTAAACGTCAAGCAATGGATGCGGTATTTGCTTGGCATCATTATGCGCATTGCCATAATGAATTAGTTTCTGGCAATAATTTGGGCGGGTACGACGCCAAAAAAATGGTAAAGACCAATAAAAAAGAAGCGGATTCACAATCATGAGCGCTCCTTCATTCATCGCAACTGAGTTGACGAAAAAGCTGGGATGTAAATATCCAATTGTGCAAACTGCGATGGGGTGGGTATCTGATGCAAACTTAGTCAGTGCAACCACAAAGGCTGGAGGCTTTGGATTTTTGGCTGGAGCTACGATAGAGCCTGATCAGCTTGAAGGTGAAATCAAAAAAGTTATTGAGGCCACGGGTTCTAATAACTTTGGTTTAAATTTTCATATGTTTCAAGAAAATGCAGCCCAATGCATTGACTTAGCCATTAAGTACAAATTAAAAGCTGTCAGCTATGGCCGCGGCCCTAATAAACAAACGATTCAACGCTTCAAAGATGCAGGGGTTTTATGTATTCCTACTGTAGGTGCTGTAAAGCATGCAGTGAAGGCTGTTGAGTTGGGCGCCGATTTAATTACTATTCAAGGTGGAGAAGGTGGCGGTCACACTGGTAGCGTACCCTCTTCTATTCTTTTGCCACAAGTTTTAAGTGCTGTAAATGTGCCTGTCATTGCTGCTGGTGGTTATAGCACTGGTAGAGGTTTAGCTGGTGCATTGGCATCTGGTGCAGCCGGTATTGCAATGGGTACTCGTTTTATGATGACCAGTGACTCGCCTACACCAGCACTAACCATGAAGAAATACTTGGCTGTTAATGATGTTGATGACATCAAAGTAACTCTTGCAGTCGATGGTTTAAGGCATCGAATGATTGAAAATGATTTGGTTCGGTCGCTTGAAAAATCTAGCCCTTTGAAAAAATTATTCATCGCTTTATTGAGTGCTTGGAAGTGGAAAAATCAAACCGGCATGACAACTCAGCATATGGTTGGTGTTTTATTTAAGGCGATTAAAGATGATCCCGCGACCCTTTCGCAAGTCATTATGTCGGCCAATCAACCTATCCTAATACAACGTTCAATGGTGGATGGGCGCCCTGATGAAGGACTGTTGCCATCTGGGCAGGTTGCTGCTGCAATTGAAAAAGTTTTGAGCTGTGAAGAGTTGATTCAAGAAATCATGCTTGAGGCCAATACATGCTTAGACGAACTATATAAGAAGTATCAATCAGGAGTTTAGAAATGAGTGCACCATTTAGTACGGTAGTTCATGCGAGCGGCGTTATGGAGTTGGTCATTAATCAACCACCAGTGAATGCGCTTAACTCTGCCGGGTGGCTTGGGTTAGCTGCTGAAATTGAGGCTTTAGGAAAGAATCCTATAACTAGAGTGATTGTTATTAGAGCTGAGGGCAAGGGATTTTGCGCCGGTGTTGATATTAAAGAGTTGGATGCCGATGACAGTCTCATTACTGAAGTCAATCGCGGTAATTATGAAACCTTTAAAGCCATTCATTTAAATCCTGTGCCAGTTGTTGTTGCAGTTCATGGATTTGTATTGGGCGGTGGTATTGGTATTACCGGTGCGGCTGATATTGTTGTGGCCTCAGAGTGCGCCACTTTTGCACTGCCAGAGGTTGATAGGGGTGCCATGGGTGGAGGTGCGCATCTTCAGAGATTATTCCCAGTGCAAAAGGTTCGCTATATGTTCTTTACTGGTGAGAAGGTAACTGCCGCACAAGCTGATCGCTATGGATTTATTGAGAAAATTGTCCCCAAGGATCAGCTAAGAGGAGCTGCGCTTGAAATTGCAGAGAAAATTGCGCTGAAAAGTCCAACGATGATCCGTTTAGCCAAGGAAGCATTGAATGGTGTGGAAGATGGCAATCTTGAGAGTAAGTACCGTTGGGAACAAGGATTTACGATGCAAGCCTATATGAGCCCAGATTCATCAGAAACTAGACGTGCATTTGTTGAAAAGCGCGAAGTTAAATTTTAATCAAAATTACCTCTTTTATAAATTATGAACCTTCAATTTACAAAGTCACAGCAGGAATTTAGGCAAGAAGTTAGAGCTTGGCTTGCAAAAAATAAGCCAAAAAATAATTTCGAGAGCTACGATACCCAGGATGGATTTAATCAGCATAAAGAGTGGGAGGCTGTTTTAGCTGAAGCTGGTTATAGCATGGTGACATGGCCCAAAAAATGGGGAGGTAGTGACCGTGATTTATTTGATTGGCTCATTTTTGAAGAGGAATATTACGCATCTGATGCGCCATTTAGGATTAATCAAAATGGCTTATTACTTTTAGGCCCCACTTTGATGGAGTTTGGAACTGATAAGCAAAAAGAAACAATCTTGCCAAGAATGGCAAGTTGCCAAGATATGTGGGCTCAAGCATGGTCTGAGCCTAATGCCGGCTCTGATATGGCTGCTATTCGTTCAAAAGCGGTTAGACACGGAGATGGATACTTAATTAATGGGCAAAAGATATGGTCTACCAGAGCCCTATTTGCTAATTGGGCATTTGGAATTTTCAGAACTGATCCAGGTTCAGAGCGACATCATGGCTTAACTTACATCATGGTGCCTCTTGATGCTGAGGGCGTCACAATCAGACCCATACGAGCATTAAATGGCAAGGCTGCCTTTGCTGAAATATTTTTTGATGATGTTTTTGTCCCTGAGGACTGTTTGATTGGTGAAGAAGGTCAAGGTTGGCAGGTTGCAATGGCTACTGCTGGTTTTGAACGCGGTTTGCTCCTAAGATCGCCGGCACGCTTTCAGAAGACTGTTCAAAAACTGGCCTCTTTGGCTAAGTCAGATATCAGAAGATTGGAAGATGATCCGGTCTTATTTGATAACTTGTCATCAGCTTGGATGGATAGCCAGGCTTACATGTTGAATGCATATAGAAGTGTTAGTCGTTATCTCAGCGGAGTTTCGATTGGTGCTGAATCAAGCGCTAATAAAGTATTTTGGTCAGAGATGGATCTGGACATGCATACGCTAGCAATGAGAATTTTAGGTTCGGAGGCTGAAATATTGCCTGATTCAAATTATTGGTCTAATTCAGGTGTGGATCCAGATCAGTGGCTGGATGGCTTTTTATTTTCTCAAGCTGGTCCAATTTATGCAGGTTCAAATGAGATTCAGAGAAATATCATTGCAGAACGTTTGCTCGGTATGCCGCGTTAATTGGGAATATAAAAATGAATTTTAATTTTACTGATGATCAATTAGTTTTTAGAGATGTTGTTAGAAAATTTCTAATGGTCGAGGCTGCGCCTGAAGTATTGCGGGAGATATGGGCTGGTGATGCAGGGCGATCACCCGACTTAAGGAAAAAGTTCACGGAACAAGGCTTAACATCTATATCTGTAGCTGAAGAGTTTGGTGGTCTTGGTATGGGCGATATTGACTGGTGTTTGATTCACCAAGAGCTAGGCTATTTTGCTATCCCAGACTCGTTGATTGATACAGCTTATATATCAGCCGGCATCTTTTCTGACCTATTGCAAAAGAACCCTTCTAACGCCTCCTTTTATCAAAACTGGCTTACTAAAATCGTTGATGGGTCCGCTCGAATTGCGATATCCCATCCAATCAACCCGCTAGTGTGCGATGCGGCAATTGCTGACTTGGTGATTGTTTTCACTAATGACGAAATACATATCGTTCCAAGAAAAGATTATGAGGTAGATCAAAGCCATTCCATTGATTTATCGAGAAGGTTGTACGCCATGAAGTGGACGCCTACTCAGGACTCATGTCATTTAAAGGGACCTGACGCTACAGAAATTTCTGATAGAACTCTAAATCGTGCAAATTTAGCAATTACTGGCCAGCTACTAGGATTGTCGCAAAGAATGTTAGACGCATCCATTGATTACACATCTAACAGGAAGCAATTTGGTAAGGCAATAGGATCATTCCAAGCGGTTAAGCATCACCTTGCAGATGTTGCTATTCAACTAGAGTTTGCTAAACCAGTTTATACAAGAGCTGCTTATAGTTTCGTTAATCAACAGCCCTTGAGTTCAATTAATATTTCTCACGCCAAGTTAGCTGCAGCAAAAACTGCTTGGTTATCTGCCAAACAGGCGATACAAGTTCATGGCGCTATGGGATACACCTGGGAAGTTGATTTACAAATGTTTATGAAGCGAGCCTGGGCCCTTGATGCTAGTTGGGGAAATCGCGGCTTCCATAAAAAGAGAATTTCTCAATGGATGCTTTCAGACGGCGTGGATTTAAGTCCAGCTAATAACTTTCAAGGTAATTGATGAACCAAGCTTATATTGTTGATGCGCTCCGTACACCTACGGGGAGAAGAAAAGGTTCGCTTGCTGAAGTGCATGGGGCTGATTTAGGTGCACATGTCATTAGAGAATTAGTGAATCGTAATGCTATTCCATCAGAAGATTATGACGACGTCATTTTTGGTTGTGTGGATACTATTGGATCTCTTGCCGGGGATATAGCTCGAACTTCTTGGTTGGCAGCGGGTATGGCCATGCACGTGCCTGGCACAACGGTTGATAGACAATGCGGGTCCTCACAGCAAGCCGTACATTTTGCAGCTCAGGCTGTGATGAGTGGAACCATGGATGTTGTATTGGCTGGTGGTGTTCAGACAATGACGAAAATCCCAATTTCCTCTGCCATGTTGGCGGGGCAACCGTTAGGTTTTAGTGACCCATTTTCAGGAAGTCAGGGTTGGAAAGCGAGATTTGGGGATTCACCAGTCAATCAGTTTTATGCTGCCCAAATTATTGCTGATCATTGGAATTGCTCGAGAGAAGATTTGGAAGAATTTTCTTTAGAAAGTCACCGTCGCGCATTAAATGCGATTGAAAAAAAATATTTCGAGAGAGAGATATCACCTATTAATGGGCTCACTGTTGATGAAACTCCACGTATAACAAGTCTGGCAAAAATGGCTGAATTAGAGCCTGTTATGCCTGAGTATGAAAAAATTACAGCGGCAGTATCAAGTCAAACGTGTGATGCTTCTGCTGCCTTGTTAATTGTTTCTGAAGCAGCTTTAAAAAGATACAACTTAACTCCGCGAGCTCGAATTGCTCACATGAGTGTATTGGCTGATGATCCTATTTGGCATTTGAGGGCTCCCATTCCGGCCACATTCAAGGCGCTAAAAAAATCAGGGTTTAAGTTGGATGATATTGACCGAGTTGAAATCAATGAGGCTTTTGCATCCGTAGTGATGGCTTGGTTGAAAGAGACTGGATATTCTCATGAGAAAACCAACGTCAACGGTGGCGCCATTGCCCTTGGACACCCTCTGGGTGCTACTGGTGCAAGATTGATGACAACTCTGCTTCACGAGTTAGAGCGATCCGGTGGTAAATATGGTTTGCAAACGATGTGTGAAGGTGGTGGGCAAGCCAACGTAACAATTATTGAGCGTTTATAAAAGGTTTTAAAGATGAATTTTTGCAAAGATAGAGTCGTCATCATTACAGGCGCAGGTGCTGGACTAGGAAAGGCATATGCTCTTGAGTTGGCTAGTCAAGGTGCTAGTGTCGTAGTTAACGATATTCGCTTGGAGGCAGCACAAGAAGTGGTTGCTGAAATAGCCGCTCTTGGTGGCCGTGGCCTAGCTAATGGTGATGACATTACAACGATAGCCGGCGCAGAAAAAATTGTTCGTGCAACGGTTGACCAATTTAATACAGTTCATGCTCTTGTTAATAATGCAGGCGTTCTTCGTGACAAGATGTTTGTTGGGTTAACTGAAGAAGATTGGGATATGGTTGTTCGTGTACACATGCGCGGACATTTCTGTTTAGCAAATACATTAGCAAATTATTGGCGAGACCTTTCTAAGGCAGGAAATCCTGTGGATGCGAGAATTATTAATACAAGCTCAGGTGCGGGATTACAGGGATCGATAGGTCAGTCAAATTACGCAGCAGCCAAAGGTGGCATAGCTACTTTAACTTTGGTGCAAGCTTCAGAGTTGGCGAGGTATGGGATTACTGCCAACGCCCTTGCTCCTGCGGCGAGAACAGCAATGACCTTAGCTGGCATGCCAGATCTTGTTAAGAAACCAGAGGATGGTAGCTTTGATCATTATGATCCAGCAAACGTGGCAAGTTTTGTAGCTTGGTTAGTGAGTGAATCTTCCAAGCATGTGAGCGGTCAAATATTCGAAGTTGATGGCGACAGAATTTGTATCTGTGAAGGTTGGAAGTCTGGTCCTGCATTGAAAAAAGGTGGGTCACGTTGGGAAAGTACTGAGTTGACAGCGGTCGTTGATCAATTAATCAAACAATCTAAACCCGCTCAAAAAGTATGGGGAAGTTAAGGTATTTATGATGATTCAAGTTCCTAAATATGTCGAAGGACATCAACTTGCTAAAGGCAAGTCAGTTTTAATTACAGCTGCTGCTGGTGCGGGTATTGGGTTTTCTGCGGCAAAAAGGTTTGCCGAAGAGGGTTGTCGCTCTTTATTTATCTCCGATGTGCATCCGAAGAGGCTTGAGGCTGCTGTTGAGGCGATTAAGTCAGAAACTGGCTTAACTGAAGTTCACAGCATGCTCTGCAATGTGGTGGTTGAGTCAGAAGTTCAGGCGCTTGTTGCTGCTGCTGAAAAAGCCATGGGTGGAGTAGATATTTTAATTAACAATGCGGGCCTTGGCGGCGAGAAAAATGTCGTGGATATGCTTGATGAAGAATGGTTGAGAGTCATTGATGTAACCCTCAATGGAACTTTTCGAATGACAAGAGCCATGTTGCCATATATGCAATCTCGTAAGAGTGGTGTGATTGTTAATAATGCCTCTGTTCTTGGTTGGAGAGCCCAAAAGGGTCAAGCCCATTATGCTGCTGCTAAAGCTGGCGTGATGGCATTGACCCGTTGCAGCGCTTTGGAAGCGGCTGAGCATGGTGTTCGTATTAATGCAGTTTCTCCATCCATTGCGTTGCACGAGTTCTTAAAGAAAGCATCAAGTGAAGATTTATTAAAGCAATTGGCTAGCAAAGAAGCTTTTGGGCGAGCAGCTGAAGTTTGGGAGGTCGCTAATGTGATGGTGTTCTTGGCCAGCGATTATGCTTCATACATGGTTGGTGAAACTATCTCAGTTAGTTCTCAGCATGCATAAAGATATACCAACTGTTTTTTCTTGCGCTGATGATGTCATTCAATCCGTTGATAAAGAATTGGGCGCAAGTGATTGGCTTTTAATCGATCAAGATCGAATCAATCAGTTTGCCTCCGCGACTGGTGATCATCAATGGATCCACGTTGATCCAGAAAAAGCAAAATCGGGTCCTTATGGGACAACTATCGCCCACGGCTATTTAACACTCTCATTGGTGAATTATTTTTTACCTCAAATAATTCAATTGAAAAATTTAACAATGGGAATTAATTATGGCGTTGATAAAGTTCGTTTCCCTCTGCCAGTTAAGTGCGGCTCAAAAATTAGAGGTGTTGCTAAAACGATGTCAGTAGATGTCATTAGTGAAAAAGCTGTACAAGCGACTATTAGAGTGACGGTGGAGATTGATGGCGAGGTTAAACCTGCCTGCATTATCGACACCATTAGTCGATATTATTTTGAATAATTAAAGGAATTCTCATGCGTGATGTTGCAATTGTTTCTACAGCTCGAACTGGAATTGGTAAAGCCTTTAGAGGGGCTTTAAATGATACTGAGGCTCCAGTAATTGGTGGGCACGTTATCAAGGCTGCCATCACCAAGGCAAAGATAGATCCTGCTTTAGTGGAGGATGTAATTTTAGGAATTGCAGCTCAGCAGGGAACTCAAGGTTATACAGTCGGCCGTTTATCGGTTTATACCGCTGGTTTGCCTGATAGTGTTCCAGGTATGTCTCTAGATCGTATGTGTGCATCCGGACTGATTGCTATATCAAATGCAGCAAAAGATATTATGGTGGGTGAGCGTGACGTCCTTGTTGCGGGCGGGCTTGAGTCAATTTCATTGGTCCAAAATAAATATAAGAACGCTTATCGTGCTCAATCAAAGGCTGTGCTAGATGTGTATCCTACCGCCTATATTCCAATGATTGAAACTGCTGAACTTGTCGCTAAGAGATATAACATTAGCCGATCAGAGCAAGATGAATATTCTTTCTCAAGTCAGCAAAGAGTAGCTGCTGCACAAGCTAAAGGCTTATTTGATGATGAAATCGTTCCAATTACTGTTGAGCGCCAATTGTTTGATAAAGAAGGTCAAGCTTTAGGTAAAGAAAGTGTTACCTTGTCGAAGGATGAAGGTAATCGTGCAGATACCACTTTGGAAAGTCTCGCGAATTTAAAGCCTATCTGGAAAGATGGGCAATGGGTTAAGCAAGGCGAGTTCATAACTGCTGGAAATGCTTCTCAATTATCTGATGGTGCATCTGCCTCTGTTTTGATGTCAGCCAAAATGGCTGCTGATCTTGGTATTGAGCCGCTTGGCTTTTACAGAGGATTGGCGCTAGCTGGATGTCCTGCTGATGAAATGGGCATTGGACCAGCCTTGGCGATTCCCAAACTCTTAAAAGCACACAACTTAAAAGTTTCCGACATTGGTTTGTGGGAAATCAATGAAGCATTTGCTTCGCAAGTTATTTACTGCAAGAAAGTATTAGGTATTTCAGACGATAAGTTAAATGTGAATGGTGGAGCTATTTCAATTGGCCATCCATTTGGCATGTCTGGCTCCAGAATGGTTGGGCATGCTCTGCTCGAAGGTCGCCGTCGAGGTGTTAAGTATGTCGTAGTGAGCATGTGTATTGGTGGAGGAATGGGGGCAGCGGCCCTATTTGAAACGAATTAACCTAGGCTAAATTAGCGCTGGACTATACTAATAAAAAATGGCGGAATTTTGACTAAGAAGAAATTATCTTTAAATGAGTATGCGGAAATCGTAGAGTCGATCTACGACGCCGCCATGCAACCTAAACACTGGGTGGCATGCCTTAACTCAATTAGAGAATTACTTGATGCTAATTTTGCCACCTTAATCATTCGCCCGGTTAACCATTCAGACCCTGGTTTGATGGTTAATGCGGGTCTCGACTCCGATCACGGTGGTGGTTTTGTGACTGCCCTTGAGTGGTACAGCAATCTTAATAGCCCATTTGTTAATCTGCCCGTTGGAAAAATTTTCACTGTCAACGACATCATGTCTGAAGCCACATGGAAAGAGTCAGATTACTATAAACAGTGGTGCGAACCTCGTGGTGTCCATCACGTGATGGGAATCGATTTAGAAACCAAGGATCGAAGCGGTTATAAATTAAGGGTTACGCGCTCAATTGGTCGCGAAATGTTTAATCAAGATGCTAAAGACATTTGCAGCATGCTGATCCCGCATTTATCTAAAGCACTCTATATCCAGTCTAAATTAGATACGAGTGAACAATTAAAGCAGTTGTATAGCCAAGCCATTGGTAGCTTATCGGTTGGAACGGTAACAGTTGACCAAAATGGCCGAATCATGAGTTCAAACACCATTGCTCAGGCATTACTGCAAACATCCGATGGTCTTAAAAACTCAGGTGGTCGCTTGCATGCAGTCAATGCAACCGAGAATAAAGAGCTGACTAAAATTATTAACGATGCTTTGTCTCCCAAAGAAGATCTTAAAAATAGCTCTGGGGTGTGGGCTATGTCGATTTCAAGAGCAATGGGGCATCAGAGCTTAGGAATTATTATTCAAAAATTACCGATCCAGTCATGGTCGGGAAGTAAGAATCAACCAAGCTTGGTTATTTTTATTAGAGATCCAGAAATTAAGACACAGGCACCTGCCAAGATTACCCAGCAGTTATTCCACTTCACGCCAGCAGAAGCTACTTTGGCCATAGAACTTGCCAATGGCTTGTCTTTGGATGAAGCTGCTGAATTACTGAATATACGAAGGAATACAGCTAGAGCGCACTTAAGATCGATTTTTGCTAAAACTGGGGTACGAAGACAGACTGAGTTGGTTCGATTGTTGCTCAACAGCGTGGTAGCCTTGGGACAGACTTCCACGCCGATGGATACATTTGATATCGATATTTAAAAGTCTTTTTCTGCAAGGGCTTTTTTATAGCCTTTAATATTAAGCGCCAATATGATGGCAGATAAGAATGCAGTGCAAACAATAACAACCATCGCATATCTTAGGGCTTCGATTTGGTAAGTGCTTTCAAATAGATCGCTCAGAACACCCACAATAATCGGACCTATGCCCATACCAGCGAAGGTAAACGCTAGTAAAAAGAAAGCATTTGCAAAAGCACGATTGGTTGATGGAATCAATTGGCTAATGGCTGCCATATTGGGGGCGATCCACCATGTTGTAAAAAACCCATGGATCACTGCAAAAATAGCTGCCGTAGGAACAGCAACAGCACCTACTTGGAAAAGCGTATCTGCTGGCCATAAAAAGTAAGCAATACCGGCAGGTGTTGCGATCAGCAAGCCAACTGCTGGTACCCCGATTTGCCAACCGCTATCTTTTGCCGCTAGATAGTCTGTTAGCCAGCCTGAGAAGACGGTTCCAAGCATTGCTCCAGCAACGGCTACTAAACCTAATAAAAGACCTGCAGCTTGGACGGTCATGCCATGTGATCTCATTAAGAAGCTTGTTCCCCATATACCTACGGAGTAAGCCTGTAAGGCCGCAACAGCACAACCCAAACAAATGCCCGCATATGTTTTATTTTTCAATAGAGATTTAACGTTACGCCATATCGGTTCTTGAGGTTGTTTTGCTTCAGTCTTTTGTGCAACGTCCCATTTCCCTCTGGTTGGTTCTTTGACGGTGAAGTAAATGAGTAAGCCAAGCAAGATGCCAGGTAAACCAACAGCCAGGAATGCGGCGCGCCAACCGTATTGATAGGCTACCCAACCACCAAATGCCATACCAATGAGGGCGCCAATATGAGAGCCAATGGACCAAACGCCTATGGCAAAGGACCTACGTCTTGGTGGGTACAAGTCAGCGATCATTGAAAGAGATGTAGGGGCAGAGCCTGCCTCGGTGACAGCCACTCCAATACGGGCAAAAGCTAGGTGTGTGAATGTCACTGCAGCGCCGCACAACATGGTCAATGCGCTCCAAGAAACGCAGTAAATCCCCATTAACTTTGATCGACTGTACTTATCGGACAGTCTTCCCATAAATAAGCCCATAACAGCGTAAAAAAGAGCAAAAAGAAGTCCTGAAACAAGTCCTAAGACTGTATCGCTGACCCCAAACTCCGCTTTAATTGGCTCGATCAAGACATTGATGATATTTCTGTCAACATAGTTAAATACATATGTAAGTAACAGTAAAAGTAAGGTGTAGTGGGCGTGAGCCGGAATTTTGTTGGATTGTGAGTCAATGTCTGACATATATACACTTATTAGTTATGGTTATCGAAGGATGAACTTCTTATTATTGGGACTCATCGTCCATTCAGACGAAGCAAATTTCCCTATCAACCCTTAATTTAGCATCTCATAATAGATAACTTTAAACAAATGAGTTTTTCATACATTCCCTTAAAAATCAAAGATTTAATCAACGAAACAGCTGATAGTAAGTCTTTGGTATTTTCTATCCCGGACCAAAGTGAAGGGGGTTTTAGTTATCAACCAGGTCAGTTTTTGACCTTGAGAATTCCTCGTGGCACTGGTTTTGCCCCGAGATGTTATTCGTTAGCCAGTTCACCCTTTACAGATTCAGATCTAAAAGTATCTGTGAAACGGGTTCAAGGTGGGCACGCATCCAATTGGATCTGTGACACTTTAAAAGTAGGTGATGAAGTGGAGGTCTTGCCTCCTGCAGGGATTTTCACACCTCAGAATTTAAATGGCGATTTCATTTTATTTGCTGGCGGTAGTGGAGTAACTCCGATTATGTCGATCTTGAAGTCTAGCTTGAGTCAAGGTCTTGGCAAAATCAAAGTGTTCTACGCGAATAAAGATAAAAATTCTATTATTTTCAAAGAAGAACTCGATCGCTTATTGGAGCAATATGATCAGCGCTTAGAGATTCATTATTGGTTAGATGATGTGAATGGTTATGCAACGGCTGATTCTATAAAAAGCTTTTTACCAGCGCAGGTAACGGGTGAAATATTTATTTGTGGTCCAGGCCCTTTCATGAGTTTGGTCGAGAATACATTGCTCGATTTGAATATTGATTCAAACCTCATTCATGTTGAGCGATTTATATCGCTACCCGATGAAGGGGCTTCAGTTAAGCCCGTTTTAAGTGATGGTATTTCTTATCACTTAAAGGTACTTCTTGATGGGGAAACTCATGATATCGAGGGCTTGCCTAATGAATTTTTACTGGATGCCATGTTGAGAAATGGTGTTGTTGCACCTTATTCATGTCGAGAAGGCGTTTGCTCTTCATGCATGTGCAAAGTAGAAGTGGGTGAGGTCAATATGCTCACCCAGGATTGCTTATCCGATAAAGATAAGGCGGCCGGTTGGGTTGTGGCTTGCAAATCTCTTGCCACCACTGAACATCTTGTTGTGAAATTTTCTTAAGAGATTAAATGAGCCCATTAACTAGCTTTTCAGTTTTATTAGACGCCGCAAAAAAATGGCCCAATAAGGTTGCAGTCTCTGAAAATGATAAAAAAATCACTTATTCAGAATTGCTAACCCTTACAGTTCGTGTAGCCAGTGCATTGAGAACGCTTGGCGTTGTTCCTGGAGATAGAGTCGCTTTATTGGCTCCCAATAGTATTGAATGGATTTATGTTGCCTTAGGTATTCATGCGGCGGGTGCCGTTTTATTGCCAATTAATACGAGGATGAAGTCATTTGAAATTAATGACATTCTTGAGAGAAGTGGTTCAAAGGTTTTATTTTGCGCCAATGGATTTTTAGATAATAATTTCGCCGAAATCGTATCTGCTAATAAGCCAAAATCATTAAAGCATATTGTGAGTTGGAGTTTTGCTTCTGGCTCACAGACCTCTACTGCACCTTCTGAAATTCTTATGAATCATTTGTTGGCGGGGGTCAGTCCAAAGGACATGGTCGTTGTCCAGTTATTTGCCGAAAAAATTGAGGCGGATAGTTGCTCTGATTTGATGTTCACATCAGGTACAACAGGATCTCCCAAAGGGGTTCTTTCATCCCATCGTCAAAACATTCAAGCCTTTACTGAGTGGTCAAAGGTGGTTGGTTTAACAAGTGATGATAAATATCTTATTGTTAATCCGTTCTTCCATGCTTTTGGATATAAGGCTGGTTGGCTGTCAGCGATTATTAGAGGTGCTTGCATTTATCCAATGGCAACATTTGATGTTCATAAAGTGCTGCAAATTATTCAGGATGAGCAAATAAGTTTCCTTCCAGGTCCGCCAACGTTATTCTTCAGCATGATTGAGCACGAGGGGTTGAGTGACTTTGATATTAGTAGCCTGAGAGTTGCAGTGACCGGCGCAGCGACTATTCCTCCTAGCTTAATTAGAGATATGAGGGATATTCTTAAATTTAACATTGTCACCACTGCTTATGGTTTAACGGAATGTAGCGGGGTTGCTACTGTTTGTGACCCTAAATCGAGTGATGAAACAATTGCTAATACCAGTGGAAAAGCACTTCCCGGCGTTGAGCTGAAATGTGTTTGCCCTGATGGTACAACGGCTAATGTGGATGAGCCAGGTGAAATTTACATTCGTGGCTACAACGTGATGCAAGGCTACTTTAATGATCCTCACGCCACCCATGAGGCAATTGATGATGAAGGTTGGTTGCATACGGGAGACGTTGGTGTGCTTGACTGCGATGGTAATTTGAGGATTACTGATCGGTTAAAAAATATGTATATTTCTGGCGGGTTTAATTGTTATCCTGCAGAAATAGAAAAAATAATGCTGATGCACGAAGGCATTGCACAGGTTGCTGTTATTGGCATTCCGGATGAAAGAATGGGTGAAGTAGGCAAGGCTTTTGTTGTATTAAAACCAGACGTCTTCATGGTTGAAAAAGATTTATTGGATTGGTGTCGGATGAATATGGCCAACTATAAATCGCCAAGAATTATTCAGTTTATTTCCGAGTTGCCACTTAATGCTGCTGGTAAAGTTGCAAAAGAAGAGTTAAAGAAAAGCGTAGTTTCACATTAATTGTTAAGGTTAATAAAAGGATCTCAGATGAAAAATATATTAAGCTTTTTTCTATTGTTAACCAGTGCTGTTGCTGTCGCCGCAGATAAGCCCAATATATTGGTCATCATGGCCGATGATGTGGGCCCTACAAATATCGGGGCTTATTCTCATGGCATGATGATGCCAACTCCTAATATTGACAGGATCGCAAAAGAAGGACGATTGTTTACGGACCACTACGCTGAACCCAGTTGTACTCCAGGTCGAGCTGCATTTCTTACTGGGCAATATCCGATCCGTACTGGCCTTCATACTGTCGGACTTCCTGGTTCACCTATTGGAATCGATAAAAAAGACCCAACACTTGCCAAAGTTTTAAAAGAGGTTGGGTACGCCACAGGCCAATTTGGAAAGAATCACCTTGGAGATCTTGATAAGCATCTACCAACTAACCATGGGTTTGATGAATTCTATGGAAATTTATACCACTTAAATACGGAGGAAGAACCTGAGCAGCTTGAGTATCCGCATGAGAAGTTGGCCAAATACAAGCCACGCGGCGTTATCCATTCTAAAGCGGACGGGTCGATTATTGATACAGGGCCATTAACTAGAAAGCGAATGGAAACTGTTGATGATGAATTCTTAAAGCACTCCACTAGCTTTATGAAGAAGGCTGTATCTGAAAAGAAACCATTTTTTGTTTGGTATAACCCAACGCGCATGCATATCAATACACGTGTGCGCCCTGAGTTTATTAAGAGAGCAGCCAAGTTCTCTTCAGAAGATGATTTATTTGGTGCTGGCATGCTGGAGCTGGATGATCAAGTAGGGAAGTTACTAGCGGAATTGGATCGATTGGGGCAGGCAAAGAATACGATTGTGATTTTCACTTCTGATAATGGCCCTATGAGTGCTTGGTGGCCTGATGGCGGTACAACTCCCTTTCATGGTGAGAAAGCATCTAGTTGGGAAGGTGCTTATCGCGTTCCTACTTTAATTAGATGGCCAGGAAAAATACCAGCCGGTAGTGTCTCCAATGGTTTGCAAAGTCATATGGATTTATTTTCAACTTTAACTGCTGCTGCAGGTGTTGATAATGTGGCGGCTAAACTATTAGAGTCTCATAAAGTTAAGATTGATGGCGTGAATAATTTGCAGCATTGGACTGATCGTGAGAGCAAGACGCCTAGCGCGAGAGAAAGTTATGTTTACTATGTTGAGTCTAATATAGTGGGGATTCGTTGGAATTATTGGAAAACGGTATCAAAAGAACGTAATGGTTTCTTTGATTACTATCGTGATGGCTTCAATATGTTCAACTTAAGAATGGATCCTTATGAAAGACAAGTGGGCGCCAAGAATAATGAGTTCACAATGAAAAAAGCGTGGGTTGGTGGCGTTTTCAGAGACATCATTACAGACCACCTTATCTCATTAAAGCAGTTTCCTCCAAGGCAGGCTGGAGGATCTTTGCGCGGCGGCATGGAAAACACGAAGTAACAATTCTTTTGAATAAAAGACAAACGCTAACGGTATTAGGTGGTGTAGGCTTAGTTGCGGCAACTGGCTATTTAACTTTATTGAGTCAAAATAAGTTAGGAGCCGTAACTCCCAACACCAAAAAGAATGGCATGGCGCTGATTCCAGCCGGCCATTTTTTAATGGGTAGTGAGAGTAAGTATGCTCAAAAAAATGAAAAGCCAATACACCGTGTTGATTTGAGTAGCTTTTGGATCAGTAAAACTCATGTAACCAATGATGAATTTGCTTTATTCGTCAAAGAAACCTTATACGTCACTACCGCTGAAAAACTACCCGACTGGGAAACTTTAAAGGTCCAGCTACCTCCCAATACCCCTAAGCCGCCAGCTCATTTTTTGCAAGCAGGCGGTATGGTTTTTGTTGGTTCAACTAAGCCCAAAAGATATGAGGACTATAGTCGTTGGTGGAGATTCGTTCCGGGTGCAAATTGGCGCCACCCCTATGGCCCTCAGAGTTCCATTCAGAATAAAGGTGATCACCCTGTTGTTCAAATCTCTTATGTTGATGCGCTGGCCTATGCAGAATGGGCGGGTGCTAGACTGCCAACAGAGGCAGAGTGGGAATATGCTGCTCGTGGCGGTTTAAATCAAGCGACCTATGCCTGGGGAGATGAACTTTCCCCAGGGGGTAAGCCAATGACGAATATTTGGGAAGGGGAAGCTCTGGCTCAAGGTTCGAATTTGGTTGTCAATCCTAAGGCCGGTGGGGCGGTTGGAACTCAATCTGTTGGTACATTTCCTGCCAATGGTTATGGATTATTTGATATGACCGGTAATGCTTGGCAATGGACTGCTGACTGGTACCGATCTGATGCCTTTCTTCAGCAATCGAAGTTAAATTCAATCAAAAACCCTCAGGGCCCCTCTGATAGCTTCGATCCGGATGATCAGGTAGCACCTATAGCAGCCCCTAAGCGGGTCATTCGAGGCGGTTCTTTTCTTTGTAATGAGGCGTATTGCCTAAGTTACAGACCAAGCGCTAGACGAGGGTGTGATCCATTTAATAGCATGTCGCACTTAGGATTTAGGGTGGCTGTTTCAGCTTAGCCTTTGATTTTGGTGTGGCTAGTCTAATTAGACGATGAATCAAGCCTTACGTATTAAGATACTTGATATATCCAAAATGTTAATCAAGAGGTTCTTATGAGATTTTCAAATAAAGTTGTGGTGGTTACTGGCGCAGGACAAGGTATGGGGCGAGCAATTGCTCAGACTTTTGCTAAAGAGGGTGCCTCTGTTATCGCCGTTGATATTAATCTAGACGCAGCAACAGAAACCATTGCTTCAGGTGGAGCAGGTAAAAGTATGGCAAGAGCTTTAAACGTTGGCGACAGTGCTGCCGTGAAGAAATTATTTGCTGAAATCGATGAGACTTATGGCAAGGTAGATGTGCTTGTTAACAATGCTGGTATTGGATCATCAAAGAATGATGGTTTTGATAAGCTTATGTCACGCTTAGCAGAACGTGGTGCTCAAATGGCAAAAGGTGAAGCTCCAACTGTTTACCCGGATCTTATTATTGATATGGAAGATGAAGGCTGGCATGGGGTGTTAAATGTCAACTTACACGGTGCCTTCTATTTCACTCGTGAAGCTGTCCGCTTAATGGTTAAGTCAAGCACTAAAGGGGCTATTGTTAATATTTCTAGCACTTCAGCAATGTCTGGAGAAGGTGGTCTTCACTATGTCACCTCAAAGGCAGCGCTTCATGGTATGGCCAAGAGTTTGGCGCGCGAACTGGGTCCTAGAGGTATTCGAGTTAATAACGTCGTTCCTGGACCAACCAATACACCGATGATGCAATCTGTTGGTCAAGATTGGATCAATTCAATGATTGCAGCTATTCCACTTGGCAGAATGGCTGAACCTCAAGATATTGCCAATGTTGTTTGTTTTGTGGCTTCTGATGAGGCTGCCATGATTACAGGCCAGGATATTGTTGCCAACGGCGGCTCATACTTTAAATAAGGATTAGTGATGGGTAATAGATTATCTGGCAAGGTTGCCTTTGTAACCGGTGGGAGTTCTGGTATTGGTCGTTCAACTGCCATTCGATTTGCGCAAGAAGGTGCTCAAGTAGTTATTTGCGGAAGAAAATTGGATGCTCTTCATGAGGTAGTTGCTGCTGTTGAAAAATTAGGTGGCAAGATTGAAGCCGTTCAAGCGGATGTGAGTCATGAAGCTGAAATCACTCAAGCCATTGAGGCAACCGCCAAAAAATATGGACGATTAGATATCCTTGTTAATAATGCCATGGCTTACTCTTGGGGGGCTATTGAAACGACCTCTACTGAGGATTGGAAGTCTAATTTCTCAACGACTGTAGATGGCACGTTTTGGGCGACACGCGCAGCTTTAAAGGTGATGAAGCCTCAGGGTAGCGGTTCGATTATTAATATGTCATCCATTTGTGGCTTATTTGGTATGGCTTGGATGGCTGGTTATTCTGCAGCCAAAGCCGCTATTATTAACTTTACTAAAGCGGTTGCTGCTGAAGTTGGTCCATCAGGTATACGTTGCAATTCCATTATTCCTGGTGTCGTTGATACTCCTGCTACATCCGGTATGCTTTCTGATCAAAAGGCAAAGTCAAATACTGAAAAGTTAATTCCACTCAAGCGAGTAGGACATCCTGAAGAGTTGGCAAATGCAATTTTATTTTTAGCATCTGATGAATCTTCCTACATTACGGGTGCTAGCATTCCAGTAGATGGTGGCCGTAGCGCAGAGCTCTACACCGTATTGGAATAATATGAGCGAAATAAACCTGTCTGATTTACAAAAAAGAATCGATCGACTTGAGTCGATCGAAGAAATTAGACAACTTGCCGGTAAGTACTCTTTGTCGTTGGATATGAGAGATCTAGATGCTCATGTCGGATTATTTGCACCAGACATCCGTGTTGGCAAAGAAAAAACTGGAAGAGCACACCTTAAGGCATGGGTGGATGATACGTTGAGGCATCAATTTACAGGTACATCGCATCATATTGGTCAGCACATCATTGAAATGATCGATGCTGATCATGCCATCGGTGTTGTCTATTCTAAGAACGAGCACGAGGCGGATGGTGAGTGGGTCATCATGCAAATGCTTTACTGGGATGACTACGAGAGAATGGATGGTCGCTGGTATTTTAGGCGTCGTTTACCGTGTTATTGGTATGCCACTGATCTGAATAAACCTCCTATTGGTGACAACAAAATGCGTTGGCCAGGTAGAGATCATTATGAGGGAACATTCCATGGCTTATTCCCATCTTGGGGTGAGTTTTGGGCTCACACTCCTTCAAAGGATCATCTTCCAGAAGTGGCAGAACCAGCTCCATGGGATGGTTTTTTAAAGAAAATGAGACGTAACTCTGCGGCTCCAAAAATTAAAGTTCGTTAATAATGAAAAAACTATTTGAACCAGCCAAGTTTGGAGCATTGACTCTAAAAAACAGAATTGTGATGGCGCCTATGACGCGTAATAGAGCGACAGTGACGTCCATTCCTACTGAAGTCATGGCTCAGTACTATTCTCAAAGAGCTGAAGCTGGTTTGATTGTTGTTGAAGGCACATCACCAGCACCAGAGGGCGTTTCATACATCAGAATGCCTGGTATTTGGTCTGATGAGCAAATAGACGGCTGGGCCAAAGTTAATCGCGCTATTACAGCCAATGATGGATTGGCGGTATTGCAGCTCATGCATGGTGGCAGAATTAGTTCGGTGCACAATAAACCTTATCCTGGCGTTCGCACAGTCGGACCATCAGCGGTATTGGCCGCTGGTGAAGTTTGGACAGATGCTGCTGGGATGCAGCAATTTGATATGCCAGAAGCCTTGAGTAGCAACGAAGTGCAAGAGGCAATTATTCAGTATGGGGTAGCTGCTAAAAATGCCATTGCTGCCGGTTTTGCAGGTGTTGAATTCCATTGCACGAGCGGGTATTTGCCGATGCAATTTATTGGTGTTAATAGCAACTTGAGGCAAGATGAATACGGCGGTCATTTAGAAGGCCGTTTACGATTCCCTATTGAGTGCATGCTATCAATGGCCAATGCGATTGGCGCTGAGAAGGTTGGGCTAAGGATCTGTCCTGGTAATCCCTTTAATGATATTGATGATCCTGATCCGATAGCAACTTACACTCACTTGTTAAAAAGCATTACTCATCTACCGTGGGCATATTTGCACATCATGAAATCCCCATTGCCTAATATAGACGCTTTTAAACTGGCAAAAGAGCACTTTAGCGGCGCGATTATTTTGAATGACGGGTTTACCCCTGAGACTGCTGAAAATGCTCTAGAGGCTGGCTTAGGTGATGCTGTTTCTTTTGCAAGATCTTTTATTGGTAACCCTGATCTAGTAAGTAGAATCAGATCAGGCCAAGCTCTTGCAAAATTTGACAGAAAAACACTCTATACGGATGGCGCTAAGGGTTATAGCGATTACCCTACTTTTTCTGGATAATTACTTACCCTGCCACTGAGGCTTTCTTTTCTCAGTAAATGCTTTGATACCTTCAAGAATATCTTGACTGTTTCTCATTTTTTCTAATTCAGGGTAGCCTTTGTTCTCTTGAAGAGCGAGTGCTTCTTCAAGACTTAAGTTAGCCCCTTGATTGACGCAAGCTTTTGTAGCTTGAATGGCTAGGGGGGCTGATCTCAGAATGGATTGCACTTTTGCATTCACTGTTTCATCTAGTTTTTCAAGTGGCACTACCTCATTGATAAGGCCCCAGTCTAAGGCTGTTTTAGCATCAATGGTTTCGGAGCAAAGGAGTAATTGCATTGCTCGTTTTGTACCAATTTGCCTATAAAGACGGTGCATACCACCTGCGTAAGCAACTAAACCAATCAATGGCTCAGGTAATGCAAACGTTGCATGATCGGCTGCAATAATTAAGTCACAAGCTAATGCAATTTCAAAACCACCACCCATGGCTAATCCGTTAACTGCAGCAATGATAGGTTTATTTAAATTATGCCGATCGGTGAGTCCACCATAGCCAGTTTTAGGAACAATGTAAGGCTTTCCTCCATTGGCAGCCTCGGACATCGCTTTAATATCCCCGCCTGCTGAAAAAGCTTTTGAGCCCGCACCTCTTAAAACAGCAACCCATAACTCATCATCATTCGCGAAATAATTGAAGGCATCTTCTAATTCATGATTGAGTTCAGTATTAATCGCATTCATCTGATCTGGACGATTAATGGTTAAGGTTAAAACTTTTGATTCTTTCTTAACATTTAAGAATTGATATGAATTCATGAATTAAATTCCTTAAGAGTGCATATTGAGTTGCATGCCACCATCAATATCCAAAATGGTGCCAGTGATATAAGAGGATTCTTCAGAGGCTAAAAATTGTCCTAGCTTTGATATTTCTGATGACTCTGCGTAGCGTCCAAGTGGAACCATGGATAAAACTCTTTCTTGGACTTCTCGAGAGGCAGCAATTACTTGATCCATACCAAAACTATTCTTGACCGGTCCCGGAGAGATGCCGTTGACCCTAACACCACTGACTCCCCACTCAAGCGCCAAGCACTTAATTAACATATTGATGCCCGCTTTTGCTGAGCAGACGTGCGCTTGATTAGTAACGGGTTGCTTAGCGGAAGGTGTTGAAATGGCTATCAACGAGGCCCCTGGTTTTTTTAAAAAATCCCAGCTACCGCGAAATAAATTAAATGTTCCAATTAGATCAATCTCAATGATTGTTTTAAAGCCATTGGCACTGATTTGGTTTGCTGGTGCTTGAAAGTTGCCAGCCTGGGCAGCAATCACAACATCAAAAGCGCCGTAAAGGTCAAAGGAGTTCTTGAGTGCCGCTGTCACATCGTCATAATTTCTGACGTCAAATGGAATTGCCTGAGTTTTTGGATTAATGGCATTCAACTCTTTTTGTGCATTGGAGCAATTTTGTTCATTTCTACTGCCAACAGTCACAGAACAGCCCAATTTTGCAAAATCCTTTGCCATGTCAAGCATGAAGCCTCTGGTGCCACCAGCTATAAAGACATGTTTACCCGCCAAATGATGAGGGGGGACTTTTGAATCCAGGTTAGTCACCATTAAATTTGGCATCTCTTTTTTCAATAAAGGCGGCCATTCCTTCTTTTTGATCTTTGGTTGAAAATAGCAGCTGGTTGGCCTTTCTCTCAAGCAGAAGGGCGCTTTCTAAGGGCATATCCAAGCCCATGCTCACTACTTCTTTGATTTGAGCAACGGCTAAAGGTGGCATTCTGGCAATCGTTTTAGCCATTTTTAGAGCCAAATCAACTGTTTGGTCATCGGGTACAACTTCGCTGACTAAACCTACTAAGCGAGCCTCATTGGCTGAAATAGGTTTACCTGTTAAAAGCATTTTCATGGCTTGAAACTTGCCAACTGCCCTCAGTAACCTTTGAGTTCCACCAATTCCTGGCATGATGCCAATTTTGATTTCAGGCTGGCCAAATAAGGCACTTTCTCCGGCAATGATGATGTCGCAGTGCATTGCTAACTCACAACCACCACCAAGGGCGTAACCATTCACTGCTGCAATAACTGGTTTGGGGCAATTTTGAATGGGAGCCCAAACTAATTCAGTATGACGTTTGTAAATTTCGATAGGGCCACAGCCCGAAAGGCTGTTGATATCTCCGCCAGCAGCAAAATTAGCTTGCCCCCCGGTTAAAACAACGGCCCTGATAGAGTCGTTTTTATTAATCTTTTCAAAAATAGCTGAAATTTCAGCTTGAAGCTCTAAGCTCAAGGCATTGGTGACGTCTGGCCTATTTAATTGAACCATTGCAATAGATGGCTCGGGCTCGGTATATAAAACGTACTTTAAATCAGCTAAATTCATGAATATTGCCTAAGATTTTATATTTAGTACTTTCAAGTATCGCCTATTTTGAGTCATCGTCCATCTGGACGAAGATGGAAGCGTTTTATTCCATCAAAGTAGTGTCAACTTTAATAAAATAGCTCAGTCAATTAAGAAAAAAATCAAATGACAGTCAACCAAGTCGACTTCATGGTCCCTAAAGACCAAACACAGGCTAAATTAGACAGTCGATCTGCTGCTGCTGACCGGGTAAAGCCCCTGGATCTATACACCACTGCTGACCGATGGGAAGAGCAGGTCAAAAAGCACAGTGCTAAGGTCTTCTTGTACTATGGCGATGAGGTGTACACCTATCAGCAAGCTAATGAGATTATCAATCAATTTGCTCATACTTTTTTAAAGTTAGGCCTCAAAGCTTCTCAAACTATTTCAATATGTTTAGAAAATCGGCCCCATTTTTACTGGGTTTGGTTTGCTGCTATGAAGCTCGGATTGAGAGTTTCTTTTCTGAATACCAATCTAAAGGGTTTGCCCTTGGAGCACGCGGTAAAGGAAAGTGAATCACTATGTGTTTTGGTTGGGGATGAGTGCATCACTAACTTTGAAAAACAATTTACTCATATTGAAGTTCCTATCTGGCGCGTAGAGGATCCTGAGTGTTCAATTACTGATTCGCAGATCAAGTTATCAGACAGGAATATCACGCAGTTAGCTCATGGCGCAGCTATTGATAATCCAGATCGAGCTATGAGAGCCCATATCACGGCAGAAGAAGTGGCTTTGTATATTTTTACTTCTGGGACAACCGGGTTACCCAAAGCGGCTATTACAAGTCATATGCGGTGGATGATGGCCGGTGCAGTGATGGAGGTCGTTTTAGAGTCTAATGACAAAGATGTTTTTTACTGTTTCTTACCGTTGTACCACGGTGCGGCAGCGACATCTTTGACATCAACAGCTCTCGTGTCTGGTGCTGCTATAGCGCTTCGAAGAAAATTTAGTCTAAGGCAATTCTGGCCAGATGTTAGGAAGTATGGCGTTACCTCTTGCCAATATGTTGGTGAAATTTGTCGGTATTTATTAAGCCAACCAGAAAGCCCGAATGATCGAGGGCATACGCTAGTCAAAATGACTGGAACAGGTTTAACAAAAGACAATTGGAACCAGTTCATCAATCGTTTTGGCATAAAGAATGTTTACGAGAGTTGGGGTTCAACTGAGGGAAATGCTAACACCTTAAACTTTGACAATAAGGTGGGATCCTGTGGGCGAGTTCCCTATTGGGAAAAGACCAATTTACGTATTGTTAAGTATGATCAAGATACCAATACCCATCCTAAGAATGCCGCCGGGTTTTATATCCCATGTCAACCTGGGGAAGTGGGAGAGGCAATTGCTTATATTGTTGAGAGTCCTATGACTGGTGGTGGCCGTTTTGAAGGATATACATCAAAAGAGGCCACGGAAAAAAAGATTCTTCGAAATGTTTTTAGTGAGGGCGATAAGTGGTGGAGTTCAGGCGACCTTCTTAAATATGATGAAGATGGGTACTGTTATTTTGTAGATCGAATTGGTGATACCTTTAGATGGAAAAGTGAAAACGTTTCTACTCTAGAAGTCCAAGCCGTTCTTGAGGGTTTTCCTGGCATTCTCTTTTCAACAGTTTACGGTGTAGAGATTCCGGGTTATGAGGGTCGTGCTGGCATGGTAGCTTTGATGTTAAATCCCGATGCAAGCTTTGACCCGGTTGCATTCTATGAGTTTGCCGCCAATCATTTACCTCGATATGCTTTGCCTCAATTTGTGAGGATTAATAAGCAAATGGATATGACGGGTACTTATAAGCTTAGAAAGGTAGATTTACAGAAGCACTCCTACAACCCAAATCTATTCGATGATCAGTTGTATGTCATTGATGAAAAAGGTAGATGTTATGTTCCATATTCAGCAGCAGCTCTTGAAAAAGCTGGTTATAAGGAACTTGCTCCATTAAATAAGCAGTTGGCATGACAAAGGCATTGGCGTATCCATTCAGTAAGCCTCCGCTTCCAACGGAGTTGATTGAAGTAGCTGAAGATGTTTTTTGGTTGCGGATGCCCATGCCGTTTAAGTTGGATCACATCAACTTGTACTTATTGCGCGACCATGATGGCTGGTGGGTGATTGATACTGGCTTGAATACATCCATGACAAAAAGTTTATGGGAAGAAATCGCAGCAAAATATTTTTCTGAAAGCCCTCTCAAAGGGATTATCTGCACGCACTATCACAATGACCATACTGGGATGTCTGGCTGGTTGGTTGAGCGTTTTGGTGCAAAACTCTACATGAGTAACACTGAATTTTTGACGCTGATTGCGATGAAGCATATGAGCGATAAAAAAGACAAGATGCCTGCTAGTTATGGTGATTATTGTATTAAAGCTGGTATGGAGCCGGCTGAATTTAAAGCACTTTTGGACATGTTAAGTAATACAAATTACATGCCAGTATTGCCATTTACTTACTATCGATTAAGTGAAGGTGACTTTATAACGATTGGTAAGCATCGCTGGCAAGTATTTATAGGTTCTGGACATTCGCCCGAGCATGTTTGTTTATATTCTGACTCTATAAATGTTTTGATATCGGGCGATCAAGTTTTACCAAAAATCACATCCAATGTTTGCGTTTCACCATCCGAGCCTAACGCCAATCCTTTAAAAAATTGGCTAGATTCGTTAGATAGCCTGAAAGTTTTCCCGGAGGACTGCTTGGTATTGCCGTCGCATCAATTGCCTTTCGTAGGATTGCATGCCAGATTGGCTGAGCTCAAGCTTCACCACATGAGTGCTTTAGAAAAAATTACCAACTATTGCCTTGATGGTTCTAAAAAAGTAATGGATGTGACGAATTTAATGTTTCCAAGATTGCCAACACCGATTGATAAATTTTTGGCAACGGGAGAGGCTTTGGCTCATTTAAATTACTTGGTTGAAATGGATCAACTCTCTGTCATCGAAGATGATGAAAATCTATTGAGGTACTCTACAAATAACTTGCCACCTCAGCAAGAAAAACCTCTTTTTCAGGCACATGAATAAATATGTCAAATAATCAACTAGAAGAATTTAGAGCGGAAGTGCGTCAATGGTTAGACGCTAATTGTCCACAGTCCTTAAGAACTCCTTTAACCGAAGATCAAATAGTCTGGGGTGGTTCGCACGTTGAGTTCCAGTCAGATGATCAAAAGATTTGGTTTGAGAGGATGCGTGATAAGGGTTGGTTCGCCCCTGATTGGCCTAAAGAGTTTGGTGGCGGAGGTCTGAACCCTGATGAAAATAGGGTGTTAGAGCAAGAGATGCGGAAATTGAGGTGCAGAGTCCCTCAAATCAATTTAGGCATATGGATGTTAGGCCCTGTTGTATTGGAGTTTGGTACTGAAGAGCAAAAGAAAGAATTTTTGTTGCCCATGACTCAGGGAAAAGTTCGCTGGTGTCAGGGCTTCTCGGAGCCCAATGCGGGTTCTGATTTGGCAAGTCTAAAAACGACCGCAGTGCTTGATGGTGATGACTTCATTATCAATGGCAGTAAAATTTGGACATCCCATGGCAATCACTCTGACTGTATTTATATGTTGGTCAGAACAGATCCAGCAGCTTCTAAACAAGAAGGTATTAGTTTTGTTGTGCTCGACTTAAAGCTGCCTGGTGTGAATATTAAGCCGATTGAAATGATTAGTGGTTCTTCTCACTTTTGCCAAATATTTTTTGATCAAGTCCGAATCCCTAAAAGAAATTTAATTGGCCCGCTTAATGGCGGTTGGACTGTAGCAAAACGTCTGTTGCAGTTTGAAAGAAAAGCCATGTCAAAGTTTGATGATGGCGGCGCACCAGATTTTGATTATTTAGCACTTGTTAAAAGGTATTTACAGGGGCCTGAAGGTGCTCATGTTACGTCAGCACTTAAATCATCTATTGTTTCTGGATTAATGGCTGATCATGCTTATAAGTTAACCACTAGAAGAGCTTTTGAAGAGGGTCGAGCAGGTATGAATGTCAGTGGTTTAGCCAGCAGTTTTAAATATATTAGCGCTGAACTTGAGAAAAAGAGATTAGAGGATGTTCTCAATATGATGGGTTATCGAGGTTTAGGCTGGGATAACGAAGGTGGGTATGAAGAATTTACTGAGGAAGAGTTGGCATTCACTAACCGATGGTTAATTTCGAAAACAATTGCCATTGCAGGAGGCACTTCAGAAATTCAATTAAATATTATTTCTAAACGAGTTTTAGGACTTCCTGATTGGGAGGCAAAATAATGAGCTTAGTACTTACCGAAGAAGAGGTATTGCTAACTGATACCGCCAAGGATTTTTTTGCACAACATTCACCCGTAGCTAAAGTGCGTGATCTAAGGGCAAATCCTAAAGGTCTTGGTTATGACCCCAAAGTGTGGCAACAAATGATTGAGATGGGTTGGAGTGCCATACCATTTCCTGAAGAGGTTGGCGGTTTAGGTTTTAGTTATCAAGGCTTGGGCTCTATTTTTGAGGTGTCTGGCATTACTTTAGCTGCCTCCCCACTTCTAAATCAGACAGTTCTCTCAGGAGAATGCTTATTGAATGGAGCAAATCCAGACCAAATAAGCCAGTATTTAGAGAGGTTAATCTCTGGTGAGGATCATTGGAGTCTTGCTATTGATGAATTCCATCGGCATGCCCCTCACTCAGTTGCTACAGTGGTTAAGAAATCGGGTGACACTTACACTTTGTCTGGAAAAAAAGTTTTCTGTTTTGGCGCTGTGGGCGCTACTCACTATATTGTGAGTGCTATTGAAGATGGTGACACTGAGCTATCTCTTTGGATAGTCCATGCCAATACTCCAGGAATCACAGTGAGCCCTTTCAGATCGATTGACCATAGAAATATGGCTAATGTTCAATTTGATCAAGTGGCTGTTAAGCAAGCAGATAAATTATCAGGAGCTTTATCTGCAAAAGCAGCATTAGATCTGGCTTTAGATAAAGGTCGTGCTTGCTTATCTGGAGAGCTGTTGGGTATTACTCAAACGGTATTCGATATGACGATCGAGTATATGAAGCAAAGAATTCAGTTTGATAGGCCGATTGCAAGCTTTCAAGCTCTTCAACATCGTGCTGCATTGATGTATACGCAAATTGAATTGGCTAGAAGTACAGTTAAGGCTGCTTTTGAGGCAATTGATGCTAAGGATTCTGAAATGCCAAAGTTGGTATCTCTTGCTAAAGCCTTAAGTTCTAGCGTTGCTGAGTTAGTTACGAATGAAGCCATTCAGTTGCATGGTGGCATTGGTGTGACTGATGAATACGATCTTGGTTTTTATTTAAAGAGAGCACGTGTTGCTCAGGCTTCATTAGGGGATGTTGAGTTTCATCAAGCCCGCTACGCCAGTCTAATTAATTTATAAAGGTTTGTTGTGAATACATTTATTGATTTAAGCGGTAAGGTTGCTTTGGTGACTGGTGCAGGGCAAGGTATGGGTGTGGGTATTGCCATGCGTTTAGCTAAGCAGGGCGCTACTGTCTTGGTCAATGATTACTTCCCAGAAAGAGCGGAGGCAACTGTTGCAAAGATCCGCGAGATGGGTTTACAGGCAAGCGCACTACCTTTTGATGTCACAAATTATGATCAAGTCAAAGCTGCGGCTGCTCAAGTTGGGCAAGTTGATATTCTTGTTAATAATGCCGGAAATATGGGAAGTGAAACAATCCGTTTGAAAAAGTTTCTTCAAACGACCCCTGCTGAATGGTCTGCCTATGTGGGAGTTAATTTATATGGCGTGATGAATTGCGCACATGTATTTGCTCCTGGAATGTGTGAGCGAGGTTGGGGAAGAATTATTACGGTTTCATCAGATGCTGGCAGAGTAGGTCTCTCATTGGGAGTGGCTGTATACGGCGCTGCTAAATCGGGTGTTCTTGGATTAACTCGTCATTTGGCTCATGAGTTTGGGCCTAAAGGTGTCACTGTCAATGCCTTAACGCTTGGCACCATGAATAATGGTGGTGATATCTCTCCTGAAGTGATGGAGGCTTCACTTCGAACCGTGCCAATGAGAGTTCTTGGTGCCCCAGAAGATGTTGGCGCAGCTGCAGCATTCCTTGCCTCTCCAGATGCAAAGTGGATTACAGGCCAGGTTTTAGCTGTTAATGGTGGCGGACTCTCCATTGGAGGTTAATGATGCAAAATTTATTAGACCAATTAACGCAAACAAAAAAACAATTATTAGGTGCTGGATCTCCATTTGAGTTGGGAGAGATTGAAGTTGATAGTCAAACCTATCCTTATTTCCCTAAAGCGCCACATAATTTAATTGAATTACTTTCATCTGCTAGACAACAGTTTGGTCCAAAAGAGTTTTTAGCATGGGAGTCTCAAAGATATACGTTTGAAGAATTTTTTGAAGAAGCAGACCGCCTAGCTGCCGGAATGCAACAATTAGGAATTCAAAAGGGAGATCGAGTTGCGATTGCTATGCGCAATCGACCAGAGTGGCTTGTTGCAGCTTGGGCAACCATAAAGCTTGGCGCTATTCTGGTGCCGATTAATAGCTGGGGGAAAAGAGATGAAATTATTTTTGGGCTCAAAGATGCCCAACCAAAAATAGTTTTTCTTGATAAGGCACGACATGATTTGGTCTGTAAAGATCTTGAAGGACTGCATGTTAATTCAATATTAGTTGAGGGCTCTTCAGAAGATCAATCAAGCACTCACAATTATTTATATAGCGAGTTATTGGCGTCAGCAGAGTCATTAAATCCGGTGGAAATTGCCCCGGGAGATTTTGCATTATTAATGTACACATCTGGAACAACCAGTCACCCCAAGGGCGCTCTTTCAACCCATCGATCGATCGTTCAATCTTTGTGGAATATTCAATTTAACTCTGCGTTAGCAGCGATGCTCTCCCCAGAGAAAATTAAATCGTTTATGACCTCCGGTATTAATCCTACGGCTTTGGTTACTGTCCCGTTCTTTCATGTGAGTGGATTGCATGCTCAATTCTTTTTTGCATTGCTAACGGGTAGAAAGTTGCTCATTGCCTGGAAATGGGATGTTGAAAATATTATTGATTTAATTGAATCTGAAAAAGTGACGCAGTTAAATGGTTCTCCCGCCATGATTCAAGAGCTATTGGGACACCCTAAATTTTCAAAAATTGATCGTTCAAGCTTATTCGCACTTGGTTTGGGCGGCGGTGCTGCCTCTTCCAAATTACTCGATGATATGCAAGAAGTTCAAAAGATGGGGATGTTGGGTATTGGGTATGGGGCAACTGAAACAAATGGTATTGGAGCTCAGGCTTCCGGAGATCTGTATTTGGTTAAGCCAAAATCTGCTGGAATCATCTCACCAATTGTTGAAGTTAAGTGCTTGAGTGCTGCAAATGAGATCTTAGATGATGGTCAGCCTGGGGAAATTTGTATTCGCAGTCTTGCCAATATGACTTCCTATTGGGGTAATGAAAAAGCTACTGCTGATGCGATCGTTGATTCGTGGTATCACAGTGGCGATGTGGGTTATGTTGATGCAGATGGTTTTTTGTTCATTGTTGATCGTATCAAAGAGATTATCAATAAAGGTGGCGAAAAGGTATCAGCCCTTGAAGTTGAGGACTGCTTGTATTCCAACGAGGACGTTGTTGAAGCAGTTGTTTTCTCTATACCTGATGAAAAATATGGTGAGGCAGTAATGGCTTGTGTGGCCATTAAACCAACCTCCACAATCGATGAACCTAGTTTGAAATTATTTCTTGAGGCTAAGCTGGCAAATTACAAAATCCCTAAGCATATAGAGATCAGGACAAATGCATTGCCAAGAAGTGCTGCCGGGAAATTATTAAAAAGAGAAATTAGAGAAGAATATTTAAGTGGAAAGGTGCAATAACAATGTCTGATGTTTTTATTTACGATCACGTTCGTACGCCGCGAGGAAAAGGGAAGTCTGATGGGTGTCTTCATGAGATTACGCCCATTCAATTGGCTACTCAAACCTTGCAAAATTTACGCGATAGAAATAAGTTAGATACTAAGTTAATCGAAGATATTATTTTTGGCTGTGTTGTTGCGGTTGGAGAGCAGGGAGGAAACATCACCCGAATCGCTGCACTCAATGCCGGTTATGACCAGAGTGTCCCAGGGGTTCAAGTGAATCGTTATTGCGCATCTGGTCTTGAGGCAGTGAATATCGCTGCTGCAAAGATCATGGCAGGTCAAGCAGATGCTGCTGTTGGTGGTGGTGTAGAGAGCATGTCCAGAGTGCCTATGGGGGCTGATGGCGGTGCTTGGGCTTTAGACCCTGATGTGGCATTCAATACGCATTTCATTATGCAAGGTATCAGTGCTGATTTGCTTGCAACCAAGTATGGTTACAGTCGATCTGACTGTGATGCTTATGCAGCAGAGAGCCATCGTCGCGCCAGCATGGCATGGGGCAAAGGTTATTTCGATCGATCAGTTATTGCAGTTAAAGATGTGATTGGACTAACTATTGCGTCTCGTGATGAGACTATTCGACCTGAGACTACGGTTGATAGTCTTGCGGCCTTAAAGCCTTCATTTGCGATGATGGGGCAGAAAGCAGGTTTTAATACCATTGCTCAACAAGTTTACCCACTTGTTGAAAAGATTGATCATGTTCACCATGCTGGTAATAGTTCTGGCATTGTGGATGGTTCTGCAGCAATTTTATTAGGTAATCGTGAGTTGGGCGATCGATTGGGCATCAAGCCAAGAGCACGAATTAGATCATTCGCCTCGATTGGTAGTGAGCCAACCATTATGTTAACGGGGCCAAGTTTCGCAGCTGAGAGAGCTTTGAAGCGCGCTGGTATGGCGGTATCTGATATCGATTTATGGGAGCTCAATGAAGCTTTCTCAGCTGTTGTGCTGCGCTTTATGGATGCGATGTCTGTTCCTCATGATCGTATGAATGTGAACGGCGGTGCTATTGCTATGGGCCATCCTTTGGGCGCTACGGGAGCTATGATTTTAGGAACCTTGTTGGATGAAATGGAGCGTCGCCAAGTTTCTACAGGGTTAGCCACTCTTTGTGTCGGTGCTGGTATGGGTACTGCAACAATTATTGAACGTATTTGATGGTGAGTAAAAAAATGACAAGTTACTTTAAATATTCTGTAGATGCAGATGGTGTTTGTTCAATTGTGATTGATCAACCTAATTCAGCTGCCAATGTGATGGATCAACAATTTATTGATGGATTTAAAGAGTCTGTTAATCAAGCCATTCAAGACGATTCTGTAAAAGGCGTCATTATTAGCTCAGCTAAATCATCTTTTGTTGCAGGTGCTGACCTTAAGGTTCTTGAAGCTTCACTTTATGAGAAGAAGGACCCTGAAGACTTCTTTAAGAGATGTTTTGATTTTTCATCTTTTTTAAGAAAATTAGAAACATCTGGCAAGTCATTTGTTGCCGCCATTGATGGTGCAGCTTTAGGCGGTGGATTTGAGATTGCATTGGCGTGCCATGCTCGTATCGTTTCTGACAAAAAAGGCATTATGGTTGGTTTGCCAGAGATTGGTGTTGGTTTGTTGCCAGGTGCTGGTGGAACACAACGCTATTTACGTTTACTAGGTGTTGAAAAATCATTGCCTTTACTGTTGCAAGGTTCTCAATTAAATGCCAAAAAAGCATTAGAGCTAGGCTTGATTACTCAAGTAGTACCTGCAGATGATTTGATGAAAGTGGCTAAGCAATGGGTATTGGATAATCCAATGGCTAAGCAAGCATGGGATAAAGAGAAGTTTCAGATCCCAGGCGGTTCAAGCCCTATGCAACCGAATATTGCCCAGTTCTTTGTGGGTACAAATGCGTCTGTACAGGCGTCAACTCAACATAACTTACCTGCTCCTAGAGCCATTCTTTCTTGTATTTATGAAGGCATGCAGTTGCCAATGGATACGGCTATTAAAGTTGAGTGCAAATATTTCGTGAAACTCAATTTAGACCCTGTCTCTGGAAATATGATCCGTACTATTTTCTTGAATAAATCCGAGGCGGATAAATTAAGTCGCCGCCCCAAAGACGTTGAAAAGAAAAAGCACGAAAAAATTGGCGTCATTGGTGCGGGTTTGATGGGGGCTGGATTAGCTTACGTTGCTGCTCAGTCAGGTTTGAATGTTTATTTAATTGATCGAGACTTGGCTGCTGCAGAAAAAGGTAAAAGCTACGCTGAAAATAAAATGAAGCGTGATCTTGAAAAGGGTCGAATTAAAGAAGAAAAGATTGCTGAGATTCTCTCTAGAATCCATCCAACAACAGACTACGCCACCTTAGCTGAGGTTAGTATCGTTGTTGAAGCTGTTTTCGAAGATCGAGATGTTAAAGCTGAAGTGTATAGAAAAGCAGCTGAATTCATGTCTAAAGACGCAGTAATGGCATCAAATACATCTGCTCTACCTATTTCAGGCTTAGCAACCACCTATTTTGAACCTACTCAATTTATTGGTTTGCATTTCTTCTCGCCAGTTGAAAGAATGCCTCTGGTTGAAATTATTAAAGGAGAAAAAACATCTCCTGCAACATTGGCTTATGCAATGGATTTTGTTGGCCAACTAAGAAAAACTCCTATATTAGTTAATGATAGTCGCGGATTCTTTACGAGCCGTTTCTTTGGAGCCATGATCAATGAGGGTGTCACAATGGTCTCTGAGGGTGTGTCCCCTGCTCTTGTTGAGCAAGCTGCTAAATCAGCTGGTATGGCCATTGGACCATTGGCTGTTTCTGACGAAGTAGGTCTTGATTTGGCCCATCATGCGGGGCAGCAAGCCAAGAAAGATTTGGGGCCCGATTACAAGCCAGGTTCATCTTTAGCCGTCATCACAACGTTGGTTGAGGGACATGAGAGATTTGGGCGTAAAAATGGAAAAGGTTTCTATGAATACGCTGCTGATGGCGGTAAATCAATTTGGCCTGGTCTTCATTCTATTTGGAAGCTAAAAGAGGAGAGTGCTCAGCCATCATTGGCTGAAGTCAAAGAGCGTCTTTTATTTTCGCAGTTAGTGGATGCTGCTAAGTGTTTTTCAGAGAAGGTGATTGATCACCCTGCAGATGGCGATGTGGGTGCTTGTCTAGGAGTTGGTTTCCCTATTTACTTGGGTGGCCCGTATTCAATGATGGACACCTTGGGTCTGGATCATGTGATCAGTCGTTGTGATCAGTTGGCTAAGAGTTTTGGCGAAGATCGATTTGGGGTTCCTGAATCTTTAAGATTGATGGCTAAGAATAAAAAAACTTTTTATGGGCCAACCAGCGTTTTGCTAAATGGCTAATCATTTAGCCCAAAAAACGCTGAGTCATTACCTATTGGTAGATCAGGCATTAATTAGCGGTTTAACAAACATGCTGATTAATGGCCTGATTGCTATATTAATTAAGCAAGGGTCTGAGTCGATCCGATTTTTTGGTGAAGAAGGGGTGGCTGTTGGTTTAGTGATCACCTCTTTTTTGTTACCCTTTATTTTGACAATCATTAACACGCAAGTTGTTATGCGGATGATCCGATCAGGTCAGACTTTCTTTGTGCCCCCTTTGAAAAATGATTACCTATTAACTATTGCTAAACAGTCTTATTGGGTTTGGGGGGTCTTACTTGGTTGCGTAATGGCCTCGATCACATATGTTGTTGTTGAGTTATTAAGAACATACCTCGCTAATATTGTTCTTAATGTGACTGAATATGGGATATTGGTCGCATGTATTGCGGGTTTTTTAGCCGCAATAACCTCACCTATCACCGCCTATTCGGTGATGGTGAGGACACAGGTTTTAAATGACGACTTTTCTAAATAGGATTAGCAGCTACGACCCGCCTGAAAGCCGGTTGCCATGGCATTGCTGATATATCCTAAATTCTCATAATCGCCAAGATTGGTAACGCGAACATTATTTTCAATTAAAGATTTCTCAAAATCAGAATTAATGTTTCTTCCAGTTACTGAGTTGTTGGCAATGATGACATCATCAAAAGAAATTTGAACTTCCTTTTGATTTTTCGCATCAAAAGCCTTGAGACTATTTGCCTGGATGGATGTCAGTTGATGTTGGCTCAGTAGGGTGACGTTTTCTGCTTTTAGATAGTCTAGAACTTTCCAGCGTCTAACAATGGCAATCTCTTTGGCAAAATGTGTACCGTCTTCCAGAATGGTGACTTTTCTATTGCGTTCAACAAGTAACTCGGCGAGTTCACAGCCCACAAGACCGCCACCCACAATGACGATGTTTTTACCAAAAGGCAACCAAATCTTAGAAAGGCGTTGGAGTACTTTATAACTCTTAGTCAACCCACTTAACTTCGCGATACTTAAACCTAATTGTGCCCAGATAGGTAATCGTGCACTTAGCTCTTTCCCCATGCTTTCGCTACTTAGCAAGGATCTCAGCAACTCACCATCCCATGCATTCTTTTGATTTTTTGAAAGGGCTTGTGTGGATTGGTATTTTGCTCCTGTCGCTACCATGACTTCATCTGGTTTTTCCTTCAGGATTTCTTGCACACTGATGGAGGTATTCAGTTTGACTTGGATATTGGGGTGACGCATCTGGTTGATGAGGTAATCCAATAGCAGGCCATTTTCTGAATAAGCCATGGCTGCAATATTCAGTGTTCCACCTAATTGATTGGTTTTCTCAACTAGCGTGACTTGGTGACCTCTCTGGGCTGCAACTCTTGCTGCTTCCATGCCCGCTGGCCCACCACCAATAATGATGACTTTTTTAGGTTTTTCCGTGAATGTGACGGGCCATTCAAATTCATGACCTGTTGCCACATTGACCGCACATCTGACACGTTCATTGACGAAAATTTCACTGACACATGTATAGCAATAAATACAAGGTCTCACTCCCTTGATATCTCCTTGTTTCCACTTATTTGGAAGTTCTGGATCTGCTAGAAGTTTTCTGCCGAGAGCAATAAAATCCGTTTGCCCATTTTTTATGGCAGATTCACCTAATTCTTGGTCTATTCTTCCGGCAGTGATAATGGGAATGGAGACAATTTTCTTGATTTCACTCGCCCAATTAAGAAAGCCACCTGGTTGATGAACCAAAGGCGCTTCCGTAAAAGCAGAACCTGTTGTGATAGTTGCGTATGCTGAAACATGTATGGCATCCACTCCAGCTTCCTCAGCCATTTTGGCAACTATTTTCGCGTCTTCTAGAGTAATGCCACCTGGCGTTCTTAATTCATAAGCATCTAATCTGATCCACACTGGGAAGTCAGGACCAACGGCTGTTCTAACGGATTGAATCACCTCTAACAATAGACGTGCTCGGTTTTCAATTGGGCCACCATATTCATCTGTTCTGTGGTTGTAGTAGGCAGATAAAAAGCCAGCTATGACATACGAGTGAGCTGCATGTATTTCTATTCCGTCAAATCCAGATTTCTTGGCACGTATGGCGGCTTCTGTGAACCAAGAGATCACTTTTTGAATATCCTCTTGCTCCATCACTCTAATTTCAGGTGGCTTATTTGGTCTAACAAAGCGCGCTATTTCATCAGGAGTAACAGACAACATCATGTCTGATTTTTGGTGCGGAGGAATTGATGGAACTAGTAGTGGTCTACCTTCAACAATATCTCTAACAGAAGTTTTTCCGGCATGTTGTAGTTGAACAGCAATTTTTGATCCATGCGCATGAACTCTTCTAGTAATCTCAGAGAGACCGGGAATGTACTTGTCATCGGATATACCTACTTGGTAAGGCTCTGCAGTACCATGCGGAAAACCTACTGACACAACCCCCATTATTAGAAGACCAGCGCCTCCAGCTGCTCTTGCTTCGTAATAGGATTGAATCCTTTCACCACAGGTGCCATCAGTCTCTGCGTAGTTTGAGCCCATGGGTGCCATCACAATACGATTGGCTAGCTCCATTTTTCCAATATGGCCAGATTTGAATATATTTGAATAAGGCATGAATAATTTACTCGGTTAGTTTTTGTTGATTGATATGGGTGGAGTACATCTTTTTAGATTTGAAGAAAAATGCAATGCCCAATAGCTGGGTAAAAAGTATGATGGTCATGGCATGTCTGAGAGAGTGATTGGTGAAGGTGGGTTCTAGTAAATCACTAATCAAGCCAACTAAAAGAGGTCCAACGCCAACGCCTAATAAGATCGTACAAAGCGAGAGAATCGCTAATGTAAATGAGCGCATATTATTGGGCGACAAGTGGGTGGCTGCTGCATAAATAGGTGCAGCCCACCAAACATTAAAAAAGCTATAGAGCATCCCAAAAAATACCGCATAAGGTATTTTGTTATCGCCAACATTGAAATACGTATCCGTTGGGAATTGAAAATAAATGATGCCAACGATCGTTGAAATAGCAAGACCAATAATAGGAACACCGATTTGCCACTCTTGACTTCTTTTGATGAGTCGATCACATAAACTGCCACCAGTGAGAGTGCCTGCTGCCGCAGTTAATCCAAACAAAAGACCACCAACTGCGCCAGATTGAGCAATGGATAAACCATGACTGCGAACAAGAAATACACTGCTCCACATTCCAAAAGAATAGCCAGCAATACTTGTTAGACCTGCTGCAAGCGCTATCCATTTAAATGAGGGGATTTTCCACGCCATTTTTACGGATTCAAAGAAATTAACATCGCCGATGTTTTTTTCACGATCTTTAATATGTTGGGGTTCTTTTAACCAGATGATGCTGGCAATAGTTAGTAACAGTGCACAAGCGGATAAGGCCAGGAATGTAAAGCGCCAGCCTTGAGTTGACACCAGCCAGCCACCAATACCTAAGCCTACAACTGCAGAAATGGTTGGCGCTACTGTGTAGAGACTAATTGCAAATGATCTTTTTTCCGGGGGGAAAATGTCACTGATCAGGGACATGGAAGTGGGGTTGATGCCTGCTTCTACGCTTGCAATACCCATTCGACTGAGAATTAACAGCCAAAAAGACCCAGCAAGAGCTCCTAATGTGCTTAAAAAGGTCCAAATACCTAAAATGATAACAATCATTTTGGATCGATTGATCCGATCCGATAGTCGCCCCATAGGTAAACCAGATAGGGCAAAAATAAAAGCAAACGCAGGACCTGTCACAACGCCAATGAGGGTGTCACTGACCTGAAACTCTAATTTGATAGACTCGATTGAGACAGAAAGTATCTGGCGGCCAGAAAAAGTCACCATATAGATCAAAATGATAATCGCCAGATACCAATAGGATTGATTCAGACGGCTACTCATCGACGCCATCCCCAATTTTGCGGCATTGCAACATTTTATCCTTTTGTAAGGTAACAATAGGCTTTGAAATACCCCCATTCATTTGAGATACTTTAAAAGCTGATGAGATAGATTCTAAAGTTAAGAATTATTTAAAACTTAGTCTGTTTGAGTTATGCAAACTTATTTCAATCTAGCTAAGATGACTCTAAATTAACTTTAATTGTTAATTATCACAAGGGGATATCAAAATGGATCGTTCACCAGAAAATTTAAAAAACGAGATGAAGCTCATAGAAGCAGCTCGTGCTCTTGCTCCAAAACTTCGTGATCGCGCGTTAAAAGCTGATCAAGAGTGCAGAATCTCAGATGAGACAATTGCTGAAATGAAGGCTACTGGCCTTTTTAAGGTCATGCAACCAAAAGCTTGGGGCGGTTACGAGCTGGATCCCCGCGTTTTTTACCATGTCCAAAGAATTTTAGCTGAATCCTGCATGTCAACTGCATGGATTTATGGCGTGATGGGTGTTCATCCTTGGCAAATTGCAAGATATCCAGTAAAAGTTCAAGAAACAATCTGGGGTAAAGATGACACAACATTAGTTGCCTCAACTTATATGCCTGTAGCGAAAGTTAACCCTGTTGAGGGTGGCTATGAGGTGAGTGGTCGCTGGGGATTCTCAAGCTGTTGTGAGCATGCAGAATGGTTTTTACTAGGCGGTATTATTCCTGCTGGTAATGGACGCAATCCAGAACACGGTACGTTCTTGATTCATAAATCTGCTGTTGAGATTCATAAAAATTGGGATACATTGGGTATTCGCGGTAGTGGAAGTCATGATGTGGAAGTGAAAGGTACTTTTGTTCCTCATGATTTCGTTCAAAGAACAAACAGCACTTCCATCGAAGACACGCCAGGACGTATTGAAAATACCAATCCAATTTACAACATGTCATTCGCATCAGTCTTTACGCGCGCTGTTTCTACAGCATGTATCGGTGGCCTTGATGGTGCTATTAACGAATTTATTAATTATTCAAAAGCGCACGTTGGTAAACACGGTAATAAGACAGCGGAAGATCCATTGGCCCAACAAGTTGTTACTGAGGCTATTTGTACAGCGGATTCATTAAAGTTAGTTTTAGAGAGAAACTATGACGACTTAATGGATTACGCGGTGAAGAATGAGTTGCCGCCTGTTGAGAAGCGCTTGTTGTATAGATACCATGCGTCTTATGTTGCTAATGTTTGCTGTGAGCAAGTTAGTAACTTAATGCGTTCAATGGCTGCTTCTGGTTTATACAGCGATAGCCCAGTGGGAAGAATATTTAGAGATGTCCATCAAGCAAGAGGTCATATCTCAAATAACTTTACTTCTCATGCTCGTGCATATGGTGCTGTTGTATTGGGATTGCCTAATCCTGATCCATACGTTTAAGGTTTTAAAGCATTCTTGTAAAACTTATGCCGGGGAATCCCCGGCATTTTTATAAAATTCTGAATATTGATTGATATGAATAATTATGATGTTGTGATTGTTGGATCCGGCGCTGGCGCTATGTTGGCAGCGATTCGTGCGCATGATAAAGGCCAATCAGTTTTAGTTATTGAAAAATCAAAATACTATGGTGGTACTTCAGCCATCTCTGGTGGGGGTATTTGGATACCTAACAACCATCAATTTAAGAGAAAAGGTGGCAAAGATAGCGTTGAATTGGTTCGAACATATTTAAATGCTGCAATTGGTGATAGGGTTGATAGTGCTAGAGTTGAGGCGTACATCACAAAATCTCCAGAGATGGCGCTCTATTTAGAAACTGATACGCGTGTAAAATATGAAGTTGCTGAGAGATATCCTGATTACTATCAGCACTTACCAGGTTCCTTGCCAGGGGGCAGAAGTCTAGATCCTGAGTTATTTGATGTGGATAGTCTTGGTGATGAGATTCATAACCTCCAGCCAGCATCGCCTACAACGTTGTTGATGGGGAAAATTGCTTGGAATGCGCGTCAAGCCCATAAAGTGATGGCAAAAGAGAGAGGCTGGCGACTATTAGTTTTGTGGGCAATGTTGCGCTATAAATTTGATAGTGGCTGGCGTAAAAAGCGCGGATTAAATCGTGATCGCCGCTCAGCATTAGGCAGTTCTTTGGTTAGTGCTTTACGTCGAAGCATGATGGATAGAAATATCCCGCTGTGGTTGAGTACCGACTTTAAAGATTTTATCTTGGCTGACGATGGTTCAGTTAAGGGTGTTATCGCACAAAAAGAAGATAAAGAAATCACTATTAATGCCAACAAAGGCGTTATTTTAGGAGCGGGAGGTTTCGAGAGAAATCAGGCCCTCAGAGAGAAATATTTACCGCAACCAACGAATCATGCTTGGAGTGCTACGCCAATTAATAACAATACTGGTGCCAGCTTAACGGCTGCTCAAAATATAGGTGTTGATACTGATTTATTAAATTGGGCTTGGTGGTGTCCAACGATTTATGTGCCTAAAGAAGAAAAGCAACGCGGCGTTTTTGCAGAAAGAGCGTTTCCTGGTGCCATCGTTGTGAATGGTCTTGGTGAGCGTTTTATTAATGAGGCCTCGCCATACTTAGAGTTTGGTCATGCCATGTATGAAAATCATCAAAAGACTGGCTCATGCATACCCGCATGGGTTATTTTTGATGCGCATTACAGATTCCATTACGCCATGGGACCTATCATGCCCGCTCAAATCATGCCGGACATGAGAGTTAAAAAAGAATGGTGGAATACTGTTTTATGGAAAGCTGACACTCTTGAAGAGTTGTCAGAAAAAATAAAAATTGATACAAAGGGTCTCGTAACGACTGTTGGGAAGATGAACCATTACGCCGCAACCGGTATTGATGAAGATTTCCAAAGGGGCGGTAACCCATTTGATACCTATTATGGCGATAGCAATGTCAAACCCAATCCTTGTTTGGCACCAATCAAGAAGGGCCCCTTTTATGCCATGAAACTTGATCCAGGTGATATCGGCACCAAAGGTGGCTTACTTACTAACGAATTTGCTCAGGTATTAAAAAATGGTGAGCCAATTAAAGGTTTGTATGCCATCGGAAATACGTCATCTTCTGTGATGGGAACATCATACCCAGGAGCTGGATCGACATTAGGCCCAGCTATGACATTTGGCATGATCGCTGCAGATCATATGGCTTCAAAAGCTATCTAATTAATATTTTTTGAGTAATCTTATGACTGAAATACTTGAACCCCAATATGTTTCCTCTGTAGCTGAGATCAAATGGCATCAGCAAGCTGATGTTTTAGTCGTTGGTTGGGGGGCTGCAGGAGCAGCAACAGCTTTAGAAAGCTTGGAGCAGAGCGCTAGCGTTATCGTTATTGATAGATTTAATGGTGGTGGTGCAAGCGCAAAAAGTGGTGGGGTTGTTTATGCAGGTGGCGGAACAAGTCATCAGGTGAAAGCCGGATTTGCAGACACGCCGGAAGCCATGTTTGATTACTTGAAGCATGAAACATTGGGTGTGGTTTCTGATGACACTCTCAAGAAGTTTTGTGATGATAGTAAAGGAAATTTAGAGTGGCTGGAGTCTCATGGAGCACCCTACACTCATACGATGCCGCCAGGAGGTAAAACATCTTATCCGGCCGATGGCTATTATCTTTATTACTCAGGTAATGAAACGGTTCCTTCACACATGGGGGATCACCCTCCTGCACCGAGAGGTCATCGCACAGTAGGAAAGGGTCATGGCGGTGTGGTTTTATATGCCAAGCTCAAGGAAGCATGTCTTAAAAAAGGGGTCATTCCTCTGACCCAAACTAGAGTATCGAGACTGATCTTATTAAAAGATACCCAGCAGGTGATTGGTGTTGAGGCCTGGAGAATGCCTCCTGGACATCCCCAAACATTAAGACATCAAAAGTTGGCTACCAAAGCAGAGGCGATTCAAAATACACGACCTAAAACAGCGGATCAATTAAGACGTGAAATTGCTGATCTTGAAAATAAATTTTCTGAAAAAATATTCATCCGTGGCTCATCCGGTGTTGTTCTTTCTACAGGCGGTTTTATTTTCAATAAAGAAATGCTTGAAAAATATGCACCTAAATACACTAAAAATTTCAAGATTGGCGCAACCGGTTGTGATGGTAGTGCAGTTCGCTTAGGTCTTGGTGTGAATGCGGCCATTGATCGGATGAGCACAATATCTGCTTGGCGATTTATTAATCCGCCAGCTACTTGGCCAAAAGGTATTGTTGTTAATAAAACTGGTAAAAGAATTTTTAACGAAGAGGTTTATGGTGCAACCTTGGGATACCATATTTGTGAGAATAATGAAGGTAAGGCCTGGTTGCTTTTGGACTCTAAGTTACGCTGGGACTCTTTGAAAAATATTATTTTTGGCAAGATGTGGTGGTTTCAGTGGGCGCCAGCTTTGATGTTGATGTATTTGGGCGTGGTTAAAGCAAAAACTCCAGAAGAGTTGGCGCTTCGTTTAAAAATGGATCCAAACGAGCTGACGCAATCATTCACTCAATACAATCAAGCAATTCAAAATGGTCAAAAAGATCCTTTAGGAAAGTCTGCGGCTTATACCCAAGCTCTTGTGAAACCCCCTTATTACGCGCTCAATATTGGTACGAGAAATAAATTTTTCCCATTGGGCTCATTAACTTTAGGTGGTCTAAAAGTAAATGAATTAACGGGCCGTGTGAAGAGAGACGATGGTACTGAGATTCTAGGCTTATATGCTGCAGGTCGTGCAGCAGTTGGTGTGCCATCGAACTTATATATCAGCGGACTATCCTTGGCTGACTGCATATTCTCTGGGCGCCGATGTGCTCGAGCGATTCTTGGCAAAGGTCAGTGATAACTATTTGCTAGGCATCTATGAATCATGCGCAACTGATTAGCAACTTATTATTTCAGTATGCTGAATATATTGATAACGGTCAGCTTAATCTGGCTGCTGATATGTTTAGTCATGCTCAAATAAAAATTTCATCACGAAAAGATCAGTTTATTGGTAAAGATGAGTTATTGGCTCTATGGAAAAAAATCATCATTCTTTATCCATGTGGAACGCCTAGAACCAAGCATGTGATCACAAACCCGATTATTCAAATCGATGAATTATCCGGTTTGGCCAAAGTGAAGTCTTATTTCAATGTGTTTCAACCTGACCAAAATCAAGTGATTCGTCTAATCTTGAGTGGCCGATATTACGATGAATTTCAGCTTCAAAATGAAAAATGGGTATGGTCTCATAGAGACTATACCCATATAGATTTTGCAGGTGATCTTTCTTTACATTTAAAAGATTTCCAATTAAGGAACTAGTTGTTGTTGCATGCCACCTTCTAACCATTCTGGGTAAGGTGGCACTGCACCCCATTCTTTTCTAGGGTCGATATCACCTGCTTTGAATACTGTTCGAATGTGACTGAACTCTAAAAAGCCTTCTTTGCCGTGATAATGTCCCATACCTGATGCTCCAACTCCTCCGAAAGGTGCATCTTGCATAGCTGCATGCATCATGGCCTCGTTAATCGATACGCCGCCAGAGATGGTGTGACCTAAAACGAAATCTTGTTCTTGAGTATCCTGACCAAAATAATATAGTGCTAAAGGTCTTGGTCTTGAATTAATGTCAGCGACAACTTGCTTGATATCGTCGTATGTTTGAATGATCATGGCTGGCCCAAAAATCTCTTCTTGCATAATTTGAGTATCTTTGCCTGGATTGATCACTAATCGTAAACCACGTTTTCTATTATTGGTATCAGTAACAGATTCAGTTAATTCTTCAATTCGAGCACCTTTTTTCTTGGCGTCGCCAACATAGCCTTCAATCCTTTGCAAATGTTTTTGATTGATGATGCCAGTAATGTCAGGGTTGTTCGCAATCGATGGAAAGATGTCATTGGTGTTTTTCTTCATGGCAGCTATGAATGCATCTAGCTTTTCACTTGGGACATAAGTGATGTCAGGGTTCACACAAAGTTGACCGTTGTTAGAAGATTTTGCTGCACTAATTCTCCAGGCGGATACATCAATATCAGCTGTTTTGCCAATGATTGTTGGTGATTTGCCGCCCAGTTCTAATGTGACTGGCACAAGATTCTTTGCTGCATTTTGCATCACCAATTTGCCAACCGCTGTGCTGCCAGTAAAAACGATATGATCAAATGCTTGATTGGTAAATTCGCTTGCAAACTGGGCATCTCCCTCCATGCAAGCCAACTCTAGTGGGTCAAACATTTCTGCCACGGCTTTTGCAATAACGGCAGATGTATTCTCGGAAACCTCGGATGGTTTGAGAATGGCTCGATTGCCAGCTGCAAATACATACGCCAATGGTGCAAATAAAGTGTAAAGAGGGGCATTCCATGTGCCAATAATGCCAACGCTTCCCTTGGGTTGATACATCACCCAAGCATCAGCGCCCATTTGATCATAGGGGCTAAAAGGAGCACGTTTTTCTGAGGTCATCCAAGTGCCACATTTTTCTCGGGCATGTTTGAGGGAGCTTAAGCTACCCAAGACATCATTCATCAGAGAGAATCCAGGGTGGCGACCGCCAAAGTCGGCGCTCATAGCATCTGTTAACTCTTTTTGATATTTGATGAGAAGATCGATGGTTGTTTGAATTCTTTTAGTTCGAACGGCTAGGGAGACTGGCCCTTCATTAATAAAAGCTTGTTTTTGATTTTCTAGAACTGTTGTGATATTTAAATTTGTCATTTGTTACTCCTTCTTAGTTAATTTTTTTTAAGATAAAGTCGGCTGCTCGTTCGGCAATCATGGTTGTTGGGGCATGTGTGTTGCCAGATGTAACACTTGGGATAACCGAAGCATCAACCACTCTAAGGTTGCTGATGCCATTTAATTGGAGGCGATTATTGACAACTGCATCAGCATCTTGCCCCATTCTGCAACTACCTACTGGATGGTGGGCTGTCAGACCATGCTGCTTAGCAACGGCTAGATACTCCTCATCTGTCTTGGCTGATGCGCTGGCCCCGACTTCTTGAGCATCAATGCCTTTCAATGCAACTTGCTCTGCAATTTTTCTTGACCAACGCATACCGGCGATCGTCACTTGTTGATCTAACTCTGTATCGAGGTAGTTGAAGTTCATCTTGATTGGGGCATTGATATCTTTGCCAGTTATTTCTATTGAACCTCTTGAACTTGGCCTTGTTTGACAGGGCGCCAAAGTGATACCTGGGAACTGATCTGAAACTTTCTTGCCTGTTTTAGCAGCTGTTTCAAGATCCCCGCTAAATGGTAGGCAGTGAAACTGTAAATCAGGTCTGGATAAACTGGGATTACTTTTACAAAATATACCAACTTCTGCAGCGCACGAAGTCAATGCGCCTGTTCTTTGGAATAAATACTTAAAGGTCTCTTTGATGAGATTGATGGGTTGAAGGTTTTTATTAAGGCTGTATTGATGATTTTTTAATTTATAGACAATTGGGATAATTAAGTGATCGTGAAGATTCTTACCAACATGAGCATTGGCGTGTTCTATAGGGATGCCTAATGAACGGAGTTTTTCAGGATCGCCAATGCCCGAGCGCATCAGAATAGATGGAGAGCCGAGAGCGCCAGCGCACAGTAAAGTTTCTTGACGGTTAAAGCAATCAAAGCGTTGATTCTTTTTGATATAACTCACACCAATTGCTTTTTTATCTTTAATGATGAGCTTATCAACATGAGCTTTGGTTACTAGGGTAAAGTTTTTTCTTGCCTTTGCCAGTGTTAGAAATCCTTTGGCTGCAGACCAACGCTCTTTTTTATGAGTCATGGTTTGATAGTAGCCAATACCCTCTTGATTGCCATTATTAAAATCTTTTAATAATGGCAGTCCTGCTTGACGACCTGCGTCAATGATGAATTGGCTAACGGGGTGTTTATGAGTGACCTCTGAAATAATCATCGGACCATCATAGCCATGCCCATCTAAATTGGCATATTCGGTTTGTTTTTCAGATTTAATGAAATAAGGTAAATTATCTTCCCAACTCCATCCATCGACACCTGCATTTTTCCAGTCTATGTCGTAATCTTCACGTTGGCCTCTGATATAAATCATCCCGTTAATGGCAGAGCATCCACCTAAAACCTTACCTCTTGGGATATCAATTTGTCTTTGGTTCAGGTGGGGTTCGGGCGAAGTTTTAAATAACCATGAATATTTAGGGTTATCGCCAATTTTTCCCCATCCAGCAGGCATTTTGACGAGTAAATCATCGCCCCCATCCCCTGCGTCTAATAAGAGAACCTGGTTATTGGGGTTTTCGGTTAATCTTGCCGCCAAAACACAGCCGGCAGAGCCTCCTCCAATAATAATAAAGTCAAAATGTGAGTTCATTTCAAGTTGTACCTTCTTAAATGGTTTGAAATGATTATTCCACTAATGAGAATTGCCGTTATCGTCTGTTTGGGTGAGGTTAAACCGAGGTTTGATCGCTAGAATTAAATGGTAAATCAATGAATCTAGAAAAAAAATCGAGCTTTTATGAATACAACTCAGGCAGATATTATAGGTAAGGTCGTCCTCGTCACTGGCGGTACTCGAGGAATTGGCTTGGTTATTGCAGCATCCTATGCTCTTCAGGGTGCTCAAGTGGTCGTTTGTGGTCGAAATCTGAGCGACGAACAAGCAGTGATCCTAAAAGAAAAGAAGCTTGATTTCTATGCGGTAGATGTCAGGGATGCCGATGCTTTGGTTGCCATGTTTGATTTTATTGATAAAAAATATGGCAAATTGGACATTGTTATCAACAATGCTGGAGGAAGTCCTTATGCGCTAGCAGCGGATGCTTCCCCAAGATTTCATGAAGGCATTATTAAGCTTAACTTGTTAGCACCCTTGCATGTGGCTCAGCAAGCCAATCGATTGATGCAAAGAAATACCCATGGTGGCGTGATTATTTTCATTGGTAGCATCAGTGCTCTACGACCTTCTCCTGGAACAGCCGCTTATGGTGCTGCCAAGGCAGGCATTCTTAAATTAGTCGAATCTTTAGCGGTTGAGTGGGCTCCTAAAGTTCGGGTTGTAACAGTTAGCCCTGGTCTTGTTAAGACAGAGCAATCTCATTTGCATTATGGGGATGAAAAAGGTATCGCTGCTGTATCAGCAACCATACCTTTAGGACGTATGGCAACGCCAGAAGATGTAGCGGATGCCTGCATGTTTGCCTCATCTGAAGGCGCTTCCTATATCAGCGGAAGCAATATTTTGTTGCATGGTGGCGGTGAAAAGCCTGCTTTTTTAGGCGCTGCTAATAATTAATTACTTTATTGAATTACTTCAAGGAGATTTGACTTGAGTCAGGCAACTTGGTTTGATGGCGTAAAAGCCATGGTTGGAAAGCAATACGGACGTGTGAATTCATGGGATCCTGTTAATAGTCCTATGGCTCGACAATGGTGTGAAATGATGGGTATAGATAACCCTTCTTACTATGATTCTAGCTATGCTGAAAATTCAGCTCATGGTCATTTGACAGTGCCGCCGGCCATGCTTCAAGTTTGGTGCATGGAAGGTCTCCACATCAATAACTATGCCCCTGGATCAACCAAAGAAAACCCCTACGAGGTTCTAAAAATCATCGAATCTCATGGTTACCCAGCTGTTGTAGCGGTTAATTCTGAGTTGGATTTTGATCGTTACCTATCTGTTGGAGAGAGTATTTATTACACCACTCGATTGGCAGATATTGGGGATGAGAAAACAACCGCTTTAGGAACTGGTTTTTTTGTTACTTTAATCATGACCTACTTTTCTGAAAAACCGAGTGGTGATGAAAAGGTCGGCGAATTACTTTTTAGAGTATTTAAGTTCAAGCCAGCAAATGCTGCGGCACCAAAAAAAGCAGATGATCAGCCATCAGGCATTCCTAAAATCATGCGTCCTGCACCTGGTGTTAGTGATGATACGAAGTTTTTTTGGGAAGGTGCCAAAGAAGGTAAGTTATTGATTCAGCGTTGCAAATCATGTGGCACCCTAAGACATCCTCCAGGGCCATCATGCCCATCGTGCCATTCTTTTGAATGGGACACGCTAACGTCTAAAGGACTTGGTGAGATTTACTCTTTCGTAGTGATGCACTACCCAGAAGTTCCGCCATTTGATTATCCGAATCCAATTGCCTTGATCCAGCTCGATGAGGGAACTCGTATTGTTGGTGGGCTTGTTGATGTTGACCCAAAAAATATCAAAATTGGTACTAGGGTAGAGGTTGTATTTAAAGTGGTTGAAACAGATCAAGGTGATATTACCTTGCCATTATTTAAGCCTGTTATTTGATCGGAAGCCATATGGATTTTAAGTTTAGCGAAGACCAACTAGCAATTTCTGAATTAGCGGAAAGCTTGTTTGGCGATTTTGGAAGTGATGCTGCAATGGCTGCTCATGATGAGAGCGCCGATGCCATGAGATTTGATATCTGGAATAAGGTTGTTGAAACTGGGCTACACGCACTTTTGATTCCTGAAGATCAGGGTGGCAGTGGCTTAGGAATGCAAGATTTATTGGCAGTATTAATTCCTCAAGGAAAACATTTGGGTCAGGTGCCTTTGTGGCGCCACCAATTGGCAACCCTTGCCATTAGTCGTTTTCTAGGAAATGATAAAAAATCTTTAATTGAGAAAATGGTGGCTGGTGAGTCTTTAGGTACTCTCAGCTTGGATGCCCATTATGAAAGTCAGGGCCACCATTTGCATTTAAAAGCTGAGAATCAGCAAACAGGCTTGTTAAGTGGCAAAGTGATTGCTGTGCCATTAGGTGACACAGCCCAATCGGCAATCTTGACAGTATCAGTTGCTGGGCAACCTCAGTTGGTACTTGTTGAAGATCTCAATGCGTCAGGTATCACAAAAGTGAGTGGTAGAAGCCAATTCTATGAAGGGGTTGCTACCGTAGAGTTTTCTAATGTGTCAGTTTCTATCTTGCCTCAAGAAGCTTTTGCTTGGATTGAGCAAAGAGCGATTGCTTGTTTGTCAGCGCTGCAGTTGGGTGTTTTGACAGGCCAAGTTGCACGCGCTGTTACTTACACCTCTGAGCGCCAACAGTTTGAACGTGCAATTGGTTCATTCCAGGCTGTACAGATGACTTTGGCTGATTGCTTTATTGATTGCGAGGTATTGCGTACCTCCCTTTATCAATTGGTTTGGCGTCTTGATCAGGGTTATGACTGCACGCCTCAAGCATATGCAACGAAGTACTTGGCTAATTTAGCGGGTCATCGTGTAGGACATCTTGCACAACACGTGCATGGCGGTATTGGCGTTGATAGAACATACCCGATTCATCGTTTCTTGTACTGGAGCAGAGCATTGTCAATTGCTCTAGGCAGTACAGGTGCTCATCTAGAGCGACTTGGCGATTGGTTGGCTAATAACAATAATCTAGGATGGAAATATGACCTTGATGAACACCAAAAAGTTTAATGACGTAAAGCTTGGCGATCAGTTGCCAGCTTTATCCATCCCAATTACGGTTCCATTAATTGCTGGAGGAGCAATCGCTACTCGAGACTATTTCCCTGGGCACCATGATCTTGAAGCAGCCAAGGCTTTGGGTTCGCCTCATATTTTTATGAATATTTTGACAACCAATGGTTTGGTCGAGAAATTTGTTGAAGAATGGGCTGGACCTCAGGCTATCTTTAAGTCAATCAAAATTAAATTGGGTATCCCTAATTATCCTGGTGACACGATGGTGTTGACTGGTGAGGTGTCTGATTTAAATCCTCAAGCGAAGTCCGTTACAGTTTCTTTGAAGGGTAAGAACGGTATGGGTAATCACGTTACTGGCACAGCTTGTGTCATCTTGCAGTAAATAAAGGATAGATCAATGTCATCACATTTAATTTCCAAAAGTGCTGCTATCGTTGGTTTAGGGGCTACTGAGTTTTCAAAGAACTCAGGAAGAACAGAATTGCGTTTGGCTTTAGAGGCTACCTTAGCAGCATTAGATGATGCCGGAATTGACCCATCTGAAGTGGATGGCTTTTCTAGCTACACAGTTGATAAGGTGCCAGAGTACGAGATTGCCAGATTACTCGGTGCCAAAAATGTGAGTTTCTTTTCTCAAATTCCTCATGGCGGTGGTGCGGCATGCGCCCCTGTGCTTCATGCGGCGATGGCTGTGGCAACTGGTATTGCTAAGACGGTGGTGGTTTACCGAGCCATGAACGAGCGATCATGGTATCGCTTTGGTAGTGGAAGCTATGGTTTTGCTTCAACCCCTATTTTTGAAAATGTGAACTATGGTTGGTATATGCCACATGGTTTTCACACGCCTGCTTCTTGGGTGGGAATGTTTGCTCAACGCTATATGCATACCTATGGCGCTACCTCTGAAGACTTTGGCAGAGTATCAGTAGCTGTTAGAGATTTTGCAGCAACTAATCCAGCGGCCTTCTTTTACAACAAGCCTATTACTCTTGAGGAGCATCAGAACTCCAAGTGGATTTGTGAGCCTCTACGTTTGCTAGATTGTTGCCAAGAGTCTGATGGTGCGGTTGCGATGATCATTACCTCTGTGGATCGTGCAAAAGATCTCAAGCAAAAACCTGTTTATATCAAAGGTGCTGCACAAGGCATTAGTGATGGTCAGCAAATCATGACCTCTTATTTCCGAGATGACATTACTGGTTTACCAGAGATGGGCTTAGTTGCTAAGCAACTTTATGCGCAAAGTGGGTTAGGACCTAAAGATATTCAAACGGCAGTTATTTATGATCACTTCACACCGTTTGTTTTGCCTCAGTTAGAGGAGTTTGGCTTTTGTAAGCGAGGTGAAGCCAAAGACTTTATTCGTGCGGGTCATCATGCCAGAGGTGGTCAGCTACCTATCAATACACATGGTGGTCAGTTGGGCGAAGCATACATTCACGGTATGAATGGTATTGCAGAAGGTGTTCGTCAGGTTCGCGGTCATTCAGTGAATCAAGTTAAAGATGTGAGCAATGTATTAGTCACTGCTGGAACAGGTGTTCCTACAAGCGGTTTAATTCTTGGAGTTGCATAATGTTTATTGATCTAACCCCAGAGCAATATCAATTGCGAATGAAGATTCGTGATTACTTTAAAACTTTAATGAGTCCTGAGATTCGTGTGAAATTGAGGGGTTCAGAAGGCGGTACCGAATATCGAAGACTCGTAAAACAAATGGGTTCAGATGGTTGGTTAGCTGTAGGTTGGCCAAAAGCGTTTGGTGGACAAGGTTATGCTGCAACTGAGCAGTTAGTTTTCTTTGAAGAGGCTAATATTGCAGGGGCGCCGTTACCGTTTGTGACCATCAGCACCGTTGGTCCTGCTTTGATGGAATCTGGAACAGATTTTCATAAAAAAACTTTCCTACCAGGAATCGCTGCTGGCGAAATATTCTTTGCTATTGGATATTCTGAGCCTGGCGCTGGTAGTGATTTGGCTGTTATGAAAACCTCAGCGCAGCCAGTTGGTTCTCCAATTGATCATTTTGTGGTGAATGGAAATAAGCTTTGGACATCTGGTGCGCACGATGCTGACTATGTATGGTTGGCTGCTAGAACTGACCAGAATCTTCCAAGACATAAAGGTGTATCAATTCTAATTGTTGATACCAAAGCAGAGGGTTTTTCTCACACCCTAATTCCGACTACTGCTAATCCGACTGCTGCTACTTATTATGACGACGTTAAAGTTCCGGCAGAGATGTTGGTTGGCGAGCTTAACGGCGGTTGGAAATTAATTACAGCTCAGTTAAATCATGAGCGTCTAGGTTTAGGTTCATGGTCAGATAAAGTATTTGGGCCATATACAAGAGTATTCCATTGGGCAAAAGCTCCTGATGAAAATGGTCAGCGTGCTATTGATAAACCATGGGTTAGAGCTGCGCTTGCAGAATGCTATGCACGATTAGAGGCGATGCGTTTAATTAATTTCCGGATTGCTAATGATCTTGAAAACAATAAAATGGATGTGGCTCTAGCCTCTGCAACCAAGGTTTATGGGGCAGAAACGAATATTGACGTGCTTCATAAGCTCATGGAGATCGTTGGTAGTGTGGGATTAATTAATTCTGATTCAGCTGCTGCAATTTTGTATGGTGAATTGGATTACGAAACACGAGGCGCGCCGATGTTAACTTTTGGTGGCGGCACCAATGAAATTCAACGTGAACTCATTGCCCAATTTGGCTTGGGTATGCCTCGCACAATTCGATAAATTCAACACCATCTAAGTGGTATCCCTAGTAGGGAAATACCTAAGTCAAAAAAACAACATTCACCCCTCGTATAACTCAAATGGACGATGTTATAGGGGGGGTTGAAATAGACACTGTCAACGTGCGGAAAAAGTTTTACCGCCTTTTTAAACCTAGGAGAGATAAATGAAGAGTCAGCAAGTTACGAAATTTACATTACGTACACTTCCTTTCTTGATTTCTGTAGCATTTGCAGGTAACGCATTTGCACAACAGGCATTGGAAGAGGTGGTTGTATCTGCACAGAAGAGAACAGAGCGTATTCAAGATGTGCCTATTTCAATTACAGCAATTTCAGGTCAAGCCTTAGAAGATCGTAAGATTGAAGGCGCGGCAGATTTGCAAGGTGCAGTACCCAACTTAAACGTGGTAGCGGCTCCTGTTTCAGGATTAATTTCAACATCATCTATTCGTGGTCTTGGTAGTGGCCAGCCATCTATCTGGGCAGACCCAGGTGTTGGTATTTACGTAGATGGTGTATTCGTTGGTAAGAACCAAGGTTCTCTATTGGACATGGTTGACTTGGAGCGTGTAGAGGTATTGCGCGGACCTCAAGGTACATTGTTCGGTAGAAACACAACAGGTGGTGCGGTTAACTTTGTGACGCGTCAGCCAAGTGGTGAGTTCTCCGGTAACGTTGGTTTTGAAGTGGGTAATTACGGTCGTCGTGTAGAGAAAGTTTCTATTGACTTGCCAAAAATCGACAATACATTAAGCTTAACCATTGCTGCTCGTAAAGAAAAGCAAGATGGTTGGTTGGCTAACCCAAATGCCTCAGAAAAATGGGGTAATCGTGATCGTGAAGCTTTCAAACTTAATGCAAAGTTTGATATCTCAAAAGACACAAAGTTCTTCTACTCATTAGATCGTAGTGATATCAATGAGTCAACGACTCCAATGTCCTTAACAAAGAAAACTGGCTATTGCTCGTATGTAACCGTTCCAGGCTGTTACCCAGCCTACTTTAACCCAGGTTTGGGTGCTGCAATGACTCCTTATCTTCAGTCTGGTGTGCCAGCATCAACTTCGTCTACACCAGGTTTGATTCCTAATCAAAATTTAAAAGTAACTGGTCATACCTGGATTGCTGAAACAGCAGTCGATGCAAGTAATACAATTAAATACATTGGTAGCTATCGTGATATGACTTACCACGATGTTGCTGACTATGACGGAACTCCAGTTAACGTTTTTGCTGGTATTAGAGATACAAATTATCAGACTCATTCTCATGAAGTTCAGTTAATTGGCTCTGCTAAAGATATTAATTATGTGGGGGGCTTGTATTACTTTAAAGATAATGGTCGAACTGTTCAGAACCAGATTGGTGGATTTTACTCATTCTCACCATTATCGATTAAACGTGGTCAAAGCAACTTTAACGTAGGTACAGAAGCTAAGGCTGTTTATGGACAGGCTGACTTTAAGATCAATGAAAATATGACAATAACCCCAGGTTTGCGTTATACCGAAGAAACTAAAACTGGCTCATATGATAGAACAAATGGCGCTAACCAAAACTATGTTGATGGTGCTCCTTATACCCCAGTTATTGCTTTGACCGGCACAGGCGAGGCTAAATTTACTGCCTATACTCCTACTGTTGCGTTAAGTTATAAACTTGACCCTAACAATATGGTATTCGGCCGTATTGCAAAAGGTTTCAAGAGTGGTGGATTCCCGCTGGAAGCAGCAATTCCAACATCAGCTCAACAAGCTCAAGGTGTAAAAGGTCCAACAGATCCATTCCAGCCTGAAAAATCCACAAGTTATGAGGTGGGTGCAAAGGGAGCCAATGGTGCTGCTTCGTACGCTGCAACCGTATTCTTGGCTAAGTTAGATGATCAACACGTTTCAACATTGCCAGTTGGTTCAACATCTCCAATTATTAGCAATGCTGGCGCATCAACTTATAAAGGTATTGAGTTGGAAGGTGCAATGCGTGTAACGAACGATACGAAGCTAACCGCTGGTTATGGTTATTTACATGCTGAGTACGACACATTCATGACTGCTGGACTTACTGGAGCAACTGTTAATGCTGCTAGTAACTTAGTTGTTGCTTATGCCCCTAAACATACTTTTAACCTCAATGCCGATACAAAACTTGCTAATACTGAGTTTGGTAAGCTTAAAGGTATGGTTGAGTACAGATATGTTGCTTCTTACTACAACTACACAGCCAATAAGTCTATGACTGCTGCTAATGCCATGCCAGGTAACTATGCAGAAGACTCAAAAATGCCTTCATTGGGAACAATCAATGCGCGCTTGAGTTTGGCTGAGATTCCTGTAGGTGGTCCAGGTAAAGCAGAAGCTTCATTATGGGTTAAAAACTTAACTGATAAGCAAGTTATGCAAAACATGATGGACGTATCTGGTTACTACCAAGTTGGTTACTGGTCAGCACCAAGAACAATTGGTGCGTCATTTAACTACAAGTGGTAATCAAGTAGTCATTCGTAAAGAAGTGTCTCCATTTAAAGCGCCACGCAAGTGGCGCTTTTTTTATTTCTGAATCAAGTTTATGCTGAGTGACTTGATGAAAATAAGCCTTCATTAATAGGGCTTTGTTCTTGGATTCATTAAACCTGGCGGCGACTTATCGTCCAAAGTGATGATGCTTGAATGGCAGTTGTGCTTTTAAATAGAGTTAATTATTCAAAAATAGGATCTTTATGGGAATCAAAGGTGATGCAGCCATTGTTGGCTTTGCGCAATACAAACCTGAAAAATACCAAACGGCTCCCCAAATGTTTCATTTGGAGCAGGTGGCTGATTTGGCTGGGCAAGCGCTAAGAGATAGCGGTTTAAAAGCCAGTGATATTGACGGTCTTGTGATCAATGGTCCGCAGTTTCATGAGGCATCTAGCTTTGTTCCTGCTATGGCAGCAGAGTACTTGGGTATTCGGGTTAATTTTGCCGAAGTTGTAGATATGGGCGGTACAACCTCTGTATCCATGATTTGGCGAGCTGCTAAGGCAATTGAGGCAGGTTTATGTCAAGCGGTCTTATGCGTGATTCCAATGCGTATGGCACCCTTAGGCCCTCAAGAAGATCCATCTTGGATGATGAAAGCCATGCGTTTTGGTGGACATAGTACGGCTTATGGCGCACCTGAAGCTGAATTTGATTTACCTTATGGTCATATGGGTCAAAACACGGGTTATGCCATGATTGCGCAACGCTACGCAGCCATGCATGGTTACGATGCGGCGGCTGCAGCTAAGATTGCAGTTGATCAGCGTTTTAATGCGCAAGCTAATCCAGAAGCTATTTTTTACGGTAAAACGTTGTCAGTGGATGAAGTGTTAGCGAGTCGTATGGTGGCTGATCCATTGCATGTATTAGAAATTGTGATGCCAGTTGCTGGAGGTGCAGCTGTGATTGTGGCTTCCAAAGAATTGGTTGCTAAATCTAAAAACCGTCCTGCGTTTGTCACTGGCTTTGGTGAGCATTTGGGTTACAAGTCACCAACTTATGCAAAAGATATGTTGTATACACCAGTTGGACCGGCATCAGATTTTGCATTTAAAACATCCGGCCTTTCTCGCTCTGATATTCATTGTGCGCAAATTTATGATTGCTACACCATTACAGTGTTATTGAGTTTAGAAGATGCTGGCTTTGCTCCTAAAGGAGAGGGCTTCCGTTTTGTTAAAGAGCATAACTTAACTTACCAAGGCGATTTCCCGTTAAATACACACGGTGGCCAGTTAAGCTTTGGCCAAAGTGGTTCAGCTGGTGGCATGTCTCAAGTGATTGAGGCTGTCACTCAGATTCAGGGACGAGCAGGCGCTCGTCAATTAAAGAAATGCGATAACGCATTTGTTACAGGAACGGGTGGTGTTATGAGTGAGCAGGGCGCATTGATCTTGCAGGGGGCTTAAATGACGACAAGCTATATCAAACCATTACCTTACCCAACACCCATTTCTGAAACTTTTTGGAATGGATTAAATAGTCAAAAAATACTCATTCAACAATGTGATGATTGCGGTGGTTGGTTTTTTTATCCAAGAAAACATTGCACACATTGTTGGTCTAATCACGTTAGCTTTAAAGAAGTTAGCGGGCAAGCTACTTTGTATACCTATACGATTTCTAGAGTTCCAACTTTGCCAGAGTTCTCTGATGAAATGCCTCAAATGTTAGCGGTGGTTGAGTTGCAAGAGGGGGTTCGTATGAACACTGTCTTGGTAGGATTGTCTGAGAATGAAGTGAAGGTCGGCATGAAGTTGAAGCCGGTTTTTCATCATGTCACTGCAGATAAAACCTTATTGAAATTCACCGGCGTGGATAAAAATGTTGAGTTAAAACATTTTGATACTGCTGAAGTAATTGAAGAAGTGAGGGAAACGGTTACCTCAGAGCTAAAGAAAATCCGTTTTGATGATATCTCTGCGATGGAGTCATTGATATCTGAGGAATTCAGTCCTTGGAGTAATCAATTAACAGTTGATCAAAATCTCATTAATGAATTTGCTAAGTTGTCCGGTGATGATTATTGGATTCATACGGACCCTGAGAGATCAAAAAAGGACAGTCCATTTGGTACTACCATTGCTCATGGAGCTTTGGTTCAAATTTTGATGTCTCGCTTAAAGATTCCTATGGCTTATGAAGTGACTGGATTTAATAATATTGTGAACTATGGCTCAGATCGTTTGCGCTTCCCAAGCCCTGTTCCAAGTGGTGTCAAGATCCATGCAAGATCCAGGGTTAAAACAGTTTCACAAGTTAAATCTGGTACGCAAGTCACTTTAGAGATTTGCACGCATATTGTGGGTCATGACAGACCTAGCGTCATCAATGATTTGGTCATGCTTTACATGTAAAGATACGCATATGAAAAAACCTTTAAGCGGCATACGCATTATTGATTTTACAAAGTTATTGCCTGGTCCGATGTGCACTTTACATCTGGCTGACATGGGCGCTGAAGTTATTCGGATTGAGGATGTGGCGAGCGCTAATGGCGGTGACATGACAAGGGAGTTGCCTCCTGGCGTCACAAATCGTCGTGCTCCAATGTTCTTGCCACTGAATCGCAATAAAAAATCTGTGGCATTGGATTTGCGAACAGAAGCTGGCCTTCAGGCGCTCAAAGATCTGTGTGCTTCTGCGGATGTATTGGTTGAAGGTTTTAGACCTGGCGTTGCCAAAAAATTAGGTTTTGATTACGACACCATTAAGAAAATTCAGCCGGCTATCGTTTATTGCTCTATTTCTGGATATGGTCAAGATGGCCCTATGGCCCTCATGGGTGGGCATGACATCAATTACCAAGCCTTGAGTGGCGTTTTGGAGCAAACAGCTCTAAAAAATGGCCAACCTATTCCGGGGGGATTTCAAGCGGCAGACTTAGCCGGGGGTTCTCTTACTGCTGCCATGAGTATTTGCGCTGCTTTGGTTGATGCAAAATTAAATCAGCAAGGTAGGTATCTTGATGTATCGATGACAGATAGTTTGTTGTCGTTAACCCTCATGAATTTAGCGGCGTGGAAAATGGCAGGACAGCCACCTAAGCCCGGTACAACGACCTTAACCGGTGGTATTGCAGCTTATCAAACTTATCCAACAGCTGACGGACGTTGGTTAGCAGTGGGAGCTATTGAGTTCAAGTTTTGGAAAAATTTCTGTGAAACTATTAACAGAACTGATTTATTAGCAAAAGGTCATTTATATGGTCAAAGTTCGGATGAGGTGATTGCAGACATTGCCGGTGTGATCAAAACAAAAACCTTGTCAGAGTGGATTGATGTATTTAAAGATGTGGATGCCTGTGTAACCCCTGTATTAAATATCAAGGAAGCAACAGAGCAAGCTCTTATGAAAGATCGTGGGATGGTGATTGATTCGGTGGATGACTTAGGTCACCCCTATACACAATTTGCCTTCCCAGTAAAGATGAGTTCGTACGATTTTGAACTGGAACGTCAAGCACCCGAGCTTGGTACTGACACTATCGAGTTATTAAAACAATTGGGCTATTCAGAGGAAGGTTTAGCTCAACTCAAATCAGCAGGAGTATTTTAAATGTTAAAAACCTTTAGTTTGGCTGATCTATTTGATATAGCAGCTCAAGCAGTTCCAGATAAGCTCGCTATCGTTTATGGTCAAGATAGAGTCACTTATCACGTGATGGCTAACCGCATTAATAAAATTGCTGCCTGGTTTCAGTCGCAAGGGGTAACAAGAGGTGACACGGTTGGTCTACAACTTTATAACAGTACGGCTTATGTAGAATGCTACTTAGCGGCCTGTAAGTTAGGGGCTATTCCATTTAATATTAATTACCGTTACCTTGAAGATGAATTAGATTATCTATACAAAGATTCAAAGGCTAAAGTCATTATATTTTCTGATGTGCTGTCTGAGCGAGTTGAGAAAGTGCTCCTTAAGAATCCTCAGATTTCACTGGCTGTCATCGATGGCCAAAAGGGTCTTAGCAATAGACCAACTATGGAAGATATTCGTGCAAATGATTTGACATTTGTGCCGGTTCAATTAAGGGATGAAGATATTTCTTTGCTTTATACCGGAGGTACAACCGGAATGCCCAAGGGTGTTATGTGGGAGCATAAGGCCCTGTTCTATGGGGCTTTTGCTGGTGGCGCCATGTTCTTTAAAGATGGTCCGATTTCTAAGCCTGAAGAGTTAGGTGAGAGAATTCTTAAAGTGCAATCTGGGCCTTATATGGCGATTGCCCCTCTGATGCATGGTGCTGCTTTTTGGGCAAGTTTTATCAGCCTATTATCAGGTATCACTCTAGTACTTAATGACCAAAAAGAATTTAATCCCAAGCATATTTTGGATCTGATTGATCAAGAAAAAATAGCTATGCTGAATGTTGTAGGGGATGCGATGGCAGCGCCTTTACTGGATGAGTTGAATGCAAATCCTGGGCATTGGAAGTTACCTAACCTCTATTATTTTGGAAATGGCGGGGCAGTTTTATCACAGCGTCTTAAAGATCGCATCCTCAAGCATCTTCCAGCTGGAGCTGTTATTGGAGATGGCATGGGATCCTCCGAAGCTGGTGTTATTGGTGCTGGAGCAAAGCCAAAGGATGGCGATGGTTTCATGACAATGCCACCTAACCCATTTTTGAAAGTGATTGTGGATGGTGTTCGTGAAGCCGAAGTTGGTGAGTTAGGTATTTTGGCTAAAACAGGATCTATTCCCCTGGGCTACTGGGGGGATGAGAAGAAAACTGCCACTACCTTTGTTCAGTTTAATGGTCAGCGTTATGTTTTATTGGGTGACACGGCCAAGCGCTCTTCTGATGGCAGTATCACCATTTTAGGAAGAGATTCGCTATGCATTAACACCGGCGGAGAAAAAGTTTTTGTTGAGGAGGTTGAGCTGGTTGTTCGAGCTTGTGATGGTGTTAAAGATGTGAATGTGGTGGGTATTCCTGATGAGCGATGGGGCAATAAGGTCGTCGCTCTAGTGAGTAAAAAGCCGGGTTTTGATGTAACACCTGAACAAATTATAGAAACTGCTAGGAAGCAATTGTCGGGTTACAAAGTACCTAAAAATATTCTCTTTATTGATGAAATTGTCAGAGGTGCTAACGGCAAAGCAGATTACCGCTGGGCAAAAAATTTAGTTGTTGAAATGCTCGCCAAATGACTGTGACCCTATCTGGTCAGCGACCAGTTGCCATGGTGACTGGCGCCAGTCGTGGTATTGGAAGAGCCACTGCTATAGCTTTTGCGAAAGCGGGATTTGATCTCATCATCACTGCTAGAACGGAGTATGAGGGTCAAAAAAATGACTATTCAGTGACGGATGTAAGTGGTCACCCTCTATCTGGCAGTTTGAATAGTACAGCTGAGAGTGTGCGTCAAGCTGGGGCGGAGTGTGTTGTCATCAAGATGGACTTGCTGAGTATGGACTCCGTGAAAGCTGCTGCAGAGATGGCGCTGGCTAGCACGTCCAGAATGGATGTTTTAGTAAATAATGCTATTTATCAGGGTAGCGATATTAATCTCCCGTTTTTAGATATTCAGATGAGTACTTTGGATAGGGTCGCTCAGGGTTATATCCATGCTCAGGTTTATCTGACACAAAAAATACTGGTGCAGATGATTCATCAGAAAAATGGACGAATTATCAATATCACCTCAGGTGCCGGGCATCGTGATCCACCTTTACCCGCTGGCAAAGGTGGATGGGGTTATGCCTATGGAGCTGGAAAGGCGGCCTTTGGTCGAATGGCTGGGGTCATCACCACGGAGCATGGGCACCAAGGCATTCAAGCTTTTACGCTTAATCCAGGTGTGGTGAGTACCGATACGCTACTAGCAACGATGGGGGGTAATCCTGAGCTGGCTAAGCGATATGGCAGTGCTCCGCCTGAGGTGCCTGCAGCAGTTATTTTATGGCTGGCAAGCTCACCCTTAGCTATTGATTTTCAAAGACAAATGATTGAATGTCAGCCATTTGCGCTAGAACAAAAAATCATCAACTGGTAGTCCTTTAGTCTGTTAAGACGATGAGTTTTCGATGGCTATCGGTCATGATTATTTATCCAAATTTCTAAAGGTGGCAAGGGATATGATGATTCCTGAAGGTAAATATGTTGAGCTTGATAGTGGGCTCAAACTTCACTATTACGATCAGGGTTCAGGCCCGGTGGTGATTTTTCTTCACGGTGCGGGACCTGGTGCTGGTGCTTGGGTAAACTTTAGCCAAAACTTCCCATATTTTGTTGAAAAAGGATTTCGTTGTTTGGGCTTAGATTTTCCAGGGTTTGGTCGGTCTGATAAACCTGAAGATGCAGAATATACAGATGATTTTTTTGTCGCTGCTGTTAAGGGGTTTGTTGATAAGCTAGGGCTTAAAAATTTCACATTGTTAGGCAACTCTCTTGGTGGTGCTATTTCTCTTGCATACACCTTAAAGTATCCTGAAGGTGTTGATCGCATGATCATGATGGCTCCTGGCGGTGTGGAAGATAGGGAAGCTTATTTTGCTATGGAAGGTGTTAGCAAAATGGTTGAGACCTTCAATGCTGGACCAATGAGTTTAGATAGTATGCGCAAAGTCATGTCGCTTCAGATGTATGACGCTAGTTTGATTCCAGAAGATTTATTAAAGCAACGTTTAGAGGTTGCATTAATACAACCTAAAAACCTATTTACGACAATGCGAGTTGCCAATATGGAACCTCGATTAGGTGAGATCAAATGCCCTATCCTAGGCTTTTGGGGTATCAACGATAAATTCAATCCCTATACAGGATCTGACAAAATGTTAAGAGGATGTCAAAAAATACATTTTGTGATGATGAATCGTTGTGGTCACTGGGTGATGTTGGAACACAAAGACTTGTTCAACAGACAATGCGTTGACTTTTTAACAAATTCTTAAATTAACACGTTTCATTTTTTAGGAGAATTTAATGCCTAAGTTTTTTGATGATTGGCGCGCTCAGTGCGATTACTATACAGATAGCCACGAAGAGTGGGCGGATACAGTTAAAAAATTTGTAACTAAAGAAATTGCTCCTAACATCGATCAATGGGAAGCAGATGAGCTACTTCCTTTAGAGCTTTTTAAGAAGGCTGGAGACGTGGGTATCTTGGGTTTGGGCTTCCCCGAAGAGTACGGTGGCATTTCTGAAGGTATAGATCATTTTCATAACAACGTCACAGGCTTTGAATTAGCAGCTGTTGGTGCCGGTGGCTTGCATGCTGGTTTATTGGTCTTTACTGTGGGTGTTGGGGCTATTTTGGCTATTGGTAGTGAGGCCTTAAAGAAACGAGTTATTCCTCCAGTTTTAGCGGGTGAGAAATTACTTTCATTAGCCGTTACAGAGCCGTCAGGTGGTTCTGATGTTGCTGCATTGAAAACAACTGCTGTTAAACAAGGCAATAAATACATTGTTAATGGTTCTAAAACATTTATTACGGGTGGTACCCGTGCTGACTTTTTTGTAACTGCCGTTCGAACTGGCGGGCCGGGACCTTCAGGCATTAGCTTACTTCTTTTAGAAAAAGGAATGAAAGGGCTTGAGCATACAAAATTACAAAAAATGGGTTGGCATTGTTCTGACACGGCAACTCTTTATTTTGATAACGTTGAAGTTCCTGAGGAAAATTTAATTGGTCCTGAAGGTGGGGCATTCCTTGGAATGATGAAAAACTTCAATGGAGAGCGTTTGGGTATTGCAAACTCCTCCAATGCATTCTCGATGGTCTGTTTAGAAGAGGCGCTGGAGTGGGCCAAGATGAGAGAAACTTTTGGTAAGCCGCTGGTACAACATCAGGTTATTCGTCAAAAGTTAGCCATGATGACGCAGAAAATTTACTCAACTCAAGTTTGGTCTGATCGTTGCACAATGGCTTTGCAAAAAGGCAAAGCACATGGCGGTGAGATTGCTTTACTCAAGGTGCATGCAACACAAGCACTCGAGTATTGTGCTCGTGAGGCTTGTCAAATTTTGGGCGGTGCCAGCTACATCAGGGGTTCTAAGGTTGAACGCATTTATCGTGAAGTAAGAGCTAATGCAATACCTGGTGGTTCAGAAGAAATTATGTTGGATTTAGCAGCTAAACAGTTTGGTTACTTAGGTTAATTGGAGTATTTATGTCGAGAAAAATTGTAATTACGGGTGCTGGATCAGGCATGGGAGCTGAAATTGCTCAAATGCTCAAAGCTAATGGTGATCAGGTGTTTGGTATTGATTTGAAAAACTCTGATTTTTCAGCTGATTTATCAACGCCTGAAGGTCGTCAAAAAGGTGTTGATGCATCCATTGCATGGGCTAATGGCCAATTAGATGGATTGGTTCTTTGCGCTGGTCTTGGCTCAAGTGTTAATCCTCCATCCTTAATTGCCAAAGTGAACTACTTCGGAGCAACAGCTTTTATTGATGGTTTATTTGATGTTTTATCCAAAACAAAAAATTCATCAGCCGTTGTGATCTCTTCAGTGGCGGCTGCTCAGCCAGACATGATTAATTTGCCAATTCTAGAGGAATATGCAAAGCATGATGAAGCAAAAGTATGTCAACTATTGGATGCGCAAAATATTGGCCATTTGGCCTATGCCAGCTCTAAAAATGCCTTAACAAGATACGTTAGATCCAAATCAATACCTTGGGGTCGTGCGGGCGTTAGAATTAACGCTGTTGCCCCTGGCGCCATTCAAACGCCGCTTTTACAAGCGGGTATGGATGATCCAAAATATGGCGAGGCTATACGTAACTTTGTGCCTCCGCTAGGGCGTGTAGGAGAGGTTGATGAGGTTGCAAAATTGGTTAAATTTTTGCTTTCCTCTGATGCTGGTTACATAAGTGGCACGATGTTGTTTATTGATGGCGGTATGGATGCAATGATTCGCCCGAATAGCTTTTAAGTTTTAATTATTTTTGGAGATCTAAATGGCAACAACAAAAGAATATCGTTTGGGTGAATTCACCTACCCACGTGGTTGGTTCATGATTGCTGACTCTGAAGAGTTAAATCAACCGAAAGCTGTTGCAGTTCGATTTTTTGGGCGTGACTTTGTGATTTATAGAGGCAAGGCTTCTGGTAAAGCAATTTTATTAGATGCTTATTGCCCGCATATGAAAACTCATTTGGCCAAGAACACAACCTCGTACGTCATGATTGACGGTGGCGGCACCAATATTGAGGGCGACTCTATTCGTTGCCCATATCACGCCTGGAGATTTAACTCAGCCGGTAAGTGCGATGATATTCCTTACCACACAGGCCCAATCCCAGAAGCTGCTTGCGTAAAATCTTGGACTGTTCGTGAAGAAATGGGTGCTGTTTGGATTTGGTATGACCCTGAAAATGGAGAGCCAGAGTGGGATCTTCCTGTTCGATCTGAGTGGAATGATCCACAGTGGGTTCGTTGGCAATATGATCATTTGGGTTTATTAAACCAACATCCCCAAGAAGTGGTTGATAACATCGCCGATTATGGTCATTTAAGTCCTATTCATGGTTCAACGGTTCAGAAGTATGAGAATGAGTTCAAGGGACATGTGGCGACTCAAAGACAGTGTGGGCCTCATAGAACTCTAGTGGGTGCTGATGGCGTTAGCCCTATTTTGCACACATTAACTTCTTATCACGGTCCAGGCATGTTGATTTCAGATATGACGGGTTATGCTGAGGCGATTCTGATGATTACACATACGCCAGTTGATGATGGTGTTATTAAGGTGTGGCACGCTTTAATGGTGAAGTCTGCCAATAAGGAAGCAACAGTGACTGATACGATCGATGCGAGAGCATTCCAAGTTGCTAGCCGCTTGGCTTTCGAGCAAGACTTTGAGGTTTGGGCTAATAAAGAAGCTTGTTTGAATGGTATGTTTATTCCGAGTGACGGACCATTTGCTCGAGTTCGTCTCTGGTACAAGCAATTCTTTAATCCAAGAGCCAATAAACAAGAATTCCTTGATCGCTCAGAGGGGTATTACATTCCTCAGGGGGCAACGCCTTATACGGATGGTGTCGCCAAATAAGTGATTAAGTTCTGTTGTGGGTTACAGACAGTAAAAGTTTGATTTCTTGTTTAATTAAAAATCTCTCAGCAAACAGATGACTTGCTGAGAGATTTTTTTTATCTACGAAGAGTAGGGCATCTTTTTCTGAGTCAAACCATGTTGCAATGACAACATCATAGTTAAATTGGCGTGATGGTTGGTGCGTCACTAAATAAACTGTCTTTTGCTTGATGAAAGATGATTCATTATTTGAGGATTGATGAATCAGGTGTGCGCGTAATTCATGAGTTAGCTCTTCAGATGATTGATACTCATCGAGGGTCAGTAATTGAATCAGGCAGTGTTGATGAGATTGCTCCAGTGGATATTTGGAAAAAATGCAGTTGGCTTCAAGAGTGAAGTTTTTGACATAGTCATCAAAAACTCTTAGCTCATCAGGTTTCATGATGCTTAAAACTTCAGAGTCATCCCAGATATCCGATGATTGAACCCCATCTGCCAGACTTAAAATAGCTAGTCCGTCGTAGGCTTCACTTACGCCCTCGATCGTGGGGTAGCCAATCCGAGCGCATTGCTTGGCACTCTTAATCAATTTTCTAACATTAAGACATGATTTACCGAGCTCAGAATGCTCTTTCCAAGCAGTGATAAATTGATTGATGGAGAGCTTAGGATTCCTTTTGGGAAGGTAGATTAAGTGACTGGCCATGGCTATTTTTCTTTTGATGATAGTAAATCACTCATCACTTTATGTGCCCCATTGTTTATATCAAACTCAAGTTCATGGCTCATCCACCCTTTGTCCATCCAAATTTTTCCACTCCTTGCCATAATGATTGAGAACTTAACGGCAGCAAACATTTCATAGTAGGGTAAGTGGTTTGCCTCAAACCCAGAGTGCTTTTCCCAGTGTTTTATGGTAATTTCTTTGCTTGGAAGACCTGCTAGTCTTGGTACGCCGTAGCCATAGGAGAGTGCATGATCAAGAATCAGCCACCAAGCTAGGTCGCTAACAGGGTTTCCTAAATTGGCACCCTCCCAGTCAAGAGCGGCAACACATTTTGTTCCCTTAAATAAGCAATTTCCGAGCTTTGCATCACCCCAACATAAGGCAGTCGGTTCTGAAGACGGCTGATGTAACTTTAACCAGTCTAAACCCATCCTAATGGATGGGTAAGGTCTAGCTAAGCTTTCAGTCCAATCAAGATAGCGCTCTAGTTCTGTGAGTTTGCTTTGGAGTAAATTTTTTTCAAGGGTGTCCTTAAGTAGAAACTCAAGACCATATTGCCGCCAATCTAGCCCATTAATTTCTCCAGTCATGCCTACGCCAGACAACCAGAGATCTTCTATTTCACTGTGTGTTAGTGTATGAAGCCAGCCTTCAGAATGATAAAGAGGATTTTCATTAGGAACTCGACCTTCTATCATTTCCATGACATAAAATTCTCTACCAAGAACGTCTAGGTCACTTTCAAAATTCCCAACTAATTTGGGTATCGGAAGTTTGCTTTTTGATAAATGCTGCTGAACTTTATACTGAAAATTTAGGTCATATGTCTCAAACAAGCTGATTTCGCTACTAGCCAGTCTAAGAACCATTCCTTTTTCTGCCAAAGCCCCATTAACTTGATGACTAACTTTAAGTATTAATGTTTCATTTGATGCACCAGCAGTTGGCTTGGAGAAATCAATAATTTTTAAAGTATTGTCTTGTAGTTGCGACTGTAACCAATTTGTTAATTTTGTTTGCATAGTTAGATGTCAAATTCAGGCCAGTTCCCTTTGATAAAGCTTTGGCAGATACCCCAGCCTTCTAGACCGGATGCTTCATCCCAAACTTCTATTAAACAATCTCTAAATTGATTGAGTCTCTGAGCATTCTCTTTCGTTGAGCAATCCTCAAAATACTCGCCTTCAATATGGAGCGGGCCACGCCAAGATCCGTGGTGCTTGCCATCAAATCCTAAGTAAAGTCCTGCACCTAAGTGGAAGCCGGTATCACTGATTTTTTTAAAATTAAGCTTCGATGTGGAGCCGTCAGTAAAGTTGATGTCAAAATGACCATTCAATAATCTGAAATTATGGGGGTTAAATTTCAGATGAGGCTTCATTGAGCTAATTTGAACTGCGGGTAGATTCTGAAATTCTTTATTACCTTGCAACTTTTCTAATTTAAATTGAGGGCTTCTGTACTGGAGGTAGTATTGAAATAGGCCTGAATACTCACCATCACGATTGACGAGTAGCATGGGGTTCCATAGGGCTAATATATCAACGCTGGCATTACCATCAGGATTTTCTTCTTCTAAATCTGTCATTGGATTGCCAACACCAGGCCTTATGCCCCATGAATGATCTCTCACCATAAACCAGTCGTCTGGGTTAATTTCTGTCCGTTGGTGATCAATCTCTACCCAACCTGAGGCTAAGCCTATTTGATGGTAACGAATTTGATTGGCTGAATGCCTTATGCCACTTAGAACTCTTCGATCCTCCCGCTCCTCAAGTTGACAAGGTAAAACCCCGGTTAGGGTTACATCAAAAGAAATGTTGTGAACAGAGTTTTTTTCGAGAGTGACTCGAATACTATTTAGTGGCTCAATAATTTCATATTTAATTGGACCAACATTAATGGTGTCAACATCGCTATTGAGTGATCTACTAGCTCTGATTGTCCACTGCTCCAGATTTCTTGAGATCCCGGCATAGGCGTCTACAACATTCCTGTTTGTGTATTTGCCAAATCCAAAGCTAATCTGTAAAGAACCGTCTTTGGCACCTAAAGTTCCACAAACCTTTTCCGTCCATGAGTAATCACTTTGTAAAACAGTTGAAAAAGTATCAACAATTTGATGTGTAAAGCCCTCATCTGCTGCGATTAGTCCACCGATAGTCCCTGAATTCATTTTTCAACTTTCCCTAGAGCTTTCCATTTTTGTAGAATAGCTGATGATTTTTTGGGGGTAAATGGGGAGTTTGGACAATTTTTAATTTTTCTTCAATATGGTCTAAATGGATGATGAAAACGGACTTTTAAGGGTTTATCCTAAGAACTGATTATTTAAAACAATTTATATATTATGAAAATATTAGTTGCTGTTAAAAGAGTCGTTGATTACAACGTTAAAGTTCGGGTTAAATCAGATCAGACTGGTGTTGATATTGCTAACGTCAAGATGAGTATGAACCCTTTTGACGAAATCGCCGTTGAAGAAGCCGTTCGCCTGAAAGAGGCTGGAGTGGCCACCGAAGTGATTGCTGTTTCTTGTGGCGTTGCAGCTTGCCAGGAAACTCTCAGAACAGCTATGGCTATCGGCGCTGATAGAGGTATTTTGGTTGAGACGGATGCTGATTTACAGCCCTTGGCCGTTGCTAAAATTTTAAAAGCTCTTGTGGATAAAGAGCAGCCTCAATTAATGTTCTTAGGTAAGCAGGCAATTGATGATGACAGCAATCAAACCGGTCAAATGTTGGCTGCCTTATTAGGTTTACCTCAGGCTACCTTTGCTTCAAAAGTTCAAGTTGCTGATGGAAAAGCGACTGTCACTCGCGAGATTGATGGTGGTTTAGAGACCTTGGCATTGACATTGCCTGCTGTGGTAACCACTGACTTGCGCTTGAACGAACCGCGTTATGTCACATTACCTAACATCATGAAGGCCAAGAAAAAACCTTTGGACACAGTCAAGCCAGAAGACTTAGGTGTTGATGTGGCACCCCGTATTAAGACTATTAAAGTAGAAGAGCCACCTAAGCGCAGTGCAGGTGTGATGGTAGCTGATGTTAAGACATTGGTTGAAAAACTAAAAAATGAAGCAAAGGTGATCTAAATGACTTCGCTCGTAATCGCAGAACACGATAATCAATCTTTAAAACCAGCCACATTAAATACAGTGACAGCTGCTCTCGCTTGTGGTGCAGAGGTGCATGTATTGGTCGCTGGATATCAGGCTAGTCCTGCCGCAACAGCTGCATCACAAATCAATGGTGTGACTAAAGTTATCCACATTGATGCCGCACATTTAGAACATCAGCTCAGTGAGAATTTGGCCAATCAAGTCCTAGCTATTGCATCAACTTATTCTCATATTCTTGCGCCTGCAACGGCCATTGGTAAAAATGTATTACCTAGAGTGGCTGCAAAATTAGATGTTGCGCAAATATCAGATGTTACAAAAGTTTTATCTGTTGATACGTTTGAGCGCCCAATTTATGCCGGCAATGCTATTGCTACTGTGCAAGCAACTGATGCAGTAAAAGTTATTACAGTTCGTACAACCGGATTTGATGCGGCACCTGCTTCAGGTGGTTCAGCAACTATTGAGCTGGGTTCTGTTGTTGCTGATGCAGGTCAATCAAGCTTTATTGGCAAGGAAGTTAGTAAGTCGGATCGTCCTGAGTTAACTGCGGCAAAAATTATTGTATCTGGAGGACGTGCTTTAGGTTCTAGTGAGCAATTTAGAGCTGTTATGGAGCCTTTGGCCGATAAATTAGGTGCGGCTATGGGTGCATCTCGTGCAGCTGTTGATGCTGGTTTTGTGCCCAATGATTATCAAGTTGGTCAAACTGGAAAAATTGTTGCTCCTCAACTTTATGTGGCGGTTGGCATCTCTGGCGCTATTCAGCATTTGGCTGGCATGAAAGATTCAAAAGTGATTGTTGCGATTAATAAAGATCCAGAAGCACCTATATTTAGCGTTGCTGATTATGGTTTGGTGGCTGATCTATTTACAGCGGTACCAGAATTAATTGCTGAGTTGGGTTAATACACTTAGCAGTTTTTTAAATTAATCACTCAAAGGAGTGTGCGGTGAATAAAAGAAGATTTTTGCAGGTAAGTGGTTTAGTTTCACTATCCACTGTAGCCCCAGTATCTTGGTCTAAATCTTCATCGCACATGTCTTTTGCGGAGTATCGAAAACTCGATGCTCTTGCTTTAGCTGAACTCATTAAGAAAAAAGAAATTGCGCCAACTGCTGTTTTAGATCTTGCTTTGCAGCGCGCTAGGGAAGTTAATCCCAAATTAAATGCTATTACGTATTGGCATGAGGATTACGCTAGAAAACAATTAACTGAAAAAGTAGAAGGTGTGTTTGCTGGGGTTCCTTTTTTATTAAAAGATCTCAACACGCATCTTGCAGGAACAAAAACCAGCAATGGATCTAAATTTTTCCATGACGTTCAATCAAATGTGGACAGTACATTGGTTAAGCGTTACAAAAAAGCTGGTTTGATTTTCTTCGGAAAAACCGCTTCTCCAGAGTTTGGTGGAACACCAACAACGGAATCAGTTTTATGGGGGGCAACAAGAAACCCTTGGAATTTAGAATACAGCACAGGGGGATCTTCTGGCGGTGCCGCAGCAGCAGTTGCTGCAGGAGTTTTGCCAGTTGCCCACGCAACGGATGGGGGCGGCTCTATTCGAATCCCAGCAGCTTGTTGCGGTTTATTTGGACTTAAACCAAGTAGAGCTAGGTTACCGATGGGGCCTAATGCACTTGAAGGTTGGTTGGGTTTGAGTGCACCCCACGTTGTGTCCAGAACTGTGAGAGATTCTGCTGCGTTTTTAGATATTTCTCACGGTCCAGAATTTGGTTCGAGAGTTCAACCTAAGGATTTTGTGAATTCTTTTTTAAAAGATATCTCTAATCCTAAAAATTACAGAAAATTAAGAATTGGTTGGCTTGATAAAAATCCACTAGGATTACCTGTTGATCCTGAAGTTGATCTTGCGATGCAAAAGACGGCTAAATTATGCGAATCAATTGGACATATTGTAGAACCAGTTAGATTACCCATCGACTATCAAGGATTTTTAGGTAGCTTTGGATTTTTGACAGGTGCCGGTATGTTGAGTGCCGTTAAAGCTCGAGAAAAGGTTTTGGGTCGTGCTGTAACTCCTGATGATTTAGAGCCCTTGACTATGCGGGCTGTTGAAAAAGCCAAGCAGGCCGGCTCTGTGGATTTATACAATGCACGTCAGCAGTTAGATATCACTGGTTTGCAAATGGATCAGTTTATGGTCAAGTATGACCTGATATTGTCCCCCGTATTTTCAAGCCTAACCCCCAAGCTCGGAGAGTTATCTCTCAATCAGCCATTTGAGTCTTTTGTCAAAGGCGCAATGGCATTTGCATCTTATTCAAGTTTATATAACGCAACGGGTCAGCCTGCCATGTCAGTACCCTTGTTTTGGAGTCAATCAGGATTGCCAATTGGATCCATGTTTGCTGGCAGGTATGGCGAAGAACATGTTTTATTAAGATTAGCCAGACAGTTAGAGCTATCTTTGCCATGGATCAATAAATATCCCAATATCTGATGAACCCATATGGGAGAATAGCCAAGTATTCAAATTATCGATTGATATGAAAGGTGGTTATATGTTGAGTTTTATTAGATCAATTTTTCTAGCAAGCTTTGTATTGATAAGCAGTCTATATTCCGTTGCTCAAGCTCAAGTTCCCAGTCCATCAAGTGAATCACGAGCAGATGCTGAGCAACTGCTTTTAAAGGCTATTAAAAAAGTTGGTAAAGAGGGTAAAGGCGCATTTCCAGCTATTAATAACCCGAAAGGCGAGTTTGTTAAGGGCGAGTTATATGTGTTTGTGGTTGGTAAAGAGGATGGATTATTTTATGCGCATGGTGTTGCAGCAGGGCTCGTTGGAACGGATGCCAAAGTGTTATTAGATCCTGATAATCGTTTTATTATCCAAGAAATGTTGGCAATGGCTAAGCAAAAAGATAGCGGGCAAATTAGCTATGTCTGGAAGAATCCATCATCTAATAAATTACAAGCCAAAACAACTCGTTTTGAGGTTGTAGGTAAATATATTGTTGCGGTTGGTTTTTATAACTAATTTAGTTTTAGCGGAATAGTGCATTAGTAATCTTTTAAAGGAGTAGTTATGGCGCGTCTTGATGGCAAAGTGGCAATTGTGACTGGTGGAGCAGTTGGTGTTGGTCAAGCAACAGTTGAGTTGATGGTTAAAGAAGGCGCCAAAGTTGCCATCGTTGATCTTCAAGAGGAAAAAGGTAAGGCCCTTGCTGAGAGACTTGGTTCATCGACAATATTTATTAAAGGTGACGTAACGAAAGAAGATGACTGGAAAAGTATATTTGATCAGACCATAGCTAAATTTTCCGCTGTCAACATATTGGTTAATAACGCTGGTATTTTGATGAGAAACCCTATTGATCAAGAAAGCCTAGAAAATTTTCAAAAAATTATGACGGTGAATGCCCAAAGTGTTTTTTTGGGTTCTAAGTATGCAGTGAATGCCATGAAGTCAACGGGTGGTGGATCGATCATTAATCTCTCCTCTTTTGCCGCAATTGCTGGAATGAGTCAATTTGCTGCTTATTGTGCATCCAAGGGCGCTGTAGCGGCATTAACACGAAGTATTGCGTCTTATTGTAGAACCATGAAGTATCGAATTAGATGTAATTCTGTTCATCCTGATGGCATTTTGACTGATATGACGAGAGCCACTATGCCTGAGGGTGTCGATGCTGCGCAATTCACCATTGATATAGATCCTATGAATCGGATGCATCAACCACTTGATATTGCAAATGGTATTTTGTATCTTGCTAGCGATGAGTCAAGGGGTGTTAATGGTATCGAGCTAAGAATCGACAGTGGTCAATTTATCATGGGTGATTAATTATTTAGATCTATGAATTAATCATCTAAGAATTTCAACATCTCATCGGGTGTTGAACTGAAGTCTTTGATGATATGTGTTGGTAGTGAATCTTTTTGATGCTCGGCTTGAAAAGTAAAGCAAGTACCTAATTGACCAGGCGCCACAATAGGAATAGTGGCATATTTCTTTGCCATAGCCTGCATGTCATATCTTCCTGAATTAGAGACAAAAATACCCATTTGTAAAACAAATGCGGCCTCTAAAAAGTCACCATCAAAAGCAGTTGCTGCCCATTTTCCAAAGCCAGCCAAGTATGGTTTTCCTGACATTTCTGCAGGTTCAACAATGCTAGATTGGTTGATTAGCCAAGCGTGCATGACTTGCCCATCCAGCTTTACTTGAGCAACAGTTTGCCCTTCATTAAAGTCAGGAATTTGAATGCTGTAAGTTCGATTATTAGCTTCCCCAAGCGCATGGCTAACTGATAATCCAAGAAGATCATGCAGGTGAGTGCATTGCCATTTGGGGTCTTGGTAAGCTCTAAATTTAGCTCTTTCAACTGTTAACTCTTGACCAATAAATTTTTTCAATTGCGCTGCTGATTCGGGACATTTTTTCATGGGGTGTCTGAACCACTCAGCTTGCACATCAGTAATCAACTTACCATCATGATGTACATACAATTTACAGGCGTGTACTGTATCTTCTAAACCCGCAATAACTAGACGATCTTGTTTTTTTAGTTTGATAGATCTTCTAAAAATGGCTTTTCCATAGTTAGGGTTGTAGATCGTCTCAGGGTAAACGTTATTCATAGTGTCTTTTTAACATCTATCTGGCATCACGTGGCATTTTTAAGCTTCTTTCAGCAATAATATTTAATTGAATTTCATTGCTGCCAGCATAAATGGTGTCTGATTTACTGTTTAACCAAATTTGTTCTAAATTAATGGCCTGATGATTAGGTTGCTCATGACTACCTAATTCTAGGCCAATGACGTTAATGGCAAGTTTTCCTAAATCTCTTCTCCAGTTTGACCATAAGTATTTAGAAATACTGGTCGCTCTTTCGTCAGAGTTTGGGTCTGAAACCCTTAAGGCATGACTTCTAAGAGTTTCTAAACCAAGAGCCAAAGAAGCAATTTTTTGTCTAAATATAGGATCGTTGGCCATTCCATTATGTTTGGCAAATTCAATTAATTGACCAAGTTCTCTTTTGAATTGTGCTTGCTGACCTAATGTTGAAACGCCACGCTCGTAGGCTAACAATGCCATGGCTACTTTCCAGCCATCTCCCGGAGAGCCAAGGTGAAGACTACCTTCCGTTCTAGCATTATCAAAAAACACTTCATTAAACTCAGAGCCCCCAGTAATTTGTTTGATGGGCCTAATTTCAATTCCGGGTTGATCCAATGGGACGAGTAAGAGTGTTAATCCTTTATGACGCTCAGAATTGGCTTCAGTTCGAGCTAAAACAAAAATCCAGTCGGCTTCGTGAGCCCAGGAGGTCCAAATCTTTTGGCCATTGATGACCCAGTCACCATTGTTAGGGTCTATTTCGCCTTTAGTTCTAATGGCTGCCAAATCAGATCCAGCACCAGGCTCTGAGTATCCTTGAGCCCAATAGGCTGTCCCATTTAAAACGCCTGGCAGAAAACGCTCTTGCTGAAGAGCTGTACCGTACTCCATGAGTGTTGGAGCTAACAGGTGCTCGCCAATATGACCAATTCTTCCCGGACCTCCGCAGCGGACATATTCCTCATGAAAAATAATTTCATGAGATAAAGGAAGCTCTCTTCCGCCAAACTCTTTTTTCCAACCTAGGCCTATCCATTTTCCTAAAGCCAGCTGTTGTTCCCATTTTTTCGCGAGATCGGCATCAAAGCCTGGATAGCCAAAACCAGCAGCATTTCTTAACTGTTCATATTCATCACAAAGATGAGATGCCATCCAAGATCTTACTTCTTCACGGAATAATTTTTCAGATGATGTTTCTTCTAGATTCATAATGAAATTTCCTGATCCAGTAATAAAGCAGCTACTTTTTCTTGCCACCAAGAGATAGGCAATAAACGTTGAGAGTTATATTGGGCTCTTTTGAGCAATCGATGCAGGTCAAATTCCCAGGTGAACCCCATGCCGCCATGTAATTGAATCGATTCTTCGGTGCAATATATGGCCGCCTTAGTAGCTTCTACAAATGCTTGTGCCCCATAAAATAGGAGGGTGTCGTTAGATGGCTTTGTATCGGCCATGCACGCAGCTCCGTAAACAGCAGATCTTGAGCTTTCAAGTTCGACTGACATTTGAGCGCAACGGTGTTTCACGGCTTGGAAGCCCGAAATAGTTTTACCAAACTGCGATCTCTCTCCAACATACTTTAGAGTTAAATCAAGTGCTTTTTGGGCAATGCCTACCTGTTCAGCAGCTAAACCAATACTGGCGAAACAAAGATCGCGTTGCAAGTAATCTGGGGCATTCATCATTGCAAGATGCGCTGTCTCAGGTAGATTGGCATTTTCAGCAAAAAGACAACCATTACGTTGTGTCAAATCCAGAGTCTTCTGTTCTACAGAATTAAAACCTGTGGATGAAGCATCTATTAAAAATAAATGCTCCTGACCTTGTTCATCTTTTGCTGTTAATAGCACTTTGTCAGCGCTAGGTAGAGATCCAATGTGAGACCACTGCCCGTTAAGTAACCAGCCGGTTGCACTTTTTTTAACTTGATTTTTACTACTTTTATTTAAATGAGGAAGAGCAAAGCTAACAATTGCTTTACCTTCTGAAAGATCCGATAGGGTCTCTGCCGAACTCTTTTTGTCTGAATGCGATAGAAGTACTATCGTTGATAAAACTGAACTATCAAAGAATGGGGAGCAAGTTAAATACTGCCCCAGCTTTTCCTGAAGTAGGCACATTTCGACATAGCCCATACCCATGCCGCCAATATCATCGGGTAGTAATAAATTACACCAGCCAAGCTCATTCATTTGATCCCATAAATCTTGATCAAATCCGTCGCTATTTTCACTAATATTTCGAACGGCTTTCATATCACTTTGCTTTTCTAAGAAGCTAGTGGCGCTATCGATAATGAGTAGTTGTTCGCTCGTTGGTGTTAGATTCATTATGGGTGGATTGTTGATAAATTTATAGTGATTATTTTTAGTTGCAAGATGATTATGGCGCCTTTAATAATTATCTTAATCTTAAGAGTAAATTGGGCATCGTCTAGTCAGACTACAAGGGCCTGCTGGCACCTTAAATAGCTCGGTCAACTACTCTTTTTTATTTAAATTATCAATTCAAACTGGGCTAAAGCCACCTTACCCTGATTTGATCAAATTGGAGATGTGAACTTTAGGGGTAATTCTTTAAAAGGCGTAAACTTAGATTATGTCAAATCAACCAGAAATACCATCTAAGCCTAGCCCTCCTAAAAGTGCTCAATCAGGGCAAAAGTCAGATTTATCCCTCAGATATTTGCGACTTTTTGAAACGGCCCAGGATGGCATTCTGATTCTTGATTTTGCAACAGGGGTCATCGAAGACGCTAACCCCTTCATAACGGACTTTCTTGGGTACTCTAAAGAGGAATTGATCGGCAAACAGTTATGGGAGATTGGTCCTTTTGTTGATAAAGAGGCGGCCAAGTTAGCATTCAAAGAGTTGCATGATAAGGGTTATGTTCGCTATGAGGACTTACCGCTAAAACATAAGAATGGCAAAATTTTGGCTGTTGAGTTTGTGAGCAATGCCTATCATGTTAACGGTGATACGGTCATTCAATGCAACATCAGAGATATTTCAGACCGCAGAAAGTCCGAGGAAGAGCTCAGGGTTTCTAAAGCACTATTGGAGAAACAGAATTGGGCGGTATTGGCTTATGCCCATGCTGCTATTGCGCTATCAAGAGCGGACGATGAGGCAACCCTTATTAAGGATGTTTGCTCTGCTATTGTGAAAGAAGCTCCTTATGTGATGGCTTGGGTGGGGATGGCGGAGCATGATGAGCAAATGACTGTGCGCGTTGCTGGTATGGAAGGTTCTGCTAAGGCCTATGCCGATGGAATTCAAGTTAGTTGGTCTGATAAAACCCTAACTGGCAAAGGGCCTGTGGGGCAATGCATTCGAACTGGCGTGGCAACAATTATTTTGGATACCGAAGAAGATCCACGGTTTATTCCTTGGCGCGACCGAGCAAAAACCTATGGCATCAGGTGTGTAGTAGCAATACCCATACATGACGAGACTAAAACAATTGGTGCGTTGGCTGTCTATTCAAAAATTGCTAACGCATTCAGTGATAGTGAAATTCAGTTATTTGAAAATTTAGCAGATGAAGTTGGTTATGGCTTGCGAGCGATTAAGCATCGACAAGACTTAGCTCTTGAAATGAAAGAGCGTCAGGCCGCAGAGCATCAACTAACTTTAGCCTTAGAGTCAACGATTGCAGCGATGTCAAAAACAATGGAATGGCGAGATCCCTATACTGCTGGCCACCAAAAAAGAGTGGCCGAGATTGCTGTATTAATTGGAGAAAAGATGGGGCTCAGTCAGGATCGCTTGCAAGGTCTTCACATGGCTGGCATGGTTCACGATATCGGCAAAGTGGCCATCCCTTCGGAAATTTTAACCAAGCCAACGGCCTTAAGTGATTTAGAAAGAAAAATGATGCAGGGGCATGTGGAATCTGGATACCAAATATTAAAAGATGTCCCCTTTCATTGGCCGATTGCCGATATGGTGAGGCAGCATCATGAACGCATTGATGGATCTGGATACCCATTAGGACTCAAAGGAGATCAAATCCTTTTGGAAGCGAAGATCTTGGCTGTTGCCGATACGATTGAAGCAATGGCATCCCATAGACCCTACCGACCTGCCAGAAGCTTGGAGGTGACTTTTGATGAGGTCAAACGACTCTCTGGTACTTGTTTGGATGAAGCTGTTGTTCAAGTGGCTTTGGATTTATTTGGTGATCAGGTTTTAATTAAAAAACTTCTGGAGCATTAAGCATTGAAGTACTTTGTTATTAGTCTTTATATTGCTGCCATTTGTATTCAGATATACAGCATCATTTCATCTTTCTGGATACTTAAAAAATTCAAAGCCTTTGCTTTTGGCATCATGTTTATGCCTCTTGGTCTACTAGTTATCCTTGGTGATAAGTTGTATTACTTGTTGGATTGCTGTATCCGAAATAATTTCAGCCTTACAAATGCTTCTTTTTACTTATCCATATCAGTTTGTCTGTGGCTTGGCGTAGTTGGATTGCAGCGACTATTTATCACCTTAGATGAACAAAGAGAAAAGTTGGAAAAAATTTCCAAACACGATCACTTAACTGGCGCCTTAAGTCGCCTAGAGATCGAGTCCCAAATTATTCAAGAAATTAAAAAATCAGATCGTACTAAACACCCCATTGCGTTTGTGATGTTAGATATTGATCACTTTAAGCGTGTTAACGATACTTTTGGCCACCCAGTGGGTGATCAGGTTCTTAAAAAGCTATCCCTCTATTGCATGTCTCAGTTACGATCGATTGATGCATTTGGCCGTATAGGTGGTGAAGAGTTTCTCATTATGCTTCCAGAGACTAATCAGAAAGATGCTTTGGTGGTGGCTGAGCGGATTCGTCAGGGTGTTTCAGATTTGGTGTGTGCCCAAGTGCAAGATCAAAATATAACAATTCAAATCAGTCTAGGCATTGCGATTTATCAGCCAGGTGGAGAGCGTGAAGGTCTGGCTCATGAAATCATGAAAAAGTACTCCAGACGTGCGGATCTTGCTATGTATCAGGCAAAACAAGCAGGACGTAATCAAACAAAATGTTGGCACGAGTAATTTATAAATTAATGGGGTAGCTATGTACGTTAGTGTTAGGTCTAAATTTTCATCTGCGTTATTCATTGCGGTGATGTGGTGTTCTTTTTCTATTTGGGCAAGTCGGTATTGGTTTGATGATCTTTCATTATTGGTTGGTCAACCCATTGCGGCTTTCTTAATTGCATTCATTGCCATAGTTCCCGGATTTATGAATGCATTTATGTTCTCGAGCCTACTTTTTGATAAGCGCCCATTGCGAAAGAAATTGGATACATATCCAGATCTATCTCTTTTAATAGCCTGTTACAACGAAGAAAAATATATTCTAGAAACTCTCGATAGTATTGAGAGGCAAGCCTACCCCGGCAATCTTGAAGTCATTGTGATTGATGATGGCTCCCGCGATCAAACCAGTGCTATTGTTAAAGCATTCAGTACGGATAGAAACTGGGTTAAGTTAATTCAGTTAAATGCCAACCAAGGTAAGGCAGCAGCTTTAAACATTGGCTTAGCTAAAGCCACGCACAGCAAAATTGTGACGATTGATGCAGATTCTTTCTTGTTTAAGGATGCCTTAATCAGGATTGTAGAGCGTTATGCGAGTGACCCTGCTCATACACGCGCTGTTGCTGGTACAACTTTGGTTCGCAATTCACGAGACAACTGGTTAACGCAATCTCAGGAGTGGGACTATTTCCAGGGAATTGCTACAGTTAAGCGCGTTCAATCACTCAATCAGGGCACCTTGGTTGCTCAGGGTTGCTTCTCTATTTATGACAAAGATGCATTAAATGAAATTGGTGGCTGGCCACGAACGGTTGGCGAGGATATTGTCCTTACTTGGGCATTATTGGAAAAGGGTTATCGAGTTGGTTATTGTGAAGACGCTGTTATTTTTACAATTGTTCCTAATACTTTAATGGGCCTTGTTCGTCAGCGTCAGAGGTGGGCAAGGGGCATGATTGAAGCGTTTAAGCATCATCCTAAAATTTTGCTAAAACCGCAGCTATCGACTTTCTTTATTTGGTGGGATCTATTTTTCCCATTCATGGATATTGCATTTACATTTGGCTTCTTGCCAGGTTTGGTGCTCGCATTAGTGGGGCACTATTGGATAGTGGGACCGATGACCTTAAGTTTATTTCCAATTGCACTGCTGATTAATTGGTTGATGTTCCGAACTGAAAGTAAGATGTTCATGGAGCAAGGTTTGCATGTCAGAAGAAATATTATTGGGTTTCTGATCTATCTACTCCCTTACAACATTATTTTGCAGCCAGCTGCAGTGCTGGGGTATTTTGTTGAATTTTTAGGATTTAAAAAAGTGTGGGGTACAAAATGATCATCATTAAAAACTCACCTCAGTTTCTGTTGGGGTTGCTGTTATCTCTGAGCTCTCTGTCACTTCTGGCAGAAGAAGCAAAAGAACCATGGGGTTTGATGGCGCCAACTATCTTTGCTTCTCAAGATAGCGATCATTTTAGTGTCACTAAAGTGGGAACAGGCCTTCTTCCTTTTTATAAGAGTGGTCAAGAGTATTTGGGTATTCAAGCAAGCTCTAATCGCTATTCCAATCCTGAGTGGGCTAAGAGTGGTGGACAAGTTAGCTTGGTTCAGCGATCGATTAACTCGGCATCTGGATTGGGAAGTGTGGCAAGTCTTGGAGTCAGTAGCTTGTATGGCAGGGAGTTATTGATTGCTGATATGACTTATTCTGCGCCAATCAATCAAACCCTCTCTTATGAGGCATTTTTATTTAGAGATTGGGTTGAAACTAGAAACTCCCTAACCAATGGTATTAGTCATAATTATTATGGCGCCAGCTTGGAAAAACGCTTTTCTCCGGATTGGACTTTAATTGGTTTAGTGGCTCAGCAAAAGTTTTCGGATGACAATATTCGCAATCACCTTCGAGCAAAGGTGATTTATGACGTGTTACCAGAGCAAGGAGTTAATCTACAGCTGCGTCATCGTCAATACAGAAATAGCCATGAGGTGACCGAGAACTATTTCAATCCAAATGAATACGATGAAAATATGGTGGTCATGGGTTGGCGAAGAAAATTACAAGGTTGGCAGTTATCGGGTTTAGCTGGTTTGGGTCGTCAAAAAATTAACGATGATCCTTATACGACCACAAAGTTATTGGAAGTGGAGGCGGTTAGCCCTATCTTTAATAGGATTTTCTTAAGATCTAAAGTAGGTTATTCCGATAGTGCAGGATTCGGTGGTCCTGATTACAGTTATAGGTATTTCCAAGCAGATCTTATTTTCCAATTTAATTAATGAAAAAGCCCTTATTAACAACCATTTGTTTGGTTATCTACACATTTTTTGAGATCCTTGTTGCTATCCTAGATGTGCTTGTCTTGGCTGCAGCGTTTTGTCTTCCCGTTATTGCTGGGTTGCTTTTAAAGCCTTTATGGGGTGACCTTATTGCCATGATTGGTGTTGTCATGGGCGTTGCCTTATTTGGGATTGCCTTTGTTTACAGAAAAAGGTTTCAGGCTTGCTTGCAGGTCAAGGCTAGAGGCGAAGCGGAGTTATTGATTGAGCGAGTTCGCTCAAAAAAGTATTTTCAAGATTAGATTGGCTTTGTCATTAATTAGGTATAGGATAAAAGTATCCAACATCCTTTAAGGAGCAACACATGGCGATTCAAAAAGAGTTTATGGCATGGCAACAAGAACGTGCCAAAGAGTTATTCGATTTATCGCATCGCTTACTGGATACGGCTAAAGAGTTTAGTAACCACCAGGTAACAGAAATTAAAGCTAGCATGAGCCACGCTAAGTCCTACGCTAAGCAAGTAGTGGCTAACGATTTGGATGGTTTAAAGGATCTTCAGGAGAAATTCTCAAAAGAAGCTTCCGTTCGAGTGAGTGGTTATCAAAAGCAAATTAAAGCTTTGCTTAAGTCGATGGAAGATGAAACTGCTGAAGAGGTTGAAAAGCATTTGGCCAAAGCTCGATCTGCAATGGAAAGCTGGTTAAAAGATGCTGGCAAAAACTTCCCAGAGGGAGCTGATAAGCTTAATTCTATTGTTAAAGATATGGCTCATGCTGGTGAGAAAGTTTTTAAAGAAGGCCGAAAGATGGCAAAGCAAGCTGCTGATGCAGCTGAAGATGGTCTGGCTGCTTTTGATTTAGCGATGGCTAAAACCACTCCTATCAAGTCGGCACCGGTTAAAAAGCCAGCTGTTAAAAAAGCAGCTAAAAAATCAGTATCAAGAAAAGTGGCTGTAAAGAAGGCTCCAGCAAAAAAGACAGTTTCAAGAAAAGCAAAGGCTAAATAATTTGTTGTTCAAAAGATTATTTCTGATAGTTGCAGTTATCTTGGCTGCGTGCGCGCCCCTACAAGAAGAGAAATCTGTTGTAGAGGGTGATACGCATTGGACGTTGCAGTTTACGTGGTTAAAAAACAATCAACCTACTCGAACAGAAACTTATCTATTTGTTTCTAGGATGGAGTGCTTTGACCAGATGTATGAGATGCAAAAGGCTGCCAAAAAAATCAAAAACCAAATTGGTTCTGGTTTATGTTTTAAAGCGTTTGCTGAAGGTCAAGAGCGAACCAGCAATGATGTACTAGCTCAGTACTCTAAGTAACGATCTGGCAATTAACTTATAAAGTTAGCAGGTGTTTTAGAGCTCACAGATCGTTTTTAGGTTTAATGAAATCTTTTCGGTTATAGCCGAGTTTCTCAGCTTTATCGAGTAGTTCTGACTCTAGAGAGGTGGGTAGGACCTTTTCTCTTGCAAGAATCCAGAAGTATTTTCCAGAGGGTTCACCAACCATTACCCATGAATAGTCGCTAGCCAAGTCTAGAACCCAATAGTCCCCATAAAAAGGTCTAAAAAATGAAACCTTCAATTTTGTATTGTTGGAGCCTTCAACCACTTTAGCGATGCCAGCAGCCTCATTTTTTTTATCTGCTTTATGGCAGGTATTTAATACTTTGACATGGCCATCTGGTCTTAAACTGTATTCTGCAGTCACAGTTCGACAGTCTGAATCCTCAAACCAATTGGGTACCCGATAAATTTCGTACCATTGACCAAGGTAGCGATTAAGTTCGACTGAGCTATGAGTCTGGAGTGGTGCCGCTGAATTTCTATAGACCGCTTGATTGGCGCAAGCGCTTAAAATAGTAGCAACAACAATAAGACTAAAAACTTTAAATTTATTCATAGCTTCTATCGTAATCTAATTTGAGAGCAACATGAAAACTCGTATTTGGGACTTACCGCTGCGCACCTTCCACTGGTTACTTGTATTAACCGTATTAATGAGCTTTATCACTGTCAAAGTTGGCGGTAATGCGATGACGTGGCATGCGCGTTTTGGCTATTTGGTGATTGGTTTAATGATCTTCCGGTTGATATGGGGGTTCGTAGGCTCTTACCATGCCCGCTTTGGAAGCTTTATTAAGGGTCCTGGGGCAGTGGTGGAGTATTTAAAAGATCCTCGTCCAACACCGGGCCACAGTCCTCTTGGGGCTGTTTCCGTTGTAGTTCTGATCACTCTTTTCACTCTTCAAGCCTTGGCAGGATTATTTTCATCGGATGACATTGCATTTGATGGGCCTTTTGTTAAGTATGTGCCATCTGCTTGGGTTGAGTCTTTAACCAGCCTGCATCGTTTGAATGAGCCCGTTCTGTTGGGCTTAATTTTGATCCATGTATTCGCAATTGCTTATTACAGGATTGTTAAGAAACAAGATCTCATCAGACCTATGGTGACCGGTGATAAAAATTGGGCAGAAAAAATCCCTGTTGCCAGGGATGATTTTTCGCTACGTTTGACCGCCGCCATTATTTTTGGCGGGATCATGGGAGTTTTATATTACTTCTTACGATAGTTATCGTGACAAGCTTTGCAAGACTGACCGGCGGCTCCAAAAGCTTTTTTGATCGTATCTAAGTCACCAGCTTTAGCAGCAGTGTTGAGTTCAGCTACTGCTTTTTGCATCTTATCTGCACCAGCTTTGAATTTATCTGATTCTTTCCAGATTTCGGGAAGTGATTTACCACCTTCTGTGCCTGGACCAAAAGCGGACCATGGTAGATGTGCCAAACTTGCTACGACGGCCGCATTAGCTGCCACGTCTTCTTTGTTAAAAGGTTTCTCTCCTTTAACAACCGCACCAATTCTTGAAAAATGCGCACCCATGACAACAAATGTAGCAGCACGATATTTAATGGCATCTTCTGCTTTGGCAAATTGCGCTTGAGCGGCTATTGGGCTTAGTAACGAGATTAAAAGTGCTGGAACTAATAGTAATTTTTTCATCATGAAGTCCTTTGGTTAAAAAATAAGACGAATGGGTATTAATACAGTATCTAACAACCAGTAAGTGGCAGACATCAAGGGTCTCATCCACAAATTACCAATAACGTTGGTTAATAATAATGCTAAAACAATATAAAAGCCCCATGGCTCAACTCGTGAGACCAAGGAGGCTTGTTTCCAGGGTAATACACCCACTAATATTCTGCCGCCATCCAATGGGGGTAGCGGGAACAGGTTAAATACAAACATCACCACATTGACCAAAATGCCTGCCTGACACATTTCCATGAAAAAGCGCTCGCTAACACCAAGCTTGATTAAGAGTAAATAAGCAACACCCCAAATCAGAGCTTGAAATAAATTAGAGGCTGGACCTGCAAGAGCAACCCAAACCATGTCTTTCTTAGGATGTCTTAAGTTGCCAAATCGCACTGGGACTGGTTTGGCATATCCAAAAAGAAAAGTACCTGCTGTTGCAAAGTAGAGGAGTAGTGGAACTAGAATAGTTCCCATTGGGTCGATGTGCTTAATCGGATTAAGCGTAACGCGGCCTAGAAGAAATGCCGTTTTATCTCCAAAGCTCTTAGCTGCATAACCGTGAGCCGCCTCATGCAATGTGATTGCAAAAATAACAGGTATTGCATAAATGGCAACGGTTTGAATAATTGATTCAATATTCATCATGGCATCACCGCCGTTACTTCATAACCGGCTTCAGTAATGGTATTTTTTAGTGTGTCCATATCAGCACTTACATTCACGGAATTTGCTGGGGTTACCGTAACAGTTTTATTGGGAATATCTGTTTCCACATGAAGACTTGGATCAATTTCCAAGAGGGCTTCTGTAATTGTTTTGGTGCAATGACCGCAATTCATACCGTTAACTGTAAATATGGGCATATTTCTTCTTTTCTTTCATAATCAGAGGACAATAAAGCTTAACCATTAATAACCCTAATTATCAATTGTATGAGCCAAATAGTCACCCTAAAGATTGATGGTATGACTTGTGCCTCTTGCGTTGCAAGAGTTGAGAAAACTTTATTAAAAATTAATGAGGTTGAGGCAGCGAACGTTAATTTAGCCACAGAAAAAGCACAAATTAGGCTTGTCACAGATTTAAGTCAGGAGACCATTCTTCCTCAACTAATTAAGGCTATTGAGAAGTCAGGATTTCAGGCATCTCTTTCTGAGCGAGTTCAGCAGCCTAAGCCAATAAGCCAATTTAATTTATATGGCGGTTTTGCTGTTTTCTTAAGTATCTTGTTATCGTTGCCATTAGTTTTGCCAATGGTGCTGATGCCCTTTGGCACTCATTGGATGTTACCGGTTTGGGCTCAATTCTCATTAGCCACTCCCGTGCAATTTATTTTGGGCGCAAGATTTTATGTGGCTGGGTTAAAGAGTTTGCGATCCGGCTCTGGCAACATGGATTTATTGGTGGCGATAGGTACCAGTGCAGCCTATGGTTTAAGTCTCTATGAATGGCATCAATCTGGATGGGGTGACCCTCATCAAATCTATTTCGAAAGCTCAGCAGTTGTTATTTCTTTGGTTATGTTGGGTAAGTGGTTAGAGGCTAAAGCTAAAAAAGAAACCACGCAGGCTATCTCTGCACTACAAGCTCTTTGGCCCAACGAGGCTAAGGTTTTAAAACCTGGTCATTCAAATCACGAATACCGTCTCCTTTCTATTGATCAGGTATTGCCTGGGGATCTTGTATTGGTCTTGCCGGGGGAAAGAGTTCCTGTTGATGGGCTGGTTATAGATGGCTCAAGTGATCTAGATGAATCCATGCTGACGGGTGAGACTCATTTGGTTTTCAAAGAACTTAACTCTTTGGTAACGGGCGGTTCTTTGAATGTAACTGGCCGCTTAATAATTCAAGCCAAAGGCATTGGAGAGGAAAGTACTTTAGCGAAAATGATTAGGATGGTGGAAGATGCTCAAGGGCAGAAAGCACCAATTCAGAGGTTAGTCGATCAAGTTAGTGCATGGTTTGTTCCAGCTGTCATCCTCATTGCAATGGTTAACTTGATTGTTAGTTATCTTGTATTTGGAGATTTTGAATCTTCTTTAATCCGCTCAGTCGCTATTTTGGTAATTGCTTGTCCTTGCGCGCTTGGCTTAGCTACTCCAGTTGCAATCATGGCGGGAACAGGGTTAGCTGCCAAGTTGGGGGTCTTAATTAAAGATGCTCAGGCACTAGAGCTGGCGCATCGTTTAACGGTTGTTGCTTTTGATAAGACGGGAACTTTAACAACGGGTCACCCTCAACTCAAACTATTTAAAAAGCTCTCTGATCATTCGAATGTCTTGAGTGATGAGCATATTATGGCGATTGCGATGGGATTGCAGATGGGCAGTGAACATCCGTTAGCTAAAGCAGTTATAAGTTATGGTTTAGAGCACTCGGTAGTGCCGGAATCAGCTGGCGAACTAAAGATTCAGCCAGGTATTGGTATTCAAGGAAGTTATCAAGGTGAGATGTTTTCATTTCTGAGTCATCATGCACTTCTCAAAACTGCGCATAAGTATGACCCAATGGACATTGGTCTGGCAGAGAGTGAATTAAATAAAGGCCACAGTGTTTCTTGGTTAGTTAATTCAACGCATCACCAAGTTTTAGCTATTTTTAGCTTTGGTGATCAAATTAAGCCTGGCGTTGCAGAGATCATTGCGCGACTTCAGGCGATGCAGATTCGAACAGTCATGATTTCGGGGGACAATCATTTAGTTGCTGAGCGACTGGCTAAAGCAATTGGTATCGATCAAGTTTATGCAGAAGTGATGCCAGAAGATAAAGCGAAGATTATTCAAGACCTCAAAGCCGAATCGCCTCACGCTTGCATTGCGATGGTGGGCGATGGTGTAAATGATGCGCCAGCTCTAGCGGCTGCTGATGTTGGAATTGCGATGTCAACTGGAACCGATATTGCTATGCATGTTTCTGGTATCACGCTCTTGAGAGGTGACCCTGGCTTGGTGCCAGATGCGATTCAAATTTCTAAAGCGACATGGAAAAAAATAAAGCAGAATTTATTCTGGGCTTTTATCTACAACTTGGTAGGTATTCCGTTAGCAGCACTGGGTTACTTAACGCCGGTCGTAGCTGGTGCTGCTATGGCAGCTTCAAGCGTGAGCGTGATTACCAATGCCTTGCTCTTGAAGAGATGGTCTAGAGATTAACTCTCAGTCAAGCTTGACTGAGAGTCTGTCGTTTTAGCCAAATAACTGAACTATTTATTGCCCAGTCTTTAAGAAGATACCTTCTTTTGTCATGATGTTTTTGATGGTTGGCATTTCAGATAAACGTTCTGCATATTGTAAGTAATGCGGATACGATTTTTGATCAATTTTGGCTAATCCTGCCCAGCGCATAAATGCAATGGCGTAGATATCGGCTGGTGTTAATTGATCGCCACAAATAAATGCCTGACCTTTTGAGCAGATGGCTTCTATATCTGCCAAATATGTTTTAAACGTTTCTATAGCGACTGCTTTTACAGCATCTTTACTTGCCTCATCGCTAAATCGTTCAGGTCTGAATACTCTTGTAAAAGTTGGGTGAACCGTGTTGTTCATCCAGGCTAACATCGAAAGAGCATGTGCTTTTTGAAGTGAGTCTGCTGGAAATATGTTGGCCTTAGGGAATTGCTCATGGAGATAACTCACAATGGCTACCACCTGGGTTAATGAGTTGTTATCAGCAACTAAAACTGGAACTTGACCTTTAGCATTAATCTGTTGGTATTCAGGTGTGAATTGCTCACCTTTACTTAAATTAATTAAGGTGGATTTAAAGTCATGACCATAAGCTTGTTTAACTAGTTCTAAGCTGACATGCGGAACAAAAGAACAGGTTCCTGGGCAAAAATATAAATGTAAGTTCATAAGGATATCCTTTTTGTTGTACTCTGAGAGTATAGACTTTGACTGACATTTATGGACGCCACCCCTCTCAACACACAAAACCTACTCAATCGATTAAAGCGAGCCCCTGATGAGCACAAAGGCCATGGTGGTAAGGTTTTAATCATTGGTGGCGATGTTGGTATGTCAGGTGCTGTATTTTTAGCAGGGCAGGCTGCTCTATATTCAGGGGCAGGATGGGTGATTTTGGGGGTTTTAGACTCTCAAGCACCATCATTGGTAATTGACCAGCCTGAGCTCATGGTCAATCGAGCTAAGCCTGATCTGATTGCCGACGTTGCGCCCGAGGTGTTAGTGATAGGTCCCGGTTTGGGCCAGAGTGATTTGGCAAAAGAATTATTACAAATAGGTTTATTACAAAACATTCCTGTTGTTCTCGATGCCGACGCTCTTAATCTTCTATCGGTTGATACAAGCTTACTGATGATGCTTCAAAATAGACCCAAAGGTTTCACTGTTTTAACGCCACATCCAGGTGAGGCAGCGCGGTTGTTACATACAACAACAGAGAAGGTTCAAGCAGATCGATGTGGATCTCTCCTGCAGTTAGTTGAGTTAACTCAATCCATTGTGGTTTTAAAAGGGCAGGGGACTTTAATTGGAGTTCCTGGAGAGCCCATCAAGATTTGTCAGAAGGGGAATGCCGGAATGGGGATCGGTGGCATGGGGGATGTTTTGACTGGGGTTTTGGCAGCGGTGATAGCCCAAGGCCTGCATCATCAGTTATCCGTATTAGAGGCGGTCTATTTGGCGGTAGATTTGCACTCTGGAGCAGCTGACGTGCTTGTAAATCAAGGAGTTGGACCGATTGGACTGACGCCTTCGGAAGTGATCCATCAAGTGAGAAATTTGATAAATATCAAATAAAGTCAGGATTCATGGATAATACGATCCATAACGAATTTTTGATGAGGGAGCTCCAAATGAATGAATGGCATAAAGAGAGTAAAGACGAAATCAACAAAAAGATCATTACCTTGATCGTGATGTTAGCTGCAGCTACATGCTTGGCAATTTTGTTCGCTTTAGCTTCTGCACATATCGGTTACGTTTTGTAATTGAGAGCAATTAAAAAAAAGACCACCTTAGGGTGGTCTTTTTTTATGTGATGATTTTGTCTAAAAGTGCCGGCATAAAGAATTCAGTAATTAATATCGGATGTCCACGCAATTGGTAAAGTGAACGTCGCCCAAATCCAATGCTCGGAATCTCAGTGACTTGCCTTAACAAAATAGGCGCCTGCCCATTTTTAAAAAGGACCTCGCCTAGAGGCTTATTTCCAATTTGTAGCAAATCTCGATTGATGCCCGTTGAGCTTGTGGTTGGAAGAACACTTCTGGCAAAAACAACAGGTGTGTCATCAATGCATAAGTAGACTTCTCGGACGCGACAATGACGAAAAGATCTCCTAAAGAGATCTTGCTCATCATTTAAAACTAATTGATTTTTATCTGTTAGAACTTGAATGCTGACAGATTTTTGAGTTCTCTTTTCAATGTATTGAGTCAGAGAAAGTGGGTAACTTAACCAGTCTTGCCAGATCAAGGGTGCCGAATGTAGCACCGCATGATCTAAATCTATCCAAGACCGGCGAAGTTTTTTCATTTAAGCAAATGTGCGCTTCTGACCTGAAGATGGCTTACCTGAACCACCAAATTTAGGACCTGAAGACGGCTTACCTGAACCGCCAAACTTAGGACCACTCGGCTTAGCAAAATGATTTTGTTTGAAAGTCTTGCCTTCGCCTTGACGGTTAGAAGCATTGCTAGCACCTTTGCCGCCAAAAGATCTACCTGGGCGACCTGAGCCTGGACGGCTAGATGGCTTGCGTGATTTTTCTGAAGGCTCAAGACCAGGAATAACTTCTGCTTGTAATTGTTGTTGTGTGTATTGCTCAATAGCACGAATCTTTGAGCGATCACGATGTTCAGCCAATGTAATTGCTACACCACTACGGCCAGCACGACCTGTACGACCGATACGGTGAACATAATCTTCGGCTTTCATTGGAAGACCAAAGTTAATCACGTGGGTGATTGTTGGTACATCGATACCGCGTGCAGCAACGTCTGTTGCTACTAAGATACGAGTTTGACCTTTACGCAATGACTGTAAGCGACGGTTACGTACCGCTTGAGGCATCGCACCGTGAAGTGCTGTTGCTTCATGACCGTCAGCACGCAATGAATCAGCAATTGTTTCGCTATCAGCTTGTGTGCTGGCGAAAACAACCGCTTGTTCCATTGTTGGATCTGATAACCAATGGCTTAGCAACTTGTGTTTATGAGCAACGCTATCTGCCCAATGCAATGTCTGAGCGATGTTTTCATGTTTGTCATGAGCGCTTGCTAATTCAATACGACCAGGATTATTCATGAGGCTTGTTGCCAATTGCATGATACGTGGCGCAAATGTTGCTGAGAACATCAAGGTTTGATCGCGATCAGAGCACAAGTTATGGATGGCTTCGATGTCATCTTGGAAACCAAGATCAAGCATACGGTCTGCTTCGTCGATGATCATGCATTGCACTTTATCCAAACGGATAGCACGGCTATTGCTTAGGTCTAACAAGCGACCAGGTGTGGCAACAACTAGGTTGGCACCTTTGATTTGTGAGATTTGTTTGCCGTAAGGCATGCCACCCATGATGGTTGCAATACGGATACCTTTTGCAAACTTCACTAAATTAATCGCATCGGCACTTACTTGCTGTGCTAATTCACGAGTTGGACATAAAACCAAAACTTGAGGTTCTGCACGACCTGGAACAGGTTTGCCGTTTGGGTTGGCAGCGATTAATTTGTGTAATAGGGGTAATAAAAAAGCAGCTGTTTTTCCGCTACCTGTTTGGCTACTTACCATCCAGTCGCCACCAATAAGGGCAGCAGGGATCACTTTTTCTTGTACAGGGGTAGCCTGTGTATAGCCAAGAGCTTCAGTTGCTTGAAGGAGGGGTTGGGCTAAGCCCAGTTCTTTAAAACTAATAGTCATAGTCATGCACATCCCTATCAAGGGATGTCCTTTCTGTGGTTGGTCAATTAAGGCATCGACCAACAGACAATCAAAAAGGCATGTTGTTCTCTCTATGAGAACTCTGGCTGGGGGGCGATGATTCGTACTACAAGCGAGATTATGCCATACTTTTGCTAATATTGCTGCACTGCATATTTAAATCGTCAGGGAACTGATGGTTTGCTTTGTTAAAATTCGCCTCAATTCAAACGCATAGCATGGAGTAAAAATGAGCTTAAATGACGTACAACCAGGATCTAAAATTCCGGATCAATTCAATGTGATCATCGAAATTCCGATGAATTCAGATCCAATCAAGTATGAGGTTGATAAAGACTCTGGAGCGGTTTTTGTAGACCGTTTTATGGGCACAGCGATGCATTACCCATGCAACTATGGCTATATCCCTCAGACATTGTCTGATGATGGCGATCCTGCTGACGTTCTTGTATTGACGCCATTTCCTATTCCGCCAGGTGTTGTGATCACTTGCCGTGCATTAGGTGTTTTACATATGGATGACGAGTCAGGTGGCGATGCCAAGTTATTGGCAGTTCCAACTGAAAAGATTTTGCCAATGTATGCGGATATTCAAAAAATGGAAGACTTGAATCCATTGGTTATGAAGCAGATTCAACATTTCTTTGAGCACTACAAAGATCTTGAGCCTGGCAAGTGGGTTAAGGTTAAGGGTTGGGACGGTATCGACGCTGCCAAAAAAGAAATTATGGATAGCGTAGAGCGTTATAACAAGACGAAGTAATTAGTCTACTGACGCCAAGCGGAGGCAATGGGATAATGCATCCTATGTCTCCGTTTTTTATTGCCCTCTCTCAATCAAACCCAACTCTTGGCGATTTGTCTGGCAATGCAGAGTTAATTCTGCAGGCTGCCCAAAAGGCCTCTGAGCAGGGTGCTAAATTACTTGTTACTTCAGAGTTATCCATCACGGGTTATCCCCCTGAGGATTTGCTGTTACGAGATGCATTTATTCAAGCTGTGGACGTTGCTGTCCATGATTTAGCTAAACAATTAGCTAACTTCCCTGACTTAAGGGTAGTGGTTGGCTACCCTTCTCGAACAACCCATGGGCTTCAAAATACGGCCAGTGTTTTGTACAAGGGCGAGATTATTGCCAGTTATGCCAAACAAAAATTACCCAATCATGAGGTGTTCGATGAGGTAAGGTATTTCGTTTCGGGTGAGGATGCTTGCGTATTTGATATTGATGGCACAAAGATTGGTCTAATTATTTGTGAGGATGCTTGGCACTCTGGTCCAGCGGCTCATGCGAAACATGCTGGCGCTCAATTACTGGTAGTTCCTAATGCTTCACCTTATCACCTTGAAAAACAAAATATCAGAGTTGATGTACTGAAGGCACGTGTTTTGGAAACAGGTTTGCCCTTGGTCTACGTTAATGCTGTTGGCGGTCAAGATGAATTGGTATTCGATGGCTCCTCTTTTGCACTTAATCAAGCAGCGGATGTCGTCCTTAGTTTGCCAGCATTTCAAGAAGACTTTGCTACTGTTCAAGTGCTTGGTGGAGACTTGGCCGGTGAGCGCATAACGCCAGCTGGCTCCATTGAGGCTCAGGTGTATCAAGCACTTGTTTTGGGGGTTAAGGATTACGTTTACAAGAACGGATTCCCGGGCGCCATTATTGGCTTATCTGGCGGTGTTGATTCGGCGTTAGTTCTGGCGATTGCTGTTGATGCTTTAGGCCCAGAGAAAGTTCGAGCTGTGATGATGCCTTCTCGATATACCGCTGATATTTCCTGGATTGATGCCCGACAAATGGCTGAAAATTTATCCGTTCAGTATGACGAAATAGCCATTTCAGATATGTACGATGCATTTGAAGGTGCTTTATCCACCGAATTTAAAAACAAGGCAGTTGATGCGACCGAAGAAAATATTCAGGCGCGGATACGTGGCACTTTATTAATGGCTATTTCTAATAAATCAGGTCGGATTGTTTTAACAACAGGTAATAAGAGTGAGATGGCTGTAGGTTATTGCACGCTTTATGGCGATATGGCCGGGGGCTTTGCGGTTATCAAGGATATTGCCAAGACTTTGGTTTATCGACTTTGTGCCTATCGCAATAGTTTGGCCCCAGTGATCCCCGAAAGAATTCTCACAAGAGCACCATCTGCTGAATTACGTCCCGATCAAAAAGACCAAGATAGCTTGCCAGAGTATGAGATTTTGGATGCCATTCTCATGAAATATATGGAGCAAGATCAGTCCATTGAATCAATTATTGCCGAGGGGTATCGGGCTGAAGATGTTGAAAAGGTGACTCGATTAATTAAGATTAATGAGTACAAGCGGCGCCAATCACCCATTGGCGTAAGAATTACTCAAAGGGCTTTTGGGAGAGATTGGCGTTACCCTATTACCAATAAATTTAGAGCTTAATTTATTTTAAGATCTAAGTTGTTGAGTAAATTTATTGTTTTTAGGTATGATTGAAGTACGAGGAGATCGATATGAAACAAGTAACTGCAATTATTAAACCGTTTAAATTAGATGAAGTACGTGAAGGCTTGGCAGAGCTTGGCGTTACTGGTTTGACTGTGACCGAGGTTAAAGGCTTTGGTCGTCAAAAAGGTCATACAGAGCTCTATCGCGGCGCAGAATATGTGGTGGATTTTCTGCCAAAGATTAAAGTTGAAGTGGTTGTGGCTGATGACCGTGTTGAAGCAGTGATTGATGCAATTGTTAAATCTGCCCATACTGGCAAGATTGGTGACGGCAAGATCTTCGTTTCGAGCATTGAGCAAGTTATTCGAATCAGAACAGGTGAGACCAACGAATCAGCTGTTTAAAAGTTAACCCGAATAAAAAACCCCATCTTGTGTGACAAGATGGGGTTTTTTGTTTGGGAAAGTAGATTGCTTAAATGACAAGCAAATCTAAAACTTATAGCGTTTCCAAATAGCGTTGCGCATCCAATGCAGCCATGCATCCAGTGCCTGCACTAGTGATAGCTTGACGGTAAATGTGATCCTGCACGTCACCTGCAGCAAAAACACCTGGAATATTTGTCGCTGTCGCATTGCCGACTAGACCGGTTTTGGTCTTGAGGTAGCCGTTTTCCATATCTAGCTGACCTACAAATAGATCTGTATTAGGTTTATGTCCAATGGCGACAAAAACACCTTTTAGGGTGATGTCTTTTTTCTGACCATCGGCATTAGCGATTCGAACGCCTGTTACCCCTGAGTTATCACCTAATACTTCATCTAAATGGCTATTCCATTCAATGACCACTTTACCTTCTGCTACTTTTGCCATTAAACGGTCAATCAAAATAGGTTCAGCACGGAATTTATCTCGACGATGAATCACCGTTACTTTATTCGCGATTCCGGCTAAGTAAAGAGCCTCTTCAACGGCAGTATTACCTCCGCCAATCACGCAAACGTCTTGGTTGCGGTAGAAGAAGCCGTCGCATGTAGCGCAGGCAGATACACCTTTACCCATGAACGCTTCCTCACTTGGTAAGCCTAAGTATTGCGCTGAAGCACCTGTGGAGATGATGAGTGAGTCGCAGGTGTAGGTGCCTGAGTCACCAACCAGGCGAATCGGTTTTTCCGTCAAAGCTGCTGTATGAATGTGGTCAAAAACAATTTCTGTCTTAAAACGCTCAGCGTGCTCCAAAAAGCGCTGCATTAATTCAGGGCCTTGGACGCCATTCGGGTCTGCAGGCCAGTTTTCGACTTCAGTCGTAGTCATCAATTGACCACCCTGAGCAATACCTGTAATTAAAACGGGATCCAAGTTAGCACGAGCTGCGTAAACGGCAGCTGTATAGCCCGCAGGGCCTGAACCTAGGATCAAAACTTTGGCATGTTTAATATTTTTTGTAGTCATATTGCAATTATAAGAGTTTCGTTGTTTCATGTTGATTACAATTGGAAACACATGGCTAGAATCGCATCCTCCTCCACTCCACCCCCTCAAGAGGGTTCCTCACAATCGCGCATGAGCAAATTGGTGCGCGAAGTTAAGTGGATTGCATTTATGACGCTAACTTTGGCGTTATTTGCCGTTCTAGCAAGCTACAGTAAGGGTGATCCAGCTTGGTCCCATGCAAATCAGGTGTCAAATATCGCCAATATTGGCGGTCGTTTGGGTGCTTGGGTAGCTGACATGCTCTTTTATGTCTTTGGTGCCTCTGCTTACTGGTGGGTTATCTTGCTTTTAAAAAGGGCTATTCGAGGCTGGCAAGAGTTAACTGCCGCCAAATTGCCCGGTAACGAGCTTGAGCCAGAGCCTTTATTGCCCCGTATTCTAGGTTTTGGCTTGACGATGCTTTCCAGTATGGCGCTGGAGTCCATCAGAATGCACAGTATGACCATGGACCTTCCAAGGCCTCCAGGGGGAGTTTTGGGGGAGTTGCTAGGCGACCCTTTGCAAATGGCAATTGGTTTCACTGGCGCTACTCTGATTCTGTTGGTTGCCCTTGCTATTGGCATGTCTCTATTTTTGAGATTTTCTTGGTTAACTCTTGCTGAGCAGGTGGGCCGATTTTTAGAGGTTTCATGGATGCGTCTACGCCAGCGTCGCGAATCTGAAGAGGATCGCCGTATTGGTGAGCAGGCAGCTGAGGAGCGAGAAGAAATTGTTGAGGAAGAACGCGTCAAAATTGAAGAGCTTCCTCCAGTACCTATTTATCGAGCACCGTTAACGGTAGTTAAGAGTGAACGAGTGGAACGCGAAAAGCAACAGCCATTGTTTTCAGATTTAGCAGACTCAGAGTTGCCACCGCTATCTTTGTTGGATCCTGTGCCACCTCTAAAAGAAACCATCTCAGCAGATACTCTAGAGTTCACTTCTCGTTTGATTGAGAGAAAGCTAAAAGAGTTCAACATTGAAGTCAAAGTGGTTTCCGCGCACCCAGGCCCAGTGATTACTCGATATGAGATTGAGCCTGCTGTTGGTGTGAAGGGTAGTCAGATTGTTAATCTTCAAAAAGATTTATCAAGAGCTCTAGGTGTTATGAGTGTGCGTGTGGTTGAAACAATCCCAGGCAAAACATGCATGGGATTGGAGTTACCTAACCCTAATCGTCAAGCGGTACACCTCACGGAAATTCTGAGTTCTCGCACCTATAACGACAGCTCATCTTTATTAACAATGTCTTTGGGTAAAGATATTGCCGGTCTTCCAGTGGTGGCTGATTTGGCAAAAATGCCACATTGCTTGGTGGCTGGTACAACCGGCTCAGGTAAATCTGTCGGTATCAACTCCATGATCTTGTCTTTGCTTTTTAAGGCTAAAGCGGACGAAGTCAAACTCATCATGGTTGATCCGAAGATGTTGGAGATGTCGGTTTATGAAGGCATTCCTCATTTGTTGTGTCCAGTAGTTACAGACATGAAGCAAGCTTATAACGCTCTAAATTGGGCGGTGATTGAGATGGACCGTCGTTATAAGCTAATGAGCAAGTTTGGGGTTCGTAATTTAGCTGGCTTTAACAAGAAGATTGCTGATGCTGAAGAAAAGGGTGAGTATCTCTATAACCCATTCAGTTTGACGCCGGATGATCCTGAACCGCTTCATAAAGCACCCGTGATCGTGATCGTGATTGATGAGTTGGCTGATTTGATGATGGTGGTGGGTAAGAAGATTGAAGAGCTCATTGCACGTATCGCACAAAAAGCACGTGCTGCTGGTATTCACTTGGTCTTGGCAACTCAGCGTCCAAGCGTGGACGTTATTACAGGTTTGATCAAGGCCAACGTGCCAACACGTATCTCATTCCAAGTCAGCAGTCGAATTGATAGCCGTACCATTTTGGACCAGCAAGGTGCTGAGAGCTTATTAGGTATGGGTGATATGTTGTATATGGCCCCTGGTACTGGATTACCAATTCGTGTGCATGGCGCCTTTGTTACCGATGATGAGGTGCATCGCGTTGTGACTTGGCTTAAAGAGAAAAATGGCGAACCGAATTACATTGAATCAATTCTAGAGCCTCAGGCTGAGATGGATGGTGGTAGCGGTGAAGCCTCTGCTAGTGGAGAGGCGGACCCACTTTATGATCAGGCTGTCGCGATTATTCTTGAAAACAAACGAGCGTCTATTTCATTGGTTCAAAGGCATCTGCGCATTGGGTATAACCGAGCCGCACGCTTACTTGAAGATATGGAGCGCGCTGGTCTAGTTTCTAAAATGGGTAGTAATGGCAATCGTGAGATTCTGGTTCGAGCGGCAGGCGATAACTAATGTCTTTTTTAGCAAAAAAAACTATTTCTAAATGGTGTGCTGCTAGTGGCTTAGCTCTGATGGTGGGTTTTTCGCAGCATGCATATAGCCAAGCTGCTGATGCTGTTACTCAGTTCAAAAGTTTTTTGGTAAATGTTAAAAATGCTGAAGGTGACTTTTCACAACAGCAAATTCGACCTGCTAGACAGGGTGAAGCGCAACCTAAAGTATTAAGAAAAAGCCAAGGTCATTTTGTTTTTCAAAGACCTGGTCAATTTGTTTGGGAAACTAAAAAACCATTTGAGCAAAAAGTAATTGCTGACGGCAAACAACTGCTTTTATGGGATAAAGATCTGAATCAGTTAACCAGTCGACCAGCAGGCCAAGGTCTCGCCGCAAGTCCTGCAGCGATTCTCTTTGGGAATACTTCTGTGGATGAGCATTTTGATCTTGTTGCTGGTGAGGATAAGGGTGGTATTCAGTGGTTGGAGTTAAAGCCCAAAGCTTCACAACCTAAAAAAGATATTCCTTATAGTCGTATTGGGGTTGGCATGAAAGATGGTCTTCCAGTGGGGCTTGAATTACATGACAATTTTGGAACAATTGTTTTAATCAATTTGAGTAAAATCAAAACGAATATAACGCTGGATGCCCAAACCTTTAAATTTTCTGCGCCAACGGGCGCAGAAGTTTTTAAGGTGAAGTGAGTGGCTGATCGGCCAAATAAAAATAAATTAGAAATATATTGAGAAATTCATGATTGATATTCAGCTTTTACGCAAAGACATTGATGTGGTGGTGAGCCGTTTGGCTGACCGTAAATTTTCTTTAGATAAGACCACGTTTTTATCTTTAGAGTCTGAGCGTAAGCAAGTTCAAAGTCGCACTGAAGAGCTCCAAGCAAAAAGAAACCAATTGGCTAAAGCCATTGGTATGAAAAAAGCCAAAGGAGAAGATGCCTCAGAAGAGATGGCAGAATCCGTCGCTGTTAATCAAGAATTACAAACTTTGACAGAAAAGTTAACTGTTCTGCAGTCCCAGCTTAATGATTTCTTGATGAATATCCCTAATATTCCGCATGAGAGCGTACCAACAGGTCAGAACGAAAATCAAAACCAGGAAGTTCTTAAGTGGGGTGAGATTCCTCAATTTAATTTCCCGATTAAAGATCATGTGGACTTAGCGGCTCCTTTGGGCTTGGATTTTGATAGCGCTGTTAAGGTAACAGGGTCACGTTTTGCAGTCTTACACGGGCAAATTGCACGCTTGCACAGAGCTTTGGGTCAATTCATGTTGGATAACCATATTGCAGTTGGTTATAACGAGGTTTATGTGCCGTTGATTGTTAATGCAGACTCCATGAGGGGAACGGGTCAATTGCCTAAATTCGAAGCTGACTTATTTAAGGTGCCTCGTAAGGTGGGTGGCGATGATCAGGATGCTGATATTGAAGCGAGTTATGAAAACTTCTACTTGATTCCTACGGCTGAAGTGCCTGTGACGAATTTGATGCGCGATACGATTACCGTTGCTGAAGATTTGCCTAGAAAGTTTGTGGCTCACACACCTTGTTTTAGGTCTGAGGCAGGTAGTTATGGTCGAGATACTCGCGGCATGATTCGTCAACATCAGTTTGAAAAGGTTGAGTTGGTTCAAATCACGAAGCCAGAAGAGTCTATGCACGCTTTGGAAGAGTTAACCAATCAAGCGGAATCAATTTTACAAAAATTAGAACTGCCATACAGAAAAGTGCTTTTATGTACTGGTGATATGGGATTTGGTAGCACCAAGACATACGATCTCGAGGTTTGGTTGCCTGCGCAAAACACGTATCGTGAAATTAGCTCATGCTCCAATATGGGTGATTTCCAGGCAAGAAGAATGCAAGCGCGCTTTAAGGTGGGGCAAGGTAAACCTGAGTTGGTGCACACCCTCAATGGTTCAGGTTTAGCTGTTGGCAGAACCGGCGTCGCCATTTTAGAAAACTACCAGCAAGCGGATGGCAGCATTAGAATTCCTAAAGCACTTCAGCCTTACATGGGCGGCCTTGAGTTTTTAAAAGCCTAATTTATAAGGTTTCCAATAAATTTATAGTTGGTGCATTTAGTGATTTAAATGGTGCATAACCTCTTAAATCATCATGGGGCATAGGTAAAACCCTAAAGAACGTTATAAGTGTTAGCTTCTAGAGCGATTATGTGATTTAATATCGATATTACAAGGCTTATAAGTAATTTTAATAGTTATCTTGTAAAGTTTGTATATACTCCCAGTTCCAATGTTGAAAGGTAAATAATGAATAAAGCTGAATTAGTTGAAAAAATTGCAAAAGATGCTGACATCTCTAAAGCTTCTGCTGAAAGAGTTTTGAACACATCAATCGAGACAATCATTAAAGCTGTTACTAAAGGTGACAAAGTTCAATTGATCGGTTTCGGTACATTCGGTTCAGGTAAGCGTGCTGCTCGTGTTGGCCGTAACCCAAAGACTGGCGAAGCTATCAAGATTGCTGCTGCTAAGACTGTTAAGTTCACAGCTGGTAAAGCATTCAAAGACGCTGTAAACAAGCGCAAGTAATTCCCTCTTCAATGAGAATAAAAAAGGCTGCCTTGGCAGCCTTTTTTATTCTCTTAAGGTCGTATCTTTGATGATTTTTACTTTAATATTTTTCTGATGAAGTTACCTGTTCTTTTCTTTGGCCATGGCAACCCTATGTATGCTATTCAGCCAAATCCTTATACCCCGCGCTGGAAGTTGCTGGGAGAGCAATTATCTCGACCAAAAGCCATCTTAATGATTTCAGCTCATTGGGTAACTAAGGGTGTCAAAGTGACCGCAATGGAGAGCCCCCCAACCATTCACGATTTTGGAGGGTTTCCACAGGCTTTGTTTGATCAGCAGTATTTGTCTCCTGGAAGCTCTAATTTAGCTGGCTTAATTAAAGAGTTATTGGCGCCCAAAGAAGTGATGCTGGACAAGCAAGAGTGGGGGTTGGATCATGGCACTTGGACTGTGCTCAAGCATTTATATCCTGATGCAGATATCCCTGTTGTACAAATGAGCTTGGATGCTACTCTTAGCTCATTTGAGCATTATGCGTTAGCTAAAAAGCTCGCTCCACTTAGGGAGCAGGGCGTTTTAATTATTGGTAGCGGTAATGTAGTTCATAACCTTAGAACGGCTGATTTTAGTTCTCGCTCAATTCACCCTTGGGCAGAGCGATTTAATGAGTTCTTTAAGAAGAATCTTTTGTCGGGAAATCATGATCTTTTGATTGATCCATTTACAAATCAAGAACAAGACGACGCAAATCTATCCATTCCGACGCTGGAGCATTACTGGCCTGTACTCTACGTTTTAGCTCTGCAGGAGCTTGATGAGCGTGTCGAGATATTTACGGATGGCATCGATTTAGCTTCAATCAGTATGCTATCTTTTAAAGTAGGTTGATTGAGGCTCTCAGTTTAAATAAATCGATCGGCTAGTGCTTCAAGACCAACCTCACTGAGAAGCTTTGCTTTTCTATCCGCAGCTTTCTTCCCGGGTAGGTTTTTCAGGGTAGCAATGATTAGTTCATTTTTCATGGAGTGCTCCCAGCCTACTAACTCGGTGACGGTGACATCGTAGCCATGTGACTCTAGCTGTAAGCACCTTAAAACATTGGTGATGTGGCTACCGAATTCTCGAGTGTGGATGGGGTGTCGCCAAATTTCAGATAGTTCATTTTTAAGGGCGCTACTTTTATTTTTTCTTAAAGTAGCAGCGACCTCGGCTTGGCAACAGGGCACAAGAATAATATGTTTTGCCTTCTTGGTTAAAGCAAAGCGAATGGCATCATCGGTTGCCGTATTGCAAGCATGAAGTGCCGTAACAACATCAACTTGATCTGGAATCAAATTAGAGTTTAAGGATTCTTCAACGCTGAGATGTAAGAATTGCATATTGCCAAACTGAAGTTTGGCAGCTAATTCTTGAGATCTTTTTACCAACTCTTCACGAACTTCAATACCAATGATGCTGCTAGGTTTGGATTGAAGTTTGCAATATAGATCATTCAGAATAAATCCTAAATAAGACTTGCCTGCACCATGATCTACGAGTGTTAAATGATCTTTTCTATCTAAAACCTCTTGAAGTAGGGGTTCGATAAATTGGACCAAGTGGTAAACCTGCTTTAGTTTTCTACGGGTATCTTGATTGAGCTTCCCATCTCTGGTGAGGATGTGAAGCTCTTTCAGCAATTCAAGAGACTGAGTGGGTCTAATCTCATGTTTTTGCTCTGTAGCTTCTTTTTTTATCGCTTTGGTTGTCATGAACTCTATTTTGCCTGATAGAACAGGGAATAAGGACTGAAGCCCAAGCCCTTATCCCCGATTAATCGTGAATTAATGCCTATTTGGGCTGTCTAAACTAAACTATAGGGCTATTTGATTGAAAAGCCTATGAATTACAGCAACGATATCGTCCGAGAAGTCGCAAGACGTAGAACCTTCGGGATTATTTCCCACCCTGACGCCGGAAAAACAACCTTAACTGAGAAGTTATTGATGTTCTCGGGCGCTATCCAATTGGCTGGTACCGTTAAAGCACGTAAAAGCGGACGGCATGCCACGTCTGACTGGATGGAAATTGAAAAACAACGTGGTATTTCTGTTGCTAGTTCCGTGATGCAGTTTGAGTACCGTGACCATGTCGTTAATTTATTGGATACCCCAGGTCACCAAGACTTTTCTGAAGACACCTATCGCGTATTGACAGCCGTAGACTCGGCCTTGATGGTGATTGATGCTGCTAAGGGTGTTGAGGAACAAACACTCAAGTTATTAAATGTCTGCCGGATGCGTAATACGCCCATCATTACATTTGTTAATAAGATGGATCGCGAGACAAGAGATCCGATGGAGTTATTGGATGAGCTCGAGTCTGTTCTGAAGATTGAGTGTGCTCCAGTGACATGGCCAATCGGCATGGGTAAAAATTTCCGTGGTGTTTATCACCTAATTAACGATGAGATTCTTTTATTTGCAGCGGGTAGTGATCGTGCAGACCAAGAGTTTGAGTTAATCAAAGGTATTGATAACCCGAAGCTTGCAGAGATGTTTCCCGATGAGATGGCACAGTTAAAAATGGAGGTGGAGTTGGTGCAGGGCGCCTCACACCCATTCGCTTTGGATCGTTTCTTATCCGGTCAGCAAACGCCGGTATTTTTTGGCTCAGCAATTAATAACTTTGGTGTTAGAGAAATTCTAAATGCTCTTCTAGACTGGGCCCCGGGTCCACGTGAACGTGATGCAACGGTACGCTCTGTCGATCCACGTGAAGATAAATTTTCGGGTTTTGTTTTTAAGATCCAAGCTAACATGGATCCTGCTCATCGTGACCGTATTGCCTTTTTGAGAGTATGTTCTGGCAAGTTCGAGCGCGGCATGAAGATCAATCATTTGCGTATCAAGCGTGATGTCAAAGTATCCAATGTGGTGACATTCATGGCATCTTCCCGAGAGCAAGTAGAAGAGGCTTACGCTGGGGACATCATTGGCTTACCCAACCATGGCAATATGCAAATCGGCGATAGCTTTTCAGAAGGTGAGTTATTGCAGTACACCGGTATTCCTTATTTCGCCCCTGATTTCTTTAGGGTGGCTAGGATTCGTAATCCGATGAAGATTAAACAGCTGCAAAAAGGTCTTCAGCAATTGGGTGAAGAGGGTGCCGTTCAAGTATTTAGACCTGTAAATGGAAGTGACTTAATTCTAGGCGCCGTAGGTGCTTTGCAATTTGAGGTCGTAGCAAGTCGATTGATGAATGAATACGGTGTGGATGCTGTCTTTGAGACAGCAAGCATCAATTGCGCCCGATGGGTAACCTGTGACGATAAAAAAATGATGTCAGATTTCGAGAATTCCTCTGCGGGTCACCAGTTAGCTTTAGATGCTGCAGATAATTTGGCTTACTTGGCTAACTCAGCAGTTAATTTGAGAGTCACCCAAGAGCGTTGGCCTCAAATTGTTTTCCATGAAACGCGAGAGCACGCTAGCAAGCTTAGCTAACAGCCTACTATGAAAACTTCTCCCAATTCTGATTTGCCAATTGTTGTGATTGGGGCTGGCTTAGCTGGCCTGACGGTCGCCTTGGAGTTAGCAGAAACTCGCCAAGTGATCATCATGGCTAAGCGTGGTCTTTCTGAGTCAGCAACAGCTTGGGCTCAGGGTGGAATTGTGGGAGTGCTTGATGAAAAAGATAGCGTTGACGCCCACGTACGCGACACAATTGATGCGGGTGCTGGGTTAGTTGTGGAAGCAACCGCTAGATACATAGCTGAAAGAAGTGCCTCGGCAATTGATTGGTTAGTTGAGCAGGGTGTTCCTTTTACAACTGATCCTGCTGGCCCAAAAGGTCTTCATCTCACTAGAGAGGGTGGTCATAGCCATCGTCGTATTGCTCATGCAGCTGATGCTACCGGTAAGGCCATTCATCAAGTGTTGTTGGATAAAGCTAAATTGCATCCAAATATTAAGCTTCTTGAACGCTGGATGGCATTAGATCTCATTACAAATCGGCATTTAAAAACAAAGAGAAGATCTTCCGGTGAACACTGTTATGGCGTCTACGCTTTAGATATTGCTAGTGGCAAAATTGATACGATTCGTGCCTCTGCCGTCGTTTTAGCGACAGGTGGTGTTGGTAAAGTTTACCGCTATACAAGTAACCCTGAGACTGCAACTGGTGATGGGATTGCAATGGCTTGGCGTGCAGGTTGCCGTGTCGGCAATATGGAGTTTATTCAATTTCATCCTACTTGCCTCTACCACCCCCAAGATAGAACTTTTTTGGTGACTGAAGCTTTGCGTGGCGAAGGTGCTCAACTCAAGTTACCAGATGGCACAAGGTTCATGATGGCGCACGATGATCGTGCCGAATTGGCTCCTCGTGACATCGTTGCTCGCGCAATCGATTTTGAAATGAAAAAACATGGATTGGACTATGTTCTTTTGGATGCGACTCACTTGGGTGAGCCATTTTTAAAAGAGCACTTCCCGACTATTTATGCTCGCTGTGCCGCTTTAGGTATTGATATTGCTAAAGAAGCAATACCGGTTGTTCCTGCCGCTCATTACACGTGTGGTGGCGTGGTGACAGACTTGGATGGTAAGACTGATTTACCTGGTTTGTACGCTGTTGGTGAGGCCACTTACACGGGTTTGCATGGCGCTAATCGCTTGGCTTCTAATTCTTTGTTGGAATGTGTGGTGATTGGTAAATCAGCGGCAGCTGATATTGAAAAGGATCATTTCTCGGATATGCCAGAAGTGTTGCCTTGGGATGAAAGTCGTGTGGAAGATGCTGACGAAAGCGTTGTGATTTCTCATAACTGGGATGAGCTGCGCTTATTAATGTGGAACTATGTCGGTATTGTGAGAACCAATCGCCGCTTAGAGAGAGCGTTGCATCGCATTGAGTTGTTGCAAAGCGAAGTTCAGGAGTATTACGCTAACTTTCGAGTGACGCGAGATTTGTTGGAGTTACGTAATTTATTAAGTTGTGCGGAATTAATCGTTCGATCAGCACTGATGCGTAAAGAGAGTCGTGGTCTTCATTACAGTCGAGATTATCCTCAGAGTTGGTCAGTGGCCTACCCCACTATCTTGACGCCACTCAATCGTAACTAGTTTAAAAAATAAAATCAGCTAGCTGTTCGAGACTCGTAACGAATAATCAACAGCAATGATATCTTTGGTTAATTTACCAATGGAGATGCGATCTACTCCTGTGGCGGCAATAGATCTCAGTTGATCCAAGCTAACGCCGCCCGAAGCCTCTAAAAGAGCTCTCCCTGCAGTGATCTTCACAGCTTCTTTCATTTGTTCCAATGTGAAGTTGTCGATCAGGATATTTTGGGCTCCCGCCTCCAAAGCCTCTTGAAGCTCTTCAATTGTTTCAACCTCGATTTGGATGGCGACTCCTGATTGGAGGTCTGTAGCAGCCTTTAAAGCGGCTTTAATGCCACCTGCCGCAGCAATGTGATTCTCTTTGATCAGAATGCCATGCCAAAGAGCTAAACGTTGGTTTTGACCGCCCCCAACAGTAACAGCATATTTTTGGGCCTGACGAAGCCCAGGAATCGTTTTTCTAGTATCAAGTACTGCGCAGCCTTTGGGGTTTGGGCTCGCTCCCTCAATAGCTTTGACATGTTCACGGGTAATCGTGGCCGTCCAAGAGAGTGACTGTAGAAAATTAAGTGCAGGACGTTCGGCCGATAGAAGGGCTCTTGGGTAAGCTGTTATTTCGCAAACAGTTGAGTTAGCTGTCATCTCATCACCTTCTGCGTAGTGCCATTGAATCGAAGCCTGTGGATCTAAGGCAAAGAGACATCCTTCAAACCAATCTTTTCCACAAAGAACGGCGACTTGTCTGACAGTTAATTTGGCTTGAACTGGATGGTCGTTGGGAACGAGCATGGCGGTCCAGTCACCGGTGCCTATATCTTCATATAAGGCATCTTTAATATTGCGCTCACGCGCTTGCTCGATGGATTCGTTGTGATCAAACATAAATTTATGAGTTGTCTACTTAAGCAGCGCCGATATTTTTAACAAAGCCATGTTGTGCTTTGGCTAATAGCTCTGGATTATTTACTGTGAAATCTAACATTTTCTCGATGCAAATCTTTGCTTTCAGGCGAACATCTTCATTGATGATGATTTCACCTGATTGTTCTGTTAAACAATTCAAGATGCCTTGAAGACCATTCATGGCCATCCAAGGGCAGTGAGCGCAACTTTTACAGGTGGCACTATTGCCAGCGGTTGGTGCTTCAATGAGTGTTTTGCCAGGAGCTAATTGGCGCATGCGATGCAAGATGCCTTTGTCAGTGGCAACGATATATTCTTGCGCTGTCCCTTCAACCACTGCTTTGATCATGGCCGATGTAGAGCCCACGACATCAGCTAGGTCAACCACATGTGAGGGTGATTCTGGATGAACCAAAATCATGGCATTGGGATGCTTTGCTTTAAGGGTCTCTAATTCAATCGCTTTAAATTCATCATGAACAATGCAGTGACCTTCCCAGAGCAACATATCTGCACCGGTTTGATCCTGAATGTAGCGACCTAGATGACGATCGGGTGCCCAAAGAATTTTTTTACCTTGTTCTTTTAAGTGATGAACAATAGCTAAAGCACATGAGCTCGTGACCATCCAATCAGCTCGTGCTTTAACAGCAGCGCTGGTGTTGGCATAGACCACCACTTCGCGATCGGGGTGGGCATCGCAGAACTTAGTGAAGTCATCAGCAGGGCAACCTAAATCCAACGAGCAGGTCGCATCCAAATCGGGCATCAAGACTGTTTTTTCAGGACTTAAAATTTTGGCGCTTTCCCCCATGAACTTAACGCCAGCCACAATTAATTTTTGAGCAGGGTGATTCTTTCCAAATCTGGCCATCTCTAATGAGTCGGCAACAAAGCCACCGGTTTCCCAGGCAAGGTCTTGGATATCACCATCAACATAGTAGTGGGCAACTAAAACCGCATTTTGTCGAACTAACTCGCTCTTAATTGCTTGAATTATTTGATTTTTTTGATCTTTATGGAGTGTTGGAGGAACTTTTGCCCAAGCTTGAGCAATGCAAGTAGTGCCTGTTGCGTCTTGCAATGGGTAGTCAAATAATTCTGTAGTCATAGACAGATATTAAGGCAATTTTTAGCCTCAGCCTTAATTCTATGAACATTAAAGCGGATTTTTTAAGGCTGATTAGAGTCTATCAGGGTAGAATTCCCACCCGGAGGAAAGTTTATGCAAAGAATTATGTTGCGCGCGAAATTGCACCGTGTCACGGTGACAGAGGCTGATCTAGAGTATGAAGGTTCATGTGGTATCGATGAGGATCTATTAGATGCTGCGGATATGCGTGAGTTTGAAAAAATCGAGCTTTACAACATCAATAATGGTGAGCGCTTTTCTACCTACATCATTAAAGCAGCTAGAGGCTCTGGAGCCATCTCACTGAATGGAGCGGCGGCTCGTAAAGCCCATGTGGGTGATTTGCTCATTATTTGTACTTATGGAGGCATGAGTGAGGCGGATGCCAAGACTTTTATTCCTAAAGTTATCTTGGTGAATGAGAAAAATCAAATTAAAGAAATCAAAAAAATTACACTCTGATGGATGAGTTGTTCCATCAGTCATTAAAAAAGCAGCCTAGGCTGCTTTTTTAATGACTGATTGCTTAACTATTCGTTAAAACGGTAATTTGGCTTCAGGCTTAATGGCTAAAAATGCTTGCTTGAATTCATTCTGAATGCGTTGAATGGCCTCTTCAGAATCTGCCTCAAAACGCATCACAACAATCGGTGTTGTATTGGATGGTCTAGCCAAGCCAAATCCATCGGCATACTCAACGCGAACGCCATCGATGGTGTTAACAGATTCAGCACTCGGAAATTGAGCGCCGGCTTTGATTTTATCTAGTAAGGTAAAAGCTTCACCTTCAGCGCAAGGCATCTGTAACTCAGGTGTACAGATAGCATTGGGAAGGTTATTGAGCGTGGCATTAGGATCTTTCTCTGAGCTAAGGATCTCTAATAACCTGGCACCTGTATATAAGCCATCATCAAATCCATACCAGCGGTCTTTAAAGAAAATATGACCGCTCATTTCACCGGCAAGCGGGGCGCCTGTTTCTTTTAATTTAGCTTTAACCAACGAGTGACCCGTTTTCCACATGAGGGGCTCACCACCTGATTCTTTAATAGAGGTCGCTAAGTTACGTGTGCATTTCACATCGTAAATAATTTGAGCGCCTGGATGTCTTGATAGAACATCTTTGGCAAACAACATCATTTGACGATCCGGGAAAATGACTTGACCATCTTTGGTGACGACACCTAATCGGTCAGCGTCACCGTCAAATGCTAAACCCAATTCATTATCGGTTGTTTGTAGATTCTTAATGAGGTCTTGTAAATTTTCGATATGTGCTGGATCTGGATGATGATTCGGGAATGTGCCATCGACTTCGCAGAACAGTTCTTCTACTTCGCAACCAAGCTCTCTAAATAATCGACCAGCAAAGGCACCGCCAACACCGTTGCCGCAATCCACTGCAATTTTCATCTTACGTTTTAATTTAACGTCGCCGATGATTCTTTGAAGGTACTCTGGGAAGATGTTGTATTCCGTTCTAACACCAGTACCTGTAGCAAATTGCTTTTGAACGATGCGTTCACGCAAAGCTTGGATTTGTTCCCCATAAATAGCAGCGCCACCTAAAACCATTTTGAAGCCGTTATAGTCTGGAGGGTTGTGGCTGCCAGTAATCATGATGCCTGATTTAGCCTGCTGACTATTAATCAAAATGTTGGTGCCAAAGTAAACCATTGGGGTAGCTACAACACCTAAATCAATGACATCAACGCCAACCGACAGAAGGCCTTCTGTGAGGCCTTGCATGAGTGTGGGGCCCGACAAGCGACCGTCACGTCCAACAACGCATACTTTCTCGCCAAGGTCGCGAATGGCGCTGCCAAACGATTGCCCGATTAATCGTGCAATCGATGGATCCAATGTTTTATCAATGACACCACGAATGTCATAAGCTTTAAAAATTGATGCTGATAGTTCCATGGAAAGACGCCGTTTGAGTAAGTGGAGATGAGTAGATTGAATCGATTAAGTATTCAACCACTTGATTCGAGAGGCTGTGATGCTATCGATGCCATCGAGAGTAGGGTTATCGCCTTTTAGAGCTGACTGAATTGGTTTAGCCAATTTTTTACCTAGCTCAACACCGGGCTGATCAAAGCTATTGAGATTCCAGATTGCGCCTAAGCAAAGCGCACGATGCTCATATAGAGCGAGTAGAGCGCCCAAGTGATAAGCATCCAATCGATCAACCCAGATTAAGTTGCTAGGACGGCCGCCAGGGCATGAGTCATAAGCAAACTCTTCTTTAGAGCCATTTGCTAAAGCCTGAGCCTGAGCTAAACAATTCGCAATTAAGGATTGGTGATGTTCTTTGGCTTCAGGGAGATCGCTCATCGGTTCTTTGATGGCAATAAAGTCCACTGGAATAATTTGATTGCCTTGGTGCAGCATTTGGAAATAACTGTGCTGAGAGTTGCTGCCTGCACTACCAAAAACAACTGGTGAAGTGGGGTCGCAACTCGAGCCATCATTCGTCACACTCTTGCCGTGGCTTTCCATCTCAAGCTGTTGCAACCATTCAGGCAAAAATCTCAAGGCATGCGCATAAGGAACGATTGCCTTGGCTGTAATCTGATGTTTTTGTTGATTATGTATAAGCGTCAAAGCAAGGATCAATGGCATATTCTCAGCCGCTGGTGCGCTGACGAAATGCTGATCCATGGCATGAGCGCCTGATAAAAATTCTTTGAATGTTTTAAAGCCATACTTAATGGCGATCGGGAAGCCTACTGCTGACCAAACTGAAAAGCGGCCACCCACCCAATCCCAAAATGGATAGATGTTCTCTGGCGCAATACCAAACTCTTCTGCAGCAGTTGGATTGGCGGTAACACCGATTAAACATTTCTTAACTTGCGAGGCGCTCACTTGGTTGGCTTTTAGCCAATTGATGACTGTTTGCGCGTTTCTGATAGTTTCTAAGGTTGTAAAAGTCTTAGAAGTGATGATCACTCGTGTACTGCGTGGTTGAGCTTTTGATAAGGCTGTTGCTAGTTCGGCGCTATCCACGTTTGCTACAAAATGCAGGCGAATGGCTTTGCCATCTTGTGGGTTGATTTGATGAAGGGCGTCACATACCAAGCGCGGACCCCAGTCGGAGCCGCCGATACCCAAACAAATCACATCCGTGATGCCAATCAGTTGATTGCAAAATCCTTCAATACGTTGCCATACGCCTTTGACGAGAGGCATGACATCGACGCCATCAACCAACATGGCGTCACCCGATACATTTCTCAATGCGGGATGCAGGGCCGCTCGATTCTCGGATTGATTGATATTTTTACCGGCAAAGAGGCTGTCACGTTTTTGAAAGGCGCCTTTTGTAATAGCCATCTCAATCAACTGACTCATTTCTTGGTCAGAGATGTTTTGATAAGCCGTATCTAAGGTGAGGCCTACAGCGCTAATTAATTTCGACATTTATAGATTTTAACAAGGTCAAAGGGTCAAAAAGTGAAAAAAATCGACAGACGGGCAAAGATGACTCTATAATTGCGGCTGTTTTGGAAGCTTGGCAGAGTGGTTGAATGCAGCAGTCTTGAAAACTGCCGAGGATGCGAGTCCTCCGTGAGTTCGAATCTCACAGCTTCCGCCAAAATATAAAACCTCCCAGCAGCAATGCTTGGGAGGTTTTTTTATGCTCAAAATTGAGTAAAAGGAGCCAAAATAGTTGGCTGGATAAGACTTATTTTAAAAACAGCATTTGCAAGTCATTGAGATACTGAAGTCCCAAAGCAGAGGGTTTAATAAATCTTGGATCTTCATCTAAAAGCCCTTTTTTGAGAGCTTGTTCCAGCATGCTGTTGATGGCAGCAATTTCTAGCCCCGTTCTTTCTTTGAATTCATAACTTGGAACGCCATCCGTGAGCCTTAAGACATTGAGCATGTACTCGAATGGCAAATCATCTTTGTCTAGCAGTCTCTCTTCAATGAGGGCATGACCTTGCTTGAAGATCTTGTCCATGTAAGCGTCTGGGTGACGTTCATTCGTTTGTCTGGCAATCTGATTGTGAGCAGAGATCTTGCCATGGGCTCCTGCGCCAATACCAATGTAATCTCCAAACTGCCAATAATTTAAATTGTGTTGGCAACGATGTCCCGCTTTGGCATACGCTGACACTTCGTAGCGACCATAGCCTGCCAAGGCTAACTCTGCCATTAGGGCATCAAGCATTTCAAAAGCGCTGTCATCATCTGGAAGAACCGGGGGGTATTTCGCAAACAATGTATTAGGTTCTAAAGTGAGATGGTAAAGCGATATATGGGCTGGATTAAAGCTAATGGCTTGGCGAATATCGGCCAATGCCGTATCGATTGTTTGTCCGGGGAGGGCGTACATTAAATCCAGATTAACTTGATCAAATAACTCTAATGCTGAAGTGATGGCTTGTTGTGCCTGAGCGCCATCGTGAATACGACCAAGTGCTTTGAGTTTTTCATCGTTAAAACTTTGAATGCCTAGTGAAATCCGGTTAATGCCACTCTTGGAAAAACTCTTAAATTTTTCAATTTCAAAGGTGCCTGGATTAGCTTCCATGGTGATTTCAGCATCGGCATTCACAGGGAGCAGTGCTCGAATATCCGAGAGCAATTGATCGAGCCCTTGTTCAGATAGGAGGCTTGGTGTGCCGCCCCCAATAAAGATCGTGTGGATGCGACGCCCCCACACTTTGGGGAGTACGCTTTGTAAATCGATCTTGAGAGCTTCTAAATAGCGTGACTCATCAAAGCCTTGTTTTTTAACGAGCTCGCCACCCACGTCCTTAATTTGATGCGAGTTGAAGTCGCAATAGGGGCACTTCTTGATGCACCATGGAATGTGGACATAGAGAGATAGGGGTGGCAAAGAAGTTAGTAAGCTCGGCATGACTACTTAAAAATTAACTTAACTTTTTAGGCAATTGAGCCAGCAATTTTTGAAGTGCTTGGCCTCGATGGCTTATTTGATTCTTTTCTTCAGCGCTCATTTCCGCAGCTGTTTTTTTCAGTTCAGGCACCCAGAAAAGGGGGTCGTAACCGAACCCTGATGAACCTTTTGGCGTTTCTAGAATTTCACCCTGCCAATGACCTAATGCAATGAGAGGCTCCGGATCGATTTCAGAATTTAAAAAAACCAGTGTGCAAGTAAAGTGCGCTTGACGACGGGTGCATCCCAAAAGTTGTTGCACCAACAGAGCATTGTTGTCAGCATCGCTGGGATCTCTCTTTTGATCGCTCAAGGCAAACCTGGCTGATAAAACCCCTGGATGCCCTCCTAAGGCGTCAACGCAGATCCCAGAGTCATCTGCTAGAGCGGGTAAGCCACTCAGCTTGCTGGCATGCCTTGCTTTGGCGATAGCATTTTCGATAAACGTTGGGAAAGGCTCTTCGCACGAAGGAATACCCAAAACCCCTTGAGGAATCACTTCAATACCAAGCGGCGTAAAAAGAGCATTGAACTCTTTCACTTTCCCAGCATTATTCGAGGCTAAAACTATTTTTCTTTGCGACATTATTTTTGAGCTAAAGCAGATTTCTGTAACGTGACTAATTCTTGGATGCCTTTTTCAGCCAAACCTAATAGAGCATCTAGTTCAGCTCTAGAAAAAGCATCACCTTCGGCCGTGCCTTGAATTTCAATCATGCCACCCTTGCCAGTCATGACCACATTCATATCGGTATCGCATGAGGAATCCTCTGCGTAATCCAGATCTAGAACAGGTGTACCTTGGTAGATGCCTACTGAAATAGCTGCCACATGATCTTTGATAGGGTCGGCTGCAATCAGCTTTTTCTCTAGTAATTGATTAACCGCATCTCTTGCTGCCACAAATGCCCCTGTAATGGCTGCAGTTCGTGTGCCACCATCCGCTTGAAGAACATCGCAATCCAGGTGGAGGGTTCTTTCGCCCAAAAGCTTCAGGTCAAAAACACTTCTCATAGAGCGCCCAATTAGGCGCTGGATCTCTTGGGTTCTTCCGCTTTGCTTGCCTTTAGCCGCTTCTCTATCGCTGCGGGTATGGGTGGCTCTTGGCAGCATGCCGTATTCGGCTGTTACCCAGCCTTCCCCGCTGCCCTTCTTGTGAGGGGGTACTTTTTCAAGGATAGAGGCCGTGCAAAGCACGTGGGTATCACCAAACTGAATCAGCACAGAGCCTTCTGCGTGCTTGGTAAAACCTCGAATCATCTTGATTGGGCGTAAATTTTCAGGGCTGCGATTACTAGGGCGTTTGGATATTGTCATGATAGGACTTTACAATGGATGAATGATAGAAAGTATGACCGGTTTTGGTAGTGCCTCCAGACAATTAGATCTGGGTGGCGGTGTCTATGCAACTGTAGCGGTGGAATGCCGCTCTGTGAATAGTCGTTTCCTAGATTTGAACATACGTTCGCCCGAAGAGTGCAGATCCTCTGAAATGGGGATTAGAGAGCTAGTGACAAAACAGCTTTCTAGGGGAAAGGTTGAGTTTCGAATCAATATCTTGCGTGAGGCATCTGCAGCGCAAGCACCCACAGACTTGCTCAATCCAGGTGCTCTGATTGGTTTAAAAGCCCTTGAGGCTGCTGTCTTAAAAGAGATGCCCAATGCTGGAAGTCTCAAGATGGGTGAAATTCTGCGTTGGCCTGGCATTCTCAATGAATCCAAGGCTAACGAGGAGTTGTGGCGTCATGCCACGGTGGAAGCAGCGAATGAAGCTGTCAAAGCTCTTAAGCTGAGTCGTCAGGAAGAAGGCTCAGCTTTGCGTGGCGTTCTTATGGAGCGCGTGAATGGCATCAGAGCCATTGTTGCCAAGATGGAGCCCTTGATTCCAACGATTGTTGCAGCTCATCAAGCCAAGTTATCGGAGCGCTTAACTGAGATATTGACCGGTATTGATGCACAAGGTAATGCCAACTCTAAAACCGATATTTCTGACAGAATTAGGCAGGAAGTGGTTCTTTATGGTGTTCGTATTGATGTGGCCGAGGAGTTAAGTCGCTTAAAGACCCATTTGGATGTTGTTGAGGCAGCTCTTATGAAGGGCGGCCCTGTTGGTAAGCGATTGGATTTCTTAATGCAAGAACTCAATCGTGAAGCTAATACCTTAGGTTCAAAGTCGGTATCTCAAGAAAGTAGTGATGCTTCAATTGAGATGAAGTTGTTAATAGAGCAAATGCGTGAACAAGTGCAAAACCTCGAGTAAACAAGTTAGTTTCAGGAGAGCGTTATGGGTTACACAGGCAGTATGTTGATGTTGGTTGCACCATCAGGTGCAGGCAAATCTTCTTTGGTTAAAGCGCTCCTAGAGAAAGATTCAGCGATTCAACTATCGATTTCTTGCACCACACGCTCACCTCGTCCTGGTGAAGAAAATGGTCGTGAGTACCACTTTCTAACCAAGGAAGACTTTCTAAAAAGAAAAGAAGCAGGGGATTTTTTAGAGTGGGCTGAGGTTCACGGCAACTACTACGGTACATCCAAATCTTGGATTGAAGCGCAAATGCAAAGTGGTAAAGATGTTCTTTTGGAAATTGATTGGCAGGGCGCCCGCCAAATCCAGAAAATGATTTCTGACACTATTTGGATATTCATCTTGCCGCCATCGATTCAAGCCTTAGAAGAGCGCTTGCGTAAAAGAGGTCAAGATGATGAGAAGACCATATTAGCCAGAGTTTCTGCGGCTAAAGATGAATTGAGTCATGCTCGTGAAGCGGATTACTTGGTGGTGAATGATTTATTTGAATCCGCTTTATTTGAACTGCGTCAAATCATCTCCACGAGTCGTTTGCGAGCCAGTTCTCAGTTATCCAAACACCACCAATTAGCTACTGAGTTGGGCCTTCAATAAGTCGTTCTCTGAGGCTTAAACACCTGATTTAATTATTGGCATAAAACGAACTTTCGGTGACTTTTTCACAAGTGCGTTATCCTTTGGGTATTCCTAGTACTTTTTGAGTTAAATATATGGCACGTATCACTGTAGAAGATTGCTTAAAAACAATTCCTAATCGATTTGAATTGGTCTTGGCTGCGACTTATCGCGCTCGCCAATTGGCTCAAGGACACGCTCCACGAGTTAACGCCAAAGATAAGCCAACAGTAACGGCTTTGCGTGAAGTTGCTGCTGGCGTTACAGATCGAGATATGTTGGTTAAAGTACCTCTCTAAGAGGTGATACACGGTGGCTACCAATCCTGATGCACAAGGCATCTTAGCCGCCATCCTAGAGCAGTCTAGCCGGCATTTATTTGGACCCACGTCCCAGCCGGCTAAGCCTCCCAAACCGCAAGTCATTTCGCTTGCGGGACTTACTGAAAAAATTACCCACCTCAAGCCTGAAGAAATAGCTTTAGTTCGTAAAGCTTTTCAATATGCTGATTCAGCCCATTTGGGTCAGTATCGCCAGAGTGGTGAGCCTTACATTACCCACCCCTTAGCCGTTGCTGAGTTATGCGCCAGTTGGCGTTTGGATGCCTCTTCCATCATGGCCGCGCTGTTACACGATGTGATTGAAGATACCGGCAGTACCCGTGAGGAGTTGGTGGAAGTCTTTGGCAGCAAAGTAGCGGAACTGGTGGAGGGTTTAACGAAGTTAGATAAGCTAGAGTTCCAAAGCCATGCTGAGGCTCAAGCCGAGAGCTTTAGAAAAATGTTCATGGCGATGGCTCGCGATGTTCGAGTCATTTTGGTGAAGTTAGCTGACCGCTTGCACAACATGAGAACTCTGGACGCGATGGCTTTGGCTAAGCGGAAGAGAGTTGCCTTAGAAACTTCTGAAATTTACGCCCCGATTGCCCATCGCCTAGGTCTTAATCAAGTTTATCGAGAGCTCCAAGACTTAAGCTTTATGAACTGGGCGCCGTTTCGTTATGCCACTTTGAATAATGCGATTAAAAAGGCCCGTGGTAACCGTAAAGAAATGGTGGCGAAAATCTTGGATGCCGCCAGAATGGCTTTAAGTAAATCTGGTTTGGAATCGGATTTACGTGGGCGCGAAAAAACGCTTTACAGTATTTATATGAAGATGCGTCAGAAGCACTTGAGCTTTTCTCAAGTGTTAGACGTTTATGCCTTTAGGGTAACTCTCAACACGGTGGACGAGTGCTACCGAGCGCTTGGCGTTTTACATGCCTTGTATAAGCCGATGCCCGGGAAGTTCAAAGACTATATTGCGATTCCTAAGTTGAATGGCTATCAGTCTCTTCATACGACTTTAGTAGGCCCCTTTGGTATGCCAGTAGAGTTCCAGATTCGTACCCAAGATATGCACGAAGTGGCGGAGGAAGGTGTTGCTGCACACTGGGCCTACAAAGAAGGTGATGACGATTTAACAGAAATGCAAACCAGAGCTCATCAATGGTTGCAGTCGTTAATTGATATACAAAATAAGAGCGGCGACTCTCAAGAGTTCTTGGAACATGTCAAAATTGATTTGTTCCCGGATGCTGTTTACGTCTTTACACCTAAGGGTCAAATCCGAGCTTTGCCAAGAGGCGCAACAGTTTTAGACTTTGCCTATGCAGTTCATAGTGACTTGGGTAATGAGTGTGTGGGCGCTAAGGTGAATGGTGTTCAGCTACCGCTTAGAACAGAATTGAAGAATGGCGATATTGTTGAAATTACTTCTGTGCCTAATTCTCAACCAAATCCTGTCTGGCTCACTTTTGTTAAAACAGGTAAAGCCAGGGCAGCTATTCGCCACTTCTTAAAAACCCGCCGTTACTCGGAAGCGATTCAGTTGGGTGAGCGTTTGTTATCTCAGGCTCTCAGACAGCAAGGCAGTGATGCCGCTTTGGTAACGGATGAGGTTTGGGAAAAGCTTTTGCATTGGACCGGTTCAAAAGGTCGTGAAGAGTTGTGTGCCGATATGGCCATGGGGCATCGCGTCCCAGCTGTGATTGCGAAGCGTATTGAGATGATTGTTTATGAAAATAAAGGTCATTCTTCACAAATGCGTTTGGATACCCCGGATTGGGATCCTGCTGATGAGTCGACTATTCACCATCGTCAAGCCATTATGATTGATGGAGCGGGTGGTCAATCAGTGACTTTCCCTGCCTGTTGTCACGCTATCCCTGGCGACACTATCTTGGGTTACCTTGGCAAAGGAGAGGGCTTGCAAATTCATACCGATGTTTGCCGTCAAGCTTTGCGTTTGCAGCACCGTGATCCAGAGCATTGGATTGATGTGGTGTGGTCGGATGACATTAAGCGTAGCTTTGATGTGGCCATTCGTGTCGATGTTAAAAATGGTAAAGGTGTTTTAGCAAAGATTGCCGGCACGCTAACCTCGGCTGATGCCAATATTGCTCACGTTGCTATGGAAGATCGTTTCACTGAGGTGGGTGCTGTTTCCATTCACTTTGTTATTCAGGTTGATAGCCGATACCATCTCGCTAAGGTCATGAGGCGCTTAAGGCAGAATGCGGATATCTTAAGAATTACAAGAGTTTTTGGTAAGTAACCCGCAAAATATCAACCGCTTTCATACCCGTTGGAGTTGCCAGTTTCACGGTATCACCTTCCCTAGCTTTGATAAGTGCTTTAGCAATCGGTGAGATCCAGCTCACATGGCCTTTATCCATGTCGACCTCATCTACACCCACAATGGCAACGGTTGTTTCTGTGCCATCTTCATCGGCAAAGGTGACTGTGGCACCAAAAAATACCTGATCTGTTTGTTCGCGAGTCTCTGGGTCAACTACAACGGCATCTTCTAAGCGCTTGGTTAAGAAGTAAATTCTCCGGTCAATTTCCCGTAGGCGCTTCTTACCATACTGATAATCAGCATTTTCAGAGCGGTCGCCGTTGGAGGCTGCCCATGTGACTGTTTTAACAATCGTCGGGCGTTCGGTGTCCAAAAGATGCAAAAGTTCATCTTTAATACGTTGGTGACCGGCAGGAGTTATGTAGTTTTTAATTTCCATGGCATAATATTGGTCTTAAGCGGCTGTAGCTCAGTTGGATAGAGTACTTGGCTACGAACCAAGGGGTCGTGGGTTCAATTCCTGCCAGCCGCACCAAATAAGAAGGGCCTAGTTTATAACTAGGCCCTTTTTCATTCAAGTTAAACATTTACCGAAACCATTTATTTATTTTGGCTATAAATTTTGTGGTCAAATATTTCAAAATAAATACTTCAATTAAGGGAAAAGTTAGTGATATTGCGTCGTTTAGTCATGGCTGGATTTATCGTTCTACTATCGAACGCAAGTCTTTCTTTTGCCCATAATTATCCTAATAAGCCTATTCGCTTAATTGTTCCGTTTGCCCCAGGTGGAAGTACTGACATTATTGCTAGAGCGATTGCTGAACCTTTGAGTCGGGTTCTTGGTCAAGAAGTTCTAGTTGAGAATAAAGCTGGTGCTGGTGGATCAATTGGGGCACTCGATATCATCAAAAGCTCAAAAGAAGGTTATGTTCTCGGAATGGCTACGGTTTCGACAACAGCATCAAACCCAGCAATTAACAAGAAGATTGGGTATGACCCCATCAGAGATTTTCAGGCTATTACCAATATTGCTGCAACTCCCAACGTTCTTGCTGTGCACCCTAGCTTTCCAGCTAAAGATTACAAATCATTTATTGAGTTAATTAAACGTCACCCAGGTAAGTACGCCTATTCGAGTTCAGGGGCAGGTGGCATCGGACATTTGCAAACAGAGTTATTTAAAAATCTAAGTGGTGCGGTTATCAATCATGTGCCATATCGTGGTGCAGGACCTGCATTGGTTGATACAGTTGCTGGCAAAGTACCTATTATTTTTGATAATTTACCCTCAGCTATTCCTTATATCAAAGAGGGTCGATTGATTCCGATTGTGGTGGCAGCCCCCAAGCGGTTAGCTAATTTGCCGCATGTACCTACTTTTGCTGAGGTCGGTTTAACACCTGTCAATCGTATGGCCTATTACGGCTTACTGGGTCCTTCAGGGATGTCAAAAGAGGCAGTAGATAAGATCTATCAAGGTGTTCAGAAGGTTTTAAAAGACCCGGCCGTTCGCAAACGCATCGCTGATACAGGCTCTTTTATTGTGGGTAATACGCCCGAGCAATTTGGAGCAGAGATTAAGGCTGAGTTTGAGATTTATAAAAACCTAGTTTCAGCTCAAGGCTTATCACTCTATTAATTTTTATTGAGGGGATTTTAAAAAGCCCCTTCAATGTCAGGTCATACGTTCGGGGCTTATTTCGCTTATATTTAAGCTTCTCAAACGACAGCAGCTACATTGATAGCTTATTCAAGAAAGATTTATGAGTCCAATAACTCGCTCTCTGAGGTCGATAGAATTTATTTGGCTTTTCGTTGCGCTAGTTGTATCTGTTGCATCTTTAAGTAGTGTGGCTTATTTGGCCGATAGGATGCAACGAGCATTTGAACGTGATGCGAAGCAGTTAATTGCTGCCGATGCATTGATTCAGAGTGATCAACCCTTGCCAGCCCTGTTTCTTCAAGAGGCTCAATCAAGAGGGTTGAATACGGCCCAAACAACTGTTTTCCCAACCATGTCCAGTGGCGGTCAACAAGCCAAGCTGGTGGCTTTAAAAGCGGTTACAGAGAATTACCCGTTGCGCGGTACGCTCAAAATTAGTTCAGATGGAGTTTCAAAAGGGGTGGCTGTTCAGGGTATTCCAGAGCCCGGTACCGTGTGGGTCGACCCTACCTTGTTGCCTAGCTTAAATCTCAAAGTAGGAGATCTTCTAAGCTTGGGTCAATCTCAATTCAAGATCAGTGCCGTTTTGACGCAAGAGATGGATAAAGGCGCTGGCTTTTTAAATTTTGCGCCACGCGTGATGATTCGTGATTCAGAATTAGCTGCCACTCAACTCATTGGGTTTGGTAGTCGTGTGACTTATCGCTTTCTCATTTCTGGCTCTGACAAACTGGTTGAAGATTATTTGATATGGGTTGATCAGAAAATTAGCTCGCAGCAGTTACGTGGCGTGAAAGTGGAAGATGTTGATAATGCTCAACCTTTAATGAGGGCAACCTTGGATAGGGCTGAACGATTCTTATCACTCGTTGCAATGCTCACAGCCATGATTGCTGCTGTTGCAATGGCTTTAGCATCCAAGCGCTATATCTCCAAACAATCTAGCCCTGCAGCGATTTGGAAGTGTTTGGGGGCTAGCAGAAAACAAGTCTTATTCGAGCACTTCAGAGCAAGTTTGGTTGTGGCGATATTGGGTGGCTTGATGGGGGCATTTTTAGGTTGGCTCGGGCATCAAGCGTTATTGCTATTCCTAGGGGATCTATTGGTTGCTGATTTGCCACCAGCATCGATTTGGCCGTTAATTTGGTCTTTATTGGTATCGGTGGTTTTGTTGTTAGGGTTTATTTGGCCACCGCTTATGGCCTTAAGCGATGTTTCACCGTTACGTGTTCTAAGGAAAGATATTCCTTTTCCCAAAACCTCCACATGGTTGTTAATGTTGTTAGGTTTAATGAGTTTCTTTGGTTTATTGATTCTGGTAGCAAAAGATTTCAAGTTGGCTTTAATCACCTTAGGTGGTTTTGCTGCTTGCGCTGTGGTCTTTGTTCTTATTTCTTGGGTGGCGGTACATGGTTTTGCCAAGTTAGCAGAGCATTCTATTTTTGGCCGTCATGTGGTCCAGCGCTTTGCTTGGCAATCTTTATCGAGAAGAAGTTTATTCACAGGTTTACAAATTGCTTCATTAGCGATTGCCATCATGGCTTTGCTACTTTTAGCTGTTGTGAGACAGGATCTGTTGAGCGCATGGAAAACTGGAGCGCCAGCGGATGCTCCAAATCGGTTTCTAATCAACATCCAGCCAGAGCAAAAAAATCTTATTCAGGAAAAACTTTTTGCGGCTCAGGTAAATCAAGTGATTTTGTACCCGATGATCAGAGGTAGACTCACGCACATCAATCAAAAGTTGGTGATGCCGGATCACTATCAAGATGCCAGGGCCAAGAGGTTGGTTGATCGAGAATTTAACCTTTCTTATGCTTCGGAGATGCCTGATAAAAATAAGTTGGTGGCAGGTCAGTGGCATGGGGCAACGAACTTGCCAGAAATATCAATGGAGCAAGGGATTGCTAAGACTTTAGGATTCTCATTAGGAGATACGCTGGCTTTTGATATTGCAGGCATTCCTGTGGAGGCTAAAGTGACCTCTATTCGACAATTGGACTGGGGAAGTATGCGTGTGAACTTCTTTGCGATCTTGCCGCCAGCCATGATGGTGGATATGCCGCAAACTTGGATTACTGCTTATCAACAATCACCCACTCCTGCCGGTGCTTTGCCAGTTGATATTTCTTTGGTTAGCCAATTCCCGAACATCACGGTCGTGGATGTGGAGGCCGCGCTTAATCAAGTTCAAGATGTTTTGAATAAGCTCTCTGCTGCCATTGAGCTTTTATTTGCCTTAACGATTTGTGCGGGCGGATTGGTATTGGCTGCTTCGTTAGCCTCTACTCAAGATCAGCGTTTAAAGGATGCGGGCCTATTAAAAACTTTAGGGGCGACCAATACTCAAATCAGCCGTTCTTTTTATACCGAGTTAGCGGCCATTGGTTTGATTGCTGGGGGGTTGGCTGCTGCTGGTGCTTTGGTTGTTGGTTGGGCATTGGCTCATTTTGTGTTTGAGTTACAGTTAAAGCCTTCTTGGATGATTTTGGTTTATGGCATGCTATTAGGCGGTGCTGTGTGCATGTTAGGTGGTATCTGGCTACAAAGAAAAATGACCAGAAGTTCCGCCAATGAAATTTTGAGAGAAGTTTGAAAGTTATCTTATCTATTTACTAACGAATTGAATCAGTTATGTCAGAACAAAAAACAACTTATGAGTTAATTGGCGGCGAAGAAAAACTTCGCGAGCTTGTGACTCGTTTTTATGACTTGATGGCTTTGGAGCCTGCATATGCTGGTATTAGAGTGATGCATCCACAAGACTTGACGAGTTCAGGCGATAAACTATTTATGTTTTTAAGTGGTTGGATGGGTGGCCCTGATTTATTTGTTCAACAGTATGGCCATCCACGTCTCAAAGCACGACATATGACGTTTCCCATTGGGATCTCCGAGAGAGATCAATGGTTGCAATGCATGCGTCAAGCAATGAAAGATGTTGGAATTAACGGGCTTCTATTTGAGCGCTTGATGCAATCATTTTTCACTACCGCTGACTGGATGAGGAATCAAGCGGGGTAGTTGAACTAAGCGCGTGCCAGCCCATCGGTCTGGTAGTGTTTGGCGATCTTTACGATCCAATAAAGCTGTGAGTGGCCAGAGAAATAGCGTCACAGAAAAAAATATGATGGAGAAGTAGGTGCCCATTTTTTCGGAGCCGCCTGTTCTCACAGAGATAAATAAAGCAATGGCAGCAGGGATGAGCCAAAGCGATCCCAACGCGTATCGTTTTAACGCCTGTGAACGTTTCAAGATTTGCCCCTCTTTGCTAACCATTTGTATTTTCCAGGTTTGCATCGCCAGTGTTTGACCCGTTTTAGTCCAATACCAAACAAAGTAAAAAGCCAATACTAAATAAATGTGGGCTAACAAAAACCACGCTGGCGCAGTGACTTCGAGCATGACGCCAATGATCAAGTGAGGCATTAAAAATAAAAGTGCAGCGACGCCCATTAGCACCAGCATCTCATAAAGATTCAAAATAATGCGACGTTTGATTGTTGGTGAGGGCAGTGAGCTGAGATAGTCAGCTGGAAGAGGGGTAAATTTTTCTGAGGGTTTCACAAGCGCTATTTTAGCGCTGGTGAAGTCACTGTGGTACGTTTGGAAGAGGCAGCTCTTTTTTCAGCCAAGAGTTTTTTATCTTCATCGCTGAGTTGTTGGTAGTTTTCCCACGCAGCAGCTTTTTTCTCGGGTGATATTTTTAAAGTTCTTAAATAGTTATCGCGCGCTCTTTGTCGCTGTCTGCTCGATAGGCCTGACCATTCGTACATCCGTGACTGTAAAGTTATACGATCGGCTTCGCTCATTTTGGGGTAAAGGTTGGCAACCTCTACCCATTTCTTCTGGCGATTCTGATTCAAAGAAGACCAGTCTTCTTCAAGCGGCGCTAAAACCGAACGTTGCTCTTCGTTCAGAGCGTTCCATGCCTGCGCTTGAGCAAAGCCAAGACCTAAGCTGATTAGCAAGAGTCCCATGATCAGTTGGCGAGCAAAGCGATTTGAAGCCGCACAAATTTGTTGAAAAAGTTGTGTTTGGTATTTCAAGCTTGTGGGTCGAAAAGCGCTCAAGAAAACTCCGATCATTAAATATCTTCTTCGTCTTCTTCAACAACTAAATCTTTGCCATTGGTCAGTAAATAGCGGACATAGCCATCATCTTTATAGGCCTCAGGAGGTACGGTATCCGTCAAAATGGCTTTATCAACAGTTGCAATGTCTTTGATTCGCTCATCCTGTTGCCAGCCAGCAATAGCAAATAATGCCAAGCTAAGGGCAAAAATAGGGGCTATTCCCAGTGCCCCCCACATTTTTGAAGCCCAGTTAGTGGAGAGTGTCCTCGGGAAGCCAGCAAAAAGCCATTCAGTTGCCAATTTCTCTTGGTGTGGGTAAGCAGCTAGAGCAAGAGCTCTGGATTGGTTGAGGCGAGCGTTAATCTGTTCTGGAAGCTGTTTGACACCTTCATCGAGCAATTCGCGGGCAAGTGCTCCCAAGCGCTTTTCAGCAAAGGCGGCATGCTCTTGATGGTTTTTGATGGTGTTCACGGCTTAAACCCTTGTTTTTTAAGAGATTCTACCAAGGCGCTGGTAGCTCTAGAGCAATGTGTTTTCACACTTCCCTCGGAGCAACCCATCAGTTTGGCAGTTTCAGAAATATCTAAATCATCCCAATAACGCATGAGGAACGCTTCTCGTTGACGAGATGGGAGCTTAGATACAGCTATTTCTAACATTTCAATCAATTGTTTGCGTTCCAATTGAGCTGAACCATCCTCAGAATTAATATTTTCTTCAATAGATTCAAGGAACTCCAGAGGATCTGACTGGTCAAAATCATCAAAACTATCTTTTGAGCCCTTTTTGAATGAGGAAAAGAAACTAATCCAAGTATTTTGAGTTTTTTGGCGTCGGAACCAGTCTAAGGTTGTATTTTGGAGAATTCTGGTGAAGAGTAGGGGTAGCTCAGATACCTCATGGTGACCGTACTTTTCGGCTAATTTCATCATGCTATCTTGCACAATATCTAAAGCTGCTTCCTCGTCCCGTGTAGCAAACACGGTACGTTTGAAGGATTTGGCCTGGACTCCTTGGAGGAAGTCAGACAATTCTTTTGCAGAAGCCATAGCCTCTATTAGACAACGACTGATAAACCTACCCCTAATAAGGCGTTATGGTCTAAAATAATCAGCTCGACTTACCGGGCCTTTCATAAGATGGTTTTCCCCGGATCAAGCGACCGCCACTCGAACCCGAGCCACAAGCACGGAGCCAGAGTAGCCCAAACAATTTTTTGCCGAAAATTGCAAAGGACTAATACAAATGAATACAACTACCAGCGCGGAACTTTTGAACCCTGCTAAAAATCAAACTCCAAATGGCCCTGAAATGATTGGTGCCGAAATTTTGGTCCATGCCCTTCATGCTGAAGGTGTGGAATACGTCTGGGGTTACCCAGGTGGATCCGTCTTATTTATTTATGACGAGATCTTCAAACAAGACAAATTTGAACATATCCTCGTTCGTCATGAGCAAGCGGCTGTCCATGCTGCGGATGGTTACGCTCGTGCCACTGGGAATGTCGGTGTAGCTCTTGTAACGTCTGGTCCAGGTGTGACCAATGCTGTAACAGGTATTGCGACAGCCTATATGGACTCGATCCCTATGGTGATCATTACGGGTAACGTTCCAACGAACGCGATCGGTGAAGACGCCTTCCAAGAGTGCGACACAGTTGGTATTACACGCCCGATTGTTAAACACAATTTCTTGGTTAAAGACCCTGCTGATTTGGCTTTGACTCTTAAGAAAGCTTTCCACATTGCTAGAACCGGTCGTCCTGGTCCTGTCGTAGTGGATATTCCTAAGGATGTGTCATTCCAAAAAGCACACTTTAACTACCCAGCAGAAATCAACATGCGTTCTTATAACCCAGTGATCAAAGGTCATAGCGGTCAAGTGCGCAAAGCGGTTTCTATGTTGATGGAAGCAGAACGCCCATACATCTATACCGGTGGTGGCGTGATTCTTTCTGACGCTGCTCCTGAACTTAAAGTATTCGCTGATTTATTGGGTTACCCCGTAACCAATACATTGATGGGTCTTGGTGGTTTCCCAGGTACAGACCCTCATTTCTTGGGTATGTTGGGAATGCACGGCACTTATGAGGCAAATATGACGATGCAGCATTGCGATGTACTCATTGCAATTGGCGCACGTTTTGATGACCGAGTGATTGGTAATCCAGCCCACTTTACAAGTGTGCCAAGAAAAATCATTCACATCGATATCGATCCATCCGTGATTTCAAAGCGCGTTAAAGTAGATGTGCCTATCGTCGGTGATCTCAAAGAGGTATTGGTTGAGATGACTGAGATGCTTAAAGCGGCTGGTCCACGTAAGAATCAAAAGAAAGTAGATGCTTGGTGGTCACAGATTAACGAGTGGCGCAAAAAAGACTGTCTCAGTTTTGATCGTGATACTGAAATCGTGAAGCCACAGTACGTGGTTGAAAAGATTTGGGAATTAACAAAGGGTGATGCATTCATTTGTTCTGACGTTGGTCAGCATCAAATGTGGGCAGCCCAGTTCTACAAATTTGATAAGCCACGTCGTTGGATCAACTCCGGTGGTTTGGGCACGATGGGTGTTGGTTTGCCTTATGCCATGGGTATCAAAAAAGCATTCCCTGACTCTGAGGTGGTGACGATTACCGGTGAAGGTTCCATACAGATGTGTATTCAGGAGCTATCCACTTGCAAGCAGTACGACACGCCTGTCAAGATTGTTTCTTTGAATAACCGCTACTTAGGTATGGTTCGCCAGTGGCAAGAGTTGACGTACAACAAACGTTACTCAAGCTCTTACATGGACTCATTGCCTGACTTTGTTAAGTTGGCAGAATCTTATGGCCACGTTGGTATGCGCATCGAGAAAAAATCAGATGTGGAGCCCGCATTGCGCGAAGCTTTCAAAATGAAAGATAGAACAGTATTTATGGATTTCCAAACTGACCCAACTGAAAACGTTTGGCCAATGGTTCAAGCTGGTAAAGGCATTACTGAAATGCTTTTAGGAAGTGAGGATCTGTAATGCGCCATATTATTTCTGTTTTATTAGAAAACGAACCGGGCGCCTTATCGCGTGTGGTTGGTTTATTCTCTGCTCGTGGTTACAACATCGAAACCCTAACGGTTGCACCGACTGAAGATCCTTCTTTGTCTCGGATGACCATTGTTTCAATTGGTTCAGATGATGTGATCGAGCAAATTACCAAACACTTGAACCGTTTAGTGGACGTTGTAAAACTAATTGATTTGAGTGATGGCCCACACATTGAGCGCGAACTCATGTTGATTAAGATTCGGGCGGTTGGTAAAGAGCGTGAAGAAATGAAGCGCCTAGCGGATATTTTCCGTGGGCACATCATCGATGTAACCGATAAGTCGTACACCATCGAGTTAACGGGTGATAGTAGTAAATTAGATGCTTTCATCGAAGCTATTGATCGCAGTGCCATTTTGGAAACAGTTCGAACTGGCAGCTCTGGTCTTGGTCGCGGTGAGCGTATCCTGAAAGTGTAATTTTTTTAACTAATAACAAACTGATTAAAAATAGGAAAAAGCATGAAAGTTTTTTACGATAAAGATGCAGACTTATCACTTATTAAAGGTAAGCAAGTAACTATCATTGGTTACGGTTCACAAGGCCACGCTCACGCACAGAACTTAAATGATTCTGGCGTTAAGGTAACGGTTGGTTTGCGCAAAGATGGCGCTTCTTGGTCTAAAGCGGCTAACGCTGGTTTGCAAGTTAAAGAAGTTGCTGAAGCTGTTAAAGGCGCTGACGTTGTGATGATGTTGTTGCCTGACGAACAAATCGCTGACGTTTACAACAAGGAAGTTGCACCAAATATCAAAGCAGGTGCTGCTCTAGCATTTGCGCACGGTTTTAACGTTCACTACGGTCAAGTAGTGCCTCGTCACGATGTTGACGTGATCATGATTGCTCCAAAAGCACCTGGTCATACAGTTCGTGGCACATACTCTCAAGGTGGTGGTGTGCCTCACTTGATCGCTGTTCACCAAGATAAAACAGGTTCAGCTCGTGATGTAGCTTTGTCATACGCTGCTGCTAACGGTGGTGGTCGTGCTGGCATTATCGAAACAAACTTCCGCGAAGAAACAGAAACTGACTTGTTCGGTGAGCAGGCTGTTTTATGTGGCGGTACAGTTGAATTGATCAAAGCTGGTTTCGAAACATTGGTTGAGGCTGGTTACGCTCCTGAGATGGCTTACTTCGAGTGTTTGCATGAGTTGAAGTTGATTGTTGATTTGATCTACGAAGGTGGTATCGCCAACATGAACTACTCTATCTCAAACAATGCTGAATACGGTGAGTATGTCACTGGCCCACGTGTTGTAACTGAAGACACTAAAAATGCTATGCGTCAGTGTTTGAAAGACATTCAAACTGGTGAGTATGCGAAGAGCTTCATTTTAGAAAACAAAGCAGGTGCACCAACTTTGATTTCACGTCGTCGTTTGACTGCAGAGCATCAAATTGAAGAGGTGGGTGGTAAGTTACGTGCCATGATGCCTTGGATTGCTAAAAATAAATTAGTTGATCAAAGCAAGAACTAATTTATTAAGCTTGTAAGCAGACATTAAAAGATATCCAGAAAGAAAATAAAGATGGCTATAAATTACCCTCATCCAATCATTGCTAAAGAAGGGTGGCCTCACGTAGCCATTGCAGGCTTCATCCTCTTTGTTGTTCATTCAACAGGTGGTTGGGCATGGTCATGGCCTTTCTGGATTATTTTTGCGTTTGTTTTACAGTTTTTTAGAGACCCAGGTCGTTTAGTACCGGTTGTAAAGGATGCGGTTTTATCTCCAGCAGATGGCCGCATCATCATTGTTGAAAAAACATTTGATCCGTATGCTCGTCGCGATGCATTAAAGATCAGTGTCTTTATGAACGTATTTAATGTGCATTCCAACCGTGCAGCGGTGAATGGCACGATTAAACAAATTGAGTATTTTCCAGGTAAGTTTGTTAATGCTGACTTGGATAAAGCATCGACAGAAAACGAGCGTAATGCTGTTGTGTTTGATGCCAATGGTCATACGGTGACCTTGGTTCAAGTGGCAGGTTTGATTGCGCGCCGTATTCTTTGTTACGCCCATTTAGGTGACAAGCTTAAAAAGGGTCAGCGTTACGGCTTTATTCGCTTTGGCTCCAGAGTCGATGTGTATTTACCTCTCGAAGCTGAGCCAATGGTGACTGTTGGCGATAAAGTGTCTGCGACAACCACCATACTAGCTAAATTACCAGGATTGGACTAAAACCTAGTCTATGAGCATATTTCGACGTAGAAAACTAAGATCGTCTCGCGGTTTGTCCGGCAAAACAACGCCGCTACGCAAGTCTGATTGGATGGCACGCGATACCGGTGAAGATACAAGACCACGCAACCGTGGTGTCTACTTGTTGCCAAACGCTTTCACAACCGCGAATTTATTTTGTGGGTTCTTTGCGATTGTTCAATCAATGAATCAGCGTTTTGAAATAGCCGCTATTGCCATTTTTATTGCTTTAGTCATGGATGGTATGGATGGCCGTGTGGCCCGCATGACCAATACTCAGAGTGCTTTTGGTGAGCAGTATGACTCGCTAACCGATATGGTTTCGTTTGGTGTGGCACCTGCTTTGATTGCGTATGAGTGGGTTTTGAAAGATTTAGGTAAATGGGGCTGGTTGGCTGCATTTGTTTTCTGCGCAGGCGCTGCTTTGCGTTTGGCACGTTTTAATACCAACATCGGTACAGTTGATAAGCGTTTCTTTCAGGGATTACCGAGTCCTGCTGCAGCATCTTTGATTGCTGGTTTTGTCTGGCTCGCGGTTGATAACAAGTTGCCGGTTCAAGAGTTAGCGTTGCCTTGGGTGACTTTTTGCTTAACCATCTATGCGGGCATTACGATGGTTTCGAATGCTCTCTTTTACAGTGGTAAGGCTTTGGATGTGCGATACAGAGCGCCTTTTGGCGTGATGATTTTGATCATCTTGGGCTTTGTATTGGTGTCAAGTGACCCTCCTGTGGCTTTGTTTGGTTTGTTTGTGGCTTATGCCTTATCCGGCTATGTTTTCTGGTTGTGGCAAAAGATCTTCTTGCGAAAGAAGAAAGCCTCAGATATGCTTTCTAACAATTAATTCATTTTTTGTGTATATTGGTAAACATGAACAACAGCTTGTCACTGCTACTACTACTAAAACTAGGTCAAAACCTGGGGTCTGTGCACGCTTAAACACTTAGTACAAGCAAAACAACACGAACCCCAGTCAAACTGGGGTTTTTTATTTTGAAATTTTTGTAAGTTGGGGAGTTTTTATGACAGATAAATTAATCATTTTTGATACCACCTTGAGAGATGGTGAGCAGTCTCCTGGTGCTTCGATGACCAAAGATGAAAAGGTTAGGATTGCCAGACAGCTTGAGCGCTTAAGAGTCGATGTGATCGAAGCCGGTTTTGCTGCGAGTTCCGATGGTGACTTTGCTGCTATTTCTGCGATTGCTCAGGTGATCAAGGACTCCACCGTTTGTTCCTTGTCTCGCGCCAACGAACGCGATATCAGTCGAGCAGCCGAGGCGTTGAAAGGTGCCAACTCAAAGCGTATTCATACATTTATTGCAACTTCTCCATTGCACATGGAGAAGAAATTGCGCATGACGCCGGATCAGGTATTTGAGCAAGCCAAGGCAGCGGTTCGCTTTGCACGCAACCATACCAATGACATTGAGTTTTCACCAGAGGATGGTTACCGCTCTGAGATGGATTTCTTGTGCCGCGTGCTTGAGGCTGTGATTGCCGAGGGTGCTACCACCATTAACGTGCCTGATACGGTGGGTTATGCCGTGCCAGAACTTTACGGCGAATTTATCAAGACCTTGCGCGAGCGTATCCCTAATTCAGATAAAGCCATTTGGTCTGTTCATTGTCACAATGACTTGGGTATGGGTGTTGCAAATTCATTGGCTGGCGTCAAAATTGGTGGTGCGCGTCAAGTAGAGTGCACGATCAATGGTTTGGGTGAAAGAGCTGGTAATACCTCATTGGAAGAGGTTGTTATGGCGATTAAAACCCGTAAAGACTACTTTGATTTGTCAGTTGGCATCGATACGACCCAAATCGTACCGGCATCTAAGATGGTGTCTCAGATTACAGGCTTTGTGGTTCAGCCTAATAAAGCAGTGGTGGGGGCGAATGCCTTTGCCCATGCGTCAGGTATTCACCAGGATGGCGTCTTAAAAGCTCGTGATACCTATGAAATTATGCGTGCTGAAGATGTGGGTTGGGCTGCCAATAAGATTGTTTTGGGCAAATTATCAGGACGAAACGCCTTTAAGCAGCGTTTGCAAGAGTTGGGTATTGAGTTAGAAACGGAAGCCGATATGAATGAGGCTTTTGCCAGATTTAAGACCTTGGCTGACCAAAAAGCAGAGATTTTTGATGAAGATATCACTGCGATTGTTGGTAATAACGCTGAAGAAGCTAGTGACTACTATCGTTTTATATCAATGTCACAAAGGTCTGAGACTGGGGAACGCCCTTTTTCAAAGGTTATCTTCAAATCAGGTGGGGAAGAGTTCATTTCTGAAGCTGAAGGCAATGGCCCTGTCGATGCCACCTTGAATGCGATTGAATCCAAGGTAAAAAGCGGGGCAGAGCAGCTTTTGTATTCTGTGAACGCGATTACTACGGGGACAGAGTCACAGGGTGAAGTGACCGTCCGTCTTTCAAAAGGCGGCAGAATTGTGAATGGCGTTGGTACGGATCCAGATATTGTGGCAGCCTCAGCTAAAGCGTATTTGGCAGCTTTAAATAAGCTTCATGACCCTAGTCAGCACAAATTAAATGCTCAAATGGCTGTTTAGGCTATAATCTTGGCTCTTTCTAGGTATTTGCCTGGAAAGAGCTTAAGAAGTTTTTTCAACAATTCGCACGACATCTTGGGTAAGAACTCAACATTGAATGAGTTTTAGCTCGAATGTTCGCAAGTATGGAGTAATAAACATGGCTATTGTTACAGCTAAAGTAGCGGAAATCGTTAAAGCGAATGCCCGCGCAGCAAACGATACAGGCAGTCCTGAAGTTCAAGTAGCTTTATTGACCGCACGTATCAATGACTTAACAACTCACTTCAAAGCAAACGCTAAAGATCATCACAGCCGTCGTGGCTTGTTGAAGATGGTTAGCCGTCGCCGTCGTTTACTCGACTATTTGAAAGGTAAAGATTTAGATCGTTACCGCGCTTTGATTGATAAGCTCGGTCTACGTAAGTAATACCGACAATGCCTGCCTAAGTTAACTTTGGCAGGCATTATCGTTTTGAGCGGTCGGTGGCTGCTCGTAGTTAGGACCCGTGTCATTCCAAAGACAGCTTGTAAAGTCTCGTATCTTCAGCCTTTCTTTGGAATGGCATCCTTTCTCGGTCATCCCCCACGCTCCAGTGCTGCCATAGCGCTGCATTTCTATGGCAAATGTTGATTGGAGATATACATAAATGACGATGTTTAATAAAGTAGTAAAGAGTTTTCAATGGGGTTCACATACTGTTCGTATGGAAACAGGTGAAATTGCCCGTCAAGCAGGTGGTGCAGTATTAGTAGATGTGGATGACACAGTTATTTTGGCAACAGTGGTTGGTGCAAAAAATGCAAAGCCTGGCCAAAACTTCTTCCCTCTAACAGTTGATTATTTAGAGAAAACATACGCAGCAGGTAAGATCCCTGGCGGTTTTTTCCGTCGTGAAGGTCGTCCATCAGAAAGCGAAACATTGATTTCTCGCTTGATCGATCGTCCATTGCGTCCATTGTTCCCAGAAGGCTTCTTAAATGAAGTTCAGGTGGTGATTCACGTTGTGTCGATCAACCCTGATGTGCCTGCAGATATTCCTGCATTGATTGGCGCTTCTGCAGCTTTAGCTGTTTCTGGTATTCCTTTTGCTGGCCCAGTTGGCGCAGCCCGTGTGGGTTACAAAGATGGTCAGTATTTATTAAACCCAACTCGTACAGAGCAAGCAACCAGCGAATTGGATTTGATCGTGGCGGGTACGCAAGCAGCTGTGTTGATGGTGGAGTCAGAGGCTTACCAGTTATCTGAAGAGATCATGTTGGGTGCGGTTGTTTACGGTCACGAGCAAATGCAAACAGCGATCAATGCGATTAATGATCTTGTGCGCGAAGGTGGTAAACCTGAGTGGGATTGGCAAGCTGCTCCTAAGAATGAGCCAATGATTGCTAAAGTAACTGCATTGGCTGAAGCTGGTTTACGCGAAGCGTATCAAATTCGTCAAAAACAAGCTCGTTCATCTAAGTTGAAAGAAGTAACAAAAGATGTAATGGCTAAGCTTGCTGCTGAAGGTGAATTTGATGAAGTTGAAGTTAACAACATCATGTTTGAAATTGAAGCGAAGATCGTTCGTGGTCAAGTGTTGAATGGTGAGCCACGTATCGACGGTCGTGATACACGTACTGTTCGCCCAATCGAAATTCGTACAGGTGTATTGCCACGTACGCACGGTTCTGCATTGTTCACACGTGGTGAGACACAAGGTTTAGTCGTTGCTACGTTAGGTACTGCACGTGATGAGCAAATTATTGATGCTTTAGAAGGTGAGCAACGTGATCGTTTCATGTTCCACTACAACATGCCTCCGTTTGCTACTGGTGAAACAGGCCGTGTAGGTAGCCCAAAGCGTCGTGAAATTGGTCACGGCCGTTTAGCTAAGCGTGCATTGATTCCAGTATTGCCGTCTGCAGAAGAATTTGCATACAGCTTGCGTGTTGTTTCTGAGATCACAGAATCCAATGGTTCTTCATCCATGGCATCTGTATGTGGTGGTTGTTTAGCCATGATGGATGCAGGTGTTCCAGTGAAGGCACACGTTGCTGGTGTTGCAATGGGCTTGATTTTGGACGGTAACCGTTTTGCTGTTTTGACTGACATCTTGGGTGATGAAGATCACTTGGGTGACATGGACTTTAAAGTAGCGGGTACTTCAAACGGTATTACTGCTTTGCAGATGGATATCAAAGTACAAGGTATTACAAAAGAAATCATGCAGGTGGCTTTAGCACAAGCTAAAGAAGGCCGTTTGCATATCTTGAGCAAAATGCAAGAGTCTATGGGTGGCGTTCGTACAGAATTGTCTGCTCATGCTCCTCGTATGGTGACGATCAAGATTCATCCAGACAAGATTCGTGAAGTGATTGGTAAGGGCGGTGCAACGATCCAGGCTTTGACAAAAGAAACTGGTACAAGCATCGATATTACGGATGACGGTACAGTCACGATTGCTTCAACAAGTGCTGAAGGCATGGAAGAAGCGAAGCGTCGTATTGAGGGCATCACTGCTGAAGCTGAAGTGGGTAAGATCTACGAAGGTCCAGTTGTGAAGTTGCTTGAGTTTGGCGCATTGATCAACATTCTTCCTGGTAAAGATGGTTTGTTGCACATTTCTGAAATCGCTAACGAGCGCGTTAAGGATGTCAAAGACTACTTACAAGAAGGTCAAGTTGTACGCGTTAAATTGTTGGCGGCGGATGAGCGTGGACGTTTACGTTTATCTCTAAAAGCAGCTTGTGCTGATGAAGGAACTAGCATTGCTCCCTTGAATGGTGCTGCTCCAGAAGCTGACGCTGCTCCTGCTGAAGTTCAACAAGATCAACAGCAGTAATTTAATAAACGGCATGCGTGCTGTTGAGATTAGCCAATATGGCAGCTCGGATGTTCTGAAGGCGGTGACTCGACCAAGTTTGGTTGAGCCCGCTGTTGGTTCTGGTGAAGTGTTAATCCGAGTTCGAGCCGCCGGCATCAATCGCCCTGATGTTTTGCAACGTCAAGGTTTTTATCCAGTGCCGCCAGGCGCATCTGATTTACCTGGCTTGGAAATCGCTGGTGAGATTGTTGGTGGTGATTTATCTCATTCTGATAATTTTTTTAGTTTAGGTGTTGGGCATCGTGTCTGCGCATTGGTCGCAGGTGGTGCTTATGCGGAGTACTGCATTGCGCCTTTAGCGCAATGCTTACCTGTACCTAGAGGTTTGTCGGATGTTGAGGCGGCCAGCTTGCCTGAAACATTCTTTACGGTTTGGAGTAATGTTTTTGATCGCGCTCGCTTGGGTTTGGATGGGCGTGGACCTGAGACTTTATTGGTGCATGGTGGCAGTAGTGGCATTGGTGTGGCGGCGATTCAGATCGCAACAGCGCTGGGTCATGACGTCATTGTGACTGTGGGAGATGCTGTTAAAGCAAAAGCCTGTTTGGACTTGGGCGCTGTCTTAGCCATTAACTACAAAGAGCAGGATTTTGTGGAGGCGGTGAAGTCTCATACAGAAGGAGTTGGCGCTAACGTCATCTTGGATATGGTGGCGGGGTCTTATCTCAATCGTGGAATTAATTGTTTAGCGGATGATGGTCGTATTGTTATCATTGCTCACCAAGGGGGTAAATCCTCTGAGATTGACGTGGGGCAAGTGTTGCGCCGTCGTTTAACGATCACAGGATCGACTCTTAGAGCAAGACCAGTGGAATTTAAAGGGGCAATTGCTAGAGCCTTAAGAGCGTATGTATGGCCCTTGATCGAGTCAGGAAAAATTAAGCCAGTGATACATGAGATTTTTCCTTTGGAAGCTGCAGGGCAAGCTCATGCGCTAATGGAGTCAAGTCAGCATATTGGCAAAATAGTATTAACAATCGATGAAATCTAAAGAATTAGAGAAATCAATGAGACCACTCACTATCATTGGTAATTGGAAAATGAATGGCAGCTTGGCTGCCAATCAGCAAATGCTTGAGACTTTGCTGACACAAGGCACGCAGACATTAGAGTCGCGTTGCCATGATTTGCCTATCCGTGTTGGATTGTGCGTGCCTTACCCTTATTTGCCGCAAGCGCATCATTTGCTTAAAAATACAAAAGTGGCATTAGGTGCCCAGGATGTTTCTGATCATCCGAACGGTGCTTTTACAGGCGATGTAAGTGCCACCATGTTACAAGAGTTAGGGTGTGCTTATGTGATTGTGGGGCATTCGGAAAGACGTCAATACCATCAGGAAAATGATACCTTGGTGGCCAGAAAAGCCAAAGCTGCTTTGCAGGCTCACATGACACCGATTATCTGCGTTGGTGAAACTGAAAAAGAGTATGAAGAAGGTAAAACCTTAGTGGTTGTCAGAAGGCAGCTTCAAGCGGTTATTGATCTGCTTCAAGGGCAGATCGCCTCCTGCATCATTGCTTATGAGCCCGTATGGGCTATAGGTACCGGCAAAGTACCTACTCCTGCTGGCGCTCAAGAGGTTCATCGAGAATTAAGGTTGCAATTGGCTACTTTTGATGCAGAAGCCGCCGCAAAAGTAGCAATTTTGTACGGCGGTAGCCTAAAGGCTGATAATGCTAAAGAATTATTGGCGATGCCAGATATAGATGGTGGTTTAGTGGGTGGTGCATCTCTGGATGCACATGAGTTTCTGGCTTTGTGCCAAGCAGGTATTTAATTTAGTTTTTGGAGAATCAGATGGAATGGCTTAAGACATTATTGGTTGTTGTGCAAATTATCACAGCAGTGGGTGTAATCATTTTGGTATTGGTTCAGCAGGGTAAGGGTGCTGATATGGGTGCTGCTTTTGGCGGCGGTTCATCAGGTGGTTTATTTGGTGCATCAGGCTCAGCCAACTTCCTTTCACGCTTAACAGCCATTTTTGCAACAATTTTCTTCATTGCCACTCTTGGAATTACGCTTTTAAGCTCCACCAAGTCTGAAAATACGGGTGTTTTATCAGCTACAAGCGCTCCAGCACCTGTTGCGGAGTCAGAGGCCGCAAAAACAGCACCTAGTCCTGTACCGCCTGCGGCAGTTCCTGGTCAAAATATTCCAAAATAAGTCACTCTTAAGCTTAAAAAAACCTTAAAAAAGAAGCCTCATTGGGCTAGAATATTAGGGTTTTACCGTAGGCCGTCGTGGTGGAATTGGTAGACACGCTATCTTGAGGTGGTAGTGGCGTAAGCTGTGCGAGTTCGAGTCTCGCCGACGGCACCAAAATGGTTTGTTTTTCGCTTGTCAGATAGGCGAAAGACAGTTTAACGAAAATATAAAGTGTTGTTTTAGTTAAGAATTGGAACGCTCTTGAACTTAGAAGCTTATCTACCGGTATTGCTATTTATTCTCGTTGGTATTGGCGTGGGTTTAGCACCCATGGGTTTGGGAAAAATTCTCGGCCCCAATAAGCCTGACGCTGAAAAAGTCTCTCCTTATGAGTGCGGTTTCGACGCATTTGAAGATGCTCGCATGAAATTCGACGTTCGCTACTACTTGGTGGCGATACTTTTCATCCTTTTTGACTTAGAAACTGCTTTCCTTTTTCCATGGGGTGTTGCCTTAACGGATATTGGATGGCCTGGTTACATTTCAATGGCGATCTTCTTGTTGGAGTTTGTTATTGGTTTTGCCTACATCTGGAAGAAAGGCGCCCTTAACTGGGATTAAGGACTAGACATGGCTCTTGAAGGTATTTTAAAAGAAGGTTTTATCACTACATCAGCCGATAAGCTGATTAACTGGACGAGAACCGGCTCACTTTGGCCAATGACTTTTGGTTTGGCATGTTGCGCTGTGGAAATGATGCATGCGGGCGCCTCACGTTATGACTTAGACCGTTTTGGCGTTGTGTTTAGACCGTCTCCTCGCCAATCCGATCTGATGATTGTTGCGGGAACCTTATGTAACAAGATGGCTCCTGCTCTTCGCAAAGTGTATGACCAAATGCCTGAGCCTCGTTGGGTTATCTCAATGGGCTCTTGCGCTAACGGCGGTGGTTACTATCACTATTCTTATTCTGTAGTTCGCGGTTGTGATCGCATTGTTCCTGTAGATGTTTATGTGCCAGGATGTCCTCCAACGGCTGAGGCTTTGATGTACGGCATTATTCAGTTACAAGCCAAAATCAAGCGTACCAGCACGATTGCGAGAAAGGCTTGATATGACAGATTTGCTAACAGTGCTTCAAGGTCGTTTGGAGAAAGTGCTTGGTAAAAAAGTAGCCCGTATCCATGAGGCGCTTGGAGAATTGACCTTGGTGGTTCGTTCTGAAGATTATTTAGAAGTTGCTAAAACATTGCGAGATGAGCCAAGCTTGGGCTTCGAGCAACTCATCGATTTATGTGGTGTTGACTACAGCGATTACGACAATGCCACGTGGGAAGGTCCACGTTTTGCCGTTGTCAGCCACTTGCTGTCTGTGCAACATAACTGGCGTTTGCGTTTGAGAGTATTTGCACCAGAAGATGGATACCCATTGGTTGCTTCTGTGACACCCATCTGGAACTCTGCTAATTGGTTTGAGCGTGAAGCGTTTGACCTGTTTGGTATCTTGTTTGATGGTCATGATGACCTACGCCGCATTCTGACCGATTATGGTTTTATTGGTCACCCATTCCGAAAAGATTTCCCAGTTTCTGGCAACGTTGAAATGCGTTACGACCCAGAGCAAAAACGCGTCATCTATCAGCCCGTTACCATTGAGACTCGCGAAGTTACTCCAAGAGTGATTCGTGAAGAAAGCTACGGGGCATAAGTCATGGCAGAAATCAAAAATTACACACTTAACTTTGGCCCGCAGCATCCAGCAGCTCACGGTGTTTTGCGTCTTGTTTTAGAGTTAGACGGCGAGGTTATTCAACGTTCCGATCCGCACATTGGTTTACTTCACCGTGCCACTGAGAAATTAGCAGAGACACGGACATGGATTCAAAACGTGCCTTACATGGATCGTTTGGATTACGTATCCATGATGGCCAATGAGCATGCGTATGTGATGGCGATTGAAAAGCTATTGCAAGTGGATGTACCGGTGCGTGCGCAATACATCCGCGTCATGTTTGATGAGATTACTCGCTTGCTCAATCACTTATTGTGGATTGGTTGCCATGGTTTAGACGTGGGAGCGATGGGAGTATTCCTCTACGCATTCCGTGAACGCGAAGAACTGTTTGATATGTATGAAGCTGTTTCCGGCGCTCGCATGCATGCTGCATATTACCGTCCAGGTGGTGTTTATCGTGATCTACCGGACGTGATGCCTCAGTATTTGGCTAACAAGATTCGTGGCGAAAAAGCCGTCAAGAAACTCAATGAGAACCGCCAAGGTTCGTTATTGGATTTTATTGAAGACTTTACCAATCGTTTTCCTGGTTACGTGGATGAGTACGAGACACTGCTCACTGATAATCGTATCTGGAAGCAGCGTTTGGTTGGCATTGGTGTGGTAACGCCAGAGCGAGCATTGCAATTAGGCTTTACTGGTCCGATGTTGCGTGGCTCTGGTATCGAATGGGATTTGCGTAAGAAGCAACCTTATGAAGTCTACGATCAACTCAAGTTTGATATTCCGGTTGGGGTGAATGGTGACTCTTACGACCGTTATTTAGTTCGTGTTGAAGAGATGCGCCAATCCAACAAAATTATTCAGCAGTGTGTGGCGTGGTTGCGTGCTAACCCAGGTCCTGTGATGAGTGACAACCATAAAGTCACTAGTCCAAAACGTGTGGATATGAAATCCAACATGGAAGAGTTGATTCACCACTTTAAGTTATTTACCGAAGGTATTCACGTGCCAACAGGTGAGGCTTATGCAGCTGTAGAACATCCAAAAGGTGAGTTCGGTATTTATGCAATTTCTGATGGTGCAAACAAGCCGTATCGTTTGAAGATTCGTGCCCCAGGATTTGCACATTTAGCTGCTTTGGATGAAATGGCAAAAGGTCATATGTTGGCTGATGCTGTAACGATTATTGGTACGCAGGACATTGTGTTCGGCGAGATTGACCGCTAAAAGGATAAGAGCGACATGTTCTCTGTACAAGCCCGTGCTGAAATTGATCGCAATATTGCTAAGTACCCTGCTGATCAAAAGCAATCTGCTGTGATGGCTGCTTTGGTTGTAGCTCAAGACCAATATGGTTGGGTGACGCCTGAGTCGATTCAAGAGATTGCTGATATTTTAGAAATGCCACCAATTGCTGTGCAAGAGGTCGCTACTTTCTACAACATGTATGACACCAAACCGGTGGGTAAGTTCAAGCTGGCTGTTTGCACTAACTTACCTTGTGAGTTGTCGGGTGGTACACGTGCCGGTGAGTATCTCAAGAAAAAGTTAGGCATTGGCTACAACGAGACAACGCCGTGTGGCACATTCACTCTCAAAGAGGGTGAATGTATGGGAGCTTGCGGTGATGCGCCAGTGGCTATCGTGAACAATAAAACGATGTGCAGTTTTATGAGTAATGACAAATTAGATGCTTTGATTGAAGAATTAAAAGCAAAAGCTAAAGAGCAAGGGAGTGCAGTATGACAAGTTTGCACAACCGACATATTCAGCCATTAATTTTGGCTGGTTTAAGTGGCGATAACTGGCGCTTAAAAGATTATGTTGCCCGTGGTGGTTATGCTCAATTGCGTAAGATTTTGAGTGAAGGCACGACGCCTGAAGCTGTGATTGCTGAAGTAAAGGCATCAGGTTTACGTGGTCGTGGCGGTGCTGGTTTCCCAACAGGTTTGAAGTGGAGTTTTATGCCACGCCAGTTCCCTGGTAGCAAATACTTGGTTTGTAATACAGACGAAGGTGAGCCTGGTACTTTCAAAGATCGTGACATCATTCGATACAACCCGCACGCGTTAATTGAAGGCATGGCGATTGCTGCTTATGCCATGGGTATTGATGTGGGTTACAACTATATTCACGGAGAAATCTGGGAAGGTTATGCGCGCTTTGAAGAAGCTCTTGAAGAAGCACGTGCGGCAGGTTTCTTGGGTAACAAGATTTGTGGTTCAGAGTTTTCATTCCAGTTGCATGCGCATCATGGTTGGGGTGCTTATATCTGTGGTGAAGAAACTGCCTTGCTTGAATCTTTAGAGGGTAAAAAGGGCCAACCGCGTTTCAAACCGCCTTTCCCAGCCAGTTTTGGTTTGTACGGTAAGCCAACGACGATTAACAATACCGAGACCTTTGCTGCTGTACCGTTCATTTTTGCTGTGGGTGGTGAGACCTACGCTAAGTTGGGTAAACCGAATAACGGTGGCACCAAAATATTCTCAATTTCAGGTGACGTAGAGCGTCCTGGTAATTATGAGATTCCATTGGGCACATCCTTTGCTACGCTCTTAGATCTTGCGGGCGGCATGCGAGGCGGCAAAAAAATTAAAGCTGTGATTCCGGGTGGATCATCTGCGCCAGTGATTCCGGGTGCCATGATGATGGAAACCGACATGGATTACGACAGCATCGCTAAAGCGGGATCAATGTTGGGTTCTGGTGCTGTGATCGTGATGGATGAAACGCGTTGCATGGTGAAATCCTTGTTGCGTTTATCTTATTTCTATCACGAAGAATCATGTGGTCAATGCACACCTTGCCGCGAAGGTACAGGTTGGTTATGGCGCATAGTAAATCGTATTGAGCATGGCCAGGGTCGCCCAGAAGATTTAGATCTTTTGAACGATGTGGCAGCCAATATTCAAGGAAGAACTATTTGTGCATTAGGCGATGCTGCGGCAATGCCGGTGCGTGGCATGTTGAAGCATTACATGGATGAGTTTGCGTATCACGTTGAGCACAAGCGTTGCATTGTGCCGGCTTACGTTTAAGCGTCTCAGAGAGTTACGGGAAAAAAGATGGTTGAAATCGAAATTGATGGTAAATCGGTAGAAGTCGAGCAAGGCTCTATGGTGATGGATGCGGCCAAGAAAGTTGGTACGCACATTCCTCATTTTTGCTATCACAAGAAATTATCGATCGCGGCTAACTGCCGTATGTGTTTGGTGGAAGTAGAAAAGGCTCCTAAGCCTTTGCCTGCTTGCGCAACGCCTGTGACACCTGGCATGAAGATTCACACGCATTCTGAGAAAGCCATCCAAGCGCAAAAGTCGGTGATGGAGTTTTTGTTGATCAATCACCCATTGGATTGCCCTATTTGCGACCAGGGTGGTGAATGCCAGTTACAAGATTTAGCAGTTGGTTACGGTAAAACAACCTCACGTTACTCAGAAGAGAAGCGTGTGGTGTTCCATAAGAATGTGGGCCCATTAATTTCGATGGAAGAGATGAGTCGCTGCATTCACTGCACACGTTGCGTTCGATTCGGTCAAGAGATCGGTGGCGTGATGGAGTTGGGCATGCTTAACCGCGGCGAGCATTCAGAGATTACCTCGTTTGTTGGTCAATCAGTTGACTCTGAGTTATCGGGCAACATGATTGATTTGTGTCCGGTTGGCGCATTAACAAGCAAACCTTTCCGTTACTCAGCCCGCACTTGGGAATTGGGTCGTCGTCGTTCGGTTAGTCCGCATGACTCTATGGGTAGCAACATTGTTCTTCAAACGAAAGCCAATCAAGTTTTACGCACAGTTCCATTAGAGAACGAAGCACTTAATGAATGCTGGATCAGTGATAAAGACCGTTTTGCTTACGAAGGTTTGAATGGTGCTGATCGTTTGAAATCGCCGATGGTGAAGCAGGATAACGTATGGATTCAAACGGACTGGGAAACAGCTTTAGATTATGTTGCTCGCTCTTTGAACTCTATCAAAGCCGACCATGGTTCCGATGCGATTGCCGCACTGGCTCATCCTATGGCGAGTGTTGAAGAGTTATATCTTTTACAAAAAGTTGTACGTGATCTGGGCTCTAACAACATAGAAACTCGTTTACGCCAACAGGATGTGAGTGGGTTTGCTGAAGCAGCATCCAAAGCCCCTTGGTTGGGTATGAAGGTGGCGGATGTTTCTCAATTGCAGAGAGCTTTCTTCATCGGTAGCTTCTTACGTAAAGATCAACCGTTGTTAGCGGCACGTATTCGTGCGGCTTCAAAGCGTGGCCTTAAAGTGACTCGCTTGGGTGCTAGCTCAGAAGATTGGTTAATGCCTATCGCAGCAACTGCTTTGGCAACGCCTTCGAATTGGCCTGCTGAATTAGCGGGCGTGGCATCTGCAGTTGCTCAAGCTAAGGGTATTGGTGCGCCAAGTAATGCAACAGTTAGCGCTCATGCACAAGCCATTGCTGATAGCCTTTTAACGGGCGAGCGTAAAGCTATATTCCTTGGTTCTGCTGCTATGGCACATCCTCAGTTTGCGCAATTGCATGCTTACGCACAATTCATTGCCGAGCAAACCCAAGCTGTATTGGGATTCTTACCAGAAGGTGGTAACTCAGTGGGTGCTCACCTCGTGAAGGCAGTTTCCACTTCTGGAGTTCAAGGCATTCTTGGTAAGGATCTAAAAGCAGTGGTGATGCTCGGTGTAGAGCCTGGTGCTGATCTCATTGACCCTCAGTTAGCAAAGGCGGCATTGGCTAAAGCCGGTACTGTCATTGCTATGACTGCATTTGATAGTGCTGAGTTAAGAGAAGTGGCTGACGTATTGTTGCCAGTAACGCCTTACACAGAAACGTCCGGCAGTTATATCAATGCTGAAGGTACTTTGCAAACCGTTCAAGCGGCTGTTCGCCCACTTGGTGAAGCCCGTCCTGCATGGAAAGTATTAAGAGTGTTAGGCCAAGTGCTTGGTTTAGAAAACTACTACTTCAATAGTTCCGATGAGGTATTGGCTGAAGCTTTGCCAACTAACTTTGAAACTCAATTAAGTAATCAAACAACTATTGTTCCAGCGGTGACAAGTGTGTTCACACCAGCGATTGAACGTTTGACGGATGTGACGATTCACTCTACGGACCCGATTGTGCGCCGCGCGCCAGCATTGCAGTTAACGCAAGATGCTAAGCGAGCAGTCAAACTAGGTTTACCTAGCAATCTATTTGTTCAGTTAGGTTTAAAAGAAGGGGATGCAGTTAAGGTATCCCAATTGGGAGCTAGTGTTGTTATGCCAGCAACTGAAGACAAGCACCTCATGGATGGCGTGGTTCGCTTATCGGCTGGCACTGCTGCAAGTGCTGCCTTGGGTTCAATGAATGGTCAATTGTCAGTGGAGCGCGTATGAGCGATTTAATTCAAGCAATTAATACGCAAGGCCTTGCTCTATTTGGCGAGATGCTATGGCCAATCGTTTGGATCTTATTAAAGATAATCATCATTGTTCTCCCCATGTTTGGCTGCGTGGCTTATTTAACATTGTGGGAGCGTAAGCTAATTGGTTGGATGCATATTCGTTTGGGACCTAACCGTGTAGGACCTTTAGGTTTGTTACAGCCAATTGCCGATGCTCTTAAGTTATTACTTAAAGAAGTCATCATGCCAAGTAAAGCCAACAAGGTGCTTTACATTGTGGCGCCCGTGATGGTGATTGCTCCAGCATTTGCTGCTTGGGCAGTGATTCCTTTTCAAGCAGACATGGTGTTGGCCAATGTTAATGCGGGTCTTCTTTATGTGATGGCTATTACATCCATCGGGGTGTATGGCATTATCTTGGCAGGTTGGGCCTCTAACTCTAAATATGCATTCTTAGGTGCGATGCGCGCCTCAGCTCAGATGGTCTCTTATGAGATTGCCATGGGTTTTGGCCTTGCTGCAGTATTAGTGGTTTCGGGCACGCTTAACTTGTCGGATATTGTGAAGTCTCAGCAAAGCGGATACTTTGCGAGTATTGGCTTGAACTTCTTGTCATGGAACTGGTTACCTTTATTGCCAATGTTCCTGATCTACTTTATTTCAGGTGTTGCTGAATTGAACCGTCATCCATTTGATGTGGTTGAGGGCGAGTCTGAGATTGTTGCGGGTCACATGATTGAATACTCAGGTATGGCTTTTGCTATGTTCTTCTTGGCTGAGTATGCCAACATGATTTTGATTGCTGCTTTGACGTCGATCTTGTTCTTTGGGGGCTGGTCACCAATTGTGGATGCTCCAATCTTAAGAGATATCCCTGGATTTTTCTGGTTAGCAGGTAAGACCTTCTTCTTTTTGTCTTGCTTTATCTGGTTAAGAGCTTCTTTCCCACGTTATCGCTATGACCAATTGATGCGTTTAGGTTGGAAGGTATTCATGCCCATCTCTATCTTCTGGATTTTATTGTTGGGTGCTTGGGTATTGTCGCCCTGGTCAATTTGGAAATAAGGCGGAGAATAGATGATGTTTCAACGTATCCGTGAGTTTTTATCTAGCCTTCTATTGAAGGAACTTTTTCAGGGTTTAGCTGTTACTGGTAAGTATTTATTTAAAACAAAAAATACCATTCAATACCCAGAAGAGAAGACGCCAATGTCACCTCGTTTTCGTGGTGTGCATGCCTTGCGCCGTTATGAAAATGGCGAAGAGCGTTGCATTGCTTGCAAACTATGTGAGGCTGTTTGCCCGGCAATGGCAATCACGATTGAATCCGATCAACGGGATGATGGTTCACGTCGCACAACCCGTTATGACATTGATTTAACAAAATGCATTTTCTGTGGTTTCTGTGAGGAAGCTTGCCCCGTGGATGCCATTGTTGAAACCCACATTCATGAGTACCACGGTGAAAAACGTGGTGACTTGTATTTCACAAAAGAAATGTTATTGGCAATTGGCGATCGTTATGAGACTGAGATTGCAGCCAACAAATCAGCGGATGCTAAATACAAATGATGCTTGAACCTAAAACCCTTCTTTTTTATATTTTTGCAGCAATCTTAGTGATAGCTGCTTTGCGCGTTATTACGGCTCGCAATCCTGTTCATGCGGCTTTATTTTTGGTGCTCTCTTTCTTTACAGCCGCCGCCATTTGGATGTTGCTGGAAGCAGAGTTCTTGTCAATCATGTTGGTTTTGGTTTATGTCGGCGCCGTCATGGTTTTATTCCTATTTGTGGTGATGATGTTGGATCTGGATTTGGATCACTTGCGTAAGGATTTTCAAAAGTACTTGCCAGTGGCTTCCCTTGTGGGGGCAATCATTGTTGCTGAAATGGCTATTGTTTTGATTCGTGGCTTTATTGGGACAGCTCAGCCTGTTGCAGCATTCAGTCCTGAAGTGGCTGCCAACAACACAAAGGCGTTGGGTATTTTGCTCTACACCACTTATTTATTTAGCTTTGAAGTTGCGGGTGTTATTTTGTTGGTGGGCATTATTGCTGCAGTGGCCTTAACTTTGCGTCGTCGTAAAGATAAGAAGACTCAAGATATTGCTGAGCAAATTCGAACACGTAAAGAAGATCGTGTGCGTATCGTGACTTCTATGTCATCAAATTCTTCATCTGATCAGCAATAAGAAAAAGGAAAAGGACTTAGCTATGACTATCACGTTAGCCCACTACCTTGTTCTCGGTGCCATCCTGTTTGCGATTGGTGTTGTAGGTATTTTCTTAAATCGTAAAAACATCATTGTTTTGTTAATGGCCATTGAGTTGATGCTTTTGGCCGTCAACATGAATTTCATCGCTTTCTCACACTATTTAGGTGATATGAGCGGGCAGGTTTTTGTATTCTTTATTTTGACTGTTGCAGCGGCTGAAGCTGCTATTGGTTTAGCTATCTTAGTAACGATGTTCCGTAAGCTTGACACGATTCATGCTGAAGATCTTGGACAGCTGAAGGGCTAAGCAGAAATCTCATATGACAACTCCAACCTTAAATCCTCTAGTACTTCTAGCAATTCCATTAGCACCCTTATTAGGTTCTGCGATTGCTGGTTTATTTGGTACTAAATTCTTTGGCAACTTAATTGGTCGAACAGCATCGCATACCGTCACTATTTTAGGTGTGGCAATTGCTTGTCTCTTATCGTTCATGGTTTTGAATGATGTGATGGCGGGTGCTAGGTTCAATGAAACTATTTACACATGGATGCAATTAGGTGAGTTAAGCCTAGAAGTTGGCTTCTTGGTCGACCCTTTAACTGCCATGATGATGGTGGTGGTGACGTTTGTATCTTTGATGGTGCACATTTACACCATTGGCTATATGTCTGAGGACGAGGGGTATGCTCGCTTCTTCTCCTATATCTCATTGTTTACATTTGCCATGTTGATGTTGGTGATGAGTAATAACTTCTTGCAGCTTTTCTTTGGTTGGGAAGCTGTTGGATTGGTCTCCTATTTATTGATTGGCTTTTGGTACAAGCGACCTACAGCGATTTTTGCCAATATGAAAGCTTTCTTGGTGAATCGTGTAGGTGACTTTGGCTTCATCCTTGGTATTGGCCTGTTGTTGGCTTATAGCGGTAGCATGAGCTACAACGACGTCTTTGCTCAAAAAGAAATGATGTTGCAGCAAGTGTTGCCTGGTACCGATTGGAATCTTTTAACCGTGGCTTGCATCTGCTTATTCATCGGAGCGATGGGTAAATCAGCTCAGTTCCCATTACACGTTTGGTTGCCTGACTCGATGGAAGGCCCGACCCCCATTTCTGCATTGATTCACGCTGCCACTATGGTGACAGCGGGTATCTTCATGGTGAGCCGTATGTCACCGTTGTTTGAGTTATCTGATACGGCCTTGTCTTTTGTCTTAATCATTGGCTCGATCACTGCTTTGTTTATGGGTTTCTTGGGCATTGTGCAAAACGATATTAAGCGCGTCGTGGCTTATTCCACATTGTCACAGCTGGGCTATATGACAGTTGCCTTGGGTGTTTCAGCCTACCCAATTGCTGTATTCCATTTAATGACTCATGCATTCTTCAAGGCTCTTTTGTTCTTGGGAGCAGGTAGCGTGATCATGGGTATGCACCACGATCAAGACATGCGCAACATGGGTGGTCTATGGAAGTACATGCCGATTACTTGGTTGACCTCATTGCTTGGCTCTTTAGCCTTGATCGGCACACCATTCTTTTCTGGCTTCTACTCGAAAGATTCCATTATTGAAGCGGTAGCTGCAAGTCACATCTACGGTTCTGGATTTGCTTACTTTGCGGTCATGGCGGGTGTATTTATTACAGCCTTCTACTCATTCCGTATGTATTTCTTAGTATTCCACGGTAAAGAGCGCTTTGGTCAGGCACACGATGCTCATCACAGTGATGATCACCATGACGACCATCATGATGATCACCATCATGGTTTGGCTCCAGGTCAGAAACCTCATGAGTCTCCATGGGTTGTGACCTTGCCTTTGGTGCTTTTGGCCATCCCATCCGTTGTGATTGGTTATTTAGCGATTGGCCCAATGGTATTTGGTGAGTTTTTTGGCGACTCTATTTTGGTTGATGCCGTTAAGCATCCGGCCATGAAAGAGTTGTCTGATGCATTCCATGGTCCAGTTGCTATGGCATTTCATGCATTGCATACGCCAGTACTTTATTTGGCGCTCGGTGGCATTGTGACTGCTGCAGTTTTCTATTTATGGCTACCTCAAATACCTGCTTTCTTCGCACGGGTTCTTTCTCCTGTGAAGAAGGTATTGGATAACAAGTATTACTTGGATGACTTTAATCAAGCTGTATTTGCAAAAGGTGCTCGTTTGCTGGGTGCTGGCTTGTGGAAGGGTGCTGACCAAAAATTAATCGATGGTTTGATTGTGAATGGTAGTGCCAACATGATTGCGTACTTCTCTAGTCGTGTTCGTAAAGTTCAATCAGGCTTCTTGTATCACTACGCATTTGCAATGATCTTAGGTTTAATCGGTTTGATTGCCTGGATTTTGTACACCCATTTGGGCAGCATTCAATAAGACAACAGATAGAGCTCCTCCACATGATTCTTTCTTACGCAATTTGGTTACCAATTATTTTTGGTTTGATAATTTTGTTCACGGGTTCGGACAATAGCAAAGGCTATGTGCGAATCATGGCTTTGATTGGCTCGTTGATCAGCTTTGCCGTGACTTTGCCACTCATTAGTGGTTTTGATACCAGTACAGCCGCTATGCAGTTCGTAGAGCAGGTGTCTTGGATTCCTCGTTATGACATTAATTACTACTTGGGCGTTGATGGCATTTCCATGTGGTTTGTTGTTTTAACTGCCTTAATCACTGTGATTGTTGTGATTGCTGCGTGGGAAGTGATCACGGTTAATGTGGCGCAATACATGGCGGCATTCATGATCTTGTCAGGTCTCATGATTGGTGTCTTCGCAGCTTTGGATGGCATGCTGTTCTATGTGTTTTTTGAGGCCACATTGATTCCGATGTACATCATCATCGGTGTTTGGGGTGGTCCGAATCGCGTTTATGCCGCATTTAAATTCTTCTTGTACACCTTATTCGGCTCATTACTCACGCTAGTTGCAATTTTGTATCTCTATAACGTGACGGATACCTTTAGCATTTTGGCTTGGCATAAAGCGCCTTTAGATATTGTGGAGCAAGTCCTCTTATTTGGGGCGTTCTTCATGGCCTTTGCTGTGAAAGTGCCGATGTGGCCTGTGCATACCTGGTTGCCCGATGCTCACGTCGAAGCACCAACAGGTGGTTCTGTCGTTTTGGCAGCAATCATGTTGAAATTAGGCGCGTACGGCTTCTTGAGATTCTCTTTACCGATTGCTCCTGATGCTAGTCAGTATTTAGCACCGATTGTGATTACCTTGTCATTGGTCGCTGTGATCTATGTGGGTCTCGTGGCTTTGGTGCAATCCGATATGAAAAAGCTTGTGGCTTACTCATCGATTGCGCACATGGGTTTTGTGACTTTAGGCTTCTTTATCTTTAATCCGCTTGGGGTTGAGGGTGCCATCGTTCAGATGATTTCACACGGTTTTATTTCAGCTGCGATGTTCTTAAGTATTGGCGTGCTGTATGACCGTATGCATTCTCGTCAAATAGCTGATTACGGTGGCGTGGTTAATAAGATGCCTAAGTTCACCGCTTTTGCTGTGTTATTCGCTATGGCCAATTGTGGTTTACCTGCAACCTCTGGTTTCGTTGGTGAGTTCATGGTGATATTGGCGGCAGTTGATTATGATTTTGTGATTGGTATTTTGGCTGCTACCGCTTTGATCTTGGGCGCGGCTTATTCTCTTTGGATGACCAAGCGAGTCTTCTTTGGTGAAGTGACCAATAAGCATGTTGAAGAGTTAACCGATATTAATAAACGCGAATTTTTAATCATGGGCATCTTGGCAATCTTTACGATTGGCATGGGTGTTTATCCAAAACCATTTACTGATGTGATGCATGTTTCTGTTATCGAGCTTTTAAAGCACGTTGCAGTTAGCAAGCTTTGATCCTGATTTAGGAAAGAAAAAAATATGCAAGCGATTGACCTGATTGCCATGTTGCCGGAGCTAGTTCTCCTTTCAGTTGCCTGTTTGCTGTTGCTAACAGCATTCATGAATGAGCCGCAGGCTAATGATGATGATATTTTTTACACTCCTCGTGGCACAGGGTTAGCTTATAACGTCACCTTAGCAACGTTAATTGGCTTAAGTGCTGCTTTTGGTTTGCAAGCCGTTGACCAGCCCATTCATGCTTTTAATAATTTATTTGTGGTTGATGCTTTATCAAGCCTTCTTAAATCAGTATCTTGTTTGGCAGTTTTCATCAGCTTGATTTACTCCAAAAAGTACCTGATGGATCGTGGTTTATTCAGAGTTGATTTCATTGTTTTGACCCTGTTAGCTTTAGTCGGTCAGTGCATCATGATTTCAGGTTCTAACTTATTGACACTTTATTTGGGTCTTGAGTTATTGGCTTTGCCAACTTACGCCATCGTTGCGATGCGACGTGATTCAGCCCTGTCTGCTGAGTCGGCTATGAAATATTTCATCTTGGGCGCATTGGCATCAGGCTTCTTGTTGTACGGTATTTCCATGTTGTATGGCGCTACAGGAAGTCTTGATTTGGATGAGATTCTTAAGGCCGTTGGCGATGATCGTATTAATAAGTTAGTGCTAGCGTTTGCTGTTGTATTCATTGTTTCAGGCTTGGCATTCAAGTTAGGTGTTGCTCCATTCCATATGTGGGTGCCAGACGTTTACCAGGGTGCACCAACAGCGATCACACTCATGATTGCTGGAGCACCTAAATTAGCCGTATTTGCTTTGATGTACCGCTTATTGGTGGGTGGTTTATTACCATTAACTCAAGACTGGCAACCAATGATCATGATTTTGGCTGTTCTGTCGTTGGTCATTGGTAACTTAACAGCGATTGCGCAAACCAATATCAAGCGGATGTTGGCGTACTCCACTATTTCTCACATGGGTTTCATGATTCTTGGCATGTTGTCGATTTTTGATGAGCACGCCTACAGTGCAGCACTTTTCTATGCTGTGACTTACGTATTAACTACTTTGGGCTCTTTTGGCTTATTGATGATTTTGTCTCGTCAAGGTTATGAGTGTGAGACTCTTGATGATCTCAAGGGCTTAAATCGTCGTAACCCATGGATGGCTTTTATGGGGCTGGTATTGATGTTCTCTTTGGCAGGTATTCCGCCAACAGTGGGTTTTGCCGCAAAGCTATCGATCCTTGAAACCTTGGTGGATGGTGGTTATCTCTATTTAGCGATTATTGCTGTGTTGACATCTCTAGTGGGCGCTTTCTACTATCTAAGAGTTGTGAAAGTGATGTACTTTGATGAGCCTACTCAGACCGCCCCGATTGAAGGTGGTGGTGTTGCCAAAACTCTCTTTACCCTCAATGGTTTATTTGTTTTGTTGTGCGGCATTTATCCAGCTACGTTAATGGCACTTTGTTTATCGGCCATGTCAAAAACCCTACTGAGTTGATGCAACGCCTGTTAATTGAAATTCAGTTAAGATCATCGCATTACTCATTGGATAGATCAGGAAGCAATTTATGGCACCTGCAGGTTTAAGCGCAGAATCGTGGTTAGTGATATTAATTGCTCTAGTAGCAGCCAATATTTCTTTTTTCTCGCCAAAGTTTTTATTTGTAAAAACTTTGGCGGATAAGCATATTGGATGGTGTTTGCTTGAAATGTTATTTTGGTATGCCGTAGTTGGTTTTGTGGCTTACATTTTTGAGAGCATGATTGGTAATCCATTCTCTAAACGTTGGGAATTCTACGCTGTGACTGTCTGCCTATTTTTAGTGGGAGCATTCCCGGGCTTTACTTGGCGTTTTTTAGTCAAACATCGTCAGTCAGCGCAAAACTAATCACCATGGCTTATCCAGAAAAATCGTGGTCTGATTTATCAGAGTCGGATCTCCATCTGCGTGAAGTGTGTGTGACATCCGAGGATGCTTACCAAGGTAAGTTTCTAAAGTTAAAAAAAGATACCGTGGCATTGCCAGATGGCAAGGAAACTTATCGAGAATATTTGATCCATCCGGGCGCTGTTGCTATTTTGCCGGTTCTGGATGACGGGCGGATTTTGCTTGAGCGACAGTTTCGCTACCCTGTCGATCAAGCCATGATTGAAATTCCTGCAGGCAAATTGGAGCTAGGTGAAGACCCGCTTTTATGTGCTCAAAGAGAGCTTCTGGAGGAAACTGGATATACCGCTAGCTCTTGGGAATTTTTGGGGCGCATTCATCCTGTTATTTCTTACTCAACCGAGTTTATTGATATTTACTTAGCCAAAGGGCTTCGCGCAGGCGAACGATGCTTGGATGAGGGTGAGTTCTTAGATGTCTTTGCAGCGACTCTAGAAGAGATGCATCAGTGGATAGCTGTTGGGCAAATTACTGATGTGAAGACTATCATTTCAATCTATCACTTAGCTAGAAAAACTTCATAGAGCTGCCACTCTGGAGCGGCTCTCTAATAATCTAAAAAAATCCTTATTTATTAATTATGAAAGTCTACAACTTAGCTTGCCCCTTGGATCACCGTTTTGAAGGGTGGTTTGCCTCTGAGGCAGATGCCTTAGAGCAGCAAAGTAACGGCATGTTGGTTTGTCCTATTTGTAATAGCCAAGAGATTCGACGCCTCTTATCTGCTCCAAGAATTGGTAAGCATGTGGGTCGTGATTTAGATGCTCCTCCAGCATCAAAACCTGAGGCTCACAATCAGTCGCCGACAACAATGGGATCAGGCGTAGCTGGTGGCGAGATATCGTCTCAGTTACCTCGTACGGCTGAAAATTCAATGGTTTTATCCGGTCAGGAGCAAGGTCAGCTTCAGGTTCAGATTCAGGCGGCTGTGATGCATGCCATGCGTGAAATCATTGGTAAAACTGAAGATGTGGGCAATCAATTTGCCGAGGAAGCCAGAAAAATTCACTATAAAGAAGCGCCAGAGCGCAGTATTCGTGGTCAGGCTACACCGGATGAAACTGCAGAACTTCGGGAAGAGGGGATTGAAGTGGTTCCACTCCCTTTTTTACCAGCCTTAAAAGATACTCTTCAGTAAGTTGGCTACTTTAATTAGCTGGAACTAGCTTTTTCTTACTGCTGTAGTCTTGGACTGGGATTTCATTTGGTTTAAGGCGTCTTTCGCAGATGGGGTTGCCATCCAAAACCTTCCAAACAGAGCAATCTTTATCCACGCTTTCTGAAATGGCATGATCTGTCGGGCTTTTACCCGTCGCTGCCGTAGTTGCAAGGCTGGCAGCTGTCATCGGGTAGGCTACGATCATGGCGCACCCCGTCATGGGACCGGCTAAGGCTAGAACCCCCAAAATGCTTAAATATCTAAAATATGCCAATTTGTTAAATTTTCGATATAGTTATAAGTCTAATAATATAAATGATGTAGGAGACAAAATGTCAGCAACTATTGGCCACCATATCAATGGTGAAATTATCCATTTTGGCGGTAAAACTGCCTCTGTGTATAACCCAGCAACTGGGCAAGTCTGTGCCCAAGTGGAGTTAGCCTCAGCAGATGATGTGGGCCGAGCTGTTGCAGCTGCTAAAGCAGCGTTTCCTGCTTGGTCGACGACTCCGGTGACTCGTCGCGCTAAGGTGATGTTTAATTTCAAAGCCATCATCGAATCCCGTTTGGATGAAATGGCAGAAGCCATTACCCGTGAGCACGGTAAAACGTTTGATGATGCAAAAGGTGAAATTCAGCGTGGTTTAGAAGTGGTTGATTTTGCTTGTGGTATCCCTCAATTGTTAAAAGGGGAGTACACCGAGCAAATTGCTAAAGGTATGGATGCCTGGACTATGCGTCAAGCTTTAGGTGTTTGCGCTGGCATTACGCCTTTTAACTTCCCTGCCATGGTGCCTATGTGGATGTACCCTGTCGCTATAGCGTGTGGCAATACATTCATTCTTAAGCCTTCAGAAAGAGATCCATCGGCCACCTTGTTAGCTGCTAAATGGTTAGAAGAAGCAGGCTTACCAAAAGGTGTCTTTAACGTTGTGCACGGCGATAAAACTGCGGTGGATGCTTTATTGGCTCACCCGGATGTAAAAGCTGTGAGCTTTGTGGGTTCCACCCCCATCGCTGCATATATTTATGAGACAGCAGCTAAAAATGGTAAACGTGTTCAGGCTCTTGGTGGTGCCAAGAACCATATGGTGGTGATGCCGGATGCCGATTTGGATCAGGCCGTCGATGCGTTGATGGGTGCGGCGTATGGTTCTGCAGGTGAGCGCTGTATGGCAATTTCAGTTGCTGTGGCAGTTGGTAACGTGGCAGATGCTTTGATTGCTAAATTAAGTGAGCGTATCCAAAAGCTCAAAATTGCTAACGGTATGACGCCGGGTGCAGAAATGGGCCCATTGGTCACCAAGATCCATTTGGATAAGGTCAAGGGTTATGTCGATGCCGGCGTTAAAGAGGGTGCCAAGTTGGTTGTCGATGGTCGTAACTTAAAAGTGGCCGGTGCTGAAGAAGGTTTCTTCTTGGGTGGCTGTTTATTTGACGATGTTAAACCAAATATGAGCATTTACAAAGATGAAATCTTTGGTCCTGTTTTGAGTGTGATGCGGGTGCCGGATGTAGCGACAGCGATTCAGTTAATCAACGACCATGAGTTTGGTAACGGTACCGCTATTTTCACAAGAGACGGTAGTACCGCACGTGAATTCGTGAGCCGTATCCAAGTTGGTATGGTGGGTGTTAACGTGCCTATTCCTGTGCCAATGGCATTCCACTCTTTTGGTGGTTGGAAGCGCAGTTTATTTGGCGATCACCACGTGCATGGTCCAGAAGGTGTGCGCTTCTATACGCGCATGAAGGCCGTAACTCAGCGCTGGCCAGATTCGATTACCCAGGGTCCTAGTTTCTCTATGCCAGTGAATGGTTAACCAGACGACTGATTTAAATCAAAAACATTTCAATTAGTTGGTTCGGCCTATTGTTTTAGGCGTTTTAACCAAGCTCACGGGAGCTAAAATAGCTCCCGTGAGTACTTTAGACCTTCCTGTTTGCAACGGTTCAGAAACGCTTTTTCAACCCGAGTTGTTAAAACGTTTTGATATCAATGGACCGAGATATACATCGTATCCAACGGCAGATCGTTTCCATCAAGCATTCAATGCGTCGCATTATGCCCAGGTTTTAAAAAGTGACTCAGTCAGCAGTAAACCCTTATCGCTGTATTTTCATTTGCCTTTTTGCCCGAATATTTGCTATTACTGTGGGTGCAACAAAATCATTACAAAAGATCATGGGCGAAGTGCCAAGTACATCAAGTATTTAGCAAAGGAAATGGCTTTGGTAACCGAGTTGATGGGGATGGTTGGTAAGAAAATACCGGTCACTCAGCTTCATTGGGGTGGTGGGACGCCTACTTTCTTATCCCACTCTGAAATGCGTGAACTCATGCATCAAACTAAGGAGCATTTTGAGTTACAAGAAGGGGGTGAGTACTCGATTGAGATTGATCCTCGTCGAGTAACCGAGGCGGACATCATTTTGTTGGCTGAACTTGGGTTCAATCGCATTAGCTTGGGCGTACAAGATTTTAATTTGGACGTTCAGCAAGCCGTTCATCGTGTTCAAACATTTGAGGAAACCCAGGCAGTATTGGATTGGTCCAGACAACATGGCTTTGAATCGGCTAGTGTGGATTTGATTTATGGTTTGCCCAAGCAAACCCCTGAGACATTTAAAGATACAGTTGATGCCGTGATTCAGATGAACCCTGATCGATTATCTGTCTATAGCTATGCTCATTTGCCAACCGTATTTAAGCCCCAACGCCGCATATCCGAATCGGATTTACCGGTAGCAGCAGATAAGCTCGAAATCCTCGCCAATACCATTGATCAGTTGGATGGTGCGGGTTACGTATTCATTGGTATGGATCATTTCTCTAAGCCTAACGATGAGTTAGCTATGGCTCAAAAAAATGGGCGACTCCATCGCAACTTCCAAGGTTATTCGACTCAAGCAGAATGCGATTTACTGGCTTTTGGTATTTCATCGATTGGTAAAGTCGCTAACATCTACACTCAGAACGTTAGAACTTTGGATGAGTATTACGATCTTTTAGATCAAAAGCAATTGCCAACCTTACGTGGGTTAGAGTTGAATGCCGATGACCTCATGAGACGCGAGTTGATTGGTGAGCTCATGTGTCAGTTCGAATTGGATACAGTTAGCTTTGCAAAAAATCACACAATTAATTTTGAGACGTATTTTGCTGCTGAAATCGAAGAGCTTAAAGGCCTGGAAGAGGCTGGATTGCTGGTGTGGCAAAATAAGAAAATAGTAATTCCCACCAAGGGGCGCCTTCTTGTTAGGAGGGTAGCGATGACCTTTGATCGCCACTTAAGAGATAGCAAGACCGAGGCTAAATACTCTAAAGTGGTTTAAGTTGATTCGCTGGTATCGATAGTTTTGAATCGAACAGTCACTTTCGTACCGTTTCCAAATGATTTATTTTCAACAGTAATGCTAGCCTGATGTTGGTTCACGATTTCTTTCACAATCGCCAAACCTAAGCCGCTGCCAGTCGCTTGATTACCTAAAACTCGGTAATAAGCATTAAAAATCTTCTCTTTTTCTGCATCCGGAATGGTTGCGCCATCATTGGTCACTGATAACTCAATGAATTGATTGCTCTCATTTAATGCCACATCAATGACGCCATTTTGAGTGCCATAGTGTGAGGCGTTATCAATCAGGTTTTGAAGGAGGCGCTCAATCTTGCTTTGTTCACCTTGAATCACATAATCGCCACTACTGTGGAATTTAATGGTTTGGCCTCGTTGATGAATAAGAGGGCTTTGTGCATGGATCACATCTTCGCAAATAGCATCTAAGGATAGCAGGGTTACCTTTTCTTTATCAACAGAGCCACTCATGCGGCTAAATGTTAATAATTGCTCTGCTAAGCGAGTTGTTCTTCGAAGACCTTTGAGGGCTTCTTCTAATGACTTACTTCTGTCTTGATCATTGTTAGCATTAACAGCATTTTGAATGTGGATCTGTAGTGCCGCAATCGGCGTTCTAATCTCGTGAGCAGCCGCATCGATAAAGCGTTGCTCTCTCGTAAAGTTATCTCTCACCCTTTGAAGTAAGTGATTTAGTTCATGAATGACAGGCTTTAACTCATTAGGAGTTTCATGTAACTCGATTGCTTCAATTGACTGCGGTTTGCGCTTGGATAAAAGATCAGCTAAAGCTTGTAATGGTCTTAGATTGGTGAATGCAATGGTGTTCACCACAATTAATAAAAGTAGTGCGCCCGCAACCAAAGGGGTGAGGATGGCTACGCCTAAGTCACTAGCCATTTCCTCTCGAACCGCATTTTTTTCAGCTGCCAATACAGATACTTGGCCTGATGTGAGTGTGAACACATGCCACAATTCATCATCCAATAGATGTTTGGTAAAGCCCGGCTTTAATGATCCTAAAGTTTCATTGGGGGCTGACGCAGATTTAGCTAGTAATGTGCCATCATTACGCCAAACTTGGAAAGCGATTCTGCTTTCGTAAGGGTGGCCAGTTTCTTCCCCGGCGCCATCAGCTTCCTCTAGTTCTTTAGGAAGGTTAATAATAATGGGGTTGGTAATGGTCGCCTTTTCTAATTGACGGGCCACTAAAGATTCAAGAACACGTGCTGAGGTTGCTAGGCGAGCGCTAAAAATTTCTTCTGATTCGTGCTCGGCAACCAATTGAGACCAAAATCCCATGCCGCCTAAAATAAATAGCATCGAAATCAAAATGCCAACTACCAAGCGCTGACGAATAGAATATTGTTTCATGATCATCAGTCTAACTTACCAATTCGATATCCAACGCCTCGGATAGTTTTGATGGCTTCTGCAGAAATTTTCTTTCTCAGATTATGAACGTGCACATCAATCGTATTACTCTCTACGCCATCCCCCCAACCATAGAGTGACTCCTCTAGTTGAGAGCGGTTAAATACTTGTTGAGGGTTCTCGGCCAGCTTTTTAATTAAAGTGAACTCTCTTCTTTGAAGGTCGAGTAATTCACCTTTCCACGTGACAGTAAATGCGGCTAAATCTAAAACCAATTGACCAATCTCTAAAAGATTATTGCTGCTACCACTTTGCCTTCTCTCCAAAACTCGGATGCGAGCTAAGAGTTCATCTAACTCAAATGGTTTGGTCAGGTAATCATCAGCACCCAAATCTAAGCCTAGGATGCGATCTTTCGTTGAATCTCTGGCAGATAAAATGAGAACGGGGATGTGATTGCCTTTTTGGCGAATTATTTTTAATACTTCTGTGCCATCTACTTTAGGTAAGCCTAAGTCTAGGATGGCCATATCAAAGTCAGAGTTTTTAAAGGCGTCGATAGCCTTTTGACCATCATTCACATGATCCACCAAATGGTTGGCACGTGTCAGAGCAGAAGCTAAGCCTGAAGCAAGCAATTCATCGTCTTCTACCAATAAAATTCTCACTGCAGCTTAGCCCTTTACCCTAAGATCTTTAATTTCTAAAAAGAATCAACAAACTCAATTATTTACGCTTTTCAGCAATTTTCTCAAGAATTTGATTAATTTCTTTGCGACGTCCATCATCAGCTACTTTGCGACCGTTACGAGCTGGTGCCGCTAGGGCTTTACGGAGTGCGCGTTCTGCACCGGCTAAATCACCATTTTTGAACAAAAAGTCACCGTAGAAGTAGTTCGGATCAATGCCGTCTGGGTTAATCGCTAAACCCTTTTTAAGGAACTCAGTCGCCTTCTTATCATCGCCAAAGCCGATCGGCCATCCTGGTACTTGGTAGTAGAGTGAGCCTAAGCTTGTGTATGCGGAACCATCAAGAGCGTTTGGGTTGATTTCAAGGGCTTTTTCAAGAGCCTTCTTAGCACTCTTCACATGACCTAATGCGCCTATACCACCTTTGGCACCAGCATAGCTCGATTCAATAATGCCGTGCCAAATTAATGGTTCAGCACGATTTGGATTTTGGTTAACCATCTTGTCAGCTAACTTGATCAAAGATTCAAAACCTTTTTCATGTTGCGCTGTTGGTGACTGATACTTTACTTTTTCCCACTCGCGTTGAAGTTCAGCAACATCTTCTTCTACACCAGCAAACGAAGATCCGCTAGCAAATGCTAGTAGGGTGAATAATGAAACGATAACTTTATGAATGTTTGTCATATAAAACTCCTTTTTATTTCTTCAGATATTTTTTAATGATGGGTAGTTGACCTAAGATAGCCTTGTCTGGAAGCTTAGGGAAAAGCTGATTCATAAACACAAAGAATGCTTCTTTGCCGCCTAACTTCTTTTCCCAGGCGTTTGTTTGTAAAAACTTCATTAATTCTGTAGCCACATATTCAGGTGTATCTGATTCTGTTTTTAGTTCCGCATTCATTTGCATGACCGTATCAGAGTTGATGGGGGTCTTAGTAGCTCTTGGCGCGAAATATCGAACGGACACAGAAGTATCTGATAACTCTCTTCGAAGGGATTGCGAGAAACCGCGCAAACCAAACTTGCTAGAGCAGTAAGTGGCAAAACCAGGAAAACCAATATAACCAAAAATAGAACCAATATTAATAATCTCTGCTTTAGCTTCTTTTTGTAAAAGATCCAGTAAACATTTGCTTAAGAGCATGGGGGCTAATAAGTTTGTATTCAATAGACCTTGAATCTCGTCAGAGCTTTGCTCATTGAAACTCTTAAATTGGCTGGTACCTGCATTGTTGATCAATAAATTGATGCCGCCAGTAGACTTAGCTAAAGCTTCAAGTCGCTGATGGGTATGGGTATCACCTATATCGCCAGCCAGAACTTCGATCTTTGCGCCAGTAGCTGCTAACTCTTGCTGAAGGCTAGCCAGCTTAGCTTCATTGCGGCCTAATAAAATCAAATGCTCGCATTGCGGTGCAAGCTGCCTTGCAATGGCTTGACCAATGCCGCCTGTGGCACCAGTGAGAACTGCTTTGTATCGATTTTGAGGCATATTTATCCGTTAAAAATAGCATCTTTTGATGGAAGGCTTCTAAAGATATCACCATACAGCTTATAAAAGCTTTTTGCACAACGAATGATAGTCGCTTGGTCATCAGGATCCTTCACTTGGTCCATGAGGCTTTCAAAGAACTTCACGTGCTCTAAATCAAGACTGCCATGAGAGTTAAGGTAGCTAAAAGCGTTAGGAGGAAGATCTAAAGACTCTTTGATGGAACCGGCAGCATTCGTAGCAATGGCAATGCTAGTGCCTTCTAAAACATGAACCATGCCAAAGAAGCCAACAGGATTGCCGCGATCAATTTGATGATAGGCATAAGCCACCATCATTTCAGTCGTCACGTGAGGTGCTGAATGCCTAACTTTTTCTGCGTCACCGCCACAAGCTGCGATGTCATTTAGGATCCACTCTTCATGACCCAGCTCTTCTTCAATATATTCGGCAATCGCCGTTCTTAACCAATTATGATGTTCTGGTAAACGCGATCCACATGCCATCAGCAAGGGTACAGTGTGCTTCACGTGATGATAGGCTTGCGTTAAAAAAGCAACGTATTGCTCTTTAATAATTTCACCTTTTAATGCTGACTGAATAATAGGGGCTGCAAAAAGAACCTGGCGTTCATTTTCGGTCGATGTTTGTAGTTGTGTAAAAAAACTCAATTTATTCTCCAAAATTGCTAATTAGTTTGTCAAATCAGGGCTTGCGTATAAAGACAAAAGCTTGCTCTGGTATTTTTTTAAGATCGCTTCTCGTTTAGGGCGGCCATTAGGGGTTGCTAGACCATTCGCTGGCGTTAGCGCTTCGTCAGCGATGAACCATGCACCAATGCGCGCGTAATCAGGTAGTTCCTGATTAACTTGTGAGATGGCTAATTCCAATTGTTCTTTACTAATTGCAGGACTGATTGGGACAAGTAGTGCTGATAAGTAAGCTTGACCATCGCCCATCACAACAGCCTGCGCAATGATGTTCGTGCCTAACAATAGAGACTCTGGCCACTCTGGCGAAACGTTTCTGCCAAAACTGGTAATTAAAATATTCTTTTTGCGACCATCTATAAATAAATAGCCTTCGTCATCTAAGTGACCGATATCCCCAGTTTGCAACCATTCGTCTTGAACAATAGGCTCACCTAGATAGTGAGTGAAGCCTTGACCAGAAATTTCAATTTCACCATCGACGGCAATTCTAATTTTTCGATTAGGTAATGCTTTGCCAACGCTATTGGACTTATTCGCTAATGGTGTGTTGAGGGCGACAACAGAGCTGCATTCTGAGAGGCCATAGCCCTCATAAGCCGGAATACCTTTTTCTCTTGCTTGAACAATTAAAGCTTCTGGCGTCTTGGCGCCACCAACTGCCACAAACTTGAGGCTCTTTAAGCGAGAATCATTCTTAGCGCAGCTCAGAGTGATAGCTTGAAGCATTTGTGGCAATAAGATCACACTTTCCGCTTGATGCTCTTCAATCGCATTTAAGCAGGCCTGGGCATCAAATTGACTGGCGCCTTTAAGGCCCACACTGGCTAATGGCAAACAAATATTTTCTGCGCCGCAAAGTAGGGCGGTGTAAACGCCGGCAATATTTTCTAAAAGAACTGCCAAGGGTAATAAATTGAGATGCTTTTTAATGCCAAGTGGGCGCAATGTCGTTTCTAAGGCTTCTGCTACTTGCCATTGTTGTTGGGTGCTTAAGCAAACGCCTTTGGGGGCTGAAGTTGTTCCTGAGGTAAATGTTATTTTTTGAACATGACTCAGCTGCACTTGCGCAGAGATGCCAGTAATCGAGCTAGCACTTTCATACAAACCAATAGAACCAACAACATTATTTTTAAAGACAAAACCCAGGTTTCTAGCAACATCCTCGTTGGCACAAAAAATAGCCTGAATGCCGCTGGTACGAATGGTGTGCACCCACTGTTCTGGACTGAAAAATCCAGGAAGTGGAATCAGTGTGAGGTTGAGAGCTTGGGTTGCTAAATCAACAGCAATCCATTCAGGTGAGTTATCCATCAATATGCCAACTGGCGCTTGAGGATCTTTCCTGTTTAAAAGAGCTGTTGAGAACTTCTCAATTTTTTGAAGTAGTTGAGCCTTATCCCAGCTTTCAGTTGCACCTGAGATGACGGCCTGGTGATCAGGTAATTTATTGATCCAGCTGTGCATAGCCTGATGCAATATCTCCAAACATAACTTGAGGTTTGGTGTCGTAATAAGTGCCCCAGTTCTTACCTTCATCAGGCAAGCGCTTAGGATTGGCTTCTGCTAATTGAACAAGCTTAATGCGTAAGCGTTTAAATGAATTTAATAGGTTATTGGTAGCTGTAAAGGCTACCCATTTATAACCTTGCTTGTTTAAGTAGTGTGTCATCGTGATAATTAAGGCTCTACCGGCGCCAGCATGGGTCGCTGCTAAATTGCCTACTTCAACGATTTCACTGCGTAAAGTATTTACACCAATGTGTGCAGCAATATCCATCTCTAGAGGTATATCAAGGTATTGCTCTAAAAATACTTTTTTATCGGTGATCGGTGAAAAACCTAAAGCTGCTAACCATTGACCGTTTTCATCACGGCAGCCCACCAAGATATCGCTAAAGTGATGAACATCAGCGCCATATGTCTTATAAAAAGTGTCAGCAATAAAGCTCTGTAGGTTCTCTCTATCTGGGTGATCTTTGGTCACCCATTCAAAATGGTAGCCAGAGTCCATAGAATTAATATCCAGATTAATTACTGTATGCTTCGAATACTGCTGAGTCATCAATGTAAGAGCCATTTGCTAGCCTTTTATGTCTAATATGGTTGTAACAATAAAGACCAAAAATTAAGGCTAAATTAAGAATCCCTAATATTTGCAGTATTTCTTTTGTTTTTATATAAACCATTGATTTATATAAGTATTATTTAAAGTCTTGGAGTGTCTGATGAAAAAATTACTAGGTATATTCTTAATAGCGGCAAGTTTTGGTGCTTTTGCAGCCCCCTTGTCAGTTGGTGACGCCTTGCCGGCCATCAATCTTAAAGATCAACACGAGCAAGCCTTTGTGGCCCCTGCAGATGTGCAAATCATTTTATTTGCGGCGGAGAAGGGCACCAGTGAACTCATGACTAAAACCCTTGAGACTTTGCCATCCAGCACATTAAAAGATAAGAAGGCTGTCTATATTGCTGACATCAGCGGTATGCCAGGTTTCATTACAAAAATGGTGGCGTTACCAAGGATGCAAAAGTTGGAGTATTTAATTGCCTTGGTCAGAGATGCTAAAGATGCTGAATATCTTCCTCGTCAACCTGCTAAGGTCACTGTGATCAAAGTGCAACAGGGAACAGTTTCTTCAATTGAGTATGTCAGTGACATGAGTCAATTAACTCAATTACTAAAATAATTAGCTTATTTTTATAGGTGACGTAACAGTGCTTTGATACTAGAATCCAAAACCAATAAATCTTATAAGAACTCTGTATGCTACGTTTTGATATTCCACCAGTTAATGCCAATGTCGCTCGTTTTGAGGCATTCGTAACTTTTTCTTTTTGCCTCATTGCATTACTAGGCTACCCATACCTCATGCCTATCTTAGCAGTCATGGGCTTTATCAGGGGTTTCTTTGGACACTACAAATGTCCTTCACATCGCCTATTTACAAAAATAATGACAGCGATGAACATCGCTGGGAAGAAAGAAAATGCTGGTGCAAAAATGTTTGCCAACAAAATTTTATTTGTGGCGGCAACGATTGCCAGTATCTTGTTTTACAGTGGCAATGACTTATGGAAAGTTCCAGCAACAGCATTGGCCATTTTTTCAACGCTCGAGTGGCTATTCTCTTTCTGTGTCGCTTGCTGGGCCTACGGCTACTGGTACAAGGCTTTTCCACCAAAATAAGGGTAAAAAGCCTTATTATTCAATGATACCTATGGAATCTATATAGATTCCATTTTTCATAGGTTAATAAATATTTATTCTTAATAAAACCTTAATTCCTAGTTAATAAACCGACTGTATTATCGGCAGATGCAAATTAAAACTAGTCCTTCATCAACACGAGCGTTTTTAGGTATCTTTTCTTGGAAGATAAGCCCTGAGTTGCTTGCCTTTGGTTTAAGTGTTTATTTTTCATTCTTTTTGAATGACATCCTTTGGAATGAGTTATTAAAAACTCAGACTGGGACCGCCACTTCTCGTTGGGCTTTTTTCTGGTCTGTATATGTAGCGGTAACAGCATTACAGTTTTTAATTATCAATTTAATGTTGTGGGGCAGGCTCAGCAAGTGGCTTGCTATTCTGTTGGTGGTGGCGACTGTATTGGCAGATTTTTATGCTGAAGCCTATGGCGTTCATTTTGATACCACCATGCTTCGCAATATATTTACGACTAATCCAGCTGAAGCAAAAGAATTATTGACTAGTTCAATGCTATTTCATTTTCTGAAATATGCGACCTTGCCTATTATTGCAATAATTTTTCTAAAGATTAAAACCAGCAGTGCTTTAAAGACAATTACTAAAAAATTGGCACTTACTGTCATAGTTTTGGTGTTGGCCTTAGGCTCTTTGCTGTCGCAATTTAAAAATTTCTCATCAACCATGAGAAATCATAAAGAAATCAGGCATCTTGTATTGCCGACTAGCTTTTTATTTTCATCTGCCAAGATTGCTTTACAAAGCACTGCTGAAGTCAATCAACAAGTCAAGAAAGTTGGCGATGATGCTGCAAGAGATTATGTTTCAATCACCAAGAAGCCCGAGATATTAGTCATTGTTGTGGGTGAAACTGTGCGAGCTGCTAATTGGGGGCTTTCAGGATATGAGCGCAATACCACGCCATTACTTGCGATGCAAAAGATACATAGTTTTCCATATGCTACAAGTTGTGGCACTAATACAGACACCTCAGTTCCTTGTATGTTCTCTCAAGAAGGCAGGCATCATTATGATGAGAAAAAAATTAGATCTAGCGAGTCATTACTTCATGTCGTCAATAAAGTTGGATTTGGAGTGACGTGGATTGATAACCAATCTGGATGTAAAGGAGTTTGTGCGGGTCTTGGTTTTATAGATGCAAAACTCCATGCAGCAACACAAAATTGTTTTGATGGGGGCTGTTACGACAATGCCTTGTTGGATAGTCTTGAGTGGCAAATCGATCATAATGCGAGCAATCAAGTCATTGTGTTGCATCAGTTGGGTAATCACGGCCCTGCTTATCATGCAAGATACCCTAAAGAGTTTGATAATTATCAACCGGCTTGTCATACATCAGACTTATCAAAATGTTCGCAGCAAGAGATAGTTAATGCTTATGACAATAGTGTGAGATACACGGACGCATTCCTATCAAAAACGATTGATCAACTAAAAAAACACAAAGATAAATCTACTTCATTGATTTATATGTCGGATCACGGTGAATCTTTGGGTGAGAATGGCATTTATCTGCATGGTTTGCCGTATTCAATTGCACCTAAAAATCAAACTCAAGTGCCATTTTTTATGTGGTTATCCGATAACTACAAATTAGATCATCCTAAGATTGATGATTGTGTGGCTGAGCTAAGTAAGAAACCTGCTCATCATGACAATTTATTCCACACTGTTTTAGGCATGTTTGATATTAAAACAAGCGTATATCAGAGAAGTTTTGATTTAACTGAAAAGTGCCATGGTTAAATATTCGAGTTTTCTATTCAGGCAATTTCAGATTTTAATTATTGCGGCACTCGTTCTATTAACTATATTCGAATTAACAAGTATTGATTTTTGGTTGAATAATTTTTTCTACAACCCAGACTTAAAAGAATTTGGTTTAAGGAATCACCCCTTCATGACTCAGGTGATGCATCACGGCATGAAGACTGCGATGTATGCCCTGGGAGTGGGATCCATCATATTTGCGATTTGGACTCTAAAAGTAGGTAAGACCTTATTAACAGCTCGCCATGTGTGGGTAGGTTCTTTAGGGGTTATCTTGATTCCTGCTTTAGTGGCTCTTTTAAAGCACTTAACCAATAAGCACTGCCCATGGAGTCTAGATGTCTATGGTGGCAGTGTGCCTTACGCAGGTCTGTTTGAAACTCATTTAAGTCAGTTTGGCACAGGTCAATGTTTCCCAGCAGGGCATGCTGCTGGTGGCTTTATGTGGTTTGCCTGGGCAATGGCTTTATGGTTTATTTATCCCAAACTTGCGAAAATCATTTTTTCCTTAGCCATTCTTTTAGGCTTGATCTTGGGTGTTTCTAGAATGATGCAGGGTGCCCATTTTATTTCTCATGTTTTATGGACAGCTTGGTTCTCTTGGGCAATCAGTTTAGTATTGGCGTTGATGTTTAAGCTGATGCCAGACAACGAGCTAACCCTTAAAAAAAGACGATCAAATTGACTCAATGCCAGTAAAAAAAATTACCAATCTCATCCAGCGACGCATTTTTAATACTTTGAAGTATTCGATTGAAGGTTTTTTGTTTGCTTGGCGCTCAGAAGAGGCTATTCGGATTGAGTGTTACCTAATGCCATTCGTGATTGTGGGAGCTATTTATCTGGGCCAGTCTAAAGTTGATCAGATCTTGATGATATCGAGCGGTCTCCTCGTCATCATGATTGAATTGCTTAATACAGCTATCGAGAAGACAATTGATCGTATATCTACTGAACAACATCCTCTATCAAAAGTAGTCAAGGATGTTGGTAGTGGGGCAGTACTTTTGGCAATGATTAATTTTATTTTTGTTTGGCTTATTTTGCTGTCTTAGTTATTCCAAACCGCTGGTTTTTTAGCTGCTTTCGCAAGACCCTCTAAATAAGCCTCATGGGCTTCTTTCTCATCAATGCTCGCTAATTGAATCGTTAGGCTAGTGGGTAGCGGTTTTCTTTTGGCTTGAGCGCTGGCACTATCTGCATGGCTTTCATCCATTAGGAAATCTTCTTGACCTCGAGTCATCGCTAGATAAACTTCGGCCAATAGCTCAGCATCGAGCAGAGCGCCGTGCAGTGTGCGATGTTCATTGCTGATGCCAAATCTCTCACAGAGAGCATCCAATGAATTTCTTCTGCCGGGGAACATTTCACGAGCATTCTTTAGGGTGTCGATCACTGCTTCTGTGTGATCAGTCATTTTTCCGCGTTTTAAAAGACTGAATTCAGCATCTAAAAATCCAACGTCAAAAGGTGCGTTATGAATAATCACTTCAGCACCTGTAAGGAAGCTGATGATTTCATCAGCCACATCGGCAAACACAGGTTTGTCTGATAAAAATTCAACCGTTAGACCATGAACTGCTACAGCACCCGGATCAATATCGCGCTGTGGATTGATGTAGTGGTGAAGCTTAGCGCCTGTTAAACGACGATCAATCATTTCTAGACAACCGATCTCAATCACACGATCACCGGTGAGTGGATTTAAGCCAGTAGTTTCCGTATCGAGAATAATTTGACGCATAGTAAATGGTAACTTTCTTAATCTTTTAGTATTTCTGCTGGGATTTCCATTGGGCCAGTGCCACTATATTTATCCAGATATAGATAAATAACAGGTGTGATCAGAAGCGTAACCACTTGAGAAACCAATAAGCCGCCAACTACAGCGATACCTAAGGGTTGCCTTAACTCAGCCCCTGCGCCAAGACCTAGGGCGATTGGAAGGGCTCCCATTAAAGCGGCAAAAGTCGTCATCATGATGGGTCTAAATCGGAGTAAACACGCTGATCGAATGGCTTCGCGTGGACTCATGTTTTGATGGCGTTGAACTTCCAGCGCAAAGTCAATCATAAGAATCGCATTCTTTTTGACAATACCAATGAGAAGTAGGATGCCAATAGTTGCAACAATGGTGAGCTCTAAGTTAAATAATCTTAAGAAGATTAATGCGCCAATGGCTGCAGAGGGCAAGCCTGCCAAGATTGTTAATGGATGAATATAACTCTCATAAAGAACACCCAATAAAACGTAAATAACTAGAACTGCAGCTAGCAATAAAATAACTTGACTGGATTGGCCGCTTTGAAACACCGCCGCATCGCCACCGTAACTTGTAATGATAGAAGGTGGCAATTTCAATTCTTTAACGTACTGCTCTAGTTTTTTGGTGGCATCACCAAGCGCGACATCGGGGGCTAAGTTAAATGAAATTGTGACTGCTGGTACCTGACCTTGGTGGTTAACTGCCGTCGGGCCAATAGTTCTTCTAAAGCTGGCAACACTGGATAGAGGAACTAATTTGTCACTTGTTCTGCCTCTAACGTAAATGCCGTTTAAGTCAGTTTCATACTGCTTGAACTCGTCAGCAGCCTGAAGGATGACTTGATAAGTATTGACGCTGGTGTAGATTGTGGAGACTTGTCTTTCACCATAAGCAGAATAAAGGGCGTTACGAATGTCGGCGATTGATACGCCTGCACTGGCTGCTTTTTCACGATCAATATCAATTTGAGCTTGAAGACCTTTTAGTTGTGAGTCTGTCGTGATATCTTTGAAGATAGTTGGATCAGCTCTCATTTTTTCAGTCACTTTGTTAGACCATTCATTGATTCCTTCAAAGCCTACACTTTGCAGGATGAACTGGTAACGACTTTTTGTTACTTTGCCGCCTAATTGAAGGTTCTGAATTGGGCGCAAATAAACTGCAAATCCTGGAATATCTTTTAGATCTTTACGCAAACTTTCTAAGACCTGTTTCATATTGCCGCGTTCACTTCGCGGCTTCAGGTTGACAAACATGCGACCTGAATTAGATCCTGAGATAACACCGCCACCGATAACTGAAACAAGTCCTTCAATATGAACGTTGTTGCGCACAATTTCAGCTGCTTGTGCTTGTAGCTTGACTAGCTCATTAAAAGAGACATCCTCAGCTGCTTCTGTTGTGACAAAAATCTGACCAGTATCCTCTTCAGGGAAGAAGCCTTTGGGGCTCCAGACAAATAAAGCAATCGTGATGATGAATGTTGCAATAGAGCCTTGCAAAACCAGGCGTTGATTGTTAAGCGCCCAATCTAATGCTGTTTCATAGGTGGCGATAACTTTATTGAAGTAATGATCAAATTGGAGGGTGATGGGGTACTCTTTAGGGGTTGTATGAGCTTTCGGTAAAAAACGACTGCATAGCATCGGAACTAGTGTTAAAGATACAACTGCAGACACCAAAATTGACAATGACACTACGACAGCAAACTCTCTAAAGACAAGTCCAATAGGGCCTGGCATAAAAAAGATGGGAATAAAAACAGCAACCAATGAGATTGAGATTGAAACGATAGTGAAGCCAACTTCTCGGCTGCCAATAAGAGCTGCCTTGAGTGGGTCTACGCCTTTTTCAATATGGCGCATGATATTTTCTAAGACGACGATGGCATCGTCAACAACAAGACCTACCGCAATCGTAATACCCAGTAAGGAAATATTATCTAAGCTGTAACCCATCCAATACATGATGGAGAATGCGCCAATTAATGAAATTGGCAAACTCAGAGCCGGAATAATTGTGGCAGAAAGATGTTTTAAAAATAGGAAAATGACCATTACGACCAAACCAATGGTGAGTAATAGGGTGAGGTTCACATCGTGAATTGATTCGCGAATAGATTTGGAGCGATCAATGACAAAATTAAATTCAATAGATGCCGGTATTTGTTTTTGGAAGTTAGGAATCATTTCCTGAACAGCATCAACAACCTTGACAGAGTTAGCAGTAGGTTGACGGAGAATGGCGAGTGCAATAGAGCGTTCGCCATTAAATGCAGCTAAAGTTTTTACGGATTCATAGCTCTCTTGAACATCAGCCACATCCTTTAGTTTGATAGGTAAGCCATTTCGTTGTGCGATGACTAAGTTAGCATATTCGCTTGCTTTGACTATTTGAGGATTGGCATAGATGGTGAGTTGCTGGCGAGGGCCATCTAAAAGACCTACGGGTGTGTTCGAATTGGCTGCATTAATGGCTTTAGCAATATCATCAATGGTCAAGTTTTTAGAAGCTAAAAGAGATGGGTTAACTCCTACTCTAACGGCATAACGTTTTTGACCATAGACTAAAACCTGAGCTACACCATCAATAGTTGATAGGGTTGGGGAGATTAAATTCTCTGCATAGTCACTGATTTGCGACAGATCCATGGATGGAGATGTCATAGTCATAATCAGCACAGGCGCATCTGCCGGATTAACTTTCCGATACGATGGCGGATTAGTCATCTCAATGGGTAAGCGTTTTTGTGCGCGCAAAAGTGCAGCTTGAACATCTACCGAAGCTTTATCAATATCGCGATCGTTGTTAAACTCAAGTGTGATGCTGGAGCTACCAAGGGTATTAGTTGAGCTAATCACCTTGATACCATCAATGGTTGAAAACTCTTTTTCAAGCGGTAATGCAACAGATGAAGCCATGTTCTCGGGGCTTGCTCCCGGGAGGTTGGCGCTGACTTGAATAACCGGGGTATTAAAACTTGGTAACGCAGCAACTGGTATTTTGAGATAAGCGACTGTTCCAGCAACAACTGTAGCTAATGATAGTAAAACCGTCATTACTGGACGGCGTATACATAATTCTGAGATGTTCATTGGCTCTTAGCTTTCTCAGCGCTTTTGGTTTCTCTAATTTGACCTTTAGGTCTTAAATTTTGTTTGCCCTCAACCACAATCTTGTCATCAAGATTGACGCCGCTGATCACGCTCTGACCTAGGTATTGGTGAATGATTTTGATAGGAGTTAAATCTACTTTATTTTCTTTATCGACAACATAAAGAAAATCTCCTTTGGTGTTAGTGACAACCGCATGAGTTGGGATCACCAAAGCATCTTTAAGTGTTTTTGCTTTGAGTTTGATTCTGACAAATTGACCTGGGATCATAAGACCTGCTTGGTTGCTCAGTTCTGCTTTAACGCGAACCGCACCAATGGCAGGATCTACTTGGTTATCAACTACGTAGACTTTCCCTTCAACGGGTTTGTCTGCGCCATTGACTTCTACGCTAACGCTAAGATCATCGCCTTCTTCACGTTTCCCCAAAATTAATGGTATTTCTTTTTCCGAAATCGTAAATTGAACATTGATTGGGTCTAGCTGCGTAATTGTTGCCATCGCTCCAGTTGTCGTGGTTGAGGTGGCGCTACTGGTTGTCGATACGTTAGTGCCTGCTTGAACTAGGCTACCAACGAAAACATTGATAACGCCAGCGCGACCATTGATCGGTGAGCGGATGTGGTCAAAGCTCAGTGCTACTTCTGCTGCTCGAGCATTCGCTTTGGCTGACTCCATATTTGCTTTTGATGTATCAGCCGCTGCTTGGGAAATAAATTTTTTCTCAATCAGCTCTAAGGAGCGTTTGTATTGGCGAGTTGCATCATCGGCCAAGGCTTTTGCTTTATCGAAGTTGGCTTTGCTGGCTCGGTCGTCTAATGTAAATAATAGGTCGCCAGCTTTGACTGCTTGACCTTCTTTAATGTGAATTTTGCTGACCACATTGGTTGTTTGAGGACGGATATCAACAATGTTTTTAGCAACGATATTGCCAGTTGCTTCGAGGATCACTGGAATATCTTTTTTCTCAACTAATATTGTTGTCACTAATTGAGGAGGCATTTTTTTGCCTGTATCTGGGAAGAAGTAGTTGTAGGCGTAATTCAAACCATACAGAATGACAATGCCCGCAATAATTTTCTTTTTATGGAGCATGCAAAAAGCATAAATCTTCACGATATCAATTTTTTTAATCAATTGAGTGAGTTGTGTGATGACTTGGCAGCTACAAGCCAATAATCGAGCTTTTAATTTTTCAATAAATGGCATACCTGAAGGGGTTCTTGAGAACCCGCTATCTCCTTATAGTCTTTGGTTCAATTTTCGCACATTTAAGGGTCGCCGGCTGATATCTCAGGAGCCCTCGCCATTGCCCAACAGCCTGCATGGTGATGATGTTTTTGAGCTTGTAAATTGTGCTTTGGAGTTCAGATTCTTAAAATTTAGCTGCTTGGTCTTTTAAATGCTCTTCAACGCCCTTATTGGCTAGGGCGTCAGCTAATTCATTCCCCGGGTGTCCTGCGTGACCTTTGACCCAGTGCCAATTGATCTCATGAAGACCTAAAAGGCTATCGATTTCCTGCCATAGGTCGACATTCTTAACAGGATCTTTGCTGGCTGTTTTCCAGCCCCGAGCTTTCCAGCCGCCCATCCACTCGGTGACACCCTGCATCACATACTTGGAGTCGGTATAAATGGAAACATGGCAGGCCATTTTTAGCGCTTTTAGAGCCTCAATCACCGCTTTCATTTCCATACGGTTATTGGTTGTCAGGGTTTCTCCACCGTGTAATAACTTTTCTTTATCACCGGATCTAAGAACAACGCCCCAGCCACCAGGACCAGGATTCCCTTTACAAGCGCCATCTGTGTAAATAATGACGCGACCTTGAACCGGTTGTGATGTTTCACTCATTCTGTACTTTCCAATTTTTCCATTCCGGAGGAGCGCGGGTGACCTTGCAGATTGGACACCGGATTGAGTTGCGCATTTTTAGCAGGTTTACCGAGATCAATCCTTCCTACCATCGTCAAAGTAGAAACTCTCTTAATCGCAGAAACCATAAAAACAGATCCTAAAACAGGCCACCATCTGTCGCCTGCTTTTTCTAGAAAGCCCATTTTAGACATGCCTGCTTCACTTCTTAGAGGTAAACGGTAACAGCCAAATCGACCTCTGTCGACTGAAAAGTCTAATAACTTTAACCAATCTTTGATTCTTAATAAATCGATGAACTGACCTTCTCTAGGAAGGTAGGGTTGGCCAATCAAGTGACTGCAATATTGTCTTAAACCCCATAAGCTGGCGGGATTGAATCCAGAGATGACAACACGACCCTCTGGCATCAGAATGCGGTTAACTTCACGGAGTACGCTGTGCGGATCATCTGTAAATTCAAGCACATGGGGCAGTAAAACCAGATCAATACTTTGATTGGCGAAAGGGAGCTTATCCGGCAAACCACTGATGGTTTGCCAAGTTGCTGCATGCTGCTCATGTGGGCGATCATGAGGGGCTCTCAAGATCATTTGCAAGGGCATACGGTTCTCTTTTAAACCCTGAAGTTGCGGTAATCCAATTTGAAGGGCGTGATATCCGAAAATATCACTAACAATGTGGTCAAATTGAGCCTGTTGCCACTTCAAGACGTATTGTCCTGGGGGCGAGCTAAGCCATTCATCCCAGGATGACCAAGATGATGGCTTCGTTTGTTCAGGCCTTGCTTGATTCATAGGTTGTTTGTTGAGATGCCCAATAAAAATTCAATAAAAGTTCAAGCAATTGCTGCTTACGACGATAACTATATTTGGTTACTATCGGATAGCCATTGTGCCGTAGTTGTTGACCCGGGTGACGCAGAACCAGTTATTGCCTATTTAAAAGATCAACAATTAGCCCTAGAGGCTATTTTAATCACCCATCATCATGCTGACCACGTTGGCGGGGTTGCTGATTTATTGACTTGGGCAGAGCAGTCAGGTCAATCTATGCCAACGGTCTATGGGCCGGCAACAGAAGATATTGCTCTTGTAAATGATGCACTAATGCAAGGCGATAGCGTGCACTTAGAACGTCCAGCATGCTTGTTATGGGTTTTAGATGTTCCAGGGCATACATCAGGGCACATCGCTTATTACGCAGAGATCGGTGATCAAAAACATCTTTTCTGTGGCGATACTTTATTTGCATCAGGTTGTGGTCGTCTATTTGAGGGCACCCCAGCACAAATGCTAGGCTCGCTTGATAAGTTAAAAGATCTACCGGATGACACCTTGGTTCATTGTGCGCATGAGTACACACTATCTAATATAAAATTCGCCCTAGCTGTCGAACCTAAAAATCAAGATCTGTTGGGTTGGAAATTAAAGGCGGAGTCATTAAGACAAGTAGGTAAGTCAACTCTGCCAACAACCATGGGTCATGAGAAACTCGTTAATCCTTTTTTGAGGTGTGACGCAATAGCTGTGATGGATGCGGTCAAACAACACCTCTCTATCAGTCCCTCAAAAATTCAGGAGCCTGTAGAAGTTTTTGCGGCCTTGAGAGCTTGGAAAGATACTTTTAAATAATGCTAAGCACGTTATCACTACAAGCACCACCCACTGGATTCTTAAGGCGCCTCATTCGCATGGGGGGCGTTGTGAGTATTGCGCTGACGTTGACCGCTTGTGCCTCTATGGGGGGTGATTGGTCAAGTGAGTCTGGGCAGGGCGCACGTTCGAGTGATACGGCAAAATCTAGCAAATCTAGAAAGTCAGCGAGCAGAGCTCCTCGCGTCAATATCGATAAAGATTCGGTTGGGAGTTTAAGTGCACCTTATAACAATCTTTGGGACCGTATTCGGGATGGTTTTGAGTTTGACGGTATAGACAGTCCTCTAGTAATCAAGCATGTTCGTTATTACTCGGAGCGCCCTGATTATGTTGATCGAATGATGTCTCGTTCATCCAGATATTTGTTTTACATTGTTGAAGAGGTTGAGCGCCGCAAAATGCCGATGGAGTTGGCGCTTCTCCCTTTTATTGAAAGTGCCTTTAATCCTGAGGCCTTCTCAAGTGCAAAAGCATCGGGTATGTGGCAATTTATGCCTGCAACAGGTAAACATTTTCAGTTATCTCAAAACATCTTTCGGGATGAGCGTCGCGATGTCATCCAGTCGACCGATGCGGCTTTGGATTACTTGCAACGCCTTTATAAGATGTTTGGTGACTGGGAGCTTGCACTAGCTGCTTATAACTGGGGTGAAGGTAATGTTTCTAAAGCTATTAAGCGCAATCAGGCGAAGAATTTGCCAACTGATTATCAAAGTTTAAAAATGCCAGATGAGACTCGTAACTATGTGCCCAAGTTACTGGCCATTAAAAAAATCGTCGATGATCCCAAATCCTATGGTCTCAATCTTCCGGTTTTAGAGAATCACCCCTATTTTGTGGTGGTAACGACTTCAAAAGATGTTGATGTTGATTTGGCTGCTGAATTTGCTCGTATGACTGTTCCTGAGTTTAAGGCGATGAACCCATCCTTTAATAAGCCGGTTATTTTGGGGGCCAGTGAACCTCAGATTCTTTTGCCGTTTGGTAGAGCAGAATCTTTTCAAGAAAACCTGAACGCCTATAAAGGACCTCTATCGACATGGACTGCTGTGCGACTGGGGGCTCGAGAGACGGTTGATAATTTGGCAAAGCGTTTAAGCGTGGATGCTAACCAAATACGTGAAGTCAATGGAATTCCAAAAGGAATGAGAATCAAGCCCGGGTCGACAGTGATCATTCCGAAGTCGGCTAAAAACTCTGATGTGCCTCTTCATTTAGCCAATAATGCTTCTTTGATGCTTGAAAAAGACATTAAGAAAACTGTCGCGGCAAAAAAATCAACGTCCAAAAAATCAACAGCAAAAAAATCAAGCGCTAGCGACTCGAAAAAACAAACTGTTGCAAAAGCAAGTTCTCAAAAATCCAATCAAAAGCCAAGCAAAAAGCCAAACTCTGATAAAAAGCTGGCTGAAAATTCAAAAAAAGCGAATTAAACCAATTAAATTGGTGACTTAATGTCTTCAACCTAGGGTGAATCCCTAGGCTGTCAGATGCTAGTCAGACTAAGATTTGATCCTAGTAAGATTATCAAAATTATTAAATCATATTTCATGTTATCGGGGGAAATGTATGTCCGCTTACAAAGCTTTTCATGAGCGCTCTGTAAAAGATCCACAAGGTTTTTGGGCTGAACAAGCCGAATTGATTGAGTGGCAAAAACCTTTTGATCAGGTTTTGGATTACAGCAATCCACCATTTGCCAAATGGTATGTGGGCGGTAAAACAAACATTTGTCACAATGCAGTGGATCGCCATTTAAAAGATCGTCCAGATCAGCAGGCATTGGTGGCTGTTTCAACTGAAACTAATCAAGAAAAAACCTATACGTTTAGGGAACTTCATACAGAAGTCAACAGAATGGCAGCCATTCTGAAAGCTCATGGTGTGGTGAAGGGTGATCGCGTACTAATTTATATGCCGATGATTGCGGAAGCAGCATTTGCGATGTTGGCTTGTGTGCGCTTGGGCGCCATCCACTCCGTGGTGTTTGGTGGATTTGCATCGCATAGTTTGGCTTCTCGTATCGATGATGCGAAACCAAAAATGGTGATCTTGGCCGACGCGGGTGCTCGCGGCGGTAAGCCTGTGCCTTATAAACCTCTATTGGATGAAGCGATTACTTTAGCGGCCCATAAGCCATCTAAAGTTTTATTGATTGATCGTCAATTGGTTGAGTACAACAAAGTGGAAGGTCGTGATTTGGATTACGCTACGGAGCGTGCCAAAGTGATGGATGCGCAAGTGCCATGCGAGTGGTTAGACGCAACCGACCCGTCTTATATTCTTTACACGTCAGGCACCACTGGTAAGCCAAAAGGAGTGCAACGTGATACGGGCGGCTATGCTGTTGCCTTAGCGTCATCGATGCGCAATATTTATGGTGGCCAACCTGGCGAAGCCATGTTCACCACATCCGATATTGGGTGGGTGGTGGGTCACAGCTACATTATTTATGGTCCATTGATCAACGGCATGGCAACCATCATGTATGAAGGTACGCCATTACGTCCGGATGCAGGTATTTGGTGGAAGTTGGTAGAGCAATACAAAGTGTCTATCCTGTTCTCTGCCCCAACAGCTGCGCGTGTCTTGAAAAAACAAGATCCGGCATTTTTATCGAAATACGACATTTCTAGTTTGCGCGCTGTTTTCTTGGCAGGTGAGCCTTTGGATGAGCCGACTGCTACTTGGTTGCATGGCGCGATCAATAAACCAATCGTTGATAACTATTGGCAAACGGAAACTGGCTGGCCAATGCTAGCCTTGCAACGCGGCATTGAAGTGATGCCGCATAAGTTTGGTTCTCCAGGAGTACCTGTTTACGGTTACAACATGAAGCTCTTGGATGATGCAACAGGGGCTGAGCTTGGTCCTGACCAAAAGGGTGTTGTAGCGATTGAAGGCCCATTGCCCCCAGGTTGTATGCAAACTGTTTGGGGTGATGATGAGCGCTTTGTCAAAACGTATTGGAATACTGTTCCAGGTAAATTGGTTTACTCCACATTTGACTGGGGTATTAAAGACAAAGATGGTTACTACTTTATTTTAGGTAGAACCGATGACGTGATTAACGTCGCTGGCCATCGTCTTGGAACCCGAGAGATTGAAGAAAGTATTTCTAGCCATCCGAATGTGGCTGAAGTAGCGGTTGTGGGTATTGAAGACAAACTTAAGGGCCAGGTGGCGATTGGATTTGCTATTCCTAAAGATGCTAACAATACCGCGACTCTGGAAGCGGAAATCTTGAAAACAGTTGATTCTCAATTGGGCGCCGTAGCAAGGCCTGCACGTGTGTACGTTGTGACAGCCTTGCCAAAAACTCGTTCTGGCAAGATTGTGCGTCGTTCTCTCCAAGCTGTGGCGGAGGGGCGTGATCCTGGCGACTTAAGCACTTTGGATGATCAAAGCGTATTGGAAGCCATTAAGGCCCTGTTTGCTCCTAAGTAATTGGTCATCAACCAGATTAAGGGCTCTACGGAGCCCTTAATTATTTGTAAGCATATGATTTTTATGGTAAATGTGCTTATTATTTTGGCGATCTTTTAGGTATCAAAGTAAGGGTTTTCCCAATAAGCGCTGCCCAATAAGGTACAATTCAGTAGTTAAATTAATAGATACCCGCCCTAGCGCTTAAAGACACATATACCTCCCGAAAATACTTTGACAGGAGATGTCTTTTCCGAGTCAGGGGTGTGTCGGATGGCAGTAGGGCTTTGGAGAATACCTTTGCTGCCACCGTTAATTCCTTCCTTATCCCCAGCAGTTTTAGCTCTTGCCGATGGAACAGTCTTTCCAGGTTATAGCATCGGCGCTGTGGGCCAATCAGCCGGTGAAGTGGTTTTTAATACCGCTTTAACGGGTTATCAAGAAATCCTCACAGACCCTAGTTACACCAATCAATTGGTCACTTTGACTTACCCACACATTGGTAATGTGGGCGTCAATGATCAAGACCGCGAGTCTGGAAAAATTTATGCTGCTGGTTTGATCATCAAAGACTTGTCTTTGATTGCATCTAACTTCCGCTCTGAAAAAACACTCAGCGATTATTTAAGTGGTGAAGGTATTGTGGGTATCGCAGGGATTGATACACGCAAGCTCACACGTATTTTGCGAGACAAAGGCGCTCAACCAGGTGCGATTGTGGCTGGCAAGTTGGGCGATTCATTGCAAGCAATTACAGAAAAAGCCTTGGCTGCTGCCAAGGGTTTCCCAGGTATGGCCGGTTTAGATTTAGCTAAAGTTGTCACCACGAAAACTGCTTACGAGTGGACTGAAGGTGAGTGGGGTCTTAATGCGGATCAAGGTAAGCCTGGCTTTAACCAACTTAAAAAGCCATTGAAACACGTGGTTGCTTATGACTTCGGTGTAAAACGCAACATTCTTCGCATGCTTTCTGAGCGCGGTTGCAAAATTACAGTTGTCCCTGCTCAAACATCTGCTACAGATGTCATGGCTCTAAAACCTGATGGCGTCTTTTTCTCTAACGGCCCTGGAGATCCAGAGCCTTGTGATTATGCGATTGCAGCAGCCAAATCATTTATTGATCAAGGGATGCCAACGTTTGGTATTTGCTTGGGTCATCAGATCATGGGTTTAGCAGCAGGCGCTAAAACTCTCAAAATGAAATTTGGTCATCATGGCGCAAACCATCCAGTTAAAGATTTGGATAGTGGTCGTGTGGTGATTACATCTCAGAACCACGGGTTTGCTGTTGATGCAGCAACTCTGCCAGCGAATGTAAGACCAACCCATGTGTCTTTATTTGATGGTTCATTGCAAGGTCTGGCTTGGACGGATAAGCCAGCTTTTTGTTTCCAAGGTCACCCAGAGGCATCGCCAGGACCGCATGACATTGCGTACTTGTTTGATCGCTTTATTAAATTGATGTGAGATTGACGAATGCCTAAGCGTACCGACATAAAAAGTATCCTCATTATTGGCGCAGGCCCGATTGTTATCGGTCAAGCTTGCGAGTTCGATTACTCTGGTGCCCAAGCTTGTAAAGCTTTGAGATCAGAAGGCTATCGTGTCATTTTGGTGAACAGTAATCCTGCCACGATCATGACGGACCCAGAGATGGCGGATGTCACTTACATCGAGCCCATTACTTGGGAAGTGGTTGAGCGCATCATCGCTAAAGAAAAACCAGATGCTATCTTGCCAACTATGGGCGGTCAGACGGCGCTGAACTGTGCCCTAGATCTTCACCGTCATGGCGTTTTAGAAAAATACAAGTGTGAGTTGATTGGTGCTTCACCAGAAGCGATTGATAAAGCAGAAGATCGTCAGAAGTTCAAAGAAGCCATGACCAAGATTGGTTTGGGTTCTGCTAAGTCAGGTATTGCGCATTCATTAGAAGAAGCCAATGCTGTTCAACAACAAATCATGAGTGAGACAGGTAGCTCAGGTTACCCCGTCATTATTCGCCCATCATTCACAATGGGTGGTTCAGGTGGCGGCATTGCCTATAACCGTGAAGAGTTTGAAGAGATTTGTAAGCGCGGTCTTGACCTATCGCCAACACGTGAGTTACTCATTGAAGAGTCTCTCTTGGGTTGGAAAGAGTACGAGATGGAAGTAGTGCGCGACCACAAAGATAATTGCATCATCGTTTGTTCTATTGAGAACTTGGATCCAATGGGTGTTCATACAGGTGACTCGATTACTGTAGCGCCTGCTCAAACACTTACCGATCGCGAATACCAGATTTTGCGTAACGCCTCTTTGGCAGTTTTGCGTGAAATTGGTGTGGACACCGGCGGCTCTAACGTTCAGTTCTCGATCAATCCAGTGGATGGTCGCATGATTGTGATCGAGATGAATCCGCGTGTTTCACGTTCATCGGCTTTGGCATCCAAAGCAACAGGTTTTCCAATTGCGAAGATTGCAGCTAAGTTAGCAGTTGGTTTTACATTAGATGAATTACAAAACGATATTACGGGTGGCAAAACACCGGCGTCATTTGAGCCATCGATTGACTATGTTGTGACGAAGATTCCTCGTTTTGCTTTTGAGAAGTTCCCCGCAGCTGATAAGCGCTTAACCACACAGATGAAATCTGTTGGTGAGGTGATGGCGATTGGTCGCACATTCCAAGAGTCATTCCAAAAAGCTTTGCGTGGTTTAGAGGTGGGCGTGGATGGTCTTGATGAAATCTCAACGGATATGGATGAAATCATTCAAGAGATTCGTGAGCCAGGTCCTGATCGTATTTGGTACTTGGGTGATGCACTTCGTTTAGGTATGAGTGAGGCAGATGCCTTTGCGCATACAGCTATAGATCCTTGGTTCTTGGCGCAAATTGGTGAGTTAATTGAAATTGAAAAGAAATTGCAAACTCGTCAGTTAAAAGATTTAACAGCGCAAGAGCTTCGCTTTGTGAAGCAAAAAGGTTTTTCAGATCGCCGTTTAGCCAAGTTGCTAAAAACGGATGCGAAGGCTGTTCGTGAAGCACGCCATGCATTGAAGGTAAGACCTGTCTACAAGCGCGTAGATACTTGTGCGGCTGAGTTCTCCACCAATACGGCTTATATGTATTCATGCTACGAAGCCGAGCATGGTGAGTGTGAGTCACAGCCGACGAATAAAGAAAAGATCATGGTTTTGGGCGGTGGCCCTAATCGTATTGGTCAGGGTATTGAGTTTGACTATTGCTGCGTTCACGCTGCGCTTGCAATGCGTGATGATGGTTATGAAACCATCATGGTGAACTGCAACCCTGAAACGGTTTCTACAGACTACGACACCTCTGATCGCTTGTACTTTGAACCGCTAACGCTAGAAGATGTTCTAGAGATCGTAGCGATTGAAAAGCCAAAGGGTGTCATCGTTCAGTACGGTGGTCAAACACCTCTTAAGCTGGCACTTGATCTGGAAGCGAATGGCGTACCAATTATTGGTACAAGCCCCGACATGATTGATGCTGCTGAAGATCGTGAGCGCTTTCAAAAGTTATTGCAAGAGTTAGGTTTGCGTCAGCCGCCGAATAGAACGGCGCGTACTGAGCCAGAAGCATTGAAACTCGCTGAAGAAATTGGTTATCCACTGGTTGTTCGTCCATCGTATGTATTGGGTGGTCGCGCCATGGAAATCGTTCATGACGGTCGTGATTTAGAGCGTTACATGCGCGAGGCTGTCAAAGTGTCTCATGACTCTCCAGTGCTTTTGGATCGTTTCTTAAATGATGCGATCGAGTGTGATGTGGACTGTATTTCAGATGGCAAGCGTGTATTCATTGGTGGAGTGATGGAGCACATTGAACAAGCGGGTGTTCACTCAGGTGACTCAGCCTGTTCATTGCCGCCTTACTCTCTATCGAAAGCCACGGTTGATGAAATGCGTCGTCAAACGGCAGCGATGGCCAAGGGTTTAAATGTTATTGGTTTAATGAACGTTCAGTTTGCGATTCAACAAGTTGATGGCAAAGACATTGTTTATGTTTTAGAAGTCAATCCACGCGCATCTAGAACGGTGCCATATGTATCAAAAGCAACAGGATTGCAGTTGGCTAAGATTGCCGCCCGCTGTATGGCTGGTCAAAGTTTGGATGAGCAGGGTATTGGTGAAGAGGTAATTCCACCTTACTTCTCAGTTAAAGAGGCAGTTTTCCCATTCAATAAGTTCCCAGGTGTTGATCCAATTCTTGGACCAGAAATGCGCTCAACAGGTGAAGTCATGGGTGTTGGTAAAACATTCGGTGAGGCTTTATTTAAATCACAATTGGCGGCCAGCATCACCTTGCCGAAATCAGGCGCTGTGTTGTTGACAGTTAAAGATAGCGATAAAGCCAAGGCTGTGGAAGTAGCTCAAATGCTCAATGAGATGGGTTACTCTATTGTGGCCACTCAGGGCACTGCTGCTGCGATTGAAGCAGCAGGCGTTCCAGTGAAGCGTGTTAACAAAGTGAAAGACGGACGTCCTCACATTGTGGACATGATCAAAAATGGTGAAATTGCTTTGGTGTTTACAACTGTTGATGAAACTAGAACGGCGATCGCTGATTCAAGATCGATTCGAACCACAGCTCAAGCCAATCGTGTGACTTACTACACGACGATCAGTGGTGCTAAAGCTGCTGTAGCTGGTATCAAAGCGATTGATCAATTAGAAGTGTATGACCTACAAGGGCTGCATGCTTCTTTGTGAAATTTCAATTAAGATACAGGCAACAAACTAAGTAATAAACTTAAGGTAACGAAAATGGCTGGTAGCAAGCTACCAGTCATTTGTTTTTAATTAACTAGCATTTGGATTTGATTCATGAGCACTATTCCTATTACACGACATGGCGCTGAGCTATTAAAGCAAGAGCTTCATAACTTAAAGCACGTTGAACGTCCATCGGTGATTAATTCAATTTCTGAAGCGCGCGCTCAAGGCGACTTGTCTGAGAACGCTGAATATGATGCTGCAAAAGAAAAGCAGGCTTTTATTGAAGGCCGTATTCAAGAGTTAGAAGGTAAATTGGCAGCAGCTCAAATCATTGATCCAAGCACCTTGGATGTGGGTGGTCGAATTGTTTTTGGCGCGACGGTTGAGATTGAAGATTTAGAAAATGGCAAAAAAGCCGAATATCAAATCGTGGGAGATGATGAGGCTGACTTAGATGCTGGCAAGATTTCAATCAGTTCACCGATTGCAAGAGCGTTGATTGGTAAAGAAGAGGGTGATGTAGCGACCTTTGCTTCACCGGGCGGCAATCGCGAAGTAGAAATTTTGAACGTTAAGTACATTTAATTAGTTAACCATGCATATCACTGCCCAAAGACTTTTTGTTTTTATATTAGCCCTTTGGGTGGGAACCTTGATCACGATTGGTTACATCGTGGCTCCCACTTTATTTGCAACACTCACAGATCGCCAAGTGGCAGGCATGGTCGCTGGTGCCCTTTTTAGGATTGAGGGCACGATCAGCATGGTGCTCAGTGTGGCACTTATCATGTTTGCTAATTTATTGGTAAAGCGTGGTCTCAATCGCTACAAAAATATTCGTTGGTATCTTTTAGCCATGCTGATTTGTTCTGTGATTGTTGCTTTTGTTCTTCAGCCAATGATGAATAGCCTCAGAGAAGAAGCTTTGGGTCTCGGTTTCCCGGTGATGCTTTCACCTTTGGCAGAAACCTTTGCGCGTCTTCATGGGGTTTCAAGTGCCTTGTATCTAGCCCAATCTTTAATTGGGCTAGTACTTTTATGGCGTATCACGCGACCAATCGATTTGCTGGATCAGCCGAAGTAATTAACCTGTTGGTTGTTTAACCTAATTGGCGTTTTTTAACACTGGATTGGCGTGGCTTGGCTCTCTTGACTTGACCGCCAGCTGCTACACGCTCATTGCCTAAAACAGTTGTAGCAACAGGTTTAGGTCGACGTTGTGGGTTGCGAGTGAACTTCTTCACCATAACCACTTTAGGACCGCTCTTTTTGCTACGACGTTTATCTTCAACTTCTTTTTCAATCTTGGGTCTGTAAAGAACCAATAGTTTGCCAATGTGCTGAATCGGTGCGGCATTAAGTTCGTCACAAAGTTGCTCGTAAATAGCAACGCGAGATTCGCGATCGTCACCGAAAACGCGAACTTTGATCAAACCATGAAAATTGAGGCCATTGTTCACCTCTTTCATGACGGCTGGCGTTAAGCCATCTCCACCAATGAGGACAATGGGTTTTAACGCATGAGCGTCTGAGCGATGGGCCGAGCGTTCGGCTGAAGTTAATTCTAGTTTTGGCATAGGTATTTCTTTGGAAGTCCCATATGATAAGCCATTAAACTACAGGGTATTAGGGATCTGCTGTAAAAACAGCGGAAAATAGCGAATTAAAGCCAATAAATGCCATTAAATGGGTTTTAGGCAAAAGATTGAAAGTACTCAAGCAAGCAGTTTGAGTTTTATGGATGAGTAGGAAGTAGAGAAGCGGATCAGCGTGGCAAAGAATAAATTTAATAAAGATTGGCTTAATGACCATCTCAATGATCCCTACGTCAAAATGGCGCAGAGAGAAGGCTATCGAGCCAGAGCAGCCTACAAGCTGAAAGAGATTGACGAGCAAGATCGATTGATCGGCCCTGGTATGGTGGTCGTGGATTTAGGGAGCACGCCTGGGAGCTGGTCGCAGTATGCGCGTAATCGCTTGGTGGAATTTGGCAAAAAGAACCCGAATGTTCCCGATGGAAAGCCTCATGGCACGATTGTGGCCATTGATATTCTGCCGATGGATGAGATTGCCGATGTGGTGTACTTGCAGGGCGATTTCCGTGAGGAAGAGGTTTTAAGGTGTTTTGAAGCCCTTTTGCCGGGGGATCCTGCCCAAGGACCTCAGGTGGACTTGGTTCTCTCAGATATGGCCCCTAATTTGTCTGGGGTGTCCACTGCCGATTCAGCACGTATGGGGCATTTAGCCGATCTAGCCTTGGAGTTTTCGCAAGCCCACTTAAAGCCCAATGGGGCTCTCTTGATCAAGTGTTTCCACGGTAGTGGCTACAGTCAAATCGTTGAATCATTTAAGAAAGTCTTTAAAGTGGTTTCTCCTAGAAAACCGAAGGCCTCTCGCGATAAGTCTGCCGAGACCTTTTTGCTGGGCAAGCATCTTAAGTAAATACTTGCCTAAGGCTAAAACCACAATAAATACATGGAAATCTCCCATTTCTTGAGTTAAGCACTTGAAAAATGGAGAGAGTAGAATCATATACATACAGAACTATCTGCCTTAAGGAGGCTTTGTGAATAATAATTTGATACAGAAAATTGGTGTGTGGCTGATCGTGGGCCTCGTGCTATTCACTGTTTTCAAACAATTTGATAAGCCACGCGCTGGTGAGAGCATTACTTACACTCAATTTATGGAAGATGCCAAAAATGGCAAAGTAAAACGAGTTGATGTTCAGGGGCGCAATATTCAAGTGACACCCATGGATGGCCAGAAATATTCTGTTGTTAGCCCCGGCGATATTTGGATGGTTGGCGACCTCATGAAGTTTGGTGTTCAAGTAACTGGTAAGGCCGATGAAGAGCAAAGCTTATTGGTTTCAGCTCTTTACTACTTAGGACCGACATTACTCATTATTGGTTTCTGGTTTTTGATGATGCGCCAGATGCAAGGCGGCGGTAAAGGCGGAGCATTCTCATTCGGTAAATCAAAAGCCCGTTTGATTGATGAGAACACCAATGCCATCACGTTTGCCGATGTGGCTGGCTGTGATGAAGCCAAAGAAGAAGTATTCGAATTGGTGGATTTCTTAAAAGATCCTACCAAGTTCCAAAAATTAGGTGGCCATATTCCAAGGGGTGTTCTTTTAGTGGGCCCTCCAGGTACTGGTAAGACTTTGCTAGCTAAAGCTATTGCAGGTGAAGCCAAGGTGCCGTTCTTTGCTATTTCAGGTTCAGACTTCGTTGAGATGTTTGTTGGTGTGGGTGCTGCTCGTGTTCGCGATATGTTCGAGAACGCTAAGAAGCAAGCACCTTGCATCATTTTCATTGACGAGATTGATGCAGTCGGTCGTCATCGTGGCTCAGGCACCGGTGGTGGTAACGATGAGCGTGAGCAAACCTTGAACCAAATGTTGGTTGAGATGGACGGCTTTGAGCCCAACAGTGGCGTGATTGTGATTGCCGCAACAAACCGCTCTGATGTGCTTGATAAAGCATTACTCCGCCCAGGTCGTTTTGATCGTCAAGTCCACGTGGGGCTTCCGGATATCCGTGGTCGTGAGCAGATCCTTAAAGTGCACATGCGCAAAGTACCTATCAACAGTGATGTGGATGCTGCAGTTTTGGCGCGCGGTACACCTGGGTTCTCAGGCGCCGATTTAGCGAATTTAGTAAATGAGTCAGCTTTGTTTGCAGCACGTCGTAATAAACGTACAGTGGACATGCAAGACTTTGAAGATGCGAAAGATAAGATCTTCATGGGTCCTGAGCGTAAGTCTGCTGTGATGCGTGAAGAAGAGCGTCGCAATACGGCTTATCACGAGTCAGGTCATGCTGTGGTGGCTAAGATGTTGCCGAAGGCAGATCCTGTTCACAAGGTCAGCATCATGCCGCGCGGTTGGGCATTGGGTGTGACATGGCAGTTGCCAGAACATGATCGTGTCAACATGTACAAAGACAAAATGTTGGAAGAGATTTCTATTTTGTTTGGTGGACGTTTGGCAGAAGAAATTTTCTTGAACTCTAGCAGTACCGGTGCTTCCAATGACTTTGAGCGTGCTACCAAAATGGCGCGCGACATGGTGACGCGCTATGGTATGAGCGAGGTTCTTGGCACCATGGTTTATGTTGATGCAGAGCAAGCAGGCATGTTTGGTCCTATGAGTGCCAAATCGGTTTCTGAAGCAACTCAGCAGAAGGTTGATCTTGAGATTCGTGCGATCTTGGATAGACAGTACGCTGTGGCAAAAAATATCCTTGAGCAGAACAAAGACAAGGTGGAAGTCATGGTTAAAGCATTGCTTGAATGGGAAACCATAGATGCAGACCAGGTGAGTGACATCATGGCAGGTAAAGCGCCACGTCCTCCAAAGTATCCACCTAGCACCCCGACTGGCGGCGGCACATCTGGTGGCACACCAGTGGTTGCTGAAGGTGGGGCGCCAGCGGCGGCCTAATGTCTAAGCAACATATCACGCCCGTAGCATGGCGCTGCGGGCGTTTTCATTTTGACTGGTCTAAGAGAACCTCACCGCTGGTGATGGGGATCCTTAATGTCACACCCGATTCATTTTCAGATGGGGGTGACTATGCCACCCGTGATGCAGCCCTAAGGCATGCCGAGCAACTGATCGGTGATGGTGCTGAAATGCTGGATATTGGTGGCGAATCCAGTCGACCAGGATCGGAGCCTCTGTCGCTACAAGAAGAATTAGATCGTGTGATGCCCGTGCTGGAAGCTCTAAAGGATGCGCCTGTTGCTATATCGGTAGACACCTACAAAGCTAAAGTCATGAAGGCTGCAATCGACTTAGGTATTGATTGCATTAATGACATTTGGGCTTTAAGGCAGCCTCATGCCATAGAGGCAGTTGCTAACAGTTCGTGCGGTGTGATCTTGATGCACATGCAAAAAGATCCTCAAACCATGCAATTCGATCCTCATTACGATAACGTTATGGATGAGGTCAATGGTTTCTTGATGGAGCGTTGTGTTGCTTTAGAGGAAGAGGGTATTAGGCGAGATCGAATTGCGATTGATCCGGGTTTTGGCTTTGGTAAGACCTTGGCCCACAACATGACCATGTTGGCTCACTTCCATCAATTCTGTCAGCATGACTTTCCGGTAGTGGCGGGGATCTCTAGAAAAAGCAGTTTGGGGCAAATCACCGGTCGAGACATGAAGCATCGTGTGACGGCGAGCGTTAGCGCGGCTTTGATGGCTATAGAACGAGGCGCCAAGATCGTTCGTGTTCACGACGTGGCAGAAACTATGGATGCCGTCAAAATTTGGTCCGCTGCCCAAGAATACTTATAAAATACAGTAATGACACGACAATATTTTGGTACAGATGGAATCCGTGGGGAAGTTGGAAAGTTTCCGATCATCCCTGACTTCGTAATGCGTTTGGGCTATGCCGCTGGACGGGTGTTGGCCAACCATTCTGAGACCCATGCTCACGGCAAGCCAATTGTATTAATTGGTAAAGATACTCGAGTTTCAGGTTATTTATTGGAAGCTGCCTTGGAGGCAGGCTTCTCCGCAGCGGGTGTTGACGTGATGTTGTGCGGACCGATGCCGACTCCTGCAGTGGCGTATCTCACTAGAACACTTCGTTTATCAGCTGGTGTGGTTATTTCAGCCTCTCACAATCCGTACCAAGATAACGGCATTAAATTCTTTTCTGCAAATGGCGACAAGCTGGATGATGCGGTTGAGTTAGAGATTGAAGCGGCTTTGAACGAACCAATGAACTGTGTTGATTCGGCGCACTTAGGTAAAGCGAAGCGTTTGGACGATGCAACGGGTCGTTATATTGAATTCTGTAAAAGCACTTTTCCAACTCAACTAAGCTTGAATGGTTTAAAGCTGGTAGTGGACTGTGCTCATGGTGCGGCTTATCACATCGCTCCGCATGTGTTTCATGAGTTGGGTGCTGAAGTGGTGTCGATCGGCATCCATCCCAACGGCAAAAATATCAATGATGGCGTAGGTGCGACTGCACCTAAGGCACTCATTGAAAAAGTCAAAGAAGAAAAAGCGCATTTGGGTATTGCTTTGGATGGTGATGCTGATCGCCTTCAGTTAGTTGATCACACTGGCCGCTTATTCAATGGTGATGAACTTCTTTATTTGATTGCTAAAGCCAGAAAAGAGGCTGGAGAAACAGTGGAAGGCGTGGTGGGTACACTCATGACTAATTTAGCTGTAGAGCAAGCGATTCAGGCTGAAGGCATTCAGTTTGTGCGCGCTAAAGTCGGCGATCGTTATGTCTTAGAGCAACTCAAAGAAAAAGGTTGGCTATTGGGTGGTGAGGGATCAGGACATTTAATCTGTTTGGATAAGCACACTACGGGTGATGGCATTGTGGCAGCTTTGCAAGTGCTATCGGCTATGAAGCAAAGTCATCAAAGTTTGGCTGAGCTATTGCAAAAGGTCACGCTATTTCCGCAAACGCTTAACAATGTTCGCTACAAAGCAGGTTATGACTGGCAATCCGATACGAAGCTCAAGGATGCGGTTACTGCAGCTGAAAAAGAACTGAATGGCACCGGTCGAGTTTTAATTCGAGCATCCGGTACTGAGCCCTTATTGAGGGTTATGGTTGAGGCGCAAAATGCCCAACAAGCCCATGATTTGGCACAAAAAATTGGCTCTGTAATTCCGGTATAAGTTCTCAATTTGCTAAAACAAGGACTGGTAGGTTATAATTTCGGTCTTAGTCGGAGTGTGGCGCAGTCCGGTAGCGCACCTGGTTTGGGACCAGGGGGTCCAAGGTTCGAATCCTTGTACTCCGACCACTTAGCTTTCTGCTTAAGTGAACTTTCTCCAAATACATAGAATTCAGGCATACCTTGCAAGCAAGGTGTTAACTGGACTATTTCTGAGATAAGTCATTGACTTAACACACAATAAATCAATGTTGATGCACATCAAATTTGTCTAATATTTGCATTGGACATAGGGCTAATCCCAATGATTTTGTCTAATTAATTTATTAAAATAATTAATATTTTTATATATTTAATAAATTAATTCTTTATGTCGTTTTTAGAAGATTCTCAAATTAATTTTTCCAGCTTTGATCCAGAGCACTTGATTGAGCTTAGCTATATCAGTAAATCCAGTAAGGACGTGGGGATCTTGGCGCTAATGAATCTTCTAGAGAGTGCGGTCCATCGCAATAAGCGATCCAGTGTGACGGGCGTGTTGTTTTACGATAACGGTGTGTACGGTCAAATCTTAGAGGGTCTTCCGGGCGCCATTCAGCCTATTTGGGCATCCATTAATGCAGACCCAAGACATAAAGATATTCAAGTTTTAGATATTGATAAATTACCGAAGAGGCGCTTCAGTAACTGGTCCATGAAGTTCTATGGCTCAGAAGAAATTAGCAAATTTGTGCCTGAGCTCAGAATGAGTCTTAAAGATGGGGTTCCAGCTTTGCCAGGGGAGATTCTTGCTTTGATGAGATCACTGGCGAATCAATCAACCCAACAAGATGGTTTGCCACCCAAGCACTCATAAAAGAGAAAAGCGCTTGACGATTGAAGGGCGCTTAACTCTGAGGTAGTAAATCAAGAATAGATTCGATCGGGCGACATAGCTTTGCTTGTTGACCGTTGCTCACAATAGGGCGGTTCAATAGAATCGGGTGTTCCAATATAAAACCAATTAATTCATCATCCGACCATTGGGTATTCCCTAGATCCAACTCCTCATAGGGTGTGCCTTTTTGGCGCAAAACATCTCGAACTGAGCCGCCCGTTAACTTGATTAAAGAGCGCAGCTCTTTTTCTGAAGGAGGGGTTAAAACGTATTGAATCACTTCGGGTTCAACCCCCGATTGGCGAATGAGATCCAAGACATCGCGAGAGGTCTTGCACTTGGTATGGTGGTAAATCGTTATCTTAGTCATGGGGCTATTTTAGAGAAAATACATAGCAAATGTGATTCCGCCGACAAAATCAAGACCTCCGCTATAATCTCAGCTTCAATATAAAGACTGCCCATAGCTCAGCTGGATAGAGCACCGCCCTTCTAAGGCGTAGGTCGCACGTTCGAATCGTGCTGGGCAGGCCACCCAATTTCTCATTTCTTCAGAGATATTACTCAGCGAATTTTTTCCATAAGCATCCCCCATGCGCTGACTATTTGCCGACATTTTTTGTTGCAATATTAATAACCCCTGCGTAATCAAGTGTCGAAAGCTTTTGCAAGAAAGTTGACCAATGCTAAAGCAGAATGTAAGCAAGTAAAAATGGGTTTAAAAATGATCTTAAAAAAAACTATCGCAGTCTGCCTAACTTCTTCATTAATAGGTTCTTCTTTTGCAAACGTTGTCTTAGTTGATAAAGAACTTAAAACTTCTCCAACTGATGAGAGTGTGAAAGTAATTGCCACAGAAAAAGAACTGCCTGAAAAGATTGTAAGTATTAAGGCAAATTTAGAAGAAGATATTACAAGCGGATTTGATCAAAAAAATAGTATCGAATCTGCAGGTAGATATTTACAGCTACCCAAATATAAAGAAAATGAAATTTCTGATTTTATTGATGATGTGATCTCAGAGCTGGAACTAAAAAAGGGGTACAAAAAGTCACCACTATCCTTAAATAATATGAAGTTGCCTCACCAAAATTTACTGTTACTTGCTAGCGCTAAAAAACTAACAAAAAATGGTTACAGTGAAATTTATTTTGGATATTTACCAAGAGAGAGGAGATTGCCCCTTCTATGGATTCATGGCGTTGAGAAAAATAATCAAACTATTAAAGTTAATCCTGATTCAAATGCAGCCATTTTAGATCCAATAATTAATTCAGTTTTTTCTGAAACTAAAAAGATGAAGAAAAATATTGGATTAAGTGAATTGGTTCCAAAGATTATTAATTTGTCATATACGGATGCTGACTCTGCCCTGTTCTTGCTAAGATCTATGGGGTATTCCGTTATTACTGACACTGATAAGCTTGCAGTTGATGATTCATTTAAGGCTGATGTGGAGAAGCTACAAACTCCTGGAACAGCTGCCATTATTGAAACGGTTGTAGAAAGCCAATCAGACTCAAAAAAATCTTCTGAGGAGGGTTCGGATGAAGAGGAAGGTGGCTCAGGTGGCTTTGGTGGCTTTGGGGGCTTTGGGGGTGGTGGGGGTGGAGCATCAAAAACAAAGAAAAGTGCTGTAAAAAATTTACCATCATCTATTGCCTATGACAAATTACCTTTGATCGTGAAAGTTCCGCCACCTGATAACCATAGTATGGGGTTGGTTGGAGCGCCGCTTCCAAGCCAAGGATCAGATGGTGGTTTTGGTGGGGGTGGTTTTGGTTCTGGTTCTGGATCTGGAGCAGAGCAACAGGGTAATAAGGGAGGGGCAATACCTAACAATGCCAATCAATTAGCAAGTCCAGTATCCGGTGGCAGTGGTACACAAATCATGATCATGCATCACCCAAGTAATATTTTCCAGTATTCAGAGGTTAAAAAGGTGCTAGATCAAGTAATTGATAAGCCGGTGAAACAAGTTTACGTTGAAGGACTGATTCTGGAAATTAGCAAAAAGGCTATATCAGAGTTAGGTGTTCAGTGGGGCAACCAATCTGGAAAAAGTAAATTTACATTGGGGACGCTCAATCAACTTAGTGCCGGGGTAAATACGCCTGCAGGGCAATTTATTTTTGATAGTACGGCAACTGCCACTCAGCAATTTATGGCAAAAATAAATGCACTAATTGATGAAGATAAAGCAGAGGTCTTGTCCCGACCAAGTATATTAACTTTAGATAATAGGCAGGCTGTTATTCGCGTTGGAACTGATATTCCTATTGCAACCAGTATTGATGCGCCCTCATCTGGTGGTGCATCACGTGTGGCCTTTAGTTTTAGTTATCAACCAACCGGTATTCTTTTAAATATCAGGCCAAAAATTTCGGATGATCAAAAAGAAGTAAGCATGATTATTGATGCAACTGTATCTGATAGGGTGCCAGGTGCTGATTTAAGAATCACTGATACAAATGGCGCAACATTAGCATCAGCGCCTACGATAAGCACTCGAAAGATTCAAACATACGCTCGAATATATAACAATAATCCATTAATTATTGGCGGACTTGTTAATAAAACATCAATCAAAGGCGAAAGTAAAGTTCCTCTGTTGGGTGATATTCCTTTGCTTGGCAATTTATTTGGTTATAAGAGTGATGCTGAAGATAAAACAGAAGTAATCATTGTGCTAACGCCAACTGTTTTAACGGAAGAATATCGAGCCACAAAAGCTCAGTATCCCAAAGATGACAATCGTTTTGATCAGTTTGGAACGCAATTGTTTAGGGAATCATATCGAATTAGGGCGGAGGATCTAATAGATAGTCAATATATTAGGGCAAATCAACGTTTAGTTAAGTATAGAAATTTGGTCAATATTGCAATTAAGAATAATCCATCGTTAACAAAGCAATATCCTTTCAGTCAATTACAAGGAACAAAAGTTCCTGGTGAGTTCATATTTGTAACTGGAATGATGTCTAGGATGCTCGAAAGATTAAATGCGCATCAGAATGTAAATATCGATAAATTAATGTTTTTTGAGAGCTCGAAATCAAATTCATACAGCTCAATTTCAATTGGAGATATCCTAAAAAGGTATGGTGATGGAAAGTCACATGAAAGTTTCTTTTCAAAAAATAGTAATAAAGCTTTAGTTTTAACGTTTAAATATGCAAGAGATTCAAAAGATCCAGGTGCTTGGGCTCAAGAGCCCAAAGCCGAAGTCAAGTTAGTCGACTGTGTTAATCGGGAGCAATGGAAAAGTCTTGTATGGGAAGCCAATCAGCCGGTTAATGGTCAGCAAAATTCTTACAGCATAGTGATACATCATCCAGATGATTTAGAGCGACTTAAGTTGGCAATTACTACAAAAAATACAGTATTAGCCAATGGAAATGAGCAAAATATTATTTTTGATAATTTCCTCCCTGGCAGAATGATTGCAATGCAGGAGGTTTCACCGTCATGGGAAAGAATGCTTGAAGCCAGTGTGGCCAGATACTACTTTTATTCACTACACTACTATGGGGCCTTTACAAATGCTCTTGAAAAGACATTGCAAGATGTTGAAACAAAATTAAGTAATCCGGAATTTGAAAAGTTATTGGTTGATAAAAAATTTAATTAATTGACAGTTTGCGTAGATATCGCTTCCACCGTTTACTTTCTCGAAATCAAAGTGTTCGGTGAGAACGCGGGCTATGCCTTTGCTGCTAACTATTAGAGTTGTATTTAAATTATGGCATTCAATCTCTTTAATTTGATTGATGAAATCTATAACTCTTTCCTGAAAAGTGAAATTATCTTCAACTTCATATTCGGTTGGCGGATTTCTAAGGATTTCTTGCGTAGCATTTATATCTAAAAAATTTAATTTACCCAGTGACCTTTCTTTTATTCGGTCATCAGTACTAATAATTGGATTTGTATTTAGTTGTTGAGCAATAAATTCTGCAGTAGACGTTGTTCTAATTAGAGGACTGGTATAAATTTTTGAGATTGAGGCCTTTTTAATTTCATAAAGAGAATCTTCGATATATTTTTGAAAATCTTCAATTAACGGTAAATCAACATCACCACCACAACGAATGTTTTTTATGTTGTTAATTGTCGGCGCGTGTCTTATGAAATAAAAATGACTCATTTAACTACTTGAATGTATGGTGATAAAGTTGAAAAGACTTAAGGGTGGAATTCTGTTTAATGATTTTGCAGTATCCATATTAACGTTGTAAGAGAATTTGCTCAGTGTGTCGATGTTAATGTCACTCGCTCTGATATTTTCATATAGTATTTTCCCAGCTTTGAAGCCTGCGTAGTCGCCGACGTTATAGTATTTGCTAAATAATCCAGTCAAAGCCCCTGCATCCATTAGTTGCTCGGTTGAAGCAAATGTGGCTATCTTTTCTTGATGAGCAAATGGAATAATCTTTTCTTTTGCCTGAGTTCCCAAAAATGAGTCTGGTGGGAGGTAAAGCCACTCTGCACCATTCAATTTCATCTTTAGAATTAGCTGCTCATAACCGTCGCTTGTTGGTTTGCCGTTATCAAGATTGAAACTATAGTCAATTAGTTGAAATTTAAATTCTTTAGCTAAAGTTTTTAATTCATTTAGCGTGCTGATTGAGTTTTGCTCTGTGCTTGTGTAAAGGAACCCTAATTTTTTAAAATCTTTATATGCTTTTATAGCGGATATTTGGGATCTAAGTGACGCCATGTGGGAAACACCGGTTAAATTTTTTCTTCCATGATTCGATGTATTGGAGACTATCTTGGATTCAACTGGAGATGAAACTAAAGCAAAAACTACTGGAATATCATTAATATGAGTCGAAGTTATATTGTTAAATGTTCCGACAAGAGCAATTGTTGTGCTGGTCCCCCAAGCGAGAATAAGATCTGGCTTGATTTGTTTGATCTCAGATATTATGTCCGCCATTTTATTGACGTCTCTTCCTAGATCTCTGGTTTCAAACTGAACAGGCAGTTTATTTTTTTCAAAATAATCTTTAAAACCTTGTTCAACTTGAGTATCTCCTCTGTAGGTGATGATCAGAATTTTTTTATTTTTCTGAGCCGCTGATACTGCATTGGTAATACCTGCTAATGTGGTGAATAGAATAAAGTTGCGTCTTGAAATCATATGCCCCTCATATTTTTTGTTGGAGATAAAATTTAGTAATGGCATTAATTTGATCGTTAGTGGTTAATGATGGTGTGTGACCAGCATTCATTACCTTAAACAAGCTAATACTTTTACTTGTTAACATTTTTTTAACAGTGCTATTCGTTAAAGCATCGCTGAGTGCGCCTCTTATGAGCAGGATTGGGTGATATAAACTATTCCATTCTGCCCATTGCTCTAATTTTTTGCTCGCATATTTTTTATATGCAAGCATTGCTCTTGGATCATGTTTATAAATTCTACCTATTTCATTCTCTGACCATTTTGTTAGGTGATAAGCATTAAACAAAAGAATATCTTTATCTTCTATGCCATCGTTTTTTTGAGATGCGCCGACTTTTCGTTCAAGGTCTGAGAATTCTCTAAAAACATAGTGCTTGGCAAGCACAGTACTTCTTCGCTTTCTTCTCGATGGAGACATTTCAGGGCCAATATCATTTAGCACAATAGTTTTGACTTTTTTTGGATTTTGGCTTGCGAACGATAATGCAATTGTTCCGCCAAGGGATGAGCCTATTAAATGCGCACTTTTTTTATTTAGGTGCTTCATGAGTTGGCTAAGTTGGCTAATTGCTTGATCAGGTGTGTAATCTTCAAGTTCCTCGAGCCAACCTGAATCGCCTCTACCTGCCCAATCCATGGCTATTACATGATAGTTCTGTTGTAATTCTTGGGCTAAAAATGCAAAACGCATTGCAGAGTTGGCGACTCCACCCATGCAAATGATGGTTTCATTTTTACTGTTTCCCCACTCAAAGTAATTGATTGGAGTGGACTTTTTTTTAATGCTATCCGTATAAGTAAATAATCTCTTAATTGGGGTGGGCGCAAGTTTTTTATTTACTCTGGCAACTGCTAATTCTAGTTTTTCCCAATGCATATCTATCATTTACTATTTAATTCTTAATCTTTACACGATTACCTTTCTGAAACTTGCAAATTCTTGCTTAGATTCTTCTATTTAATCCAATATTATTGGGCAAAATACAAAAGCTGAATTTATGAAAAAAACTAAAAATTACTTACTGAAGTATGTTTTGTTAACAGCAGCAATATTACTGTTTTCAATTACATTTGCCTTGGGCCTGAATTATTTTAAATTTCAGAGGTCTGTAACTAATTTATCTAATGAACGTTTTGTCATTAACGTCGCTGAGATGAAAAAGCAGGCTGAACAGTCATTGAGTCTTGGTTTTGATATATCTAATTTACCAATTGCTGATAGTGATTTAGCGGAAATTAAAGAATCTGATAGTCTGGTCACGGGAGTTTTAATTCTTGGATCAAAAGCCCAAACCTTAAGGTCTTCAAATAAGGACCTAGATAAAATTTCAGGTGAACTTGAGAGAAAAGTTTTAAGTCAGGCTAACGTAAATAAAAAATCTCCTTTTTTTATTTCTGATGGTGACTCACGTTTGGTTGGTCAGGCCATTGTTAACTCTTATGACGAGGTTGTAGCTGTTGCTTTATTAAGTTACTCATCATCACTTTTAACTCAAATTTCTAATAACATGTTGCTTCAGACCTTGCCGGTTGGCGGGGTTGCTTTTTTTATTGCAATGTTAGTTTGTACATTATTTTTCTATTTATATATTTCCAGGAATGGCGAGCCCAAGAAGTTAACTGTGAATATTATTATGGGATTGGCCTTGCTGTTCGTAAGTGGCCCTCTCACCTATGAGTCATATAGTATTTTTTCTAAAGAAGTTCCTAAGGAGCTTGTTAAATGGGGGCAAGCTTTCGGTAAAACTGAAGTAAGTCTTATTGGAAAGGCAGTCAATGAGGGAGGGTTAAGTTTGTCCCAGCTGGTTGGCGTTAAGGAGCATTTTGAGAATCAATTGGCTCAAAATTCAAACTTAGAAGGTTTAAAGATTGTTGATAAGAATAATAAGCAATTATTCCTATCGGGGGTTGATGGCACTCAGTCTACTTCTGTATCAATTAAATCTCAAGAAGGGGTTGAAGTTGGGAAAGTAGTGACATCATTGAATCCAAATCTTGCAACTCAATTAATTTCAGAAAATATTCAAGATCTTATGATTGTCTTGCTTGTCATTTTATTTATCTCCAGTGAAGTTATGGCGATGGCTAATATTGGTAAAGCTTCTCATGAGAATAACAACGATGCCCTTAGGAAAATTCGTGCGCCAGCATTCCTTATATTTTTAGCTGAAGAATTTACTAGAACTGTCATGCCTACAATTAGTCAGGAAATGTCTAATTTAAGTTATGGGTATTCGACAAGCTTATTAATTAGCTTGCCTATCGTCGTGTTCATGACAGTTGTTGCATTTGGGCAGCCCTTGAGTTCAGGGATTATTGCAAAATTTGGACGACAAAAGACCTTAGTCTTTGGTGTGATATTGTCTAGTTGCGGGTTTTTAACAGCAGCTTTGGCAAGCAATTTTGAGACATTGATCATAGCGAGAGTGATAGGGGGAATATCTTATGCGCTCTTATTTATATCTGTCCAAGATCACATCATTCAAAATACAACTAAGGTTGATAGGGCAATAGGATTTGCGCTGCTTGTAGGAACAATCATGGTTGCAACAGTTTGCGGCCCATCTCTCGGTGGAATTATTGCGGATAATTTCGGTAATAGAGTGCCTTTTGGTGTTGCTGCCATCCTTTGTTTATCTTCCTTGATATGGTTGATACCTATGGCTAATGTGATGACTGTACAACCGCAAAATTCAATTATGACGGCATACAAAGCATTAGCAGCATTGAAAACACCTGGATTTAGTGCGATTTGTTTTCTAAATGCCATACCGGCCAAAATGATCTTGGCAGGGGTTTGCTTTTATTTGGTTCCTATGTTTGTTGCAACACTAGGAAAGAATCAAGCTTTTACTGGTCGATTATTAATGATTTATGCCGTCATTATGGTGTTGTTGGTTCCTCTCGCTGCAAAATTTGCAAATACATATAAGCGGCAGGTTCTTTTTATGAATTTGGGCGCTATATTTTCAGGTATTGGATTGATTTATCTAGGTCTCTCTACAGACATATGGGCACTTGTAATTTGTATTGTGTTTATTGGATTAGGGCAAGCAATGAGTATCAGTTCTCAAAGCAGTCTTGTAGCTCAAGTAGTTGATGAAGGGTTAATTAGAAAACACTCCGAATCAGGTATTTATGGAGCGTACCGATTCAATGAGCGATTAGGTAATGCCTTTGGTCCAATTCTGGCAGCCACACTTATCGTTAGCCTAGGATATCAAAGTACATTTTTAGTTTTTGGTGTGATCTCTTTAATTGCAACCATACTTGGATATTTCATCTTATTGAAAAATCAACAAAAATTAGAATTAATTAATTAATTTTAACTTCAAGGGAAATGCAAAGTTGATAGCCTTTCCCCCAAATTGCTTTGATAGTTTCTGCGCCAGATAATTCATGGTGGTTTTTGAGTTTTGATCTAAGTCTTGAAATCGTGACTTCAATTTTTTCTTTGGTTATTTCGGGATCTCCTAGATCTGATTTTAGTTTTTCTGTCTCAATCTGATGGCTTGGAGCTATTGCTAAGATCCTAAGAATGTTGCATTCTGACCAAGTTAATTTAATTGGCGTACCCATTTTCGTGATAAGTTTTAAAGATTTTGTATCGAGAACATGACAATTTTTCGCCTTTTCACGATCTGTAACTAGCCTTTGTAGCAAGTTATTAGCGGCAAAAATAAGTTCTTTTGCTCTTGCTGGTTTTGTGATGTAAATATCTGCACCCGCCTCATAACCTTCAATTTTATTACTGCTAGTAATCCTGGCGGTGAGAATAATGACCCCAATAGAAGGGTATGCAGCCTTCACCCTCTTTAATATGTCTATCCCATCCTCGCCTGGAAGGTTTAAATCAAGAATAATTAACTTAATATCTTGATGCCTCATAATGTAATCAAGTTCCTCGCCGCAATCAGCGAGGTATACCTCCCAATCAGATTGAGAAAATACCAACTCTAGTTCTGAAGCTAGAGTTTGATTGTCTTCAACGATGGCTAATTTAAACTGATCACTCATGCGGATACGAGAAGTTTGAATTGAACAATATTTTGATCTACTTGATTAAAAATTCTGATGCCAAGTGTTTTGCATAATTCATTAATTAACCACAATCCTAATCCCATATTTTTCCCAGATTGCATTTCAAGTGAAGACTGGAATTTAGATAAAGTAATTTCTTTAAGGTGACTATTCAAGAAATTTTCAATGAGAATTTCCACTTGTTTAGAAATATTTTCTTCGGCTAGTTGAGCTTTAATCGTTATGGTTGTGTTCGGCTCTGAGTGCTTATAGGCATTATCAATCAAATTTTTCATTATGATTTCAAATGTAAATTCATTGGTTATCACATATAAGTTGCTGTCGCATGTGATATTAAATCTTTTAGACTCTAGCTTTGAGGTAATTTTTGAAATCAAATCAACTAATTTAATTTTTGAGGTTTCTAACTCTTTACTGTGATTATCTTTTTCAAGCATTAATGACCTAATGATGATTGAATTAATTTGATCAGCTGAATCAGAAATATTTTTAAATCTTTTAAAAATGCTGGGATCTGTATTGTTGTAGTTGTTTTTTAGGTTGTCAATTGATAGTTGAATAATTGAAAGTGGGGTTTTAATTTCATGAAGTAGTATCCCGATTTCTTTTTCAAGCTCAAATCGCCTATTTTTTTCTTTATTAGTTATAAGATCTTTGCTTTGATTTGCCGCGACCAAATTTTTCTTTTTTATGCTTTCCTCCTTTATGAAAATTAAAATCATAAAACTAAAGAAGGCATAAAAAAATATATTTCTACCTAAGAATATATAAGTATCATCTGCCATTGCCCCAAGAAAACCTAAGTTTAGAGCGATGTTATAAAGACCTAAGGTAACCAGTAATGTTGAAATGATTTTGATGGCATAGCTGTTCATCCAGATTACCAACTTAAAGTACACGTATATTGCTAGGGTGTAATTTACAATTGCTAGATATAAAAATGTTTTTGTATCTATGATTCCTGCTGAAATGTATTTGTATCCAATATAAGCACACAGAATAGCTGTCAGAGAAGTCGCGATTTTATATATTAAAATTTTATTTAAATGAATCCTTATATATTCATTTAAGAACAATATAAAAAATACTATTGATAGGCCAGTTATTGCCGTTGTAAATTGACTGCTTGGTATAAATGTTTGTTTGGTTATAAAGTCAATTGTTCCAGATCTTAAGAGTGATGATGCAGTGCTGGAAAGAATTCCAATCGCGAGCAAAATGGTGATGACTGACTTATTTTTACTTACTAATACAGCTGACAGCATCATGAAAATAAAAGATACGCCAACATATATACCAATATAAATACTCTCGATCGATTTCTTATTGTCAGCATCATCCCTTGAAAGAATTTCTGCGTAAAAATACACATTGCTTGTTGTGTTAATTTTTAAGTAGTAGATGTCGATAGAATCATCTTCTTCTATTTCAAACCTGTAAGCCAAGTCATTGGACTCTACAAGCGACCCTATTCTTGTGTCCCCATAAGTTTTAATAAGATTAACTTTGGTTTTTTTTTGCTGATAAAACTCAACTTTATCAAGATAGGTTGGTTTAACTCTGAGTACTAAACTAGATTTAGACTTTTCTTTTATCTTAATTTTGACCCAGTGTGTATGCGTTCCAAAGGGTTTGTTAATGGTATTGTCTGAGTCTGCAAAGTCGATAAACGGTAAGTCATCTTTTCCAACTTCATTAAATTTATCTTCAAAATAACTATATTCAGCTTTAATTTTTTCCGCATAAGCTACCTGATACATGCCCAAAGTAAAGGATCCAATGATTATCAAGAGTCTTATTAAGTGTTTCATTCCTTAGATCATATTACTTGATTGATCCCTCAAAATGTAGGAATTTGCAAGGTTTTGTGCTTTGGTTCAAATAGACTTGTCGCGTAGTTCTGTTAATTTAAATTAAAGGAAAGTTATGACTATTAAATTTATTAAACCTATTGCCATTGTTACATCAATGTTTGCTGTATTTGCAATGTTATCCACTCCTGCTTATGCTCAAAAAGGACGTAGAGCTTGCGGTGTTGTTGGCGAAGTTAATGGTGTTGCTGTTATGGCAATTCTCCAGGATCGTAACAAAGATGAAAATGGTAAAATTTGTAACAAAATAATTGATGAAATGTCTGATAAATTGAAGAAAAACCCTCAGACTGCTAGCCTACAATTGAAGAGAATTCACAAAGATTCATGTGAGAGTGTTGGTTCGATGTTCAAGTCAGCTAACTGGAACGAGCAAACTAAAGATAACTCTAGCGTTACTCCTCCTACTTATTCAAATTTCCCTGATATTTGTGATTTAATGAAAGCTGAAGATACTTACCAAGTTTCTAGAGCTCCAAATGATAAGAAAATGCCTATTTTCTCTATTACAAAAGTAAACTAATTTTTAGTTTTTTTGTCAGGCAAAACCACTCTTCGGAGTGGTTTTTTTATTTCTTTAATTTCTCGTTACGTTCTTATTTGTACTGATCATAAGATGGTAAAGGCTGCGACTTTGCCTCAACTCCGACATCTTTTGCTTTTTGTTGGTATCTAATCCCTTCGTAAATACTTTGCTCTGTAATGGTGCCACATCCAACTAATAGAAGTGTGATGAGAGAGGGCATTAGTATTTTCATAATCAAAGTTTAATAAGCTCTCTTACTTACTCTGATTTAATTTACTGGATCCCCATTGATCCAATTGCCTTTGATCATGGGCACTTTCTGCCTCAATAGAGTCTTGCGGTAATTGTTTCAAGCAGGCAGCAAGTGCCTCAGGGCTGAGGGTTTCCAACGTTTTATTTTTCTTGATTTCTTGTGGGGAGGTGCCATCCCACGCAAATGGATTATTAAAGGCAGGTGGGTCTGGTAAGCAATCATCTCGATAGATGGGTGGGGCATCATCGGCAAAAGGCGAGAATGAAATTGTCTTTTCAAAAATCAATGGCTGGCCTGTCGGTGTTGGTGGAAGAGGTGGCATCGTTTGAATAGCTTGACGCGCTAATTTTTCTGCCACGTCAGACGTTTTCCACAGCGTATCCACCTTATCTATTGAGCCATTAGGGGCAATTTGTATTTTGAAGCGCACTTGACCTTGATCTGCTCCTTCAGTGGCAGTTCCCATCATGCTACGCACTTGTTGTCCCCAAGAGTGTCTGTAGCCTTTACTATTTTTTAGTGTGTACTTGGCTGCAAAAGCCCATTCCTCAGCTGTGGGAGCGGCTGGAGCTGCTTGAGTAGCGGGGTTCTTGATGCTTAGATCCTGAGCTGCAAGAGCAGACTCTAGAGGTTCTATCTTTTTTGGTATTTCTTTCGGGTCATTTAATTGAACAACAACTGTATCTTCTAATTTCTTCGGATATGGATCTTTTGCGGGGATCCATATCCAGATAAAGCCAATATGTAATGCAATGGATAAAAATAAAGCCACCCTCAAAATAAATTGAGGGTGGCTCTTAAATCGATTAAAGAATGGCAAAAATTAACCTATTGCAGTGTCATTATGCAAATAGTTTGTCATAGGCTGCCAAGAGGCTTTGATGCATAGCGCTGGCTTCCATGTTCTCACCCAAGTCTTCTAAGCCAAAAAATCTTTCGCTTTGATCTAGGAGTGCTTTGGCTTGGCGGAGTGTTTCTTTACCGTAGAGTAGCTCTAAAGAATGATCATAAGTAGCTGGGTCATCAAATTGAATCAAGTTCTCAATACAGCGATAAACCAATCGACGGCTTGGGTTCAGTTGCTTGTAATGATGGATCCAATCGCATCCTTCTAAGATGCCTTCTTTGTCCCCAATGGCTAAAGCCAATAACGTTTTCAATTCACCGATGCGAAGCTCTTTCCAGGGTGTTCCTACTGGGATAGCTAAGCCTAAGATCTCCCAAAGAGGGCGCTCATCATTGAGGTTCTGAGTTTGAAGCTCTGAGTACAGCTCCTCGATCTCAGCGTCTGTGAGCGTGGATAGTCTTACTAGCGATGGGCGAATAAGATTGCCGACGCTGTTGTTTTCCCATTCCAGATCTTCAACAGGATAAATTTCAGACATGCCTGGTACCAATATGCGGCAAGCATACGCACCTTGCTCTGAAAAGTCGGATACGTAAGCATCGCAACCATCTGCTTCAATGCGCTGGCAAAGCCAGTTGTAATCTTCTTCTGTTGTTGAGCTAAAGTTCCAATCAACAAACGTATAGTCAGATTGCTTACTTAAAAAATTCCAACTGATCACACCGCTGGAATCCACAAAATGGATTTCTAAATTGGATACAGAGTTAATTTCATCCATATCAAACCCAGGCTCGGCAAAGTTCTCTAACGAATCAAGAGCACGGCCTTGAAGTAATTCGGTTAGGGCACGTTCAAGGGCAATTTCAAAACGAGGATGTGCGCCAAAGCTAGCAAAGCATCCTTGATCCTTGGGGTGGAGTAGGGTGACATTCATCACCGGATAGAGACCGCCTAAAGATGCATCTTTAACTAATATGCCAAAGCCAGCATCTCTAAGACCTTTAATGCCGCTAGCAATTTTTGGATAACGTGCAATCACTTCTTCAGGGACATCAGGAAGGCATAAACCCTCGCTAATAATCTTGTACTTAACGTGGCGCTCGTAGATTTCTGAGAGAGCTTGGCTGCGTGCTTCCATCATCGTGTTACCGGCAGCCATGCCATTGCTCACATATAGATTGCCAATGATGTTCACCGGAAAATAAGTGACCTCATCATCTCGTAGGCGCTTATAAGGAAGCGTGCAAATGCCACGTTCTATATTGCCGGAGTTCAAATCAACTAATACGGAGGCATCAATTGCACTATCAGGGTTGTAAAAATTGTGTAATTCAGGATTCAGAATGCCTGTAGGCCAAGCTTCGCCGTCAATGGGGAACCATTTTTCTTGAGGGTAGTGAACAAAGGCAGCTTCGCTGCGTTTCTGACCTAAATAGAAGTGAGTCCAAAAGTAATGAGTGCCAAGTCTTTCAAAAAACTCCCCGAATGCACTGGCTCGGGCTGCTAATTCAGTCGCACCTTTGCCGTTGGCAAACAGCATCGGGCAATCACGATCTTTCACGTGGGTTGACCAAATACCCTCAACAGGGTTTAAGAGTGACGATTCATTTAAGAAAAACCCACGATCTGCCAGCTTTTTCTGCATGGTAGCAATGGTGGATTCGAGAGAGGCATCTTTGCCTGGAATATAGCTTTGTGTAGTCATGCGACATTCTAATAGAGCAAGCTAAGCTAAGGTAGTGCTAGTGTGAAAAAAGGTTTAACCTGATCCTAATGAGCTTACTGAAAAAACTCTTACAACCATTCACAAAGCTACGGCAGTGGTTTGACGACATTCTGAGCTTGATCAAAGCCAATCTCAGATGAAGATCCGATTTGTTTGAGATTTTAGGGCTTTCAACAGATTTATCTATTAAAGGCTATGATCCTTTGATGAACGATAAAACCAACATCTCTCTTCACTACAACCCCCAGAGTGCCTCTGACAGAATTGCGCTCTTTTTTACTAAAGTGATGCGCTTTTTTGCAGACACGTTTTTCAGAAAGCGATACGGTCACCGTGCAGTTGTACTCGAGACGGTGGCGGGTGTTCCTGGGATGGTGGCTGGCATGTGGACGCATCTCACAAGCTTGCGCCGCATGAAACCCGGGTATGGCCCTAAGATCAGAACGCTATTAGCAGAAGCGGAAAACGAAAGAATGCATCTCATGACTTTCATTGAGATTGCTAAACCTAATGCGTTTGAGCGTTACTTGGTCTTATTTGTTCAGGCTATTTTCTGGAACTTTTATTTCATTATTTACGTCCTCTTTCCAAGAACTGCGCATCGCATTGTGGGCTATTTCGAAGAAGAAGCTGTTTATTCGTATACCGAGTATCTCAAGCAGATTGATGAAGGTGGTACGCCGAATATCTCCGCGCCGAAGATTGCAATTGATTACTGGAAGTTATCACCGGATGCAACTCTAAGAGATGTGGTGATTGCTGTGCGTGCAGATGAGACAGAGCATCGTGATGCCAATCATGAGTTTGCCAATGAATACGATGCCAAGTAAGTATTAAAAAGAACAATTAACCAGGTTACCATGCAAAGGATCAGTGCGAGCATCACAGCCGCACTACCAAAATCTTTAGCGCGCTTTGATAAACCGTGGATATCGAACGATATCCGATCAATGGCTGCTTCCACACTTGAGTTCAATAGCTCAACAATCAACACCAAAAATACGCTGGCAATCAGCAATACCTTTTCAATAGGCGTGCAGGGTAGAAATAGGGCGGTTGGAATTAATACAACTGCTAGAGCCAATTCTTGTCTAAAGGCACTTTCTTCCTCGAACGCGTATTTAAGACCATTCCAAGAATTAATGGATGCTTTGATTGCTCGCGTGATCCCTTTATTACCTTTATGAGGATTGTCTTTTATTGAGTATTTCGATTCCATTGACTCATCCATTTAAAAGACCTATTAAGCAACACCAATGTGACATATTTATGTCAGTTGGTCATCAAATATTGGTTCTAAGTAAGCTGTTTTTATATTTTTCCACTAAGAAAAATGGTGAATCCTGTATCCTTTAAAAATATCAAAGGAGAAAAAATGTCTAAAACTTTCGTGAACCGTCTAACCTTGATCGGCAACGCTGCAGTTGAGGCGCTAAATATTGAGATCAACAACCGATTTATTGCTGATGAAAATAAAAATGGTCCAGGGGATAACTATTCGGTTTATCGTGTGTTTTATGGCTTGAGTACCGCAGAAGCGAAGAAGCTCAACGAACAAGATGCTATTGAGGAGCTTTGGTACTCAGATGATTCTGAGTGGGAAGCGCCTTCTACTGGATTCACACTGTTTAGCTCGCCTGAAAAATTAGACGATCTACAGAGCCATATTCTTTTTCATGCGAGTGCCTTGGACAAGCAATTAATCGTTTGCAACCAAATCTATAACTTACCTATTAGCAAATGTTCAGTTAGATATCTTGTTCTGGATGGCCGTAAAGTTCATGAATTCAAAGCATCTGCCAAGATTGATACGCCGAAGAAGCACACGGATAAAACAGATCAAATGATTGATTTTATTCGTGAAGAAATCAAGCAAGAAGCTTTTAAGAAAATGATGAAGAAGATTTCTTGGGTTAAAAAATCCATGTATCGGTAATCACTTTATGAAAATGACTAACTGCCTCTTAGTGGTTAGTCATTGACCAGTTCATGGTTTAAGTTGTTGAAAAAAATCAATTTTTTCAATATTTACCTCAGTCCTATACCCACATGGTTTTTGGCAATTTATGCTCAATTGCAAATTTTTGCAGTTAAGGTATAGTGAATTTATGCGTATAACTACTAAAAGCCGTGCAGCTGTTACAGCCTTGATTGATTTGGCACTTCACTCTAAAGAGGGTGGTGTTGTTTCTTTAGCTGAAATTGCTGAAAGACGTGATATTTCTCTGTCTTATCTAGAGCAGTTATTTGCCTCATTGCGTAAAGCAGAGGTGGTGAATAGCTTTAGAGGGCCGGGTGGTGGCTACACACTTGCTAAAGAAGCTGATCAAATCAGTTTAAGAGATATTGTGATTGCGATTGACTACAGCAACTCTAAGACCACTGAAGCGAATGAGCTTTGGTCTTCATTGGAGACATTCATGTTGGAGCATATGTCCAGCATCAACTTGGGTATGTTGGTTCAGCAGAATTTAGATAAATTGAATCCTTTAGCGATCAAACCTAAGAAAGAAAAGGCTTTGAGCAAAGCCGCTATAGCGAGCGAGAAAAAATCAATTGCAGCAAAGCGTGACGCTGCCCCTAAAAAGAAGTTCATTGCGAACTCGGTATTTTCTTGGGCACTTTGCTCATCGAATAAAGCCAAGACGTCTTAATAGCTCTTAGGTTCTACTGACGCCTGACGTTAGACTAGGGTCGCCATACTTGAGGAAGTTCTCGCGGTGGCGGCGATAGAACAATAAACCTTCTTTCAGGCTCGCCACAGTAGCGCCCAACTCCAGCATTTTGTCCCAAAGGTTCCAGTCCTCTTGAGGGTGGTGCCCATCTTCAAAGCGCTTTTGATAGCCAATCTTCTGACCCATGGCTGTGCGATAGAGCATTGAGCCATGATGTAAATTCTGGCGATCCCAATACAGATCACCTTGATGCGGTTCTGTTTCGCCTGGCACTCGAACTAATATTTCTTCCTTGAGTTCACCGGTGACCACAATGTCATAGGTCACAATATCTGTTCTGGCATGAGAGAGTAATTCAATCGCATCAGACCTTAACCAGTTATCTGCGCCAATGAATAGAACGTATTCCGTGGCGACTCGGGAGAGCATGTCTTGAAAATTATCAACAGTACCCAAATTATCAGGTCTCAAAACAAACTCTACTTGAGGGTAGAGCTCTGGAAGATGAGTACAGTCTCCCCAGCCATCATCAACGAATAAAATTTTTGAGGGTGCTTGCGTTTGAGATAGTAAAGACTCGATGCAATGTGCTGCAAGATGCCCGTAACGATACGAGGCAATAACGACTGTGATCATGGGGAGTGATTAGACCATGAATCAGGCTTTATTTCAGAGAGGTCCTACGCGATGACCTGAATTGATGAATAATCCCACTTTACTGTGTGATTTATCACCACTTAAGCAAAGGTTAACTTCATGTTGCAGCAAGCTTCTATCGAATTAAGAGATTTAAAACTGGCTACCAAGATTGGCACGTATGGTCCGGATGATGTGATTCCAGATCATCATTTGCTGGATTTAACATTGTGGATTGATTCAAAGCTGGTACTTATTCCTCAGGATGGTATGGAGTTTGTATTTGACTATGACCCTCTAATAGAAGAAATCGATCGTATTGCAGCCGATGGGCACTATGAGACTCAAGAAAGATTGATGACGCTGATTATTAAAGCCTGCGCACAGTATCAAGCTATTCAAACTCTGGAGATTGGCTTAAGAAAAGGACCTGTCAGACGAGGTACAGGAAGTCTAGGCGTCAAAATTGCTATAGATCGGTCGAATTTGATCTCTATGCGTTAACGATCGAGTCGTCTTGCAATGGATTGCATGCCTGGTCTGATATACAAGAATCCTTTATAAGCAATCTCTAATATAACTAGCATACCTGGTAGTTTTGCAAACTTAGCTAACCAACGCCATCCCGGCAATCTGTCCCACATCGCCACAAATGCTGCGGCACCATCCATGCGTGAGCCATCTTCTTTTTCAACATGGAAACGCGCTAACAATTGATCGCGATCAGCCGGATAAGAAACCGTCTCAGACGACTTTTGACTGATATCCACAAAGCATAGTGAGCTATCTGAATCCTTCTCTGCTAAACCTTTAACGTGAGCAATCTCTCTTCTGCAGAGTGGACAAGCGCCATCGTAGAGAACTTTGAGTAATTCTGGTTTAGGAGTGAGTGTCATGTTGGATCGATCTAAAAGTGAGGTTTATTCGTGGGGGTGTTGCTACTTTTGTCGTTAGTAAGCTGTGTACCCAGTAGTTTTGTGTAGGTGGATGCATCAGTAAAACACTGCCATGTTGTAAAGTCACATTCACTTTGTCTGTGTCAGTGGTGTGTTTAAAAGAAAACTTTCGAGAAGCACCCAAGCTCACTGAAACAATGGGCGAGTTAGGGTCTAATTCTTTTTCATTATCACTGTGCCAACCCATGCCTTCTTCACCAGTGTGATAAAGGTTTAGTAAGCAGGAGTTAAACACGCCGCCGCAGAGCTTTTCAAGTCGCCCCTTGATTTCTAGAAGTTCGGGGGTCCAGGCCTGTGGTTCCTTCTTGACCTGAGAGTAGGTGTAGGAGCAACCTTCATGAGCGACCCAAGCCACCTTTCTCTTGGTGGTGATCAGCTTCCCAAACATCATGATTTGATCAAATTGCCAGTCCAAAGACTGCAACAATTGCTGGAACAGAAGGGTACTTTCGGACTCATTGAAAAATCCTGGCATGTAATCGACTCGACCATCTTTATCTAAGATTGTCAGAGTCTGCTGATTTTCTTGAAGATCAAATAATGAAGATTGCATCATGACTTATTTGGAGTGAGATGCGAGATAACCATCATCACAGCACGGACACTCTAAAAACTCTAGAATGGGGGTATTCACTAAATTCAATGCAAAAAAGGTTTCTATGAGCGCACCCGATACAAGATGTTGTGGTTCAGGCGTTTGCATCATTAATCCACAAGGCGAGTGCTGGTGTGGCCAATTTTGGAACGGTGAAAAGATGGCGCATCCTGCTCTTAAAATCATTGAACCCGAAGATGACGCCGCCGATAACTCCACCAACAAGCCTCATCTCAATGAATAACTAATTTTCTTAAATCATCATCCTCAATAATTTCAGTGATGAGATCTAAACGTATTCTGGGATTGATTTGCCCTAGTAGATGATTCTTGACGGATAAAGAGAGTGGTAATAACTCCGCTAAGCGATTGGCCACCCAACCGCAGTCATTAGGATCTGTCGCTGCCTTAAACAAAGGTTCTTCAATCAGGGTTTGGCTCTGAATCATTTCGATCATTTCATGAAGAAGGTTTGCTACCTTTTGGTGCTCTGATGGAATCGGTGAAGGAGGATCGTTTTCCAGAAGCTCAACTTGACCAATCCAAAGACCGTCTGGTTCTTGCGCAGCACTTAAAAGTTTGAAGCGTTGCGTGCCAACCGATCGTGTCATATAAACCGTTGGTTGAACTGGATCAAAATCTTCAATGACCGCTAGCGTACCAATGTCTGAGAAGCTCTGGTTCACTGGTACGAGATCATTCGAATCTGAACCAAAGCTATTGGTCTTAATAATACTAATGACACCGAAAGGCGTCCCTTCACGGAAGCATTTTTTGATCATATCTAAATAACGAGCTTCAAAAATCTTCAAAGGAATGATGCCGTCTGGGAACAGAATCGTGCCTAATGGAAATAATGGAATTGTCATATGTTTGGGTGAGCTCATACGACTAATTTAAAGGATTTGACTTAATCTTGCTGGCGCTCCCGAAAGCCCTTATAAATAACGCCTATTTCTTTCGGTTGTATAGTATGTGAATTCACTTCATCTGGGCGAGATTGATCGATTGGAGTGATTGTTTAAAAAGTTAAGGGTCTGATTTCATTGTGAAAATAATTGTTTATTGGTTTCGAGGGGATCTTCGTCTAACGGATAACCCTGGCTTCTTAAGTTCTTGTGCCGATGCCGAGTATGTATTGCCAATTTATATTCATGATTCAAAAGACCTACTGGATTCTGAATGGGGTTTCCCAAGAAGGGGGTCCTATCGGCAGCAGTTTCTATCAGAGTCCCTTTGCGATCTGAAGTTGCAACTTCAGCAAAGAGGTTCTGACCTGGTTGAGTTATCAGGCAGCCCCGATGTGGTTATACCCAACTTAATTAAAACCATCGGGTCTGCAGAAGTTTATTGTCAGAGGATTCAAGCGCCTGAAGAACAGGGCGACATTCACCAGTTGACCAAGCAAGGCGTCTTTGTCAAAGAGTTTTGGCAGTCCACTATGGTCGATCCTAAGGATCTACCGTTTGATATAGAAGATATGCCAGATGTCTTTACGGCTTTTCGCCAAAAGATAGAAAACGCTAAGATTAGGTTTGCAAAACCAGAAGCTATTCCTACAAGCATCCCACCTTTGCCGATGGATCTGCGCAAGATCCTTCAAAAACAAGATACCCCAAACTCCCAAAATTATTCCCATGCCCATGAATCAACTGAGGCACCACTATTGATTTTTAAAGGTGGCGAAAGAGCAGCAAGATTGCATGTGGAGCAATATTTTGAGCGTCGTTTACCAGACACCTATAAAGAGACTCGCAATCAGCTACTGGGTATGGATTACTCAAGTAAATTTTCACCTTGGTTGGCGCAGGGTTGTATTTCAGCTAGATCGATTGCTCAAGACCTCGATCACTATGAAAAACAGTATGGTGCGAATGACGGCACTTATTGGTTATGGTTTGAGTTGCTGTGGAGAGACTATTTCGCATTCTTGCCATTTAAGTACGGTAAGAAGCTCTTTCATCGTCGAGGTCTTAGTGACAAGCCTGTGGGCAAGATCAATCTCAGCCAGCTAAACCAATGGATCAATGGTCAAACCAAGGAGCCATTTGTTAATGCAGCAATGAAAGAGTTATCGTCAACTGGTTTTATGTCCAACCGGATGCGTCAGATTGTGGCCAGTTACTGGATCTACGACATGGGTGGCGATTGGAGAGCAGGTGCTGCTTGGTTTGAGTCGCAGCTAATTGATTATGACGTTTATAGCAATCAAGGTAATTGGTTGTATATCGCAGGCCGTGGTACGGATCCAAGAGGTGGACGACCCTTTAATGTGGCGAAACAGATGCATGACCACGATCCTGATAGGGTTTATCAAAATCACTGGCTTTAGAGTATTGCTACACAGAGCAAATTTTTGTTCTCGGTAGCATAATTGTTATCTCCATAAAATCTTAAAGCACCCCTTAAATGCCTGTAGGTGAGTCCATCTTTGCCTTTGTTGATATCGAAACGACAGGTTCTCGATCGCACATCGATCGCATCACTGAAATTGGCATTTTGACCTTGGATGATCAAGAGATCAGTGAGTGGTCGACGCTCATTAATCCTGACACTTACATACCCAAGAATATTCAACAACTAACGGGTATTACCCCTGAAATGGTGGCGACAAAGCCACGTTTCGAAGATATTGCCCAAGATCTTTTCATTGAGCTAAAAGACAAAATATTCATTGCTCATAACGCTCGTTTTGATCATGGCTTTATTCGAGATGAGTTTAAGCGGGTGGGGATTTATTTTCAGCCTAAGGTCTTGTGTACCGTCAAACTCTCAAGGCGCCTATTCCCCAACCAGGCTAGACATAATTTAGATACATTGATACAAGTTCATAACCTTCATGTGAGTGCTCGCCATAGAGCTTTGGGTGATGCCCAGCTTATTTACCAATTTTGGCAACGTTGCGAAGCATTGTTCGGTCGCGAACGCTTGTTAGAAGAAGTACATTTTCTATTAGGACGACCAAGCTTGCCTCCGCATATTGATCGTGAAATGGTCGATGAATTACCTAATAAGCCCGGAGTTTATATTTTTTATGCTGAAAATAAACAAGTTCTTTATATTGGTAAAAGTATCGATATCAAATCGAGAGTGATGGGCCATTTTTATTCGGCACTAACTAATCGAAAAGAAATGAAAATATCTCTTCAGGTCAGGGATATTGATTGGATTGAGACAGGGGGTGAGTTAGGCGCTCTTTTGTTGGAGTCTCGCCTGATTAAAGAAAAGCTGCCTAGCTTTAACATCAAACTCCGAAAATCCAAGGACCTCTGCGCATGGCGCATGGATGAAGGGGCTGATTCAGCAGGCTCATTGACTGAGGGGCCGCATATTAAACTCAACTTAGTTAACCATCATGATTTGCAATCTGGTAAGCAAAATAATTTATATGGTTTGTTCTATAGCAAGCGAGAGGCGCTCAGCGCTTTACAAGCTATTGCGAAAAAGAACCAGCTTTGTGAGGGCTTGTTAGGCTTTGAAAAATTACAACAAGGCGCCTCTTGCTTTGGTTATCATGTCAAACAGTGTAATGGAGCTTGTGTTGGTGAAGAATCATCCCAAATACATAATTTAAGACTTAAAACAGCCCTGCAAAAGCTTAAAATTAATACATGGCCGTACTCTGGTGCCATTGCTATTAAAGAGGAAGACGATTTACACCTATTTGATCATTGGTGTTATCTGGGAACAGCCATTGATGAAAATGAAGTCTATGAGTTACTGGAGGATGGGCAACCAGAGTTTGATCTAGATATTTATAAGATCATTAAAAATGCACTCAAAAATTATTCGAGGGATTTGATCATTCAGATTCCTCCAGCAAGAAATATTTCGGAACAGTCATTTTAAAAAATAAAGAGCATTCATGAACCAACAAAGAATTGCCATCATTGGCGCAGGTATCTCTGGCTTAGCTTGTGCAGCAGAGTTAGTGAAGTCTGGTTTTGAGGTATCTGTTTTTGATAAGAGCCGAGGTGTGGGTGGTCGTATGAGCCATCGGTACTTCCAAGAGTGGGGTGCTGACCATGGTGCTCAGTATTTCACGGTGAAAGATGAACGTTTTTCTGACGAGTTAAAAAAATGGCAAGCCGCTGGCGTAGTGGAGGCCTGGAATGGCAAGATCGTTTCCTTTGATCATGGGAATGTCACTGATCTTAAAAAGGAAACTCATCGTTATGTGGGCGTGCCTACGATGAGTGCCCCTGCAAAGTATTTAGCAGAGTCATTGAACGTATCGCTTTTAAACACCATTACAGAGTTAAAACATCAAAAGCCTCAAAGAGGCTCAAAAAATAAAAATGGCACTTGGCAGTTGGTGTCGAAAGAACATGGTTTATTACCTCAAGAATTTGATCATGTCGTTTTAGCGATACCATCGCCACAAGCTAAAGTCTTAATTGGGGAGCATTCCGATCAATTAACAGAGACGTGTGATCAAGTTGTGATGTTGCCATGTTGGACATTGATGGCGTATCTTAAAAACCCACTGAATCTATTATTTGATGGTGCCTTTGTTGAAAACCATCTCTTTTCTTGGATGGCGCGAGATAGCAACAAGCCTGGTAGATCGCCTTATGAGTCTTGGGTGGCACAAGCTAGCTCAGCATGGTCGTTAGAGCATATCGATTTGAGTCAAACTGAAGCAGAGATGCTCTTGTTAGAGGGCTTTAAAGAGCTAACAGGGGTGGAGTGTGATCTTTACCAGACCCATCTATGGCGTTACTCCAGGCTTGAAACACCCAGTGAGACTAACTTTGTGCTGGATACCTACATGAACATGAGTGTTTGTGGAGATTGGCTCAGAAACTCAACGGTGGAGGGTGCTTGGATGAGTGGTCACGCTTTAGCCCAAAGACTTAGCCTGATGGGTAGCATTGATACCCTTTAATTAAAGCCAAAATAGTGCGGTACGGCCCTTGTATTTAAAACAATGCCGCCCTGAGAAGGTGGGAGACTTAATCTGTTGAGTAGTTCAGGGGGCAAAGATTGAAGTTTTTCATAATCTTGTGACCGACTAAAAACGCCATTTCGCCAGTTATAAACTTCAGATAACTTCTCGTTGTAGAAATAATGATGACCGTTGTCATTGTAAAAATCATCAAACTTGGCTCGCCCCATGTAAATCGAATTAGAGCCTTCGTATCCAGCCTTATCTGAACTCTTTGGATCGGTATTGATAAAGTAAACCCAGTCACCTGGAATAAAGTTCAATGGCGCTACCTTCTGTTTAACTGTCAGTAGCTTGGCTTGCTTGGAGAGTACTTTCTTATCCTTTTCCAGGTATTGCCACATCAACTCTGGTTCGATATTCACCAGTACTTCACCATCGCTTCGAAGCGTATCTTTAATCTTTTGAGCGGTTTTAGAGTCTTGCTTAATTCTTTGGTAGTAATCCAATATGCCTTGAATAAAGACAATCTTAGTGGCGGTATAGCAACCAACTGAGCAGCTGTCTTCATTGATAAAAAAGTCGCTCATTGCTTCTGATAGAGGTTTGCCAGGTTTAAGCGTGCCGTTTTCCCAGTAGGCCTCATTCCATTTAGCAGAAGAGCCATCAGGAAACTTCCAGTGCAGATGCTCGGCCCAAGCAACAATCATTTGCCTGACATTGACATGATCTTCAAACGCTTCAAATGTGCATGAAGGACCTTTGAAGATGGTTTCACGTCCGGACTGCATCAAAGCCAAGGCAATTTCTTTTTTAGAAACAGTGTGGACATCCCTTTTGCCATTCGCAGCAGGCAACTGAATAAGCTCTTCCTGGATATTGAATTGGGGGTTCCAGCGTAGGTAAAGCGTACTGTTCTCTAAAGTCGTCTTCTTTAAGCGAAGTTCAAGCTTATCGGAGCTCAATTGTTTTTTATAAAAATCTTGATCAATACCCAGCTGCTTGAAGTAGTTGTATAGCTTTGCATCAATCGTGTTTAATTTTTCGCGATCGCATTCAAATACCAAACCTTCAGCAAGGGATTGCTGAGAAATTACTAAACAAAAAGAGAGCAGAATCGTTTTAAAAGTCATGGTGAGTGTTCAATTATCACGGCCAGAAGTCTTGCTTTCTATTTAAGATTTTCTGAGTATCAATAAGCAATCAATAATAATCTTATTTATTGTATTGATAGTTAAATTAAAGTAGTCATTAATCTATGAGTTGTTATGAAAAGATTTTTAGTGAGTGGTTTTTTAGTGCTCATAAAAAAGCCTTGAATAATCAGCCGAAGCATTAATTATTTCAAGGCATTATTTTTTATTAAGAATGACGATTAGGCTTTCTTAAATCTTTTTTTCCTTATTTGGTTAATGCGATAAATGCCAAATGCAATAACTGGTGTACAGATCGCACCAATCAATTCAGGAGAGAGTCCTAAATGGAAAACATTAGCGCCCTTGGCAGTATAAATAATTAGGCTGACGGCATAGTAGGTCAGTACTAGAACGGATAAACCTTCAACTGTTTCTTGGAGTCTCAATTGCAATTGAGCGCGCTCATCCATGCTGGCTAGTAATTGCTGTGTTTGACTTTCATTCACGTACTCAATGCGCGTGCGTAAAATTTGCGTGGTTCTAGAGATTCGATCTGATAACTCTTTGAGGCGGCGTTGTGTCCATGAGCAAGTGCTCATAGCGGGTGCAAAACGACGATCCATAAACTCTGATAAAGTTTGTACGCCAGCGATAGGCGTTTCATTGAGCTCTTCTAAGTTCTTGTTCACTAATTGGCTATAGGCTTCGGCTGCTGTGAAACGTAAACCGTGCTCTGAAATCCACTCCTCAATTTTAGAAGCTAGGATTGAAATGCGTTGTAAGAATTCGCCATCTTGATTAGGGCTAATAGATTCTTTACTTTGGGCATTAGAGATTTCTTTGGAAAGATTGGCTAGCTCTGCTTCAGCAAGTCGCAAAGGATGAGACAAGCCTTTGGCAACAGGGAAAGCCATCATGGAAGCCATGCGATAAGTTTCAGTTTCAGTAATGCGCCTTGCTACACGACCGGCTTGCCTTGAGCCCATGCCAGCGTGAGGTACTAAATACGAAATATAGCCATCTTCATTAATTTGCAAATCGGTCCATAGCTGAGCTTTTTTACTGCTCAAAATATTGCTGCCTAATAAGGTATTGCCTGAAAACAGTTGAGCGACTTGTTCCGCGTCGGTAAATAGTTCTCGATCTTCAAAAGCAATATCAATAGCAGCAATTCTGAGGCCGCCGGATTCATGTATCGGTGCAACACCCAAGCCCTTTAAAACCTGATTCACTTGCGCTTCAATTTGGGGGCGATTTGTAATATGAGAGGCGTTGAGCAAACTGTTTTGCTGAACTACGGCAGAGATGGATGCAAATTCACCATGCAACTCCCATTTCACAATCATGCGATGGGGGGCGGCCTGCAACTCCACCATCCGATAACTTTGGACATGCTCATCTTCGGCAGGCTGGTTCATTTTTGTACAAATAGACTTGATCCACGCAATTTGCTTGGCTCGATCTTTAGCATCCAATAAAAAGGCTTGGTTCAAGATCCGATCTTTCGGCCATAGAGCAACAGGGGGTCTTGAATGGATCTCTTCGTGGAGTGCTGCTCTTAAAGGATGGTCGTATAAGCGCATAAGTATTTTTAATTTAATTCTTGATTAACTCTACTGTATCGCAATAAGAGGGCAACTTATGCAATAAATGGCTTTTAATTCAAAGAGTTAATTAGTGAAAAGCACTAAGTATCACTGATGTTATTAATAATTAGTAGTTACTAGGGTTGATGTCACTCTTGGTTAAGATTGACTCCCTGGGTAAGTGCTTATAAATAGAAAGACATTAGCCTTTTAATGTCTTTGAAGGGTGCTCACCGAATTTTTCTTTATAAGATTCGCTGAAGTGGCTTAAATGTAAAAATCCCCAACGTAAAGCAATGTCTGTGACAGTTGTGCTGGCATTCTCAAGTCTAGCTAATTTTAAATCTCTATTAACTAAATCAAGGCGTAAATTCTTTAAGAAATTTTTTGGGCTATTGTTTCTATATTTTTGAAAGCCATTGTGAAGTGTTTTAAGGCTAATTCCCACATGATTGGCAACGTCTTGAAGGGTGATGTTTTCAGCAGCATTTTCAACCATGTATTCCTCAGACTTTTTGATGTACTGAGGAGTTATAACTTTTTCTGGATTTAACAGTTTTTGAGAGTACTGGTTATTTTGATTTAGTAAAAGAGAGCTAACAAGCAATTGCTCTAATTGCTTTGTAATTATGGGAAAGCTCTTGGCTGATTCTGAAATAAAGGGATTAGATGCTAAGAGGTGAATGATATTTTGGTACATATCAAAACCGTTAGACATATTAAGTGTTGATGAAAATTGAACATCCTCTTTAATTGGGTGCCCTAATAAAGTTTCACATGTTCTTTCAATAAGCTGCTTATTAATTCTAATAATTAACTGATTGCAGTTCTCCCCCCAGCTCATGGAAAGTGGATCGCTTGTATTGATGAGCGCAGCAATATCATGATTGGCATGAACAACACCATCCTTTACAGAGGCATCCATAAAGCCGGTCATTGGCAACATAATGAGTAAAAATTTCTCAAAAGGGTCACAGTTAATCTTGACTCCAGCACCGTAACCCAAAGTATTAATCGATGTGTTCTCGAGTTGTAAGTGATTCATGCTCGCACTTAAATGTTGTTCTTGACCAAGAACATCTAAGTTGTGTGGGACAAATACATGCCCAACTTTATGGCGCACCTCTTCTACTTCATCACCGCTGTGAAAAAGTGGATGCTTGTCTAACCATTTAGTTAGACCTAAAAGTTCATTTGTCTTCAACATAATTGATTCGATTACATACTACTTCATCAGTTTCATTATTTTTGTAAGTTATCGATATTAGGGTAAATATGGATTAGGGTTAACAAGTAAAAAACTGACTAAATAGCCTGTTTTTTTAAGGGTAATCCATTAATCACGGAGCATCAATTTTTAAAACTACATTTTTAGGATAAGTAATTCCTATAGTGGATAGGTTCTCAAGCAAATTAGTTGAATGATTGACTCAAATCAACATTTAAGGAATCTATTTTGCAGTTGGAACCAACAATTAATTCTATTCAAAAAACAATGATTGGTCATGGCTTGTTGATCATGTTTGTTGCGCTTGGAACTGGTTTATTGCTTTGGGTCTCAATCCTCGGTGGATTTGAGATTTATCCAGGGTTCATTTTACAGATAGAAATAGGTGGAACTCCAGAAGGATGGGCAAAGGTTCATCGTGGTGTACCGATGAATTCTCTGATGCTTATAGCTTTGGCTTTTGTAGTGGTTCAGATTAACTTAAGTTCCTCAAAAGAAAAAATACTGGCTTGGACATTTATTTGCACTGGATGGGCTAACACAATTTTTTATATTTCAGCAAACTTCTCAAGCAACCGTGGCTTAAGTTTTGGTGATAACAAATTTGGTTCGGCTGATATTTTTTCAGTTATTGCACTTGCACCAGCTTATTTATTTGGGGTCTTAAGTATGTTTGCCATTTTATATATGGCATTTTTTTGCTTTAAGAAAACTTAATTTTTATATTTAATCATTCATTAACAGGGGTAATCATGACAAAGTTAGATAGGTCTCAATGGTATGACATTGCTAGAGATACAAATTGGACACCTAGTTATGTTCAGCAAGACGAACTTTTTCCAGAGCAGATGACTGGGGCAATGGGGATACCTCCAGATGCATGGATGTCTTATGATGAGCCGTACAAGCAAACATATCCAGAATATGTAAAAGTCCAGCGTGAAAAAGATGCTGGAGCATACTCAGTAAAAGCTGCATTGGAGAGAAGTAGTATTTATGAAAATGCAGCTCCTTCATGGCAATCTGTTTTGAAATTGCACTATGGCGCAGTTCCACGAGCTGAATTTTCTGCTGGTAGTGCTGAAGCTCGGATGGCTAGATTTGGTCCTGCTCCAGGCATGCGCAATATGGCGACATTAGGAGCTATGGATGAAACACGACATGGTCAAATTCAACTCTATTTCCCACATGAGCATGTAAATAAGTCACGCCAATTTGACTGGGCTCATAAGAGTATGGACACCAACCAGTGGGCAGCAATAGCTGCACGTCATTACTTTGATGACATCATGGTGACTCGTGATGCTATTAGTGTCGCGATTATGTTGACCTTTGGTTTTGAAACTGGTTTCACAAATATGCAATTTTTAGGTTTAGCTGCTGATGCAGCTGAAAATGGGGATTTCTCATTCTCTAGTTTGATTTCAAGTATTCAGACTGATGAATCTCGCCATGCACAAATTGGTGGCGCAGCTTTAAAAGTTTTACTGGCTAACGGAAAAAAAGAAGAGGCGCAAAAGAAACTAGATATTGCTTTTTGGCGCTCATGGCGTTTGTTTAGTGTATTGACTGGTCCTGCAATGGATTACTACACGCCACTAGAACACAGAAAGTCCTCATTCAAAGAGTTCATGAATGAATTCATTATTAATCAATTTATTAGAAACATTGAAGATCTCGGTCTTGAGAAACCATGGTATTGGAATATTTTCCTTGAGGAGGTTGAGAATACTCATCACTCAATGCAGATGGGCTTGTACTTCTGGAGGCCAACTTTATGGTGGAATGCCGCAGCAGGCATGAGCCCTGAAGAACGTGATTGGCTTGAAGAAAAATATCCAGGCTGGAATGATAAATGGGGTCAATGTTGGGATGTGATTATTGACAATATGGTTGAGGGAAAAATGGATAAAACTTATCCAGAAACCTTGCCATATGTTTGCAACATGAGTCAGTTACCAATTGTGGGTGTTCCTGGAAAATCTTGGAATGTAAAAGATTATTCATTGGATTACAAAGGGCGAACCTATCACTTTGGTTCTGAGCCAGATCGCTGGTGTTTTGAGCAAGAGCCTGAGCGTTATGCAGGCCACCAGTCATTAGTAGATAGATTTTTGGATGGTCAAGTTCAGCCACCAACACTTGCGGGAGCACTCGCATTCATGAGCTTGTCACCTGGTGAAATTGGTGATGATGCTGATAACTATAGCTGGGTAGAAGCATACAAATCAGCTCAATTTAAAAAAGCAATTTAATAGGAGGATTTGATGGCTTTATTTCCTTTGTGCTGCAACTTTGAAGGTGACTTTGTGTTGCAGTTAGTCCCAGTTGATTCTGAAAATACGATGGATGAGGTGGCGCAAGCGGCTGCCCATCATTCTGTGGGTCGTCGAGTTAAGGATCGTCCAAACAAAATATTACGTGTTAGACGTTCTGGAGAAAGTTTTTTTGCAAGAAATATGAAGGTTTCCGAGAGTGGTTTAAAGCCTACGGAATGTGTAGAAATAATTTGGGAATAAGAAATGGCATTTAAAAAAGTTTGCACTCTTGATGATATCTGGGAAGGGGAGATGGACTCCTTTGATGTTGACGGAAAAGAGGTACTGTTGATTTGTAAAAGTGGTGGTGAACTTTCTGCATTTCAAGGGGTTTGTCCACACCAAGATATTCCACTTGTTGAGGGTAAGTTTGATGGCAAGATCATTACTTGTAGAGCACATTTATGGACTTTTGATGTTTGCTCCGGTAAGGGAATTAACCCCTCTGACTGCGCTTTGGCTGAGTACCCCGTTAAGGTTGATGGTGAAGATGTCTACGTCAATGTAGAAGGTATTGAACCTTTGTTTGCACACACTTAAAAATTAGAGGGTATATGTCAGGAATTAATAACAATGTTGGTCCCATTATGCGTTCTGGCGAATTGGCATTCGCAGTTGCTGAGGCCGCTCAAGAAGATAACCCTGATAAGGAAATTAGAGTTGAGGACAAGCGAGCCTATTTGCGAATTGAGACGGATGGGGAAATGATTCTAAGAAGAGAAACAATAGAACGCGCTCTAGGTCGCCCATTCACAATGAATGATTTAGAAGTTGATTTAAGTTCTTTTGCTGGGCAGGTAGAAACGTTGCCTGATGCAATTAGATTTTATCTCACTAAAAAAGTTTGATTTGATAAGGAAAAACAGATGTCAAATGCAGAAATTTTGAAGCCTTTAAAGACTTGGAGTCATTTAAGTTCAAGAAGAAGAAAACCAAGTGAGTACGAGATAGTTAGTACTCGTTTGCATTATCACGATAGAGATTCGAATGCTCCATATGAGCAAGATCCTAATACATTCATGAATGAGTGGTACAAAAAAAATACCTATGGAAGTGCGTTAAAACATACTGATTGGAATTCTTTCCGAGATCCAGATGAGGTTGTTTATAGAACCTATAACATGATGCAGGATGGGCAAGAGACTTATGTATATGGTTTATTTGACCAATTTAGTAAGCGAGAGCATGATGAAAATTTAGCATCAGGCTGGTTAGGAACATTGGGTTTAAGGTATGCCCCTGCACGTTACCTATTCCATACCTTACAGATGGCCTCTGCTTATTTTGCTCAAGTGGCGCCAGCAAGCACAATTACGATCTGTGGGTTTTTCCAAATGGCAGATTCATTACGTTGGTTAACCCATACTGCTTACAGAACTAAACAATTACAACTAGCCCATCCGGATAAAGGTTTTACGGAAAAAGAACGTCAGTTTTGGGAGGGAGAGCCTATATGGCAGGGCTACCGCGAACTGATGGAGAAGGTTTTAGTTACATGGGATTGGGGTGAGGCATTTGTTGCTTTAAATCTTGTTGCTAAGCCTGCAATAGAAGAAGGAATCCTAAGAAACTTAAGTAATTCAGCTAGACATAACGGGGATGAGCTATTGGCAATGTTATGTGATGCTCAAATGATTGATGCCATGCGCCATCGTCGTTGGTCAGAGACTTTGGTGAAAATGGCTTTGGAAGATGAATCTAATCATGCTGTGATTCAAGGATGGATAAATAAATGGGAGGCATTGGCTGATAGAGCGATTGATGCTTATTGTCATGGTCTTCCTGATGTTCCTGATGCCGCTGATGATGCAAAGATTGCTGTGCGAGCCTATAGAAAATCTTTGGGATTTTGATCAAATAAAAATCAATCATGTCTCATAAAATAAACATTAATGGCGAAAACAAAGTGGTGGCTCATGACGCAGAGGACACTGTTTTATTGGCTGCACTTCGTGAAGGTCTTGGATTTCCATATGAATGTAATGCTGGCGCATGTGGTAGCTGTAAGTTTGAGTTGTTGTGTGGCCAAGTTGAGTCTTTATGCGAAAACCCTCCAGGCTTGACAGCAAGAGATGTTAGAAAAAATGTGCATCTTGGCTGTCAAACCAGGCCGATAACAGACATATCCATTAAAGCCAGGTTATCGAATGAATACGAACCTCTTTTAAAAACACAAAGAGTGAAGGCTAGATTTTTAAATTCTTACGATATCACGCATGATATTAAAGAGTTTGTATTTATAACTGATCAACCAGCTCATTTTCAACCAGGTCAGTACGCACTCTTATCTTTTCCAAATCTAGGTATCAAAAGAGCCTATTCCATGTCTAACTTGCCAAATGTAAAAGGTGAGTGGAGATTTCAAATTAGGAAAGTTATCAATGGAAAAGGGACTGAATTTTTATTCAATCAAGTTACTCAAGAAGATGTAATTGAAATTGATGCGCCTTACGGAATGGCTTATGTACGTGACAACGAGCGAGATATTGTTTGCGTGGCTGGTGGATCTGGCTTGGCGCCAATGGTTTCAATTGCTAGAGGCGCTTCTGATCAAGGCTTATTGAAAAATAAAAGGCTACATTTTTTCTATGGCGGTAGAAGTTATAAAGATGTAGTGGTTGAGTCACAAATTTCGGATTTACCAGAATTTGGCAAGAAAATATTTTTTCATCCAGTTGTATCTGATATGACTGAAGAAAACATACAAAAATGGTCTGGCGAATTTGGTTTTGTTCATGAGTCAGTAGAAAAGAAGCTGGGAGAGTGTATTAAAGATTATGAGTTTTACTTTGCGGGGCCGCCGCCAATGACAAAAAGTTTACAAGAGACTTTGATGTTGAAGCATCAAGTACCTTTTAATCAAATCCATTTTGATCGTTTTTTCTGAAATTTATTTATCAACAACAAGTAAGGGGGATCTATGAAGCCACTAATTAAAGGAACATTGCTATTAGCTTTAGTTTCTAATTTGGCATTTGCGGTAACTAATGAGGATGTAGAAGCTTCGTTCAATCCTTATAAAAAAGGAATGCCTACTATTCCAGGATTTACACCTGGCATGGTAATCAACAAATCCAACGTTAATAACTTTAAGGATTTTCTAGATCCGGGAACTTTTAATTTGGTTTCTGATGGTGCCCTAGAGTTAAGCACAGAACAGGCGCATTCAGTGCCTTTGCACCCTAATTACGTTGCAGCGACTCAGAAAAATGCTGCAAATGTCAAGCTGGGATCTGCTCCTGGAACTATTGAAGGTTATGTAGCTGGTCGACCATTTCCAGTTAATCCGCAAAAGAATGATCCAAGAGCGGGTGAGAAATTAGCCTTCAACTATAAGTACTCACAGGTGGTCGGTGATAGCGGACGTATCTTCCCGTTTTACTGGACATATATTGACTATAAAAATGGTAAAAAAGAGAAGCGAGTTGAATTTGATTTTAACTTTATTAGCTTGAAACATCGAACCACTCAACATCCTATTGAGGATATAACGCCTAACCCATCTAATATTTATAGAAATATTTATTTAAAGGTATTGGCTCCACAAGATTTAAAAAATACCCAATTGTTAATTCAGCGATTTGATGACGATACGAAATTGGATGACTCCTATCTTTATCTTGGTTTCCAACGTCGAGTTAGACGTTTGCCAACAGGTCAAACGACTGATTCATTCTTGGGCTCTGATTTAATGATTGAAGACTTTGAGGGATATAACGGCAGAGTTCTTGATGCTGAATGGAAGTATGTTGAATCTAAAGTCATGTTGACTCACTTCTATCGTCATAGCCAATTAAAAGACACTGAAGCGAAAGATTCAGATGGTTATGGTATGGCAACTTTTGGTGGTAAGAGCGGATGTTTTGCTAATGCACCATGGAGCCCTCGTTTAGTGCACGTTCTTGAAGCTGTTCCTACGAATAAATCGAGTCCTATTGGTAAGCGTGTGATGTATATGGATGCTCAAACATCAATTTTCCCGATGATCCTTATTTATGACAAAAAAGGCGCATTATGGAAACGTTGGGATGTTGGTTTTAGTGATTCTGCCTACCATGCACCACAAAATAAAAATGCAGGTATTGCAATCTACACAACAGCTTCGATGCTAGATGTGCAAAATCAACATTGCACCGCATTGCAACTAAAAATGATTAGTGATCCAAAATTGAATCCTCCAAATATATTCAATGTGCAATATATGAGGGGTGGAGATTAAGTAAGAAATTGTTTTACAAGAGCGTTTTTTTGTTTTCACTCTTGTATTCAATCACTCCTGCTAAAGGGGTGGTGACCTTGTGAATATGGGAAACGAGGTCAGTTGTGCCCCCCTTCTCTTTGCGGAAAAAGAGAAGGGGGTTTTTCTTTATAAATTTAGTTAGGAAATGACATGGCAAACTATAAATTATCTGGTGGTTGTGCGTGTGGTAATTTTCGTTATGAATTTAATGGTGAGCTAGCTATGGCAGCTCATTGCCACTGCAGAGACTGTCAAAAATCAAGTGGTACTGGTTCTGCCGCTGTTTTTGCTACAAACCGTAATAATTACAAATTTACTGGGAAAACTAGTTCATATAAATTTACTGGTGATAGTGGAAACGTAGTTGAAAGACATTTTTGTCCTAATTGTGGATCCCCTTTATTTAGTGATGTTGAAATTCTTCCGGACTTAATCTTTGCAAGAATTGCTAGCTTAGATGAGCCTTCACATATCAAGCCAAGTATGCATATTTATTGTGATAGTTCTCAAGTCTGGGATAGGCCTAATGATCATTTAGCTAAATTCGGGAAAATGCCTACTTAATTCTTGATCAAAAGTTGTTCTAATATCTATCTAATAATTAATTGTTATTCAAGGAAATGTCATGTCTGAAAAAACAAAGTATTTATTGGATGAATCCCAAATGCCAAAATCTTGGTATAACATCCAAGCTGATCTACCAAAACAGCTGCCAGCAGTTTTACATCCTGGAACTATGGAGCCAATTAGCCCTCAAGATTTAGAGCCATTATTTCCAATGGATCTCATCATGCAAGAGGTCAGCTTAGAGAGAGAAATAGAGATACCTCAACCTGTACAAGACATTTATAAGCTATGGAGACCTGCTCCTTTATTTAGAGCGCATCGACTTGAAAAGGCGTTGGGAACGCCAGCTAAGATATTTTATAAGTATGAAGGTGTTAGCCCTGCTGGTAGTCATAAACCTAATACAGCTATTCCTCAAGCTTTTTATAATGCTCAGGCTGGTGTAAAGCGTATAACTACCGAGACTGGTGCCGGTCAATGGGGCACCTCCATTTCTTTTGCGGGCAATTTATTTGGATTGGAAGTTTTAGTTTTTCAAGTAAGAGTTTCATATGACCAAAAGCCATATAGAAAAGCTGTTATGGAAACGTATGGCGCAAGATGCGTCGCTTCACCATCACAAGAAACTCAATATGGTCGAGAAGTTCTTAGTAAGCGACCTGATCATCCAGGCAGTTTAGGCATTGCTATTTCTGAAGCAGTTGAACTTGCTGCTCAAAGAGACGACACTAAATATGCTCTCGGTTCTGTTTTAAATCATGTTTTATTACATCAAACAGTCACTGGTTTGGAGGCGATTGAGCAACTTCATATGGCAGATGTTGAGCCGGATGTTGTGGTTGGCTGTACTGGTGGCGGATCAAATTTTGGAGGTATTGCTTTTCCATTTATAGGTCAGGGTTTACGTGGTGGAAAAATGCCAAGAATTGTTGCTGTTGAGCCTGCTGCTTGTCCATCTTTAACAAGAGGCAAATATGCTTATGATTTTGGTGATACGGCACATATGACACCGTTAACTAAAATGCATACCTTAGGTTCAAACTTTACCCCCCCTGGGTTTCACGCAGGCGGACTAAGATACCACGGTATGGCGCCTTTGGTATCTCATGTTAAAGAACTCGATTTAATTGAAGCAATTGCTTATACGCAAGTTGAATGTTTTGCGGCAGGTGTTTTATTTGCAAGAGCAGAAGGTATTGTGCCTGCTCCAGAAGCCAATCATGCTGTTAAGGGAGCTATTGAAGAGGCTCTTAGGTGTAAGCGTGAAGGTAAGTCTGAGGTTATCCTTTTTAACCTATGTGGACATGGGCACTTTGATATGGCTTCTTACCAAAAATATTTTGCAGGTGAGTTAACGAATGAGTCTTATGATGAAAACGAATTAGCAATGGCATTATCTGGTTTGCCATCTGTGCCAGGAGAGTTTTCTTAGTCCTTGCTGCACTAAAAAATTAGATCAAATCTCGATCTAATTAATAATTTCTAATTACCGTCTTAGCCACATTAAATTTTCGATTGGAAAACTTAATGTGGCTAATGTCTTTTTAGCTCATTTTTTGAAGTATTCACTCACAATCAACTGGTGATTCTTATTCGAATCACTTGACGCGCAACTTGTTGAATTTGACAAATTCTATGTATACTGTATAAATATACAGTATTATATGAATGGCTTAAATAGAAATCCTCCCGTACAAAAGACTCTCAAGCAAGAGCCAGAAGGCTTTGCAGGGGATTTTGAGGCGTTTGAGATCAAGTTGCTATCCCATCGTATTTCAGCAGGATTCCCTAGTCCAGCAGGAGATTACGCAGAAGATGGCTTAGATCTTAATAACTATTTAGTACAGAATAAGCCAGCCACTTTCATGTTTACTGTGAGAGGTGAATCAATGATTGTGGCTGGCATCCATGATGGCGATAAGGTGGTTGTTGATCGTGCCTTAAAAGCCAAACATCGAGATATTGTGGTCGCTGTAGTGGATGGTGAATACACCATCAAGCGACTTTATAAATATCGCGGGCGTATTGAACTTCGCCCTGAAAACCCAGACTATCCCGTGATCACATTTGAAGAGGGCTCTGAATTACAAATTTGGGGTGTGGTCGTGGGTGTTGTCCGTCGCTATGCCAGTCACTCAACGAGGAACTAAACATGTCATCTGATTTATTTGCTTTAGTCGATGTAAATAATTTTTATGTTTCTTGTGAAAGAGTTTTTGCGCCTCAGTTAGAAAAAGTACCCATGGTGGTCTTGTCGAATAACGATGGCTGTGCCGTTGCTAGAAGTGCTGAAGTTAAAGCACTCGGTGTGAAGATGGGGACCCCTTGGTTCCAAATCAAGGACCTCGCTAAAACGCACGGTGTTGTCGCTTACTCATCAAATTACACGCTTTATGGGGATATGAGTAATCGAGTGGTAGACGTATTGCGTCAGTTCACCCCCAACCTAGAGGTTTACAGTATCGATGAGAGTTTCTTAAAAATTGATACGGTCATGAAACACTACACCGATCCCACGCACCTGGGTTTATCTGTCAAAGATCGCGTGAAAGAATGGACTGGCTTACCTGTTTGCGTAGGCATTGCGCCCACAAAGACTTTAGCGAAGTTTGCCAACCATTTAGCCAAAAAATACCAGCAATGGCAGGGGGTCTGTGACCTAAGCACCATGACCAAACAAGACCTTCATCAATGGATGACCGAGGTGTCGGTTGGGGAAGTGTGGGGCATAGGACAAAAAATTGCGAAGCGTTTACAAGTCATGGGCATTAAAACCGTATTTGATTTATTGCAGGTCTCTCCTCAGGTGATGCGCTTGCAATTTGGGGTGGTGATGGAGCGACTTTGTTATGAGTTACGAGGCGTGTCGTGTCTAAAACTGGAAGAGGTATCACCGCCTAAGCAGCAAATTATTGCTTCGCGCAGTTTCGGTAAATTAGTTACTAGCTTTAATGAGTTATCCGAGTCGGTTGCCACCCATATTGCTAGAGCCGCTGAAAAACTACGCCTGCAGAATTCTGTGACGGGTGCCATCACCGTGTTTATTCAAACCAATCCATTTATGAGAAACGAGCTGCAGTATGCTCAAAGCATTGTGGTGCCATTACCCAATCCTAGTGATGACTCATTAGAGTTAACTGCTGCCGCGATGAATGGGTTGAGCAAGATATTCAAAGGCGGGTTCAGATACAAAAAGGCGGGCGTGGTTCTCAATCTGTTAGCGGATAAACCGGTTGTACAACAATCTTTATTTGAAGATATGGAAGCCAAAGGTCAATCGGCGCAACTGATGAAGACAATGGATGAAATCAACGCACGCTTTGGTAGCAACCTCATTAAGTCGGCTGCTATGGGAACGAAACAGGCTTGGGCCATGCGTTCTGATAACCGATCGCCTAGCTATACAACCAATTGGAACCAGTTGCCGATCGCTTACTAATAGACTGTAGCAATCATTCTTTAGGAATGAGGTTGACGCCGCAATGTCTGCAGTACATATCAATGTGACCGTGACCTTCGCTCATGCAGGAGTGGCACATGCGAGTGGTTGGTGGTGTGCGATCACGATTCACAGACATCTCTGCTGTCACAATACCCGTTGGCACAGCTAGCGTTCCCCAACCCATCAACATCATGATGGATGATATGAGTCGTCCTAAATCAGTTTTTGGTGTGATATCACCAAACCCAACGGTGGTCATGGTGGTGATTGCCCAATAAATAGCAACTGGAATGCTGGTAAAACCATGCTCGGGACCTTCCACAACGTACATAAGAGTACCCATCACCATCACAACCATCAGCACCACAGATAAAAACACAAATATTTTTCGACGGCTAGCCGCTAATGCGCCAGCCAAATGGTTGTACTCGGAGAAGTATTCCGTTAACTTGAATATTCTAAAAATTCTAATCAGTCTTAAAACTCGGACATCAATCAATGCGTGAAGTTCTGGGAAGATCAAAGCAAGATAGGTTGGTAAAACTGCTACTAGGTCAATGATGCCGTAAAAGCTAAGCGCATATTTAAGGCGTTGCGGTGCGCAGTAGAGTCTGGCAATGTATTCCGCACTAAATAGAATGGTAAACGTCCATTCCAAAATCATAAATGGCTGATGGAAGTGTTGAGCGATCGATTCAACGCTGTCGAGTATCACCACTAATAGGGATAACAGAATCAAATAAATCAGAGTTTTATCAAACAGCTGCCCTAGTCGGGTATCTGCTTCAAAAATGATCGTGAACAGTTGCTCTTTGAGGGTTGGATTCTTAAAGGACATAAATATCTTTCCCTATGAGTCTTCTGATTGAGACAATGGATAATTACTTAAAGAACTTGCTGTACCTTATGATCCAGCGGCTATCTTCAATAAAGCCGTTCTTGGTATTCAGTTCTTGACCGTATTGAAGGGTAATGCGTCCAAATGGATAGTTAGCGATGCCGCTGACTTGATAGCGTTGATTTTGTACTCTATCAGCTTGGATAGCGCCATCAATGCTCGTTTGTCCACCTGTCGTGTAAAAGTACCCCACAGCACTGCTATAGATAGAATTAAATTTATAAATAAATGCTGTTTGTGCGCTGTACAAGGCTTTTTGCTTTTGTACTTGGTGTGTTGATAAGTAATCATCATTTTCACCAAACCAAAGCGTATCAACAGCGGCCATCCAATTGATACGTTTGCTGAGTGATTGTTCGTATCCAGCTTGAAGTGCCCACTTGTATCGGTTCTCTCCCGCATTCAAACGTCTTTGGCTGTCATACGTTCCTGTTGGGACCGTCAGATATCCAGCAAAGCCAAAATATTTGTTAGTTTCTCGATTGGCATAAGGCCAAAGAGCAAAAGCAAAAGAGGCGTCACCAGCACCAGAGTTAGAACTTACAGCTGCTACGCTACCGGATGTAGAAATCTCAGTCAGTGGTGCTTGAATATAAAAGTAAGCGGGCATTGTATTGAGTGCAAAAGATCGCCCATACTTAAGTTGCATTTGGGAATTGACAATTTCGCCACCGGTGCTGGTTTTAACTCCATCCACATAGCGATCGCTACGCTCACTGCGCTGATAGTTGATCTGAAGTAGTTGGATGCCTGGGGGAGGGGCAATGATGTCATCCGGGTGAAGATCAATAGCTCCTGCCATTCCTGGAAGGATAGCCAAAATGTAACTGATTTGATTGAGCTTAAACCGCATGAATAATGTCCGATGTAACTGATTTGTATACATTATCTACCAGAAATCTAAATTGGTATTTTTTAAAAAGAGGATTTTTTAGATTTTCTTAAGAGTCTCTTAATCTTAGGCTCTTAAATTATGAGTATATCAATGTAAATGAGAGCAAATAATGACGAATCTCAATCAACTAATTGAATCAAAAGTCTTGAGTATTTCTGCTGAAAAAGCAGTAGCTGTTACTTTACTAAGTTTGATATCTAATTTCGGATGGGCTTTAGATGCCCAAAGCTTTCAACAGCAATACAGTCTTGAAGCTAAACAGGTGGCTTCAGCCATTAGGGGGGAAAAGTTTTTCACATCCAAACATGGGCAAGACTGGAGTTGTGCAACGTGCCATAACGCACCTCCAACAAGTGATGGCAAGCATGCTTCAACGGATAAAACCATTGCACCCTTAGCGCCAGCATTTAACGCCAAACGATTTACTGATGAAGCTAAGGTGAATAAATGGTTCAAGCGTAACTGTAAGGATGTGCTTTCAAGGGAATGCACACCTCTGGAAAAAGCCGATGTCATGGCTTATTTAAATAATCTTAAGAAATAGCATTTCTAATTATGAAAAAATTATTAACGATAGTTGTGTTCGTTATTTATGGCAGTTCCGCCCTGGCTGATGGGAATATGATGCCTCTCAGAGTCCCTGAAATTGTTCAAAATGAATGTGCTAGCTGCCATATGATTTATCCGCCAGCGTTTCTTCCTAAAGAATCTTGGGCCAGAATTATGACAACCTTAGATAAGCACTATGGTACAGATGCTTCTTTAGATCCTCAATCAATTAAAGAGGTTAGTCAGTGGTTAAATCAACATGCTGGAACATACAAGCGCGTTAATGAAGCGCCTCCTCATGACCGTATGACCGAGTCAGCATGGTTTATTAAAAAGCATAGAAAAATTTCACAAGCTACTTGGAAGCATGCTCAAGTGAAAAGTAAGTCGAACTGTATGGCTTGCCATACAACAGCAGATAAAGGTCAATATGACGATGACTTTGTGAAGGTACCCAAATGATTGCTCAATTATCAAAACGAATGATGTCTTGGGATGCGGCCGTTATGGTCTCTCATTGGTTGCTGGCTTTTTGTTTTTTAGGGGCTATTCTGACTCAAGATAGCGAAAAATTTCGCCTCGTTCATGTGACTATGGGTTACACCATGTTTGGATTGGTGGCGTTTCGTTTGATTTGGGGATTTGTCGGCGGCAAGTACACACGATTTAATGCCATTTATCCTAGGGTTAAAAAAGTTATTGAGTATTTCAAATCTCTTTTTACTTCAGATCCACAAACTTTTATAGGGTTTCATGCCATTGGGTTTCTGGCTGCGTATCTGCTTCTAGTTGTCATCTTATTAGTCACTTTTAGTGGTTATCTTGTTTTTGAAGAAATTGGTCCTGATTTATTTGAAGATTTACACGAGACATTGGGTAATTTATTAATTGCAATCGTGGGCATTCATATTGGAGGTGTTGTGATTTATGCACTCCTTCAAAAAGCGAAGATTTCGATGAGTGTAAATACACTTAAGTCCGAATCTAAAGGTTCAGCAAGCTCTGTTAATCGTGTGCGACCTTTTAAGTGGATGGCAGCCATCATCCTAGTTGCCGTAGGTTATTTTTGGTTAGTTCAAATTAACTCTTAATGGTCAATGTTTTAATCATTAAAAAAGCCAGCTAATAAATCATTGGCTGGCTTGCAAAAACTAATCTTTTTTAAATCTAATTACTTCTTCTTTTTCTTCTTATCTTTCTTTTTAGATTTTTTCTCTAATTTCTCTTTATTACCATTGGCATAAACACACCATTTCTTGATTTCTTCTAGAAGTTCTTCTAGATCTTCGTATGGTAATTCTTTGAAATTGATTAAACTGATTGAACCAGTTTCTTGTAATTGTTTAACAGCTTCTTCGTACGTATACATAGTCACTCCCTTTATGTAGCCGAGAGTGTCGTGCAAGTTTTCTGCTAAAACAATAGAAATAAGGCAAGTCACAAAAGATTCATATAAGTCAAATAAGTGTCACACAAACGTCACATAATTCCATTATTATGGAATTATGAAAAATACAGATGCCGTTCAATCATTCTTAGCCCTTGGTCAAGAGTCAAGGTTAAATATCTTTCGCCTTATTGTGCAACGAGGCTCTGAAGGGGTAACTCCTTCTGATATCAAAGAGAGCTTAGGCATACCTGCCGCAACACTCTCATTCCACCTAAAAGAGCTCTATCAAGCGAATTTAATTTTGGTGGAGCGCCAAAGTAGAAATTTGATCTACAGGCCTCACGCGGAACAGGTTCAATCCCTGATGGATTTCCTTCTCTTTAATTGTTGTGGCGGTCAATCTTGCGCACCCGATAAGTCAAAAACAAAAATGAAAGAAACATCATGAAACGTATGCACATTCACATTGCTGTAAAGGGTTTGGAAGAGAGTGTTGCTTTCTACTCAGAAATGTTTGGATCAGAGCCAACTGTTCATAAGGCAGATTACGCGAAATGGCAATTAGAAGATCCTAAAGTGAACTTTGCGATTTCTGCTAGAGGTGCTACAGAGGGCTTAAATCACCTAGGTATTCAGGTGGATGCGGCTGAAGGCTTAGTCGAAATGAAAACGAGATTGGATCAACTGCAAACAGATCTAGTTGAGGAAGAAGGCGCTGCTTGTTGTTATGCAAAGTCTGATAAGTATTGGGTCAATGATCCATCGGGTATTCCATGGGAAACATTTCATACTTTAGACAGTATTCCTGTCTTCAATGAGGCCTCTGATGAAGTTGCTGCAAGCGCTTGCTGTACGCCAGCATCTATGAGCAGTGTGGCAACCGTTTCAATTAGTTCGATTCCCACTAAGAATAAGTGTTGCTCTTAATAGATCGCTAGCTACTCATTTTATAAATCATTTAACTTTTTATTCGTCATGAAAACATACAACATACTTTTCTTATGTACGCACAACTCTGCACGCAGTGTGGTGGGTGAGGTTCTAGCCACTCAAATTTCTAATGGAAAATTTATTGGTTACTCAGCTGGTTCAACGCCGGGTGGCAAGGTCAATCCTTTCGCTGTTGAAATTGCTGAAAAGTACGGCTATGACTTATTTAAGTTGAGATCGAAGAGTTGGGATGAATACTCTTTGGCGGATGCGCCTCCAATGGATTTCATCATCACAGTTTGCGATAACGCAGCAGGCGAAGTCTGCCCATTCTGGCCGGGTAAGCCTGCAACGGCGCATTGGGGCTATCCTGATCCATCAGCAGTTGAGGGTGGGGACGATGCTAAGCGTGCGGCATTCAAAGATGTTGAATTAGGTTTGAAAAAGCGTATTGAGATTCTTATGAACTTACCTTTAGAAAAACTAGATTCAATGTCATTAAGTGCTGAACTTAAAAACATTGCTGCAAATAACTAATCATTGGCGTACATCACATGAATATTTTTGAGCGTTATTTAACGGTATGGGTTTTTATCTGTATCGTGGTTGGCATTGCGCTGGGCCAATTGTTTCCAGCTGCTTTTCAGTTGCTGGGTGGGTTAGAAGTAGCTAACGTCAACATACCCGTTGGTTTTCTGATCTGGATCATGATCATTCCGATGTTGGTCAAGGTGGATTTTGGTGCTATGAACCAAATGCGTCAGCACCTCAAAGGTATTGGCGTCACCTTGTTTATTAACTGGTTGGTGAAACCTTTCTCGATGGCATTTTTGGCATGGTTATTTATCCGTGAAATATTTGCGCCTTACTTACCCGCTGATCAATTAGATAGCTATATCGCTGGTTTGATTTTGTTGGCAGCGGCACCTTGTACAGCGATGGTGTTTGTATGGAGTCGTTTGACCAATGGTGATCCATTGTTCACTTTGTCTCAGGTTGCTCTCAACGATGCCATCATGGTGGTTGCATTTGCCCCCTTGGTCGCATTTTTGTTAGGTGTTTCGGCGATCACCGTTCCTTGGGATACCTTATTAACCTCCGTGATCTTGTATATCGTGATCCCAGTGATCTTGGCCCAGCTTTTAAGAAAATCATTGCTGGCCCGTGGCCCAGAAGTTTTTGATTCAGTGATGAAAAAAATTGGTCCTTGGTCGATTACAGCATTGTTGGTGACATTGATTCTTCTCTTTGCTTTTCAAGGTGAGGCAATCATTAATCAGCCTCTCGTTATTGCGATGTTGGCGGTACCTATTCTGATCCAGGTATTTTTCAACTCTTCCTTAGCATATTGGCTCAACCGTGCGGTGGGTGAGAAGCACAATGTAGCTTGTCCATCCGCTTTGATCGGCGCATCAAACTTCTTTGAGTTAGCCGTTGCTGCAGCAATTAGTTTGTTTGGATTCCATTCCGGAGCTGCTTTAGCAACCGTGGTGGGGGTCTTGATTGAGGTGCCCGTGATGTTATTGGTGGTTAGATGGGTGAATCAGTCAAAACCTTGGTACGAGAAGGGTGCCTCTTGTTCTAAGTAATATGACATAAATAAGAATAAATCCTAAGTAATCAATAAAAACAGCCCTTTTAATAAAGGGCTTTTTTTATTTAAGGAATTGATTTATATAGATAAATTAAGCATAAGGTAAGATCTTGAGGTTTTAATCAAGTTCTAGCGCAAATGTCACAAAACTTTCATAATGTCTCTGTATCTTCACTCTTGTCGCAATGAGCGTCATTTAATGAGGAAAAAATGAAATCTTTATTTACCAAAACATTAGTTGCAGGTGCGATTGCACTTTCAACAGTTACAACAGCGATGGCAGCCGATATTACTGGTGCTGGTGCTACTTTCCCATACCCTATCTACGCTAAATGGGCTGAAGCTTACAAAGCTAAAACAAATAACGGTTTGAACTACCAGTCGATCGGTTCTTCAGGTGGTATCAAGCAGATCAAAGCGAAGACTGTTGACTTCGGTGCTTCAGATGCCCCAGTTAAATTCGAAGACTTAGAAAAAGACGGTTTAGTTCAGTTCCCAGCAATTATCGGTGGCGTTGTGCCAGTGATGAACGTTGAGGGCATCAAGCCAGGTCAAATGAAGTTAGATGGTCAGACATTAGCTGATATTTTCCAAGGAAAGATCACTAAGTGGGATGACAAGCGTATTGCTGCGTTGAATCCTGGCGTTAAGATCCCTAGTTCTGACATCACGATCGTTCACCGTGCTGACGGTTCAGGTACTACAGCTATTTTCACTGACTACTTAGCTAAAGTAAGTGCTGATTGGAAATCTGTTGTTGGTGCTGGTGCTGCTGTTAAATGGCCTGCTGCGTCATCTGTGGGTGGTAAGGGTAACGAAGGTGTTGCTGCGAACGTTAACCGTATCAAGAACTCTATCGGTTACGTTGAATATGCTTACGCTAAGAAAAACAAAATGCCTTACGTTCAGTTGAAAAACGTTGCTGGTCAATATGTTGCTCCGGATGATGAAACATTTGCTGCCGCAGCCGCTGGTACAGATTGGTCAAAAGTTCCAGGTATGGGTACATTCATTACCAATGCTCCTGGTGCTAAATCATGGCCAATCACTGGTGCATCATTTATCTTGATGTACAAAGAGCCAGGTAACAAAGCTAACTCAGCTGAAGTATTGAAGTTCTTTGACTATGCTTTCAAAGAAGGCAAGAAAATGGCTGCAGATTTGGACTATGTTCCAATGCCTGACGCTACAACAGACTTCATTCGTAAGAACGTTTGGACACAAATTAAGACTAAGTAATTAGTTGGTTGTTGAGTAAAGCAGGAGATAGGCCATGTGGCCTATCTCCTTTAATACTAGGATATATATGGATACCAGTCAGTTATCTGACATGTTGACCCCGCAAGCTGAAAGAATCCTTAAGATTCAAAGGATTCAAGATTTCATCTTTCACAAGTCAACCTTATTTTTTGCTATGACCGTGCTATTGGCACTGATCGGCATCATCATTTCTTTGATTATTAATGCGTGGCCAGCCTTGCGTGAATTTGGACTTGGATTCTTTTTCACGATCGAGTGGGACATTATTAATGGTCAATTCGGCGGCTTGATCGCTATCTTCGGTACGGTGGTGAGTGCGCTCATTGCACTTTTGATTGCAGTCCCTTTAAGTTTTGGCGTTGCTGTATTCTTAACTGAAACTTGCCCTATGCGCCTAAGAAGACCGCTTGGAACTGCTGTAGAGCTTCTGGCTGCGGTGCCGTCTATCATCTACGGTATGTTCGGTTTATTTATTTTTGCCCCATTATTTGCTGAATATATTCAACCTGCTTTGGCGAATACATTAGGTCAGGTGCCTGGGTTGCATTACTTATTTGCTGGTGCATTTAACGGTATTGGTATTTTGTGTGCTGGATTGATTCTAGCCATGATGGTTTTGCCATTTATCGCATCTGTGATGCGTGACGTTTTTGAAATTGTTCCTCCTGTTCTAAAAGAATCTGCTTATGGCATGGGTTGCACAACTTGGGAAGTGGTAAACAAGATTGTTCTACCCTATACCAAGACAGGTGTGATTGGTGGTGTGATGTTAGGTTTAGGTCGCGCTCTTGGTGAAACGATGGCGGTGACGTTTGTGATTGGTAATGCCCACAAGCTTTCAGCTTCCTTATTCTCGCCAGGTAACTCGATTGCTTCAACATTGGCCAACGAATTTGGTGAAGCAGAGCCGGGCCTTCATTACTCTTCATTATTTGCATTAGGTTTAGCACTTTTCGTGATTACTTTTGTAGTTCTAGCCTTAGCGAAGTTAATGCTTGCAAGAATGGAAGCTAGTCAAGGGAGAAAAACATAATGATGAATGTTAAAAACCCTGCTATTTACGCCAAGCGCAAGCGCAGTAATTGGATTGGTTTAGCACTATCCATGGGCGCCATGGTTTTAGGTATGGTCTTCCTTCTTTGGATTTTGAGCATCCTTTTTATTAAAGGTTTCTCAGCGATCGATATCAATATGTTCACGCAAAGTACACCAGCGCCAGGATCTGAGGGTGGTGGTTTAGCCAATGCGATTGTGGGTAGCTTAATGATCGTGGTGAGCTGTACATTGATCAGTACACCGATTGGCGTGATGGCTGGCATTTACTTATCGGAGTATGGTGCAAAGAGCAAAGTTGCTTCAATTACTCGATTTGTGAATGACATCATGTTGTCAGCACCGTCGATTGTGATTGGTTTGTTTATTTATGCTGTGCTAGTGGCTCAAGTCAAACACTTCTCAGGCTGGGCAGGCACGATTGCTTTGGCCTTGATCGCTATTCCTGTGGTTGTTCGAACTACAGAGAATATGCTGCAATTGGTTCCTGGCAGTTTGCGTGAAGCAGCTTATGCCTTGGGTGCGCCAAGATGGAAGGTAGCCTACAGCGTGACACTAACAGCGGCTAGAAGCGGTGTGATCACCGGCATTCTTTTAGCATTGGCGCGTGTGAGTGGTGAAACAGCACCCTTGTTGTTTACTGCGTTGAACAACCAGTTCTTCTCAACCAATATGAATGCGCCAATGGCTAACTTGCCAGTCGTGATCTTCCAATTTGCAATGAGCCCTTATGACAATTGGGTCGATCTAGCTTGGGGCGCTGCCTTACTCATCACATTAGTAGTTCTCGGTTTAAATATCATCACGCGTGTGGTGTTTAGAGAAAAAGTTCAAGGATAAAAAATGATCGCTACAAATCAAACTGCGCCGGCTAATTTAAAAAATGCCCTTGAAATTAGAAACCTTAATTTTTATTACGGTTCATTTATGGGTCTTAAAAATGTCAATTTAGATATTGCTGAAAAGCATGTGACAGCATTTATTGGACCATCGGGTTGTGGTAAATCAACCTTATTGCGGACCTTAAACCGTATGTATGACTTGTATCCTGGTCAGCGTGCTGAAGGTCAAATCAACTTTTATGGAAAAAACATCCTTGATCCTAAGCAAGATTTGAACTTGCTCCGTTCTCGAATCGGTATGATTTTCCAGAAGCCAACACCGTTCCCGATGTCCATTTATGACAACATCGCTTTTGGTGTGAACTTGTATGAGTCTTTATCCCGTTCAGAAATGGATGAGCGCGTAGAGTGGTCGTTAACCAAAGCTGCTCTATGGGGCGAGGTGAAAGATAAACTCACTCAAAGCGGTCTATCTTTGTCGGGCGGACAGCAACAACGTTTATGTATTGCGCGCGGTGTAGCGGTGAAACCATCGATCCTGTTGTTGGATGAGCCAACCTCTGCATTGGACCCTATTTCTACGGCAAAGGTAGAAGAGTTGGTTCATGAACTCAAGAAAGACTATACGATCGCGATTGTTACGCATAACATGCAACAAGCAGCTCGCGTTTCTGATTTCACAGCTTATATGTATTTGGGTGAAATGGTTGAATTTGGTAAAACAGATGAGATCTTCATTAAGCCGAAACGTAAAGAGACAGAAGACTACATTACCGGTCGCTTTGGTTAATTTAAATAAGCCATCGACTCAATAAGAATTAGGAGAAAAAAATGCCAGATAAACACTTATCGTCACAATTTGATAATGACCTAAACTCAGTATGCGGAAAGCTGCTTGAGATGGGTGGTGTGGTTGAATCACAAGTTGCTATGGCCATGCGTGCATTTGCCAACTTGGACGGTGATTTAGCCGATCAAGTCATGGCGCGTGAGCGTGAAGTCAATGACTATGAAATTGAAATTGACTCCTTGTGCACGGAGCTTATCGCTCGTCGTCAACCAACTGCTCGTGATTTACGTTTGGTGATGGCTGTTTCTAAAGCCATTACGAACTTAGAGCGCGCCGGTGACGAAGCAGACCGTATCGCCAGAAGAACAAAACACATCTTAGAAGATAGCGCATCTCACAATATCAATACTGCTGAGATCCGTTTATCAGGCCAGATGGCTGTTTCTTTATTGCGCCGTAGCTTGGACTGTTTTGCCCGTTTAGACACAAAAGCAGCTGCTGAAGTGGTTCATGAAGACAAGCAGATTGATGAAGAATTCAGAGCCTTTGTGCGTAAATTGGTGAGCTACATGGCGGAAGATCCACGCACGATTTCTGTTGCACTAGACATGTTGTTTATTGCTAAGGCGGTTGAGCGTATTGGCGATCATGCTAAGAATATTGCTGAGTTTGTTATCTATATCGTTAAAGGTACAGATGTTCGACATCTCCCTCACGAGCAGTTATCACAAGAGGCTAATAGCTAATTATGGCAAGCAGCATACTCATCGTTGAAGATGAACCTTCGATAGCAGAATTAATTGCTGTCAATCTGAGTCATGCTGGATTTCTCCCCATCAGGGCGTTTCAGACTGATCAAGCATCGCAATTAATGAAAGAAGTACTACCTGACTTGGTTGTGCTTGACTGGATGTTACCTGGTAAATCAGGCATTCAGTTTGCTAAAGAATTACGTAGTCATGAGCGAACCAAGGACATTCCGATTATCTTGTTAACAGCAAGAGGTGAGGAAATGGATAAGATTGCTGGTCTTGAATCCGGTGCAGATGATTACATCACCAAGCCTTTCTCTCCGAAAGAACTCGTTGCCCGTATTAAGGCTGTTCTAAGGAGAAGAGCTCCTCAGTTAGCTGATGAAATCGTCCAGATCCATCACTTAAAGCTTGATCCCGTCTCTCATCGCGTTACTGCAAGCAATGGGGCCACGGAAGTGACTCTCGACTTGGGGCCTACTGAATTTAGACTTCTGCACTTCTTGATGACGCATCCTGAGCGTGTTCATTCACGTGGGCAGCTTTTAGATAAAGTTTGGGGCGATCATGTGTTTGTTGAGGAAAGAACTGTAGACGTTCATATTAAGCGTCTTAGAGCCTCTTTAGCCCCTGCTGAGTGCCAAAATCTCATTGAGACTGTTCGTGGTAGCGGCTACCGCCTCACTAAAAACCCTGTTCCAGCGTAAAACTCAGTCACTACTATTCCTGATGTTTAGTGGCATGGTGTTTGGGCTGTAACAGGCTTAATGACTAATCCTTATTAATTCTGCCTATTGGTCTTCTTCAGTGAATCTTTTTGGAAGATAAGGTACTTCTAAGTACTTTGAGCTCGTTATTAGAAATGCATAGTAGACGACATCGCGTCGGAACTTCTCTTCAGAGAAGGTCATAAAATCCAGTTGCGATTGCTTTGTACTCGCTTGAGAAACCTCAATAGCGTCTTGGTGAAAGATGGTTTTACTAATAGTCATATATGTCAAAGCGAATTCCTTATGCTTTGAATCATAGGGGGCAATTTTGACAATTCTAAGTCGCTTTTTTGAAATATTTTTGAATCTTCTCAAGCCTTGTTAAGATAGCGGTATGTTGTCATTGCAAACCCGCTTATTTTTTATAGCGACCCTTGTTTTAGTCATTTCTTGGCTGGTAGGCGACCTTGTCAGCAGCACGGCAGGTTGGTTGACTGCCGTTATCTGCTTAGGGGTCTTATTAGCGTATCAGCTTTGGCATGCTTCCAAATTATCAAAACTACTGTTGACCCCAAAACATGGTGAAATCCCTCGAGCTATGGGTATTTGGGGTGAAATCTATTACAGATTACATAAGTTAACTCGCGCTTGGCGTGATCAAGTGATTGAGGTAGAGCAGCAACACCAACGTTTTATTCAGGCTATTCAGGCTTCACCCAATGGTGTGGTTATGCTCAATGAAGAGGACCAAATGGAGTGGTGCAATGCATTTGCCGGCGCACACTTTGGTTTAAATGCCAGACGCGATGCCATGCAACGCATCACGCACATTCTCCGTAAGCCGGCATTTGTGCAATATATTCTTCGCCAGAATTATCGGGATCCGATTCGTTTAACCAATATGGGCTTGTTTGAAGAGTACACCTTAGATGTGCAGATATTTCCTTACGGCGATAAACAAAAACTCATTCTGTCTCAAGATGTATCACAGATTGAAAAAACAGATGCGATGCGACGAGATTTCGTCGCCAACGTTTCACATGAATTAAAAACCCCATTGACTGTTCTGGCTGGTTTTTTAGAAACTGTTCAAGAGTTGGAATTAAGCCCTGAAGATAGAGATCGTTATCTTGAATTGATGAGTATTCAAACAGGCCGCATGAAGACAATTGTGGATGATTTGCTAACCTTGGCCAAGCTAGAGGGTAACCCTGAACCACCGATCTCTCAGGCTATTCCGATGGCTAAATTGTTAGAGAAACTCAAGCTAGACGCTGAGGGGCTATCTCAAGGACAACATCAGATCACATTGACCAATAGAACAGATAAAAACATTTTAGGCGATGAGGCTGAGATGTATTCGGCATTCAGTAATTTGGTATTCAACGCGGTACGCTATACGCCTGAGGGTGGCAAGATTGATGTGGTTTGGGAAAACACCGATCATGGTGCTGAATTCTCAGTTACCGATACAGGGCCAGGTATTGCCGAAGAGCATATCCCGCGTTTAACCGAGCGTTTTTATAGGATTGATCGCAGTCGTTCGAGAGAAACCGGTGGAACCGGTTTGGGTATGGCGATTGTGAAGCACGTTATCAATCGCCACCAGGGTGAATTAAAAATTCAATCGGTTTTAGGTGAGGGTAGTCGCTTTTCTTTAATCCTCACCAAATCTCGCTTGAGTTCTGACAAGAACTTAAACGAGAAGTTGAACTAATTCTTTCTGTCCGATGTAAGGTGTCACGCCTGCACGTGGCTTGAGCTGAACGTAAGCCCCTTCCGAATTCATTTGCCATGCTGTGCTGTTATCTCTGAGCAGCATCTTCAAACCCTCTTTGATGACACGGGCTTTCAATTTCTTATCGAGAATAGGGAATGCGACTTCCACACGACGGAAAAGATTGCGATCCATCCAGTCCGCAGATGATAAATAAAGTACTTCTTCGCCATCAGCGTAGAAATAGTAAATACGGTGATGTTCTAAGAACCGACCGATGATCGATCTCACTTTTATATTCTCTGATAAACCTGGCACACCTGGCTTGAGCGCACAAACACCTCGGATAATTAAATCAATCTTCACGCCAGCCTGTGATGCGTTATAGAGCTCTTGAATGATCGTTGGCTCCAATAAGGCATTCATCTTCGCAATGATGTGAGCTTTTTTGCCGGCCTTTGCTGCTTTCGCTTCTGCTTGAATATGCGCGATTAACTGATCATGCATGGTGAAAGGTGATTGCCATAGCTGTTTAAGTGCCGTTCGACGACCTGTTCCAGTTAGTTGCATGAAAACATGGTGCATGTCTTCGCAAATATCAGGATTGGAAGTCATCAAACCAAAGTCACTATAAAGCTTGGCTGTTTTTGGATGGTAGTTGCCGGTACCTAAATGACCGTATCGTTTCAATATAGTCTTATCTTTGCGTCGACCAACGCCCGAAATAAGCTCTTTACGAACCACCAATAGCATCTTGGCATGGCACTTATGACCCACCACACCATAAACCACGTGCGCGCCAACAGCTTCTAGCTTAGCCGCCCAAGAAATATTGGTTTGTTCGTCAAAACGAGCTAAGAGTTCTACAACAACAGTCACTTCTTTACCGTTACGAGCTGCTTCCATTAAGGCATCCATCACCAAAGACTGATCTCCAGTTCTGTATACAGTTTGCTTGATGGCTAAAACATGGGGATCCTTTGCTGCGGATCGGAGTAGTTCTAATACGGGATCAAAGCTTTGATACGGATGATGTAAAAGAATGTCTTCCTGTGACAATTGTTCAAACAAGTCCGTTCCAGAATTTAAAGTCACCGATTTTTTAGGAATGTGATCTGGGAACTTGAGGTCTGGTCGATCAATTAAATCTGGGATTTGTACTAAACGTACTAAATTAACTGGGCCATCGACGCGATAGCAATCTTCAGGGTGGAGATTCTCAACCTCTAATAAATAATCAGTAAGAGACTGAGGCATGTCGGATTTGATTTCTAAGCGAACGGCATCGCCCAGATGGCGAGAGGGCAATTCGCCTTGAAGAGCTGCACGTAAATCCGTAATGTCATCCTCGGAAACAAATAAATCCGAGTTACGAGTTACTCTAAACTGATGACAACCTGTGACCTTCATGCCTTGGAACAATTCCGGTACAAAGGCATGCATAAAAGAAGAGAGCAGCACAAAGCCTTGTGTATTTCCTGATAAATTCTTGGGCATCATCACCACGCGAGGAAGTGATCGTGGCGCTTGAACAACCGCTAATTCAGCGCTTCTACCAAATGCATCTTGCCCTTCTAAAGTAACAAAAAAGTTAAGACTCTTATTGATGACTTTAGGGAATGGGTGTGCTGGATCTAAGGCAATAGGCGTTAACAGCGGTACCAATTCACTATTGAAGAATTCTTTTGCCCAGTTTCTTTGTGCCACTGTCCATTCATCGTGCGTGTGGAAGGTGATGCCTTGCTTTGCAATTTTGGGAAGAATGTCGTCTTTTAAAAGTTGGTATTTTCTTTCTACCAAGTCGTGTGCTTTTTGAGCAACGATATCGTAGGCAGTCGTGATGGACATGCCATCCGCTGTTTTACCTTTAGGATTACTTTTTAACTGCTCTTTGATACCCGACATACGGATTTCAAAGAACTCATCCATATTGCTTGATACGATACAAACAAACCTCAAGCGCTCGAGCAAAGGAGTTTTTGGATTTTCTGCTTGTTGGAGTACGCGAGAGTTAAACTCAAGCACGCCTAGTTCACGGTTTAATAATGGGGTCTTTGATGACATAGCTCTAGTTTGACTATGAAAGATGTCAAATAGATGACATTTTTGTGAATTTAGCTTGTAATCACAATGTCATAATAAAGTCATAATCTATTGAGATTAAAAATAATTAAAAAAGAACAATACCTTGTCATTAACCCCTTTAACTCCTGCCAAAGAAGAGCTCGTTGCTGCTGTTGACCTGGGGTCGAACAGTTTTCGCATGGTGATTGCAAGAGTCATTAAGTCAGCCTCGGGCACTCAAGTGCAACCGATTGATACGCTCAGGGAATCGGTTCGTATGGCAGCGGGTCTCACTGAAGATAAACGATTGGATGAGAAGTCCATTGCCAGAGGACTTAAGGCACTTCATCGATTTGGCGATCGCCTTAGAAACTTTGATACCAAACAGGTGAGGGTCGTAGCTACCAATACTTTGCGCGTGGCTCGTAATGCCGACGCTTTTATTAAGGAAGCTGAAAAACTATTGGGTTTCCCGATTGAAGTTGTGGCAGGCCGAGAAGAGGCGCGTCTTATTTATATTGGAGCAGCCCACGATGCACCTACCTGCGATGGCAAGAGATTCGTATTGGATATCGGTGGTGGTTCAACAGAATTCATCATTGGTGAAGGTTATGAACCTAAGTTACTTGAATCACTCTATATCGGCTGTGTCTCCTATAGCCAAGAATACTTCCCGAATGGCTTGGTCGATGCTCACAGTTTCAAGCAAGCTCAGACGGCAGCCCGACGAGAAATTCAAGCAATTTCGTCACAATTTAAAAAAATGGGCTGGAAGCAATCAATTGGTTCTTCTGGAACTGCAAGAGCGATTGCAGAGCTAATTGCCCAAAACGGATTCGATGGCGTGCCTCATGATCTTCCCGTTAATGGTGCGGGTGGTGTCATTACGAAGGAAGCCTTGCAGCTTCTTAAAAAATCTTTAATAGATAGCGAATTCATTGATCGCTCGAATTTGATTGGTTTAAAAGGCGATCGAAAACCTGTACTACCAGGTGGGCTAGCCATCATGATTGCTGCGTTTGAAGAATTAGATATCGAACGGATGGAAGTGACTGAAGCTGCTTTGCGCTTGGGAGTGCTTTATGATCTGATGGGTCGATCCCAGCATCACGACATGCGTTTTGTGACGGTTGAGCAATTCATGCAGCGTTATGGAATAGATCGACAGCAGGCGAAAAGAGTAAGTGATGTCGCTGTTTACTTTTTAGAGCAGTTTCCTAAGCCTAAAAATGAAGATCGTAAAGACAATACACACCTTCTCTCTTGGGCAGCCAAACTTCATGAGATTGGTTTAAGCATCACTCATAACGGCTATCACAAGCATTCGGCTTATATTGCCTCTCATGCCGATATGCCGGGCTTCTCAAGATTGGATCAAGCGAGATTGGCAGCATTGTTGCTGGGACACACCGGCAAATTAGGTAAGATTTCAGTTGGTTCGGCCTATATTGATTGGCGCATGTTGTTTTGCCTAAGGTTGGCACACGTCATCTGCCGTAGACGAGATGACGAAGGTATTCCTGATATTTCTGTCAAAGAAATTGAAGGAGGCTTTTTACTGAAAGTTTCCAAAGAGTGGTCTAAGAAGAACCCACTCACTCAATTTGGTCTAGAGAAAGAATCGGCTGATTGGCAAAAAATTGGCCGTGAATACCAAATTGAACTGATATAAAAAAGGAGCCTTTGAAGGGCTCCTTTTTTGTTGATCTATGTTTCAAGCAGGCTGCTGAATTACTGACCTAAAAAGTGCTTGGCATATCTTGGGTGGATATCTTCCATGCGCAACATGGTGAGGAAGTCTGCAGTATTGAAGTCAGGATCCCATGCTGGGTTGCCGCAAACCTTAGCACCTAAACGCAAGTAGCCTTTGATCAAAGCAGGAGGGTCTACATCCAATTGGTTATTTAATTCTTCAACCGGTAAAGCCAAGCGTGGAAATACACGGTATTCAATATCAGTTAAGTGGTTGGAGTTCAATAGGGTGGACAAGCTGGCAGCATAGTGGCCACCATCGCCCATTTGAACGCTAGCGCAACCCAACATGATCTCGTAATCATTCTTTTTCATGTATTGCCCTAAGCCACTCCACAACGCCATGATCACACCACCAGAACGGTAATCACGGTGAACACAAGAACGACCCACTTCCACCATTTTGTGACGTAGATGGCGTAAACGAGTTAAGTCAAATTCCGAGTCTGAGTAAAAACAGCCCATTTGTTTAGCTTGGTGCGGCGGTAGCACACGGTATGTACCGATCACTTTTAAAGATTCTGTGTCACGAATGATCAAGTGCTCACAGAAATCATCAAAAATATCAACGTCTAAACCTTCTTGAGAAGGTTTTAACGTGGCACCCATTTCTTCAGCAAACACTTTGTAGCGTAAACGTTGAGCTTCACGTACTTCATCTTGATGACGAGCCCAGCTGATCGAGATAGGGCTTTGCTTAGAAGAGTCTGTGTGAACAGCTGGTGCAGCCATTTCAGATTGGGCTGTAGATTTCTGAGATCCGCCAGCGGGTATTAAGCGAGCAATTTTCTCTTGAATGATTTTATGGAATGGATTTTTTTTCATGCTTGTTTTAACTATTTCAGATTTAGTTAGCGAGCTAGTGAGTGATAGCCATGGGTTTGGTAGATCTTTCATTGGGTCACCTCCGTCTTTGTCTTATTCATATGAAGTAATGTAAATAATCTATATGTCAGAAAGATGACTATTAATTGACAGTTGTATGACTGGTCTTGGGTTTTAAGTGCTCCAAGAATTGTTCACTCGCTGCTTTCCATGAAAACTTCTCCGCATGTTTTCTGGCGGATTCCTTAGGTATTCTTAAAGCAAGCAAGCAGGCTTCTTGGAGGTTCTCGCGCATGACGCCAGCATCCGAGTCGCCTAAAACATCAATAGGTCCAGTCACTGGATACGCTGCAACAGGCAACCCACAAGCCATAGCCTCCAATAAAACCAAACCAAATGTATCTGTTTTACTTGGAAACACAAATACATCTGCAGCGGCATAAACTTTGGCTAATTCTTCTTGCTGCAAAACACCCAAGTAGTTCACATGCGGGTATTTATTTTTGAGGCCTTCCAATGCGGGGCCATCACCAACCACCCACTTTGATCCTGGTAGTTTCAGCTCTAAAAAAGCTTCAATATTCTTTTCAACAGCAACGCGCCCCACACATAAGAAAATCGGAGGTTCGGATTCAAGCACTCGAGATTCTTGCATCTTGAAAATATCGAGATCAACTCCTCTTGTCCAAAGAACGGTGTTTGTAAAGCCATAGTGTTTCAGATCTTTAATTACGACTTCTGTCGGAGCCATCAATGCCAAAGAAGGATCGTGGAACCAACGTAAAAACTTATATGTGACAGCAAGTGGGATAGCCGTTCTGGCTTTAACATATTCTGGGAAACGAGTATGGTAGGCCGTTGTGAAGGGAAGCTTATTTTTAAGAGCATACGATCTGGCAGCAATGCCCAATGGACCTTCTGTAGCAATGTGAATCGCATCTGGATTAAAGGCAGCCATTTTTTGCTTCACTTTTTTACTAGGGAATAGCGATAAAGAAATATCAGGATAGGTAGGGCAAGGGACCGTTTTAAATTCTAGGGGAGTGATCATTTCAATCACGTGACCTAGTTTTTTAAGTTCATGCATGGTCTGTTTGAGGGTTCTCACCACGCCATTAACTTGTGGTTCCCAGGCATCCGTTACGATCATAATCTTCATACAGTCTCCACCTCTTTTTGATTGTTATGTTCTATGTGATCTGTTCGTGCAGTTGGATGCATCGAGATCATGGTTTGATTGATTTCAACATCAATATTGACGCTAAGTTGTTCCTTTTTATCTTCTAGGATCCTTGGCCAGTGAACAATTCTCAGTTCACCATTCATGTCCTCTACCAAGGCCGTTAGACTTTCGACCCAGTCACCATCGTTGCAATAGAGGATGTCATCAATCATGCGGATCTCCGCTTTGTGGATATGACCACAGACAACACCGTCACACCCTCTAATGCGGGCTTCACGAGCCATGATTTTTTCAAAATCAGCAATGAAGCTCACAGCATTTTTGACGGAGTGCTTGAGATATTGAGAGAGTGACCAATAGTTAAGACCCATACGAGCTCTAATCTTGTTGAACCAACCATTGACCCAAAGAATGAAGGTATAGAGTGTGTCACCGACGTAGGCCAGCCATTTGGCATATTGCATCACGCTGTCAAATAAATCGCCGTGAGTGATCCATAATCTTCGGCCATCTGCCATCACATGGATCACTTCTTCTTCAATGCGAATATCACCCAAATTCATACCAAAGAATTGACGAGCCATTTCGTCGTGATTGCCTGGAATAAATATAACTTCTGCGCCTTTGCGAGCCTTACGAAGTAACTTTTGAACCACATCGTTGTGTGATTGAGGCCAGTACCATCGTTTTTTTAGTTGCCAACCATCGATGATGTCGCCAACCAAATAAAACTTGTCAGCCTCATTGTGTTTTAAAAAGTCCAAGAGGTAGTTCGCTTGGCAGCCTGATGTGCCTAGGTGGACGTCGGAAATCCAAATCGCTCTGTATTGGTTCATGAGAGCCTATTGGGCCCGACTTATTTGAAACTAAGATGTCAGATCTGTGTCATATTGATGACACAGTCATATGAGATGCTTGAGGCATGAAATCTCTACTGCTTATCCTTCATGTTCTTGGCGCACTCGTGCGACTCCCTTTTTTTATAGTGATTAGCCAAGGTACCAGAGCCTTGATGATCCAATCTTGGGCGCAACAACTCCTAAAAATACTAAAAGTTAAAGTAATAGTTGCTGGTGATCAAGAGTTATTAAACTCTAAACATGGATTTTTAATGGTGTCGAATCATATTTCTTGGTTGGATATCCATGTGATCAATTCTGTTAGACCAGTTACATTTGTTGCAAAAGCAGATGTCGCTAGTTGGCCTATCTTTGGTTGGATTGCCAAAATGATTGGCACCATCTTTATTAAAAGAGAAAAGCTATCTGATTTAAAAAGAGTTATTCAAGAGATTAAGTGGCATCTTCAGAAAGATCAGCCAGTTTGTATTTTTCCTGAAGGAACTTCCAGTGATGGACGTCAATTATTGCAATTTAGAAGTAATTTATTTGAAGCCATAGCTCATTCAGAAATAAAAATTTTACCGATTGCACTTCGCTATCAAGAAAACGATCGTTATTCTGATCGTACGGCTTTCATCGGTGACATGGGTTTGATTGATTCGATCAAGCTCATTATGCAATCTGATCAAATTGTGGCGCACCTCGAGTTATGTGAACCTCAGTTGGCTCTCGACTCTCGCCAAAAGACGGCCGAGTCCTCTAGGCAAGCGATCCTGCAAGCAGGTTCATTTCAAGACTACAATTAAGGTCTTCAGGCTGATAACAAAATCGCCAAAAATAAAATAGTAAAAATAAACAAAAAATAAATCGGAGTTTCCTTATGTCAAACAACCATTCAGAAAAATTATTTCAAGCTATTCGTATCGGCGATATTGAATTGGCTAACCGTGTTGTGATGGCGCCTTTGACGCGTTGCCGTGCAGAAGAAGCTGCTGGCGATATTCCAGGCAGCCCTATGAATATCGAGTACTACCTTCAACGCAGCAATGCTGGCCTTATTATTAGCGAAGGAACTCAAGTTGCTCCTGCTGGTAAAGGTTATATGGCAACGCCAGGTATCTATTCCGATGCGCAAGTCGAGGGTTGGAAATTGATTACCAAAGCAGTTCATGATGCCGGTTCAAAAATCATTGCTCAGATTTGGCACGTGGGTCGTATTACCCATCCAGGGTTAACGGGTGGCCTTGAACCGATTGCTCCTTCAGCCATAGCGCCGAATGTGGTGGCTTATACCCATGATGGTAAGGTCGATATACCGGCGCCACATGCATTAACAGAAGCAGAGATTGCCCAAGTAGTTGATCAGTTCCGCCAAGGGGCTGCCAATGCCATACGCGCTGGATTTGATGGCGTTGAAATCCATGGTGCTAATGGTTACTTAATTGACCAATTTTTAAGAGATGGTACCAATCAACGCACGGATAACTATGGTGGATCGATTGAAAATCGTTGCCGCTTTGCATTGGAAGTTGTGGATGCTGTGGTTAAAGAAATTGGTGCTGGGCGTGTTGGTATCCGTTTATCTCCTGTAACGCCATTCAATGACATCACTGATAGCAAGCCACAAGCTGTTTTTGGCCATTTAGTTAAAGCATTGAATCAACGCGGTATTGCTTTTATCCACTTTATTGAAGGTTCTACAGGTGGTCCACGTGATGTACCAGGCTTTGACTATCAATGGGCAAGAGAAGCTTTCAAGGGCACTTACATTGCGAACAACGGTTACGATCGTCAGATGGCCATTGATGCGGTTGAAACAGGAAGAGTCGATGCGGTGTCATTTGGCCGACTCTACATCTCAAATCCTGACTTGGTTCAACGATTGAAAGCGAACGCGCCTTTCAATGAGGCTGATCCGAATACTTTCTACGCACCAGGTCCAGAGGGTTACATCGATTACCCGGCTATGGGATAAAAATCCTTTAGAGCCAGTAAGGTAATGAGTTAATTACCTTACTGGCTCTAAGGTCATAGCACTCTTGTTGGTTTAATGTTTCAATTCATCCATGAATTTTTCCTTAGACCATATTTCTACCCTTTGTAAATATACCGGTATTAGCTTTACCGCTGGAGCCATCACTCATGGTGCGTTTAGCGAACAACGTTCACTGATTACTGCTGGTATTGGAATTGCGATTTACCTTATTGGTGGAGTTCTAGAAAAGTATGCTCATCCAGATAAAGAGCATTCTTGGACAAACTTATTAGCTGTTGGCGTCGTGGCATCAATTGGTTTGGGATTCTTTACCGGCGGGTTGCAGCATTTCCCGGATTCTCCAGAAAGAAGTTCTTGGGTTGTGCCTGTTGGCTTTGTGATGAGTTTGGTGGCCTTGTACTTGATGGCAGATAAAAGCTCTTTAGCAGGCTCTGGAGCCATTAGAAAGATCCTGACCTATGGCATCCTAAGCTCCTTGATGGTGATTGGGGTGTCCATCTATGCCGGTATTTACTTCCATAACCATCCGATCGCTAATCATCATGCGGCACCCGCTGCTTCGGAGCCATCTAAGGGTCATGACCACTCCACTCATCGACATTGATATAGCGCAATCAAATGATTAACTGTGATGCTCTACTGGCTATAAAGAGTAGAATCATCGTATGAATATTCAATTTATAGGTCCTGCCCTTAAAGCAGAAGATGACGGTGTTATTTACTTGGCTCATGTGGATGGTAAAGAAGTGCAATGCCACTTTACATATGAGGCGATTGAAGACATTGAGTCGGATAATTTACAGTCTGATCCCATTCAGCAATTTGAAGCCCATAAACTCAAGCTGTTATCGATAGCTGAAGCCAAGATTCTCAAAGGTCTAGTGACCAATGGCGTGGTCAGCATCTTCACCAATGATATTCAAGTGTAAAAAGAACTGAGGCTTTTCAAAAGCCATTAAGCAAGGCAGTTTGTCATTGAAGCCTTGATCAGGAGTCTTGATGTCTTATTTTAAAAAGATCACTCATGCCATCGTCTTAATGCTGATTCTAGGTATCAGCTCTATGGCCCATGCCAAATGGGAAGTGGAGAAGATTGCCGATGACTCTGGCGTCAAAGGTAGTGAAGTTAAAACCTACTATTTCAAAATAAATGATCAGGGTCATAAATTGATTTTGGATAAATACATGAAGCGTTTGATCTTTGTTCAAAAAGATAAATACTTCAAGCGTGATATCCGTGCGTTAAAGATCAATGGCGAATCCATCGATGTTTATGCTGAGCAGTTCATGTCGTATCCGGAACAAACAGCTATCTTGTTTGTAAGGCGCATGGAAGCCTTAGAGAAACTGTCTAAAGCCAATCGAATTGATGTGCACGTCTTTTATCACCGCGAAGGTGAGAAGGTCAGCACTTTCATCATTAATGAAAAGTAATATAAAAATATGATCTTACAAAAAAACCTTTTTTACATCTTTGCGCTATTTATCGCCTTCATTGGCTTAAAGGCTCCGACCGCTATGGCAACTGAAGAACCAAGCTTTCAAGTGATTAAAAAGTTAGAACCATTTGAAATTCGTCACTATCAAGCTCAATTAATTGCGGAAGTCACCGTTGAGGGCACGCTGAGTGAGGCTTCTAATAAAGGCTTTCGATTAGTGGCTGACTACATCTTTGGTAACAATCAAAAACAATCCAATGAGTCTGAAAAGATTGCCATGACAGCCCCTGTGGTCATTGAAGAGCAGTCAGAGAAAATTGCTATGACTGCACCGGTTGTAGTCGAGCAAACCGCATCTCAATCGGATAAGCGCCAATGGGTACTTTATTTCATCATGCCTAGCAGTTATCGCATGGCCACACTGCCTAAGCCTAAAAACTCGCAAGTGCAGATCAAAGAGTTGAAGGCTAAGAAAGTGGCCCTCATTACTTTTTCAGGTTGGGTTGATGATGAAAAATTAAAGCTAAGAACAGAAGAGTTGCAAGCTTGGATGAAACAAGAAAATCTTATTCCAGTGGGGCCAGCACAGTTGGCTCGTTATAACCCTCCTTGGACCTTACCTTGGTGGCGAAGAAATGAAGTGATGATTCCCGTTCAGTAATACGATCAACCAAATAAAAAAGCCGGAAGTCCTTTAAACTTCCGGCTTTTTTCATGAGGGATCTACTTACTTGCTGCTGATGATCGCATTCAATGTCGCGCTTGGGCGCATCACCGCTTCCAATTTCTTGGTGTCCGGCTTGAAATAACCACCGATATCTACTGGCTTGCCTTGGGATGCGTTGAGCTCACTGATGATCTTCTCTTCATTTTCGGCTAATTGCTTAGCCATTGGCGCGAAGTGCGCTTGAAGTTCTTTGTCTTCAGTTTGTGCTGCCAATGCTTGTGCCCAGTACAAAGCGAGGTAGAACTGGCTACCGCGGTTATCCAATTCGCCGGTACGTGATGAAGGCGATTTTCTGTTTTCAAGCAATTGACCTGTTGCTTCATCTAAAGTCTTGGCTAACAACTTGGCTTTGCTATTGTTGTTTTTAATACCAATATCTTCAATTGAAACCGCCAGAGCCAAGAACTCACCTAAAGAATCCCAACGTAAATGATTCTCTTCAACAAGTTGTTTAACGTGCTTAGGAGCAGAACCACCTGCACCAGTTTCAAACAAGCCACCACCATTCATCAATGGCACGATTGAAAGCATCTTGGCACTCGTACCCAACTCTAGGATTGGGAACAAGTCGGTGAGGTAGTCACGCAAAATGTTACCTGTTACAGAAATCGTATCTTTGCCACGGATGATGCGTTCTAAGGTATAACGCATCGCACGAGTTTGAGACATGATCTCGATATCAAGACCCGTTGTATCGTGATCTTTGAGATAGCGATTTACTTTTTTGATCAACTCATTTTCGTGTGGACGGTACTCATCTAACCAGAATACGGCTGGCGTATTAGATTGGCGTGCGCGAGTAACGGCTAATTTGACCCAATCTCTGATTGGGGCATCTTTACATTGGCACATACGCCAGATATCGCCTTCTTCAACGTTTTGCTCGAGCAATACTTCACCATCAATGGTGACAACACGAGCAACACCTGCTTCAGGGATTTCAAATGTTTTGTCATGTGAACCGTACTCTTCTGCTTGTTGGGCCATCAAGCCCACGTTTGGCACACTACCCATCGTGGTTGGGTCGAAGTTGCCGTGTGTTTTACAGAAGTTGATCATTTCTTGATAGATACGAGCAAAGGTACTTTCTGGCATTACTGCTTTAGTATCTTTTGGACGACCATCCGCACCCCACATCTTGCCGCCAATACGGATCATGGCAGGCATTGAAGCATCCACAATCACATCGTTAGGGGAGTGAAGGTTGGTAATACCCTTGGCTGAGTCAACCATCGCCAATTCTGGGCGGTGCTCGTGGCAAGCATGCAAATCATTGATGATTTCTTCACGCTTAGAACTTGGTAGTGAAGCAATCTTTTCATAAACGCTACTTAAACCATTGTTGGCATTAACACCCAACTCCTTGAACAAGGCAGCATGCTTATCAAAAGCTGTTTTGTAGAAAATCTTCACAGCGTGACCGAATACGATCGGGTGAGACACCTTCATCATTGTGGCTTTTACGTGAAGAGAGAACATCACACGTGTTTCATACGCGTCTTGAATTTCATCTTCGTAGAACTTGCACAAGGCTTTTTTGCTCATGTACATGCTGTCGATGATTTCACCTTCTAAAAGAGCTATCTTTTCTTTTAGAACAATCGTCTTACCTGTCTTGGTCACCAAATCCATGCGAACGTTACAAGCACTTGGCATCACCATTGATTTTTCGCTGGAGTAGAAGTCTCCACCATGCATGTGCGAGACGTGCGTGCGAGATGCTTGACTCCATTTGCCCATAGAGTGCGGGTTCTTGCGAGCATAACGTTTCACTGCAGCTGGAGCTCTACGGTCGGAGTTGCCTTCACGTAGAACTGGATTCACCGCACTGCCTAAACACTTGGAGTAGCGTTGACGAATTTCTTTTTCAGCATCTGTTTTTGGATCTTCAGGATAGTCAGGGATGTCATAGCCCTGAGACTGTAACTCTTTGATAGCAGTCTTAAGCTGGCCAACGGCAGCACTGATGTTTGGTAATTTAATGATATTAGTGTCTGGCAATAATGTCATCTTGCCAAGCTCGCTCAAATTATCAGGAATCTTTTGTTCTTCTTTTAATTTTTCTGGGAAGGCGGCAATAATTCTGGCGGCTACTGAAATATCACTCTCAACGACTTCAATGTCAGCTGGTGCTGTGAAGGTGCGAATGATCGGTAAAAAAGATGCGGTTGCTAAATAGGGCGCTTCATCTGTGAGCGTGTAAACAATCTTTGATTTCTTTGAAGCCATTGATAATTCCTCTTTTTATAGATTGACCTGTCTCTGTTGCGAATTCATCTAATTTTCATTAATTAGCTTTGTGATTTTAAGCTCTCAAGCTTTGACTATCCTTACCTATTTTCACTAGGTATCTTTATTTGACCAAATTACTTAAGAGTTTTGTAAAAAACTCATCAAATTAGTGCCATCAAACCAAATTATTAGCTTTTGAGTCAATAATGAAGGCTTAATGATTAACTTTTAAGATATATTTGGTTAGTCAATGTTTATTAAGTTAATGATTTTAATAAACATTTTATATTCTATTGGTAGTTATAAAATTTATGTCATTTTTGTTAAATTACCCTATAATTTGTATACAAAGAAAGTTAAATCCTCAAAACGGAGACAAATTCATAGTGAAAAATAAAGATTTACAAGAAATCTACTTTCGCTTTCTCAACTTGGTTCGTTCAGTTGAAGAGCTACCTAGCTTTCCAAAGCTTGATGCCACAGAGAACCAACTTCTTAACGAAGTCGCCTCTAAATGGCAGCAAGGTGAGCGCCTTTTAGTTAGTGATGCGATTGCTAAGCGTGAAATTGGTTCTCCAGCGACCTTGCATGCTCGATTGAAGCAGTTGCGCGACAAAGACATGGTGACCTATGTGATTGAGACTGATGGTCGCAAAAAATACATTGAACCTACTGAAAATGCTTTGAAGTACTTTTCTCAAATTTCAAACTGCATGATTGAGGCAACTTCTAAATAAGAAGTCTGTTCATTAATAAAAAACGCCACAGATGTGGCGTTTTTTTATGACTTCACAATCATGGCAATCACAAATTAATGACTTTCCCTGGGTTCATCAAATTGTTGGGGTCAATCGCTTTTTTAATGGATTGCATTAAGTGAAAAGCAGCATTGCCACGATGACCTTGTAAGTAATCCACCTTTTGCTGTCCCACACCATGCTCGGCAGAGATCGAGCCATTGAGCCTCTCAACTTCAGCGTAAACCATCGCTTGAATCTCTTTACTGTAGGTCGTGAAAAAACTTTCGGTTTCAGCGGATGTAGGACCAGCCACGTTGTAGTGCAAATTGCCATCACCTAAGTGACCGTAATTGATCACACGAATAGTCGGGTACTTGGTTTTTAGAAGGGCATTGCATGTCTTGATAAATGCTGGAATGGCGGAAATGGGTAATGACACATCGTGCTTGATGTTGGGGCCATCATCAGCTTGAGCAAGAGGGATGTGCTCGCGCATATCCCAGAATTTTCTAGCCTGAGCAATGTTGCTAGCAACAATTGCATCACTCGCGCAGCCAGATTCTAAAGCGCCTTCTAGGATATTTTCCATGAGCTGCATCGCATGTTCTGAGCTCTCATAGTCCGATATTTCGACAAGAACTTCATACGGATTTTCACCAGCTAATGGACTGGCTAGAGCAGGGTAGTAATGTTTTAAAAGAGCGAGACTTTCATCGGACATCATCTCAAAACCAGTGAGCTGTGCCGAGGCGCCTGCTTGAAAGCGATTCAATAACTCCACTGCTCTTTCGGCGCTTGGTGTTGCAACAAGCGCTGTCCATTGCGCCACAGGGATCGGAAATAATTTCATAACCGCAGCTGTAATGATGCCCAAGCTACCTTCAGCGCCAATAAATAAATCCCTTAAGTCGTAGCCGGTATTATCTTTGCGCAAACCTCTTAAGCTATTGAGGATGTCGCCATTCGGTAAAACCACCTCAAGACCGAGACACAATTCTCTCGTATTGCCATAGCGCAATACGGAAGTTCCGCCAGCATTGGTGGATAAATTGCCACCGATCATGCAGCTACCTTCGGCACCTAAGCTTAAGGGGAAGTAGCGATCTGCTTTAGCGGCTTCTTCTTGTAGCGTTTGTAATACAACACCAGCCTCAACCGTGATCGTTTGATTTGAGGTATCGACTGCACGAACTTTATTCATGCGTTGCAGTGAGATGACTACTTGCCGACCGGTTGCGTTGGGTGTGGCGCCGCCACACAGGCCGGTATTGCCGCCCTGGGGTACGATCGCAATGAGATTCGCGGCACACAACTTAACGATCTCAGATACTTCTTGCGTGTTCGCAGGGCGCAGTGCAGCAATGGCTTGGCCGCGATAGCGTTTGCGCCAATCGATCAAGTACGGTTCTAAATCAGCAGGGGCGGTGATGACTTGCTCAGCACCAACGATGCTTTGTAAATGGCTAATTAATTCTTGATCGGTGAGTGACATGTCTTCCTCATTGGAATTTCTCTAGTTTTATTAATGCAAACTTTTTGATAGTTTAATTCTTCAGGTCCCGAGCTGCCGCTTCCTTGGCGGCTTGCTCCTGCTCGAGCTTTTCAAGCTCTAATTTTTTCTGCTTGGCTACTTTCTTCAAAGGTTTTAAATACGCCAACAATGCAAAATACGTGATCACACTCAGAATGATTTCCAGTGCCGCTAAATAGCTAGATAAGCCCGGGTCATTCAATCGCACCACACCTTCAATGAAATAAAGCATCACCAGCATGGATGACCACTGCATGGTGTAGTTTCGGCCTTGCCAAATACCTTTAAGAGCAAATAGGAGTGGCATGACTTTAATCACAGCCCACGAGCCACCTGGTTTGATGGGGGCTAAAACAGCCTCCCACAAAATGCACAACACAATTAAGGCAAACCAAGACCACCAAGCCACCAAACGCCAATGTGGTTTGGGTTGAAGGGCTTGTTCTAGATGGATTGGAGTGGTCATGTCAGGCGCGCTTTCAATAATTATTAATGGGTGGTCTTAATCACTGTGCCAATTTCAGGGCCACTTGAGCCAAGCGTTGACCTTGGGCAATGGCGAGCTTTCTCTCATCGGCAGAGATCGGCGCTGAACCATCTGCTTTTGCAAAATGCGTGACACCGTAAGGCGATCCGCCGGTTTGGGTATTCATCAGTTCTGGATGGCTATAAGGCAATCCTAGCATCACCATGCCATGATGAAAGAGCGGAATCATCATTGATAAAAGGGTACTTTCTTGACCGCCGTGCATGCTGCCAGTACTGGTAAAGACGCAAGCGGGTTTGCCTGCTAAGGCACCGGACAACCACTGCTGGGTAGTGTTATCCAAAAAGTACTTCATCGCAGAAGCCATATTGCCAAAGCGTGTTGGCGAGCCGAGTGCTAGACCGGCACACTGTTCTAAATCTTTATTTTCAACATAAGGAGGGCCGGAGTCTGGAATATCGGATTCGCTTGCCTCGCACACCGCCGAAACGGCTGGGACTGTTCTTAGTCTTGCGCTAGCGCCTGGAACACTTTCAATACCCTCAGCAATAAGTTCTGCCAAATGACGAGTGGCTCCATTCCTGGAGTAATACAAAACCAAAATATCGACACTTTTTGTAGGCGTGTTGTTCATAAAATTTGTACTCATTTAGTTAACTTGCTTATGATAGAGCCGTGCAAGTAATTCGTCATAAAGACTCTATTCTCGATTTTTTTAGCTACATGCGCCAACGCGCCAAGGTAGGTCGTATCAATGAAATGGCTGCCAGCCTTTCTTTTACGACTATTTTGTCGATTGTGCCCATGGTAACTGTTTCCTTTGCTTTGCTGGCAGTGATGCCTGGCTTTCTCAGTTTGAGGCGTTCTTTTCAGAACTGGCTTTCCGTTAATCTAATTCCAGGGAATATCGGCGATCCCATTCTGGTCTATTTGAATCAATTTGCCTTAAAGGCCAAAGGGTTAACCATTTTTGGTTCTGTTGGTTTGATCATTGGTATCTTTTTCACTTTAATTACCGTTGAGAATGCCTTTAATCGCATCTGGAATGTGCAAAATCCTCGGCCATTCTTTAAAAGAATCGGCATTCATTTAGTGGCAACTGGCTTGGGCCCTCTGTTGTTAGGCTTGAGCATCTATTTAAGCTCCATGATCTTGAGCGCCTCTAAGGGGTGGATTGGACCGTTGAGCCTGGGCTTTAATTTTGTGGCGGCTGTATTCCCTATCATCCTGTCGATCCTCTCTTTCCTTTTGGTTTACAAAATACTGCCTTATGAAAAGGTTAAATGGTCGGATGCTCTATGGGGAGCCGCCTGGGCTGGTATGGTTTTTGAGACAGCCAAGTTTGGATTTGCTTGGTTTGCGGCTAATTTCCCGATCTATAAAACGGTTTATGGCGCTTTTGCCATCTTGCCGCTCTTTTTAGTTTGGATCTATGTGACTTGGTGGGTGACCTTAGCGGGCGCCACCATCGTGGCCAATATGCCGATTGTGAGAGCTTGGGAGCGCTCCAAGTGATGAAAGAGTCATACCCCTCATCAAGTTGAAAAGGGAGGGTAAGCACTAATTAAAACTTTCTAGCCTCTGTTCTGAACTGCTGATAGACTAAAGTTAAGATTTAATCAGAAAGGATGATCATGAAAGTCAGTGACATTTTGCGCTTCAAGGGGGCAACCCTTTATACCGTTTCTCCAGAGACATCTCTTTCTGCGGCAGTGCATGTGATGGCTGAAAAAGACATCGGCTCTTTGGTTGTGATGGAATATGCCAAGCTCGTAGGCATGCTGACTTTTAGAGAGGTGATTGAAACTTTAGCTAAGAGTCATGGCACGCTGGGCTCTGCTCATGTGGGTGAGGTGATGGAGCAAGCGCCTTTGACCTGTTCTTCCGATACCGACTTGGATGATGTGCGTCGCATGATGCTGGATAAGCACGTGCGTTACTTGCCAGTCATGGACGGTAGCACCTTGATGGGTGTGATTTCTTTTTATGACGTTGCAAAAGCAGTGGTAGAAGCTCAAAGCTTTGAAAACACCATGCTCAAAGCCTATATCCGCGATTGGCCAGCGGAGGAAGCTAAGTAAGCCGAGTAAAACAGATCCATTATTTTTGATCTTTTTAGAATAAAAGAAGGGGGTAAATTCCCCCTTCATCCCAGACCAATGCGATAATGTCGGCATGGCTGGAAGCACACTTGGACACTTATTTCGTATCACCACTTTTGGTGAATCTCATGGACCTGCGATAGGCGCTGTTATTGATGGCTGCCCGCCAGGGATGTCATTATCTGTTGAAGATATTCAAGGTGACTTGGATCGTCGCAAACCTGGAACTTCTAGGCACGTGACCCAGCGCCAAGAAGAAGACAAAGTAGAAATTCTTTCGGGTGTCTTTGAAGGTAAGACCACCGGAACGCCGATTGCTTTGGTGATCCGCAACACGGATCAACGTAGTCAAGATTACGGCAATATCTTAGATACATTCAGACCAGGCCATGCCGATTACACGTATTGGCATAAATATGGCATCCGCGACCCTCGTGGTGGTGGACGTTCTTCAGCCCGCTTAACAGCCCCTGTTGTGGCTGCAGCTGCTGTGGCTAAAAAATGGCTTGCTGAACACTATGGCATGAGCTTTTATGGCTACATGACGCAGTTGGGTGATATTGAGATTCCTTTTGAAGATGCTAGTCACATTCCTCAAAATCCTTTTTTTGCGGCAAACGCCACCATCATTCCTGAGCTTGAAACTTATATGGACACCTTGCGTAAAGCAGGGGACTCGTGTGGTGCACGTTTAACGGTCGTGGCGACAGGTGTTCCGGTCGGCGTGGGTGAGCCTATTTTTGATAAGCTGGATGCGGATATTGCGCATGCCATGATGGGTATCAATGCTGTTAAGGGTGTTGAGATCGGTGCAGGCTTTAAAAGCGTGACTCAAAAGGGTAGCGAGCATGGTGATGAAATGTTTGCGGATGGTTTTGCAAGCAACAATGCCGGTGGTGTTGTTGGTGGCATCAGCAGTGGTCAAGATGTTGTGGTGTCGATTGCGATCAAACCGACTTCATCCATCATGTCTCCAAAGCAATCTCTAGATCGTGCAGGTCAACCTACAACGGTTCAAACCAAGGGTCGTCATGATCCTTGTGTGGGTATCCGAGCAACGCCGATTGCTGAAGCTATGTTGGCTTTGGTGATCATGGATCATGTGTTGCGTCATCGTGCGCAATGCGGTGACGTTCATGTTGATACGCCTCGTATTCCAGCGCAACGTCCTTAATTAGAGGCTGTTGATGACCGGTCTGGTACGACTGGCTTTCGCAGCCTTCTTCTTTTTCTATTTTGCCTATATTGGTTTGATGTCGCCGTATTCGAGCTTGTACTTTGCAAGCCGCGGTATGGGACCCATTGAAATTGCGGCATTGATGTCCATGTTTCAAATTACCCGAATCATGGGACCTTTTGCGTGGGGTTGGTTAGCGGATGTCCGTCGCGATCGCTTGGGAATCATGCGTATGACGGCGGTTGCTGCATGCTTTATTTTCTCAGCCATTTTTTTTCTAGAAGATTACATCGCCTTATTGATCTGGATGTTCTTACTCAATACCGTCATCAGCAGTTTGATGCCTTTGGGTGAGGCTGCCACAGTCCATGCGCTGCATCGAGATAATGGATTTGATCAGCGCTATGGGCGTCTGCGCTTATGGGGTTCGATTGGTTTTATCACTATGGTGATGGGTGCCGGTGCTTGGTTTGAAGCATTTGGTATTCAGAGCTTGCCCTGGTTTGGTTTGGCTGCTTTAATCGTCATGACCGGTCTTACCATGTTGCTGCGAGAGCCCAAGATGGAAGTGGTGGAGCAAGCGGTGATCAAGTTCTCTGTGGTTCTAAAGAATCGATATCTGCAGTGGTTTCTATCGGCTAACTTCTGGATGATTTTTGCCCATGCCTGTTTCTATGTCTTCTATTCTTTGTACCTGGATCGGATGGGCTACTCCAAAGCGGAGATTGGGCTTCTTTGGATGCTTGGCGTCTTGGCGGAAGTCATTTTCTTTTTCTATCAAAGTCATTTCTTCGCCAGATTTAGCACAAAACATATCTTGATTGCGACCTACTTGATCGCGGTGCTACGTTTTGCCTTGATGGCGTATTGGCCGAATGTGATTGTTTTAGTCGTGGCGCAGTTGATGCATGCTGCCACCTTTGGGGCACATCACAGCGCTAGCATCAAAATGCTACAAACTTGGTTTACAGGACCTTTGCAAGCCAGAGGCCAAGCTCTTTATACGACTGTGTCGTACGGCATTGGCGGTACTGTGGGTGGTTTATGTGCTGGTTGGGTTTGGGAGCATTGGGCGCCAGACCACGTCTTTGGTCTGGCTGCGCTAGCGAGTTTCTTAGGTTACATCTGCATGCAACGCGTTAAGGTTAAGTAAAAGACAAACAACAAACAACCAACAAGCAAAAAGTCCCAAGCCGCTTACATGCTCGAATAGTTCGGGCCGCCACCGCCTTCAGGATTTAGCCAAACAATATTTTGAGTGGGATCTTTGATGTCGCATGTTTTGCAGTGCACGCAATTTTGCGCATTAATTTGTAATTGCTGACCTTGGGCAGAAGGGATGTATTCATAAACGCCGGCAGGGCAGTAGCGTTGTTCTGGACCATCGTACAACGGTAAGTTAATGCCGGTTGGTACTGAGGTGTCTTTGAGTGTTAAATGAGCCGGCTGATTTTCTTCATGATTCGCATTGGAAATAAAGACGGAAGACAATCTATCAAAAGTGATTTTCCCATCAGGCTTTGGATACTCAATTGGCGAACATGCAGAGGCTGGTTTTAAGCACTCATGATCCGCGTGCTGTTGATGAATCGTCCATGGGACATTGCCACCTAATAATTTTTGTTCGATACCGACCATCAAGGTTCCAAGATATAAGCCCTTGGACATCCACGGTTTGAAGTTGCGTGCTTTTTTAAGTTCGGTATGTAGCCAACTCTGCTTAAAAGCAGTTGGGTAGGTTTCTAGCTCATCCGCTGATCTGCCGGCTTGTAGCGCATCAAATGCCGCTTCAGCTGCCAACATACCGGTTTTGATGGCAGCATGACTGCCTTTGATACGCGATGCATTCAAGAAGCCAGCATCACAACCAATCAATGCGCCACCAGGGAAGATGGTTTTAGGCAAGCTATTTAAACCGCCTGCAGTCAATGCCCTGGCGCCATAACTAATCCGCTTGCCACCTTCAAAGAAAGTGCGAATCGATGGATGTGTTTTATAGCGTTGGAATTCTTCAAAAGGACTGAGATACGGGTTGCTGTACGACAATCCCACCACAAAGCCTACAGCCACTTGATTGTTTTCTAGGTGGTATAAAAAAGAACCGCCATACGTGTCTGAAGATAGAGGCCAGCCCGCTGTGTGAATGACAAGACCTTCTTGATGTTTGGCAGGGTCGATTTCCCAAAGCTCTTTGATGCCGATACCGTAACTTTGTGGATCACTATTTGCATCTAAAGCAAATTTAGAAATTAATTGTTTACCGAGGTGGCCACGAGAGCCTTCGGCAAATAATGTGTATTTGCCACGTAGCTCCATACCCAGTTGAAATTGATCAGTCACTTCACCATCTTTGCCAATACCCATATTGCCAGTGGCTACACCGGTGACTTCACCGTTTGAGCCGTACATGATTTCTGCAGCAGCAAAGCCTGGAAAAATCTCAACACCTAAGCTCTCGGCCTCGGCACCTAACCATCTCGTGAAATTAGCTAGACTGACAATGTAGTTGCCATGATTCTGAAAGCAAGCAGGTAAGAGCCAGTTGGGCGTTGTTAAAGACTTTGTTTCGGTTAAAAACATGAAGCGGTCTTCTGACACTTCTGTATTTAAAGGAGCGCCTTTGGCTTTCCAATCTGGAATTAATTCATTAATGCCGATCGGATCCATGACGGCTCCGGACAAAATATGAGCGCCGACTTCAGAGCCTTTTTCAAGAACACAAACTGAAATATCGGAACCTTTTTCAGTGGCTAATTGTTTCAATCGAATCGCTGCGGATAAACCAGATGGTCCGCCTCCAACAATGACAACGTCATAGTCCATAGAATCTCTTGGACCAAATTGGGATAGGATTTCAGGGGAAGTGTTCATGGGGTCATCCTAAAATAAGCTAAGCTAGTACTAGTATTAGCATTATATTTTAATTTGTTAAATTATTTTGCTATGGAAATTTAACATAAGTCATTGAAGTTGAATGATTTTATTTTTTAAGTTGGCGTGCTTGCTTGGTTTTGTGCTTTCACGTCAAGCTTTCGTCAACCCAATGCTATATAACAATGCTTTTGTAGGCAGTGCGCCTAAGAGTGATGAGCCCTGATCAAGGTGCAAGGCACTTGGTTTTAATTCAATGAGGAGTTTTGAATGAATAAGGTTTTTGGTTCAGCAAGTGAGGCTTTGGCTGACATTGTTAAAGATGGGCAAACTCTTGCAGTAGGCGGTTTTGGTCTGTGCGGTATTCCAGAAGCTTTGATTGCAGCTCTTCGTGATACGGGTGCTAAAAATCTCACGGCTATTTCTAATAATGCTGGTGTGGATGGTTTTGGTCTTGGTCAACTATTAGAAACACGCCAAATTAAAAAAATGATTTCTTCTTATGTGGGCGAAAACAAAGAGTTTGAGCGCCAGTATTTGGCGGGGGAGTTGGAATTAGAGTTCACGCCACAAGGTACGTTGGCTGAAAAATTACGTGCGGGTGGCTGTGGTATTCCTGCCTTTTTCACCAAAACGGGCGTTGGTACCATTGTTGCTGAGGGTAAAGAGATACGAGAGTTTGATGGTGAGAAGTATGTGATGGAACGCTCGCTAGTAGCCGATATCGCTTTGGTCAAGGCATGGAAAGCCGACAAGGCAGGTAACTTGATTTACCGCGGCACAGCCAGAAACTTCAATCCGATGTGCGCCATGGCCGGTAAGGTAACGGTTGTTGAGGTGGAAGAGATTGTTGAGAACGGTGCGTTTGAACCAGCGGATGTTCATACCCCCAGTATTTATGTGCACAGAATTGTGTTGAACAAGAACCCAGAAAAGCGCATCGAACAGCGCACTGTGACTCAGGCTTAAGGAGCAAAAATCATGGCATGGAATCGTGACGAGATGGCTGCTCGCGCAGCAAAAGAATTAAAAGATGGTTACTACGTTAACTTGGGTATTGGGTTACCCACTTTGGTGGCTAACCATGTGCCATCCAATATTGAAGTTTGGCTGCAGTCTGAAAATGGTTTGTTAGGTATTGGCCCTTTCCCAACGGAAGATCAAGTGGATGCCGATTTAATTAATGCTGGTAAGCAAACGATTACAACGCTCCCTGGATCAGCAATTTTTTCATCAGCTGATTCATTTGGCATGATCCGTGGCGGCAAAATCAATATTGCCATTTTGGGTGCTATGCAAGTGAGTGAATTTGGTGATTTAGCTAACTGGATGATCCCAGGCAAGATGGTTAAAGGTATGGGCGGTGCGATGGACTTGGTTGCCGGCGTGAAGCACGTGGTCGTTTTGATGGAGCATGTGGCCAAGAAAAAAGATGGCACAGAAGATATCAAGATTTTGCCTAATTGCACCTTGCCTTTAACCGGCGTGGGTGTGGTTAGTCGCATCATTACTGACTTGGCTGTGATAGATGTCACACCTAAAGGCATGAAATTAGTGGAGTTGGCTCCTGGTGTAACAAAAGAAGAAGTGGTGGCTAAGACTGGCTGCCAACTTGATACCAGCGCTATCTAATGAGTACAACACGTCCTCCTGATTACTTGCATGCGCACAAGAAGGGGGACGCGCAACATCTTCATTATCGAGAAGAACACAATAAGTCCATTTTATTGATAGCGGTTCTATTAACTTTTACATTTGCTGGCATTGAGGCATTTGCTGGTTTCTGGGCTAACTCTTTGGCGTTGATTTCGGATGCGGGTCACATGGTGACTGACGCTGCGGCATTGGGTTTAGCACTTTTGGCTCAAATCATTGCCAAGCGACCGCCGTCAGCGAAACACTCCTTTGGTTTTGGTAGGACTGAGTCATTAGCTGCTTTTGTGAATGGCTTGGCTATGTTGCTCTTGGTTGTTTGGATTGCTTATGAAGCGCTCACACGTTTCAATGACCCTCATGAGGTCAAAGGTCTGACAGTCACCATCGTCGCCATCATTGGTCTGATGATCAATATCGTGGTGGCTTGGGTTTTATCCAAGGATAAGAAAAGTGTGAACACCAAAGCAGCTTTGGTTCATGTGATGGGTGATCTATTGGGATCCTTAGCAGCTTTAATAGCTGGCTTGGTGATTCACTTTACGGGTTGGATGCCAATTGACCCAATCTTGTCTTTATTCGTTTGTTTCTTGGTCTTGCGTTCCACGATAGATGTTTTAAAAGAGTCGTATCACTTTCTGATGGAAGGTGTACCGCATCATATTGATTACATCGCTGTTGGCCATGACTTGTCGCAAGTCAAAGGTGTATTGGCTGTGCATGATTTGCATGTTTGGGAAATGACGCCAGGGCACCCGGCTTTGATCGGTCACGTTGAAGTTCGTGATCTTCAGGATTGGCCTGTAACGCTAGAGCTGATTAATAAAATGTTGTTAGAAAAGCATGATATTGATCATGTGACCTTGCAACCTGAAATGCCCAGTTAATTAAATTATCAAAATTAGTCTCAACCCATCAAAAATCAATCTTAGGAGTCATCGGCATGATGAAAATGTTAGAAGGTAAAACAGCGCTAGTTACTGGCTCAACCAGTGGTATTGGTTTGGGTATTGCTATCGCTTTGGCGGAGCAGGGCGCCAATATTGTGATGAATGGTTTCGGTGATAAAGATGCGGCGATTGCTCAAGTCAAAGCATGGGGTGTTGAGGTGGAGTATCACGGTGCTGATATGAGTAAAGCTTCAGAAATTGAAGAGATGATGAGGGCCGCTGAAAAACGTTTTGGTGGGGTTGATGTTTTGGTGAATAACGCCGGTATTCAGCATGTGGCCAATATTGAAGATTTTCCAGTGGATCGTTGGGATGCCATTATTGCGATTAATCTAACATCTGCTTTTCATACAACGCGCTTGGCTTTGCCGGGTATGAAGCAACGCAATTGGGGTCGCATTATTAACTTGGCTTCTGTTCATGGGTTGGTGGCGTCTGCTCAAAAGTCAGCGTATGTGGCAGCGAAGCATGGGATTGTTGGCTTTACTAAAGTCACTGCATTGGAAACAGCGCAAACGGGTGTGACATGCAATGCGATTTGTCCGGGTTGGGTGTTAACACCTTTGGTGCAAAAGCAAGTGGATGCTCGTGCTGAAAAAGAAAAGGTGAGTAATGACGAAGCGAAAAAATTGTTACTCTCTGAAAAGCAGCCATCAGGTGAATTTGTGACGCCGGAGCAATTGGCCGCTTTAGCAGTTTTCTTCTGTAGCCCAGCTGCTACCCAGATTCGTGGTGTGGCTTGGAATATGGATGGCGGTTGGGTAGCTCAGTAATGTTAGACGGCTTAAAAAGTTTTCTGAAGCGATTGGTTGCGGCGAAGGTCGAGAGTCCGTTGCCAGTTAACTTGGAGGTGGTTAACTTAAGCTATCCCATTCCAGTTGAAGAAACAGTAACGCCACAAGATCCACTTTGTAAAACACATTACGTTCAGTGTGCCAGTGCTTCAGGATTGCACCAGATGGCCTATCACGAGTGGGGAGACCCTGAGAATCAGAATGTCTTGATTTGCGTTCATGGCCTAACGAGACGCGGCAGTGATTTCAATGTCTTAGCCAAAGCGATGAGTGACCGTTATCGAGTGATTTGTCCAGATGTAGTGGGGCGTGGTGATTCGGATTGGTTGGATAACCCCATGCTGTATGGCATGCCACAATACGTCGCAGACATGTCGACTTTGATAGCTAAGTTGGGAGTCAAAAAAGTTGATTGGTTTGGCACATCGATGGGCGGCCTGATTGGAATTTTTATGGCGAGTCAAGATCATGCGCCGATTCGCCGCATGATCATCAATGATGTGGGTCCTAGAATAGAATCCGAGTCACTCAAACGCTTGGGTGATTACGTCGGTAAGCCGTTTCGTTTTGCAAGCAAGTTAGAGGGGTTGATTTACCTTAATCGCATTTGTGCGCCTTTTGGTGATTTCACACCCGAGCAGTGGAAAGAGTACAACGGACCTCATTTGATTCAAGATGGATCGGAGTGGGTGGTTCACTATGACCCAGATATTTCAAAACCCTTTGCTGCGCTTAATAAAGTGATGGCTGCTATGGGTGAAATGATGACATGGAAGGCCTTCGATGCGATAGCTGCAGATGTCTTGGTGGTTCGTGGTACAGAATCCGATTTATTGTCAGCTAAAACGGTGACGGAGATGTGCCGCCGTCATCCGCGCACAAGAAGTATCGAGATACCTGGGGTGGGACATGCCCCTGCTTTTATTACCCCAGATCAGGTGGCGATAGCTCGTGAGTTCTTTAGTTAATTTAGATTCATTGTTTGGTGAGGATCCTAAAGCGCATGCATCGGGTGTGCGGGATATTCTTCAAACTCTCAAATTGGATGAGGCTAGCTGTACAGCAGCAGACCATTTGGATTCTGTACTCAATAAAGATGCTTTAGAGAAACAGTTGGGTCAGGAAGTGGCTCAATTAATTCTGGGGTATCGCGGCTTAAAAGCAGCGCAAATCAAAATTGCCAAGCAGGCATCGAACCAATTAGGTCAAAGTGCTCAAGCTCAAGTTGAAGTCTTGAGAAAAATGCTTTTAGCGTTTGCACATGATTTACGTGTGGTTCTGCTTCATTTGGCATCGGTTGTTCAAACCTTGCGCTGGGTTACCTCGCAAAGAATTGAGGTCGAGGCATCTTGGGCCCAAAACATCTTGGACGTGGATGCTGCCTTGGCTAACCGTTTGGGTATTTGGCAAATCAAATGGGAGATGGAAGATTTAGCATTTCGTTGCTTAGCGCCTGATACCTACAAACAGATTGCCAAGTTACTTGATTCAAAAAGAATCGAGCGTGAGGGTTTTGTTGAACACATCATCGCGCGACTCCAAGAAGAGCTCAAACTAGCAGCTATTGCCTCGGATGTGCAGGGTCGCCCTAAGCACATTTATAGCATTTGGAAAAAGATGCAAGGTAAGGCGATTGATTTTGCACAGCTCTATGACGTAAGAGCCTTCAGAATCTTGGTTGATGATGTCAAAGATTGCTACGCCGCATTGGGTATTGTTCATCATGTGTGGCAACCAATTCCCAAAGAGTTTGATGACTACATTGCTAGACCCAAGCCTAATGGCTATCAATCCTTGCACACGGTGGTGATGGATCAAGAGAGCGTTGCATTTGAAGTTCAAGTCCGAACCCGGGAGATGCATCAGCAAGCGGAATACGGTTTGGCTGCGCACTGGCGTTACAAAGAAGCTGGGAAGCAAGGTTACTCGGGAACGATCAGCGCTAAAGATGAATACGATCAAAGGATTGCTTGGGCCAGACAGTTAATTGCTTGGAAAGAAGATGCTTGGGACCAATTGAAGGGCCAGGAGCTCGACGATCAAATTTATGTTTTGACGCCTTTGGGCCAAGTGGTTCCGTTGCAGCAAGGAGCAACCCCTATCGATTTTGCGTATTCTGTGCACACCGACTTAGGTCATCGTTGCCGTGGGGCGCGAGTCGATGGCGCCATGGTGCCCTTGGATACGCGTTTAAAGAATGGGCAAACGGTCGAGGTTGTTTCGGTTAAACAAGGCGGACCCTCCATGGATTGGCTCAATTTAGAGAGAGGTTACCTGGCGACCCATCGTGCTCGCTCGAAAGTGCGTGCATGGTTTACCGCTCAGCAAGCGGAGCAAGAAGGGCATAAAGAGCTAGGTAAGGATGGCTCGAAGGACGAGAGCACAGAACCACCTAAAGTGGAGTTGCCTGACATTATTTTGCGTAAAAGTAAGGCGAAGACCACCCATGGTGGAGTTTTGGTGGTGGGGGTTGATTCGTTATTGACGCAGTTGTCTCGTTGTTGTCGCCCTGTACCACCCGATCCCATCAGTGGTTTTGTGACACGTGGAAGAGGTGTGTCGATCCATCGAACTGATTGCAGCACCTTTAAACAATTATTAGCTAGAGCACCGGAACGGGTAGTCTTAACCGAGTGGGGTCAACCGGCTGATGGCGCAAGCAAGGCTTTATTCCCAGTCGATATCGCTCTGATGGCATTGGATCGCCAGGGGCTGCTGCGGGACATCTCTGAGGTGTTTTCTCGTTTGAAAATCAATGTCACAGGTGTGAAGACCCAGTCGCGCAAAAGCTTAGCCAGTATGCAGTTCACTATTGAAATCCCCTCTACCGATGGCTTGCAAGCGGCTATGACCGCTTTGCTTGAGGTGAAGGGTGTGACAGAAGCAAGAAGAAAATAAGCAACCAGTGATAAACTATTGGACTCATTAGGCTCGTAGCTCAGTTGGTTAGAGCGCTTCCTTGACATGGAAGAGGTCGCTGATTCGAATTCAGTCGAGCCTACCAATGAATTCGATGTAACGATATATAGGCGCGGAAAGCCCTAGGTTCCAAAAAGATCCCAGAGCACCGTGCCTTCTTTTTTGGAGTTGATATGGTTGTTGTCACATTACCTGATGGATCGAAGCGCGAGTATCCCGCTCCGTTAACCGTTTCTGACGTGGCGCAAAGCATTGGCGCTGGTTTAGCTAAAGCGGCTTTGGCAGGCAAGGTCAATGGTCAGTTGGTTGACACCAGTTATCTCATCAACTCCGATATCAATCTAGCGATCGTTACTGATAAAGACCCTGAGGGCCTTGAAGTAATCCGCCATTCAACAGCTCACTTATTGGCTTATGCGGTTAAGGAGCTTTACCCAGAAGCGCAAGTGACTATTGGACCTGTGATTGAGTCTGGTTTTTACTATGACTTCTCTTATAGCCGTCCTTTTACACCCGATGACTTGGCGGCTATTGAGAAACGCATGGCTGAGCTTGCCAAAAAAGATGAAAAGGTAGAGCGCCGTGTTGTGAGCCGTGATGAAGCGGTTCAATATTTCAAAGGCTTGGGCGAAACATATAAAGCAGAGTTGATCGAAAGTATTCCTTCTAATGAAGATGTATCGCTTTATTCGGAAGGTGGCTTTACAGATCTCTGCCGTGGCCCCCACGTGCCTTCAACAGGTAAGTTAAAAGTTTTCAAACTCATGAAGGTGGCTGGTGCCTATTGGCGCGGCGACAGTAATAATGAGATGCTCCAGCGTATTTATGGAACAGCTTGGACAAAGAAAGAAGATCAAGAAGCTTATTTGCATATGTTGGAAGAGGCTGAAAAGCGCGACCACCGTAAATTAGGCAAGCAGTTGGATTTATTCCATTTCCAAGAAGAAGCCCCAGGCTTGATCTTCTGGCATCCTAAAGGTTGGACGATCTGGCAGCAAGTTGAGCAGTACATGCGCCGTGTTTACCAAGACAACGATTACCAAGAAGTAAAAGCACCGCAAATTCTGGATCGTGGTTTGTGGGAAAGATCAGGTCACTGGGAAAACTACAAAGACAATATGTTTACAACGGAGTCAGAGAATCGCGCTTATGCTCTTAAGCCGATGAACTGTCCTGGCCACGTTCAGATTTACAACGCCGGTTTGCATAGTTACCGTGAGTTGCCGTTGCGCTTTGGTGAATTTGGCCAATGCCACCGTAATGAATCATCGGGCGCCTTGCACGGTTTGATGCGTGTGCGTGGTTTCACACAAGATGACGGTCATATTTTCTGTACTGAGGATCAAATTCAATCCGAAGTAGCTGCTTTTGATAAAGCAGTTCGTGAAGTTTATAAAGATTTTGGTTTTACGGAAGTTGCTGTGAAGTTGGCTTTACGCCCCGCTAAGCGCGTGGGTGATGATGCAATTTGGGATAAGGCTGAGACAGCTCTTAGAAATGCTCTGAAAGCATCGAATCAAGAGTGGGAAGAGTTGCCAGGCGAGGGTGCTTTCTATGGTCCTAAGATTGAATACCATTTAAAGGATTCTATCGGTCGTTCATGGCAATGTGGCACGATGCAAGTCGACTTTTCAATGCCTCTTCGCTTGGGTGCTGAGTATGTTTCAGCGGATAACGATCGCAAAGTACCTGTTATGTTGCACCGGGCGATTGTGGGCTCTTTAGAGCGATTTATTGGTATTTTGATCGAAAACCACGCTGGCGCGATGCCAACCTGGCTTGCACCAACTCAGTGCGTAATCATGAATATTTCAGGAAATTCAGCGGAATACGCTCAAAAAGTTCAGCAAATCCTCAAAAAACAAGGATTTAGGGCTGAGTCTGATTTGCGTAACGAGAAAATAACGCTTAAAATCCGGGAGCACGCTATGCAGAAGGTTCCTTATCTCGTGGTTGTAGGTGATAAAGAGTGTGAAGCAAATGCGGTGGCCGTACGCGCCAGAGGTGGTGTTGATCTAGGTGTAATGCCGATCGACGACTTCATTGCCCGACTCCAACAGGATGTTTCCCAGAAGGTCGGACCCCAGCTAGCCTGAGGTGTGTAAGGTTTTTTATAAATTTTTAAAGGAAACGCGAAATAGCTACTGAGAAAACACATCGTATCAATCGGGAAATTACTGCCTCCGAGATACGATTGATTGGCAACGACAGTGAACCATTAGGTGTTGTTTCACTGCCCGAAGCTTTAAAACTGGCTGAAGAGAGTGAATTAGATTTGGTGGAGATTGCCCCTACGGCAGTGCCTCCAGTTTGTCGTGTGATGGATTACGGCAAATTCAAATACCAAGAAGCTAAGAAAGCTCACGAAGCGAAGTTAAAGCAAAAGGTCATCCAGGTGAAGGAAGTTAAATTCCGTCCGGGTACAGATGATGGTGACTACAACGTTAAGTTGCGCAATCTAACGAAGTTCTTAGAAGAGGGTGATAAAACTAAAATCACTTTGCGTTTCCGAGGTAGAGAATTAGCCCACCAAGAAATTGGTGTGCGCATGTTAGAACGATTGAAAGCTGACCTAGAGCCGTTTGGCACTGTGGAGCAGTTTCCAAAGATGGAGGGGCGCCAGATGGTGATGGTTCTCTCCCCCATCAAGAAGAAATAATTACTGGCAACAGTAATTTGTAGCAACCCGGCAGATGCAAGTTTGACCGGAGAAAGACGAAAGTCTTATTAAGAAGTATGTCTGGGTAATAGAAGTGCAATCGTCGATTGCCACCTAAGTCGTACAAATGAGTGAAAAGGGAGCAGTTATGCCCAAGATGAAAACGAAAAGCGGTGCAGCTAAGCGTTTTAGAGTTCGCGCAAGCGGTTCTATCAAACGTGGTCAAGCGTTCAAGCGCCATATTCTTACCAAGAAGACGACGAAGAACAAACGTCACCTTCGCGGTGCAGTTGCTGTACATGATTCAGATGTGAAATCAGTACGCACTATGATGCCTTACGCTTAACCTCAGACGAATAGGAGAATCACATGCCAAGAGTCAAACGCGGGGTTACAGCTAGAGCCCGTCATAAAAAAGTTATCGATGCTGCCAAGGGTTACCGTGGCCGTCGTAAGAATGTATTCCGTATTGCTAAGCAAGCGGTTATGCGTGCAGGTCAGTACGCTTACCGTGACCGTCGCAATAAGAAGCGCGTATTCCGTGCTTTGTGGATTGCACGTATCAATGCTGCTGTTCGTCAGTACGATGTTACATACAGCGTATTCATGAATGGTATGAAGAGATCCGGTGTTGAGTTAGACCGTAAGGTTCTATCTGACATGGCGATCAACGACAAGCCAGCTTTTGCTGCTTTAGTCGCTCGTATCAAAACAGTAGTAGCTGCGTAAGTAGGGCCCGCATATGGTTTCACTCGACCAAGTTGTCGAGGATGCCAAGCGGGACTTCGATGGTGCCGCCGATTCGGCGGCCCTCGAAGACGCCAAGGCACGTTACCTCGGTAAATCCGGATTACTCACAGAGCGTCTTAAGTCGCTAGGTGCGTTAGAGCCTGAGGCTCGTAAAGCTGCCGGTGCACAAATCAATCAAGTTAAAGCTGCTGTAGAGGCTGCGCTCAATGAGCGTCGTCAAGCTTTAGCGGATGCCGTTCTAGAAGCTCGTTTAAGTGCTGAAGCGATCGATGTGACCTTACCTGGTCGTGGTCAAGATGTGGGTAGCTTGCATCCTGTAATGCGAAGCTGGGAACGTGTTGAGCAAATTTTCCGATCGATTGGCTTTGATGTGGCGGATGGTCCGGAAATTGAAAACGATTGGTTCAATTTCACAGCTCTCAATAGTCCAGAAAATCATCCAGCTAGATCCATGCAAGATACCTTCTATGTAGAAGGTGTGGATGAAAAAAACAAACCTCTATTGTTGCGTACGCATACAAGTCCGATGCAGGTTCGTTATGCCAGTTCTCACGTAGCACGTCATGCCAAAGATGCGGTGATGCCGCCGATCAAAGTGATTGCTCCAGGTAGAACCTATCGTGTCGATAGTGATGCCACGCATTCACCGATGTTCAATCAAGTAGAAGGTTTATGGATTGCGGAGAATGTTTCTTTTGCAGACCTCAAAGGTGTTTACACCGACTTCTTAAAAACCTTCTTTGAGACGGATGCCATTCAAGTTCGTTTCCGTCCATCTTATTTCCCATTCACAGAACCTTCAGCTGAAATTGACATGGCCTTTGGCTCTGGCAAGCTAGCAGGTAAGTGGTTAGAAATTTCTGGTGCAGGTCAGGTTCATCCTACTGTGCTTCGCAACATGGGCTTGGATCCAGAGCGTTACATTGGTTTTGCTTTTGGTTCTGGCTTAGAGCGTCTCACGATGTTGCGTTATGGCATTGATGATCTACGTTTGTTCTTCGAAAACGACATTCGTTTCTTATCTCAATTTCCAGCTTAATTAAGACTGAGCAAACACTATGCAATTTTCAGAATCTTGGCTCAGACAATACGTTAATCCAAATTTAACGACTGAAGAGTTGTCGCATGCTTTAACCATGGCGGGTCTTGAAGTAGAAGAGACGCGCCCTTTAGCGCCGCCTTTTTCACAAGTGGTGGTTGCCGAAATCTTAGAAGCTACGCAGCATCCTGATGCTGATCGTTTACGTGTTTGCAAAGTTAATGCCGGTGGCGAGACTTTGCAAATAGTTTGTGGTGCGCCTAATGCAAGAGTTGGCATCAAGATTCCGTGTGCACTAGTTGGTGCGCAGCTGCCACCATCTGAAGAAGGTGGCAAGCCTTTTGCTATTAAATTAGGTAAGTTACGTGGTGTCGAGTCTCAAGGCATGCTTTGCTCTGGTAACGAGTTGGGTGTTCCTCAAGAAGCCGATGGCATCATGGAGTTACCGGCTGATGCACCGATTGGCCAAGATATTCGTGACTACTTGAAATTAGATGACACGATTTTTATCATCAAATTAACGCCAAATAAGGCTGACTGTTTATCGATTTTGGGTGTGGCGCGTGAAGTGGCTGCAATTACTGGTGCCAAATTGTGTGTGCCTCCCATCAAAACTCAAGCAACAAGCATTGCTGACAAAGTAGCCGTTAAAGTGGAAGCGTCTGATTTGTGTGGTCGCTTTGCAGGTCGAGTGATTAAAGGCGTTAACGCCAAAGCCAAAACCCCTGATTGGATGGTTCGTTGTTTAGAAGGGGCTGGCCAACGAAGCATTTCAGCTTTAGTCGATATATCTAATTATGTGATGTTGGCGATTGGCCAACCCACACATGTTTTTGATTTGCAAAAACTCAAGGGCGGACTAACTGTTCGTTGGGGTCGTGAGGGTGAAGAGCTTGAGTTATTGAACGGCCAAACTGTTTCAGTAGCGCCTATCAATGGTCAAGCGGTTGGTGTGATTGCGGATGAGCAAGGCTTAGAGAGTCTTGCGGGCATCATGGGTGGTAACCCCACATCAGTCAGTTTAGATACTCAAGATGTTTATGTTGAATCTGCCTTTTGGTGGCCAAGTGCTATCCAAGGTCGTTCACGTCGTTTTAATTTTTCGACGGATGCAGCCCATCGTTTTGAGCGTGGTGTTGATCCAGAGGGAACTGTTCAAGCTCTTGAAATGTTATCGGGCTTGATTACAGAAATTTGTGGGGGTCAGCTCTCACCCATTGATGATCAAGTGATTCAGTTGCCTGAGCGCAAGCCTGTGCGCTTGCGAGTTGCAAGAGCTGTGCGTGTGATTGGTGTCCCTTTAACAGCCGATGTGATTGCATCTTTATTTGATCGCATTGGCTTAACGTATCAGCGTGAAGGTGATGAGGCATTCTTAGTTAATGCACCAAGTTATCGCTTTGATATTGAGATTGAAGAAGATCTGATAGAAGAAGTGGCGCGTCTCTACGGCTTTGAAAATATTCCAGCCAATCCACCGATAGCTGCTCAATGCATGTTGGGGACAAAAGAAGCCAAACGTGGCATCCATGGCTTACGTCATGCGGTTGCTGCTAGATCCTATCAAGAAGTCATGAACTTTGGCTTTATTGATGTGGACACAGAAGTTCAGTTAGCTGGCAATACCAATCCTATTAAAGTGCTTAATCCAATCGCTAGCCAGTATTCAGTGATGCGCAGCAACTTGATTGGTGGCTTGGTACAAAATTTACGTCAGAACTTAAATCGTAAAGCGACACGTGTTCGTTTGTTTGAAGTGGGCCGTGTATTTTTACGTAATCCTGATGCTGCAGTTGGTGAGCTAAGTATTGCTGGTTACGATCAGCCTGTTCGTATCGCTGGTTTAGCGTATGGTTCAGCTAATCCTGAGCAATGGGGTATTGCCAATCGCCCAGTGGATTACTTTGACGTTAAAGGCGATGTTGAAGCACTTTTGGCGCCTTTAGAAATTAAAGCTCAGCCATTGGAACACCCGGCGCTTCATCCGGGTCGCAGTGCAGAACTGACTATCAAACGACGCGGTAAAGAAATCTCACTGGGTTTTGTGGGTGAGTTACATCCAAAGTGGCAACAGGCTTATAGCTTGCCAAGTGCACCGGTCATGTTTGAAATTGATTGGGCGGCTATCCAAGAAATTGGATTGCCAAGCATTGCGCCGATTAGCAAGTTCCCTGAAGTAACTCGTGACTTGGCTGTTGTGGTGCAGCAATCTATTTCGGCCGCACAATTAATGGATGCTATGAAGTCTTCCAAGCAGCCTTTGATTAAGAAAATTGATTTGTTTGACGAGTTCAAACCTTCCGAAGGTCGTATGGGTGGTATGGCTGTAACCGAGAAGAGTTTGGCATTCCGTGTCACATTGTCAGATGAATCAGGTACATTACAGGATGCACAGATTGAACCGGTGATTTCTAGCTTGCTTGACGCCATGAGCGTAAAATGCCAAGCTAGAATTCGTTAATTGACTCAGTTAATATTCTATAAAGAATCTAAAGAAAAGCGGAGACCTGATATGAGTGAAGCGGGCACGATTACTAAAGCGGAATTATCAGACGCCTTATTTGACCAGGTTGGTTTAAATAAGCGTGAAGCGAAGGATTTGATCGACGCATTTTTTGAAACGGTCAGTTCATCTTTAGATTCTGGTGTGGATGTCAAAATTTCAGGTTTCGGTAACTTTCAGTTACGTGAAAAATCAGCTAGACCAGGACGCAACCCGAAGACGGGTGAGTTAGTTCCAATTTCAGCACGACGTGTGGTGACATTCCATGCGAGTCAAAAGCTGAAAGACAAGGTCGATCCAAAACTCTAACGAGTTGCAATTATGGACAAGCATGTTAACGGCATCACTGCCGGGGAATCCCTCCCTCCAATTCCGGCTAAACGCTACTTCACAATTGGTGAAGTAGGGGAGTTGTGTGACGTCAAGCCGCATGTGCTGCGTTATTGGGAACAAGAATTTAATCAATTAAAACCTCAAAAGCGTCGCGGTAACCGCCGCTACTATCAGCATCATGAAGTGGTTCTCATTCGTAGAATCCGTGAGCTGTTATATGAAGAGGGTTTTACGATCAGTGGTGCCAGGATTCGCTTGGGTGAGAGCAGTGCCCAGCCAGCGAGTGACTCCTCCTTACGGGATGAGTTAGAAGCAGTGCTTCAGATCCTATCCAGTTGATACAATAATCAAAGATTTCGTCGGGACGTAGCGCAGCCTGGTAGCGTACTTGCATGGGGTGCAAGTGGTCGGAGGTTCAAATCCTCTCGTCCCGACCAACCTAACTGGTGAGCTCATCATGAAAACCCTCTTGCTAATAGTTTTTTTCTCGCTAACATCAAGTATCTTTGCGCAATCTATTCCTTTTCATGCAGAGGGTTTGCATGAACAATTGATATCCGTTGATCTGGGTAGTGGAGTCAAGCAAGAGGGTGTTTTATCTCTTAAGGTCGGCAGTAAAAAGCCGACGCGATTAGCTGTTATCTTGCCTGGGCATCCATCTGTTGTTAGGCCAGTTGTTGAGGGCTCGGTGATGACTTCCTCTCAGTTGTCCGGTAACTTTTTAATCAGAGCCAGAAGATATCTAGTTAATGATTCTGTTGCTTCATTAATTGTGGATTGCCGTTCTGATAGTGGTGAATATTGTTCAAGCTCTTATCAGTCATCATTAAAGCGCCATCAGGATGTTTTGAAATTAATTCAAGAAGCGAAGAAGCAACTGCCAAGTATTGATCAAGTTTGGTTGGTGGGAACCAGCATGGGAACTGTATCTTCTGCTTTTATGCCTACGCATGAGGCCAATATTTATGCTGGGGCAATTCATACAGCTTCAATCACTGAACCATATGGTAGAAATTCTTATCGAGAGCTGGGTGACTTTGACTATAAAAAGTTAAATATTCCACAGGTATTCATTCATCATCGTGATGATCCATGTCATATCACCACCTATTCTGGTGCCAAATCTATCTCAGATAAATATCAAATTCCATTGGTAACTGTTGTTGGTGGCAGCGGTTTCACTGGTGCTGCGTGCAGAGCTCAAACTGAACATGGCTTTAAAGGTAAAGAAAAAGAAGTCATGACTGCTATTGGCAAAATATTGATGACCGCCAAAGTTGAGACCCTCTTAATTGATTAAAAGTGCTTATAAATCAATTAACTTAAGTAAGTAGTTTTCTTAGTTAAGTATTAATAAGGTCGTAACACCCCACGTCAACACAGCGTTTGCAGTACATGGGGTGCAAGTGGTCGGAGGTTTAAATCCTCTCGTCCCGACCATTAAACAAAATATTCTAGCGAAAGCGTCCGCTAACAAATTTTCAAATTTCTGCTTTGGACACTAATTGGACACTAATCGGCGCTCGGTGGAAATCAGGATTTTCGATCACTCAACTTATTACGTGTCGCATACATCATTTGCACAATACACCAAGCGCATACTTGATAGTCTTCATGCACATTTTAATTGCGTGTAAACCTAGGGTGTAGATAAAAGTGTAAATAATTGATCTACATTGATTATTTTGCCAATAAAAATGCAGTGACGTTATTCCGTCAAGTGCACTAAATGTCCCTAGTAGATAGTTTACATTTTCAAACCTCATTTTTATTACTACAGGTCTAAAGAGGCTCCTCTAAATAAGCCCCGCCTACATTTTTTATGTTAGTATGCATGAAACTTTATAAAAATTTCATGCAAAATAGGTCAGTTAAAGTATCCTCAAGTTTAGAAGCCACGGTTCGAGAAGGAGCCTTGGAAAAGTTGCGCTCACAGATAAAGAGGGGGTGCGTGTATAGGAGAGAGGATTTACTGGGTGAAACAAATGCAATTGATCGTCATCTAAAACAATTGGTGAATGCTGGTGTTTTAGAAAAACTTGCCCAAGGTTTATATTACTCACCTAAAACCTCGACATTCGGCAAATTGCCGCCTAAAGATGAGGACTTGGTGGCAGCCTTTTTAAAAGACCGGGACTTTTTGTTATTGTCGCCAAATAGTTACAACTCATTAGGCGTAGGAACCACGCAGTTATATAACAAGACTGTGGTCTACAACCACAAGCGTCATGGTTTATTCAAGCTTGGAAATCGAAGTTTCGATTTTCGAGTGAAACCCAGTTACCCTAAAAAATTAAATAAAGAGTTTTTATTCGTGGACCTATTAAACAATCTTGAGTCTCTTGCTGAAGATAAGAATGATGTATTGACTAATGCAGAGAGGCAGTTGGGTAAGTTTGAAATTGCGACGCTAGAAAGGACAGTCAAGACTTATGGTGCGGTAAGAACCAAGAAACGAGTCTCATCTTGGTTATCGCACGCCCAATTGGAAAGAGTTTGATGCTTCTTCATGAACATAAGGATTTTAATGGGTTGATTGCAACTGTATCAGACAGTATGCGGATTGACCCTAGCCTGGTTGAAAAAGACTATTGGATCATGCATTCTCTTTGGGGTTTGCAGCAGCAGAAATTCAAATTTGAACTAAAAGGTGGTACTTCACTATCTAAGGGCTTTGGCTTAATCTATCGTTTCTCCGAAGACATAGATATTAGAATTGAACCCCCAGTCGGCTTAAACGTTAAGATTGGTAAAAATCAAAACAAAGAATCACACATCAAATCAAGATCTGAATTTTATGACTGGTTTGCAAGCGCTCTTAGTATTCCTGGTGTGCAAAATATTCAAAGAGATCACTCATTTGATGATCAAGAGAAAATGCGTAGTGGTGGGGTTCGCATCAACTACTTGTCTAAAGCGCCATTTTTAAATGGGTTAAAAGACGGTGTTTTATTAGAATTAGGATTTGACGACACTTCGCCTAATCAGTCTGTGGACATATCTTCTTGGGCATATGATCATGCCATCAAGTTTGTCACAGGTATTGATGACAACCGTGCTAAAAATGTTTTGTGCTACTTGCCAGAATATACCTTTGTAGAAAAGCTCCAAGCTATTTCCACAAAATTTAGACAATATAAACAAGGTATTGGATTCCCCAGGAATTTCTTGAGACACTACTACGATATTTATTGTCTTTTGAATTGTGAACCCGTACTTAATTTTATTAAGTCAGATAAATACCACAGCAGAAAAATAAAGCGATTTTCAAGCGCAGATAATTTGATCATTGCTCAAAATGATGCTTTCATCTTGGGTGATGTCAGCGATAGAAATTTATTTAAATCTGAATATCAAAAGGTTGTTAGTCTTTATTACAGTGGACAACCTAGCTTTGACGATCTTCTAAAGCGGATTCATCAGCATATTCATTACCTATAGATAAAGTTGGATTAAATGAAACCATCAAAATAAGCTAATAGTTTTTTTGATGAATCACTTAAGCCAACTTATTGCAATGAATTAAAAACAATAATTAAAACTCACCTTTGACACTTGTTAGGCCTAAAGCATCCCAATCAAGCATGCCGCCACGGTAGTAATAAATCTTAGTTGCTGGGAAACCGTCGCGTACCATTGCTTTCATCGCAAAGGGGCTTTGAGGGCAAACAGGTCCATTGCAGAAGCTATAGACTTTCTTGGCTTGGCTGCAGTCCCATGGTTTCTTTCCGCCAGCTGGCAATTTTTTGCAACCAAGCTCATCCATGCGCATAGCAACTTCAGTGTAGGGAATACTGATAGATCCTGGAATCGTACCCTTGATGCGATCGTTTGAATCACGCATGTCTACCACCAAAGAATTCTTATCACCCAATGCAGTCATGATTTCAGCTTCGCTAACAGGTGTCACACCTGGAAGAGGTATGAGGGGTTGTAGTGTGCCGCCGTTCTTAGCGCAACTTGTCATCACGCGTGTGATGGTCACTGGGCCATTGCTGGTTTGAACAACCACTTCTTTTTTACCTTCAAAAATGTTGAGTGGGGTGCCTGGGGCGATGGTAGCTGCTTGAGCAAATACCAATTGGCTGGCAAACATGCTGATGCCCAAAATGAGTAGCTTTTTCATGATGATCCTTAAAATATATTGAAATATGTACTGACTGATTTAGGCGCTATCTTGGGCCTTGATGCTTGCTCACACATTACTAGTTACTGTTTATTCCTAGTTGTTCTTCGATCAGTTATTGCGGAGCAATCCCTCAAAATGAGCCATCAAATATTTATTTTGGAAACAAAAAAGTTGCTGCCGCTCTGATTCCCCACTGAGGGGCCATGGGTGATTTCTCAAGATAGTAACGAGCGCCAAGAGAGAATGAGATAGGTTGATCTCCTATTTTCATGACTTGAGCCACACTTAAATTGAGTGGCACATTCCATTGATCGTTTGTCCAGTCATAGCTCGATTCGATGTTGCTTGAAACCGATAAGCCTTTACCCAGTTGCTTGGTTAGGAAGGGTTGCAAAAATAAATTATTTAGCTTGGTCATCCCTGGATCAGGGTTGCCCATGCCAAATAGATTGAATGCCAACATGCCGTAGGTATAGGCACCATCTTGCTTTAAGACAACACCTGTAGGCCCAGCACCCCATTGCTTGCTTGAGAGGCCATTCACATCTGTAGGAATATTCAGGATCGGACCCGCACCCCAAATCAGACCATCGCTGGTAGGTGCTTTAGGAGAAAAGAAAAAGCTTTGCGTAATATCGGCAACGCCTGATTGGCGTGTGCCTGGGGAGATATCTGTTTGCTTGACCAAAGGCATGACGGTTCTTGAAATCAGATTCCAGTCCTGATGAATGCTCATTGGTACAACGGGTTTTAGCGTTAAATAATTCTTATCGCCCGACTCATTCACGCCGGCCTTCGTATCCCAGGTGTATTCAAAGGGAACGCTAATTAGTGCAGCTATGGGATTGGCTAGTTTTTTAGCTAAATCATCGGCCCCTGATTGAGCTATGCTGCTGGTGCTGATGCCCCCTAATAAGGTAAAAGCTAAGGTGCTCATTAAAATTCGGAAGGGGGCGTAATGAATTCTATGGGCCATAAATACTCGCTTTTAACCTGATTAAAAATAATGATGGATGCTACCAAAATGCCCTTTTAATAGTTAGTCACTCTAGGGTTAATGATTCTTAGATTGAATTTAGGAATGGAAAGACTATATAAAATATATAAATAATATTAATGATCGGTATTTAAATTAAAATTAAAATAGAATATTATTAACTAATAATACTTGTATATAATATGACTGGTTATATGAAGATTATTATTTAATCTACTCTAAGAATAAATTACTCAATAAGGCAAATAAAATGGCGACATATCAAGAGTTAATGGCTCAAAAAGAAGCTTTAGAAAAGCAAATTATTGAAGCAAAAGCACGCGAGAAAGCTGAAGGCGTTGCTAAAGCAAAAGCAATTATTGAACAATATAAGTTAACCGCAGCCGATATTTTTGCCCGTAAAGGTTTGGCTGGCTCACCTGGCGGTAAGGTAGCTGCAAAATACCGCAATCCAGCCACTGGTGAAACTTGGACTGGACGCGGTAAAGCTCCTAAATGGATAGAAGGTCAAGACCGTAGTCAATTTACTATTTAATAATAATTCATTGACTAACTAGTTTGATGTAAGGGCCTGTTGATCAGGTCCTTTCGCATTTCTTGGCCATACAGTCTAATATGAGATTCTCAAGTTTCTCTGAGAATCTCTGATTAACCTCCCCATTCTCTAATAACAAGACTTCCTTTTGGTAGGGTCTAATCATTGGGTTATGAGACGGCTTTCTTCCTGTGCGAGTCTTGTTATCAGAGAAATCATCCGAAGCCATTTTAAGAACCTGTGGGTGAAGTTTTAAGAAGTTCGACTCCACTAAAACAGGAATATGTTTGGTGTGCGTATTTTTACTCAGGTAATGAAGTAAATGCACCTGTTCTACCGGCGAGATCGCGAAATCTAGGTAAATAACATCCGGAGCCAACGAAACTGATTGCATCAATGCTTCCAAGGTATCTGAGCAAAGATGGAGGTCTACTTCCGATTTCCAGGGGGCAGAGAGGCTTTTAAATTCCTCAAAACTTTCCTGACGCCTAAATACGGCTAGCAGGAGAAATTGCGCCCCGCATCGCTCACGAATACCTAAGCGCCTTCTTTTCAGAAGTTGCTCCAGTGAGGACATGAGGATCCGACGATGACCGCCTTGGGTTTTCCAAGCCAATAATTCGCCAGTTTCAACCATCTTTTGGACGGTACCCAGTGATACTTGAAGGTGACGCGCGCTTTGGCGAGTACTCAAGAAATCCTTAGGATTTTCTAAATTTTTGATTTTCATCATTATTTCCTGTTAAGTTATCTAAGGAGATCAAATCGTAAATAGGATTTCTCGTCTTGAATATCAGACAATTCAGATTTTCTTGTAGGAAATTTCCTACAAAATGAGGTAATTACCCTTTGGATTTTTAGGGGAAAAACCTAACTGTGCTGTCTAAAGCTTTGGAATACAGTGTTTTTTAGTGAAAAAGTAAGGTAAATCAGGGTTTAGGCGTGTTAAGCTTCTGTTTACGGAGAATTTTTTCGTTGCAGTTACAACTCGTTCGCAATCCGCTAATCGGTGAAGCCGTGTCGCGGAAGGTCTTAACCCACTACAAACTCGGGATACCCGATGAAAGGTGAGCAATATGATGCAGTCCTACAGAGGTAGCTCTTATCTCTTTGGCGGAAACGCCCCTTACGTAGAAGAACTCTACGAAGCCTATTTAGAAAATCCAAGTTCTGTTTCAGATTATTGGCGTGACTATTTTGATAATGTTCAGCTAGTACCAGCTGTTGATGGAAGCACGAAGCAGGATGTGCCCCATGCCCCAGTAGTCAATGCCTTTGCTGAGCGTGCGAAGCAAGGTCCGATCCGTGTCGTGAATGATTCAGCGGATTCTGAGTTAGGCCGTAAGCGTGTGGCTGTACAGCAATTAATTGCTGCTCACCGAAACGTTGGTAACCGTTGGGCTGATTTAGACCCACTCAAGCGCACCGAGCGCCCAGATATTCCTGAGCTAGATCCTGCCTTCTATGGTTTGGGTGATGCGGATATGGATATCATCTTTAATACAAGCAACACCTTCTTCGGTAAAGACAGTATGCCTTTGCGTGAGTTGTTGCAAAACTTGCGTCAAACCTATTCCGGTACGATTGGTGCTGAGTTCATGTACATCACGGATCAAAAGATCAAGCGTTGGTGGCAAGAAAAGTTAGAAGCTGCGAGATCTACTCCAGCATTCACTCCTGAGAAAAAGAAACAGGTACTTGAGCGCTTAACTGCTGCTGAAGGCTTGGAGCGGTATTTGCATACTAAGTATGTGGGTCAAAAACGCTTCTCTTTAGAAGGTGGTGAGAGTTTTATCGCTTCCATGGATGAAGTGGTACGTACTGCCGGAACTGCTGGTGTTCAAGAAATTGTGATTGGTATGGCTCACCGTGGCCGTCTCAATGTGCTTGTCAACACGCTAGGCAAAATGCCTAAAGACTTGTTTGCTGAGTTTGATCACACAGCGCCAGAGGATCTACCTGCTGGTGATGTGAAGTATCACCAAGGTTTCTCAAGCGATGTCACAACCCCAGGCGGTCCGGTTCATTTGTCATTGGCATTTAACCCATCTCACTTAGAGATCGTTAACCCAGTTGTTGAAGGTTCTGTTCGCGCTCGTATGGATCGTCGTGGTGACGTTGCTGGTGATCAAGTGATGCCTATTTTGGTTCACGGTGATGCGGCGATTGCTGGTCAAGGTGTGGTTCAAGAAACTTTAGCCATGGCAGAGGTTCGTGGTTATTACACTGGCGGCACAATCCACATTGTGATCAATAACCAAATTGGTTTTACAACATCCGATCCTCGTGACTTACGTTCAACGCTTTACTGTACAGATATCTTAAAAACAATTGAAGCTCCAGTTCTTCACGTAAATGGTGATGATCCTGAGGCAGTTGTTTTTGCAACTCAATTAGCGGTTGAATATCGCAACACCTTTAAGAAAGATGTGGCGATCGACATTATTTGTTTCCGTAAGTTAGGTCACAACGAACAAGATACGCCTGCTTTAACGCAACCATTGATGTACAAAAAGATTGCTCAACACCCCGGCACTCGCAAGTTATACGCTGATAAATTGGAAGCGCAAGGTGTATTGACAGCAGGTGGTGGTGATGAGATGTCGAAGGCTTATCGCGCTGCGATGGATGAGGGTAAGCATACGGTTGATCCAGTGATCTCCAACTTCAAAGGTAAGTTTGCAGTTGATTGGTCACCATTCTTAAATAAGAAATGGACCGACTCTGCTGATACAGCGATTCCACTAGCTGAGTGGAAGCGTTTGGCTGAGCGCATTACCAAAGTTCCTGAAGGATTCAAGCCGCATAACTTGGTGGATAACGTTTTAAATAACCGTGCTGCGATGGGTCGTGGTGAGGTCAACGTTGACTGGGGTATGGGCGAGCACATGGCATTTGCTTCATTGGTGGCGAGCGGTTACCCGATTCGTTTATCTGGTGAAGATTCAGGCCGCGGTACTTTTACGCACCGTCATGCTGTGATTCATGATCAAAACCGTGAGAAGTGGGATATTGGCACTTACATTCCTTTGGAGAATGTTGCTGAGAATCAAGCACCGTTTACTGTGATCGACTCCATTCTTTCAGAAGAAGCTGTTCTTGGTTTTGAATACGGTTATGCCGCAGCTGAACCAAATACCTTAACTATTTGGGAAGCTCAGTTCGGTGACTTCGTGAACGGTGCGCAAGTGGTCATTGACCAATTTATCGCATCCGGTGAAGTGAAGTGGGGTCGTGCGAACGGTCTTGTGTTGATGTTGCCTCACGGCTATGAAGGTCAAGGCCCTGAGCACTCATCAGCCCGTCCGGAGCGTTTTATGCAGCTATGTGCTGATATGAACATGCAAGTGGTTCAACCAACGACTGCATCTCAAATTTTCCACTTGTTACGCCGTCAAATGATTCGTCAGTTCCGTAAGCCGCTGATCATCATGACGCCGAAGTCATTATTGAGAAATAAAGATGCCACATCACCTGTTTCTGAATTTACTAAAGGTGAATTTAAAACAGTGATTGGTGAGTTGGATAGCAAAATTGAGGCGAAGAAAGTTACTCGTGTGGTGGCATGTTCAGGCAAGGTTTATTACGACCTTGTTAAAGCTCGTGAAACGAAGAAGCAAGATGATGTTGCTTTGATTCGTGTTGAGCAGTTGTATCCGTTCCCACACAAGGCATTTGCTGCTGAAATGAAAAAGTATCCAAATGCTACGGAGATTGTTTGGTGTCAAGATGAGCCACAAAACCAAGGCTCATGGTTCTTCATTCAACACAATATCCACGAGAACATGACTGAAGGTCAAAAGTTGGGTTACTCCGGTCGTCCAGCTTCAGCATCGCCAGCTTGTGGTTATGCGCACCTACACCAAGATCAACAAAAATCATTGGTTGATGGAGCGTTTGCCAAACTCAAAGGTTTTGTGCTGACGAAATAACAGTCCAAGATTAAATTAATAACGAAAAAATAAATTTACTCACATTTAAGAGAAATAAGGGAAAAGAACATGGCTATCGTAGACGTTAAAGTTCCACAACTATCAGAATCAGTTGCTGAAGCAACCATGCTAACTTGGAAGAAAAAAGCAGGCGAAGCAGTTGCTCAAGATGAAATCTTGATTGAGATCGAAACAGACAAAGTGGTGCTAGAAGTACCTGCACCTTCAGCAGGTGTATTGGCAGAAATCGTTGTTGGCGATGGTGGTACGGTTGTTTCTGATCAGGTGATTGCCAAAATTGATAGCGCAGCTAAAGCAGCAGCGGCACCAGCGCCAGCAGCTAAAGCAGAGGCGGCTGCACCTGCACCTACACCAGCTCCAGTAGCGACTCCAGCAGCTGGTGGCAAGGCTATGCCTTCAGCAGCAAAGTTAATGGCTGAGAACAATTTATCAGCCGCTCAAGTTGGTGGTTCAGGTAAAGATGGTCGCGTGACAAAGGGTGATGTATTGGCAACCTTGTCAGGTACTGCGCCTGTTACTAAATCAGCGCCTGTAGCAGCACCTCAAGTTAATTTGGGCGGTCGTCCGGAAGAGCGCGTGCCAATGAGTCGTTTGCGTGCGCGTATTGCTGAGCGTTTATTGCAGTCTCAACAAACGAATGCCATTTTGACAACGTTCAATGAAGTGAACATGGCGCCAGTGATGGCTATGCGTAATAAATACAAAGATCAGTTTGAAAAAGAGCACGGCACAAAGCTTGGTTTCATGTCTTTCTTCGTTAAGGCAGCAGTGCATGCTTTGAAGAAATATCCAATCCTCAATGCTTCAGTCGATGGCAATGACATCGTTTATCACGGTTACTTTGATATTGGTATCGCTGTGGGTTCACCACGTGGTTTGGTTGTGCCTATTCTTCGTGATGCCGATCAAATGAGCTTGGCAGATATTGAGAAGAAGATTGCTGAGTTTGGTGCTAAGGCACGTGATGGTAAGTTGACCTTGGATGATCTGTCTGGTGGCACATTCTCCATCTCTAACGGCGGCATTTTCGGTTCTATGTTGTCAACACCGATCATTAACCCGCCGCAGTCAGCTATCTTGGGCATCCATGCAACGAAAGATCGTGCAGTAGTTGAAAACGGTCAAGTGGTTGTGCGTCCAATTAACTATTTGGCAATGTCTTACGATCACCGCATCATTGATGGTCGCGAAGCAGTGTTAGGTTTAGTGGCAATGAAAGAAGCGTTGGAAGATCCAGCACGTCTTTTATTAGATATCTAACCTGAGACACGGCTAAAGGAAAAAATATGAGTCAAAATTTTGACGTAGTAGTTATTGGTGGTGGTCCTGGTGGCTATATCGCTGCGATTCGTGCTGCTCAGTTAGGTTTTAAAGTGGCTTGTGCTGAGAGCGCTGCTTACGATGATCCTAAAGGTGAGCCACGTTTAGGGGGCACTTGTTTGAACGTGGGTTGTATTCCATCTAAAGCGCTATTGGCAACATCTGAAGAGTTTGAAAATATTGCACATCACGTATCTGATCACGGCATTACTGTGAAAGACGCGACGATTGATGTGAAGAAGATGATTGCTCGTAAAGATGACATCGTGACAAAGATGACTGGCGGTATTGGTTTCTTGTTCCGTAAAAACAAAGTCACTTTATTAAAAGGTCATGCCTCATTTGTTGGTAAAGGTGCTGATGGCTATCAATTAAAGATTGATGGAAAAGATGCCGGCACTGTGACAGCTAAGAATGTCATTATTGCTACCGGTTCTAAAGCACGTCATTTACCAAGCATGCCCGTTGATAACGAATTAATTTGCGACAACGAAGGTGCCTTGAAGTTTGGTGCGACACCCAAGAAGCTTGGTGTGATTGGTGCTGGCGTTATCGGCTTAGAGTTAGGCTCTGTTTGGCGTCGTCTAGGTGCGGAAGTAACGATCCTAGAAGCATTGCCCACTTTCCTTGGTGCATGTGATGAAGGTACGGCTAAAGAAGCTCACAAATTGTTTACGAAGCAAGGTCTCAAGATCAATCTTGGTGTAAAAATTGGTGATGTTAAAACAACCAAAAAGGGTGTATCCGTTGCTTACACCGACAGCACGGGTGCTGCTCAGACGCTTGATTGCGATCGCTTGATCGTGTCGGTTGGTCGTGTACCTAATACAGATCGTTTAAACCTTGAAGCGATTGGTCTTAAGACCGATGAGCGCGGCTTTATTCCTATTGATGATCACACTTGTGCAACATCTGCTCCTGGCGTTTATGCGGTCGGTGATGTGGTACGTGGTCCGATGTTGGCTCACAAAGCAGAAGATGAGGGTGTCTTGGTTGCTGAAGTGATTGCTGGTCAAAAGCCTCACATCGATTACAACTGCATTCCTTGGGTTATCTACACCTCTCCAGAGATTGCATGGGTTGGTAAAACAGAGCAACAGCTTAAGGCTGAGGGTCGTGCTTACAAGCCAGGTCAGTTCCCATTTGCGGCTAATGGTCGTGCATTAGGCATGGGGCAGTCAGATGGTTTTGTGAAGGTCTTGGCAGATGCTCAGACAGATGAGATTCTTGGTGTGCACATTGTTGGTTCAGCGGCGTCTGATTTGATTGCTGAAGCAGCAGTTGCGATGGAATTCAAAGCTGCGGCTGAAGATATCGGTCGCGTTTGTCATCCACATCCTAGCTTATCGGAAGTTATGAGAGAAGCTGCTTTAGCTACGGATAAACGTGCATTGAACATGTAAGTTTGTTTTTTTCAGTAATAAAATTGGGGATCGATAAACACCAGATGTTTTGAGGTCCCCAAATTCTTTATATAGATGGTCCCATGAAAGTTACAGAGTTTTACAAGCAAGAGTTGGTGAAGCGCGGCTACGGCAGTGATGCTGCTCAAAACGCTGCTATCGACCGTCTGCAACTTTGCCAAGATCAGTGGCTATCTTATAAAGAAGTGCGCAGTGGCAAATTAGCCAAGATGATGCGCTTCCCTGAGCTGCCACGTGGCGTGTATATGTGGGGTGGCGTAGGGCGTGGCAAATCATTTTTAATGGATTGCTTTTACGAAGCTTCTCCTGTTGAAAAAAAGACCCGATTGCATTTTCATGAGTTCATGCGTGAAGTGCATCGTGAGCTCCAAGACTTACGAGGCAAGGCAGATCCTTTAGATATTCTGGGTAAAAATATTGCCAAGAAATATCGCCTCATTTGTTTTGATGAGTTTCATGTGAGCGATGTGGCGGATGCCATGATTTTGTACAAATTATTGGATGCGCTATTTAAAAACCGCGTGCAGTTTGTGATGACTTCTAACTACCGTCCTGATCTTTTGTATCCAGATGGGTTGCATCGTGATCGCATCTTACCGGCGATTGCGCTCTTGCAAGAGAAGCTAGATGTGATGAATGTTGATGCAGGTATCGACTATCGTCAGAAAGCGATGGAGCAGGTTCAGGCGTATTACACACCGTTAGGTCCAGAGACGGATGCCATCATGGGCAATGTCTTTAACACGGTAGCTGAAGCACATGATGCGGAAGATCCAACGCTACATATTGAAGCTCGCGAGATTAAAGCGATCCGACGTGCGGGTGGAGTTGCTTGGTTTGATTTTAAAACCATGTGCGGTGGCCCAAGGTCTCAGAATGATTATTTAGAGATTTCTCAGTTATTCCATACTGTGTTGTTATCAGATGTGCCATATATGCCACCTAAGTTTGCAAGTGAAGCGAGACGCTTTACTTGGTTGATTGATGTTTTTTATGATCACAAAGTCAAATTGATCATTTCAGCAGAAGTAGAGCCTGAAATGCTTTATACCGAAGGTCCGATGGCTAACGAATTCCATCGCACGGTTTCTCGTATTGTTGAGATGCAATCCAAAGAGTATTTGGATGCGCCTCGTCGAATCGTTGATACCCGCTTAACCTAAAAATAATCAGAACTCTCTGACAAAATTTTCAGCGTACGGCTGACATACAAGTATTTCCTGAATCATTAATCTATCTCTTTACGGGGGAAATGAGATGGTGATTGATTGGGTAAATTTTTTACTTGTTTTTAGAGCTATGAGCTCTGTCATGTTGGCTGAAATATTTTTATCTTATTTTTTTAAAGGTTTTCGTGATTGGTACGCTATAACACTTATACTTTCTATAAGTATATTTTTAATTTTATTAACGAGTTTTTCACTTAAACCAAAGGGCAAATAATGGATCCTCTTACTGAAGAGCAAATTAGGTTAACGATTGTTGGAGTGTTCATTGTGGTTTTTGTATTTTTAGCAAGATGTCTTGAATACTATCAACTTAAAAATAAGCAAAAACAAGAGAAATAGAATTTATAACTGGTTGTTTTAAGGTGAGTTATTTTTAAAAGGGAAAAATATGGAACAGGTGTCTGGCGATTTTTTTTCAAAAGCTAATATTCAGCTGATGTGTGTTGGAGGATTCTATGTGGCCTTTTTTGGCTTTGCCAAATACATGGAGTACAGAGAAGTGCAAAAGGCAGCCAAGGATCGGCATTTAAAAAAATCTCAAAACAATGATGACGCTGAAAAGGATAACTTGGTTGAAGTACCTCCATTTAATATTTGAGCGACTGGCTTTTATGGTTAATTGCAGCAATAAATCCTCAAGCACTGAGGGTCATTGCCAAGTAAAATAGGGTCATGCATACAATCAATGCCGACTTGCATTGCCACTCCGTTGTTTCTGATGGAACTTTGACCCCTGAGGTTCTCGCTCAGCGCGCCCATTCAAATGGTGTTGAGATTTGGTCTTTAACTGATCATGATGAATTGGGTGGTCAGGAGCGAGCTCAGAAAGCTGCTCAAGACTTGGGTATGCGCTATATCAGTGGTGTCGAGATATCGGTCACTTGGTGTCAACAAACGGTTCATATTGTTGGATTGGGTATTGACCCTCAGAATCCTGAGCTCCTTGAGGGTTTGTATCAGACTCGTAACGGTCGAACCAATCGGGCAAAAGCCATGTCGGATCAGTTGGACCAAGCTGGCATCAAGGGTGCCTATGAGGGCGCTCTTCAGTTCGTGGGTAACCCCGAATTAATTTCCAGAACGCACTTTGCTCGTTTTCTAGTGGAATCAGGTGTTTGCAAAGATACCAACGAAGTTTTTGCCAACTACCTTGTTGATGGAAAACCGGGCTTTGTTGCTCATGAGTGGGCTTCTTTAGCCAATGCTGTGGGGTGGATTAAAAGTGCCGGAGGGGTTGCTGTAATTGCCCATCCAGGCCGTTATCGCTATACATCCTTGCAGTTGACACAGCTTTATGAGCAGTTTAAAGACCTAGGTGGTGAGGGTATTGAAGTGGTCACCGGGAGCCATAGTTCATCCGAGTATCAAACATTTGCTAAAGTAGCGTTACAGTATGGTTTTATGGCTTCTCGCGGGTCTGATTTTCATGATCCTATAGAGAGTCATGTGGATCTGGGGCAGTTGCCAGATTTACCTACACAATTACGACCTGTTTGGTCGGTGTTTCAATAAGAGATATATGTTTTCTGAACGCGTTTTATCAGGTATGCGCCCAACTGGCGCTCTGCACTTAGGTCACTACCATGGTGTACTTAAGAATTGGGTTAAGCTTCAAGCCGAGTACCCGTGTTACTTTTTTGTGGCTGACTGGCATGCGCTAACCACCCATTATGAGACACCTGGGGTTATTGAAGAATCTGTTTGGGATATGGTGATCGACTGGTTGGCGGCTGGTATTGATCCAACCCAAGCGACACTATTTATTCAAAGTAAAGTACCTGAGCATGCAGAACTATTTCTATTGCTCTCGATGGGAACGCCTTTAGGTTGGTTAGAGCGTGTACCAACCTATAAAGATCAGATTGAAAAACTCAAAGAAAAAGATTTACAGACTTATGGTTTCTTGGGTTACCCCTTACTCCAAGCCGCAGATATCTTGATCTATCGTGCACAGCACGTACCAGTCGGTGAAGATCAGATTCCTCACGTGGAAATGACGCGTGAAGTGGCTCGCCGCTTCAATCATTTATATGGTCGTGAGCCAGGCTTTGAAGAGAAAGCTCTAGAAGCTGCTAAGAAGCTGGGTAGCAAGCGTACAAAGCTATATCTAGAGCTTCGTACCGAGTATCAAGAAAAAGGTCATGACGAGGCCCTAGAGCAAGCTAGAGCGGTGTTAGCAGATGCTCAAAGTTTGTCGATGGGCGATCGTGAGCGTTTATTCGGTTACTTAGAGGGCTCAAGAAAAATTATTCTTGCTGAGCCACAAGCATTGTTAACTGCGCAAAGCAAAATGCCAGGCTTGGATGGTCAAAAAATGTCTAAATCTTATGGCAACACAATTGCCCTAAGAGAAGATGCTGCGTCCGTTGAAAAGAAGGTTCGCACAATGCCAACCGATCCAGCGCGAGTTCGTAAAACAGATCCCGGTAACCCGGCTCGTTGTCCTGTATGGCAATTGCATGAGGTTTATTCGAGTGAAGAGACTCGTGCTTGGGCAGAAAAAGGCTGTAAGAGTGCTGGCATTGGTTGTATTGAGTGTAAACAACCCGTGATCGATGGCATTCTAAAAGAACAACAGCCGATGATGGAAAGAGCTCAAACCTATTTAGATGACCCTAGTTTATTGCGCGCGATCATTGCAGATGGTTGCGACAAGGCTCGTAAGTCAGCACAAGAAACCATGCGTGACGTTCGTGAGGCGATGGGGCTTGATTACAGCTAAATCTCATCTTGATTTAGTGACTGTGCCGCCTTCTCCTTGGGTTGTTGCGCATGCTAATCAATTCAAATCTGGCGCACGCGTATTGGATTACGCATGCGGTAGTGGGCGACATGCTATGTGGTTGGCTGAGCAGGGCTTTGAGGTGGTTGCTATTGATCGTGATCAAGAGGCACTCCAGCACCTCCAGATAAAAGCTCAAAACTTACCTCAAGGGTCAATCCAGACCGTTTGTTTGGATCTTGAGGGTGAGCAGTGGGATTTATCCTCTTTAGGCTTATTTGATGCCGTCGTCGTCACCAATTATTTGTATCGACCACACCTCCATAAATTAAATAAACTATTGAATAATAATGGTTTTTTGGTTTACGAGACCTTTGCTGTTGGCAACGAAGTATTCGGTAAGCCCAGCAATCCTAACTTTTTATTAAAACCCAATGAGCTCTTGAGCTTCTCTGAAAACATGCAAATATTGGCTTACGAGGACCTCATTGTTCAAATTCCTAAACCAGCCTGTGTTCAAAGACTCTGTGCTGTTCCGCTACAATCAAAAACATGACTAAATTAGCTAAAAAAATCACTGGAAGTTTAGTGGCGATCGTCACGCCCATGCACCCTGATGGCAGCCTTGATTTGCCGGGTTTGCGTCAACTGATCGACTGGCATATTGCTGAAGGTACGGATGGCATTGTGATCGTTGGAACAACGGGGGAATCTCCGACTGTTTCCGTTGAAGAGCATTGCGAACTGATTCGTGTCACAGTGGAACATACTGCCAAGCGCATTCCTATTATTGCTGGCACCGGGGGTAATTCAACCAGTGAAGCGATTGAGTTAACAGCCTTTGCTAAAAAAGTCGGTGCAGATGCTAGCTTGCAAGTGGTGCCTTATTACAACAAGCCGACGCAAGAAGGTATGTACTTGCATTTCAAAACGATTGCAGAAAAAGTAGACCTGCCTGTGATTTTGTATAACGTGCCGGGTCGTACCGTTGCCGATATGAGTAATGAAACCATTCTGCGTTTGGCAAAAGTTCCAGGCGTGGTAGGTGTTAAAGATGCAACCGGTAATTTAGAGCGTGGCATGCAATTGATTGCTGGTTTAAATGCAACGGGCTGTTCGGATTTTGCAGTTTATTCAGGTGATGATTTAACTGCCTTGCTACTTATGTTGATGGGTGGTCATGGCAATATTTCAGTGACAGCTAACGTAGCGCCTCGATTGATGCACGAGTTGTGTGTCGCTGCTATGGCAGGTGATGCGTCAAAAGCTAGAGAGATTCAGTACCAATTATTAGCAGTTCATAAAGCCATGTTCATTGAAGCGAATCCAATTCCTGTGAAATGGGCTCTTCATGCGATGGGTTTAATGGCTGAAGGCATTCGTTTGCCTCTCACCACTTTAACGCCTAGCGCTCAAGAACAGGTGCTACTAGCGCTTAAAGGCGCTGGATTAGTTAAGAAGTAAAAAGTTTTAAGTAAATTTTTATTCAATTTTTAGATAGCAACACTCAGAATAGTTAACAGTTCGACAACTTAGGAAAACATATGCGTCGCTTACCCTCACAGTCAAGATTGGTTCTTATTGGAACTCTTAGTCTCTTGTTAACTGCTTGCTCCAGCACCTTTTCAGGTGACACCATTGATTACAAATCAGCCGGTGAGAAAAAAGGTCCTAATTTGGCGTTTCCTCCTGATATGGCAGTGGCTGGTGGTGATAAGCGCTATGTGGTGCCTGATGGTGGCGCTACGTTGTCCGGTTACAGCAATGCTGTACAAACCAAACCAACCAGTAAAGAAGCTGTTTTACCCACTGTTGCTGGTATTAGAGTGGAGCGTGATGGTAGCCGTCGTTGGTTGGTTATCAATAAGCCGGCTAAAGAGCTTTATCCAAGCATTCGTGATTTCTGGCAGGAGACTGGTTTTATCTTGATGGTCGACTCTCCTGAGACGGGAATTATGGAAACTGATTGGGCGGAGAATCGTGCCAAGATTCCTCAGGACTTTATTAGAAGAACAATTGGTAAGGTTTTAGATTCTATTTACTCAACGGGTGAGCGTGATAAATTCCGTACACGTTTAGAGGTCAATAGTAAGGGTGAGACAGAGGTATTTATTACGCATCGTGGTGCAACTGAGGAGTTGACTGGTTCAGATAAGAACCAAGCCATGTGGACAACTCGAGCTAATGATCCTGAGCTTGAAGCCGAGTTTTTGGCTCGCTTGATGCAACGTTTGGGTTATGCTGAAGAGTCTACTAAAGCTTCATTGGCTGCTGCCAAAACAGCATCGGGCACAACAAAGGTTTCTAATTTGAAGAAAACTCCAACGCCTCGTTTGGAGTTTGCTGGTAATTTTGATCGTGCTTGGCGAGAAGTTGGTGTGGGTCTTGATCGTTCGAATTTCACTGTGGATGATCGCGATCGCAGCAAAGGTATCTACTATGTACGCTTTGTTAATACGCAAGAGTTATCAAATGAACGTGGTTTCTTTGACAAAATGTTCAGTAAGAAGTCCGATGATGATATGAAAAAGGCTAAGCGTTACCGTGTACTTGTTAAAGATACTGCTGGCACAGTTACAGTAACTGTTCAAGATGAAAATGGTGCTGCTGAAGCAGGCGGTGTTTCTGAACAAATCTTAAGTCTTTTAGACCTTCAAGTTGGCAAGTAAGCAACAAGAAGTAAACAGCAGGTAAAAAAAAGACCACCCGAAGGTGGTCTTTTTTATTTCAGTAAGAATTACTTCTTAGCTGGCTCAGCTGCTGCTGGAGCTGCTGGAGCTGCAGGTGCTGCTGCTGGAGCTGCTGCATCAGCTGGAGCTGCTGCTGGAGCTACTGGAGCTGGAGCTTCTTTTTTGCCACAAGCTGCCAAAGAAATTGCTAACAAAGATGCTACTAATAGTGATTTTTTCATTTTTTATTTCCTTAAAAGATTAGCTAATCATCTAACGGTGATTTAGACCGGATCCTTGGGTGAGTTCACTTTGGGATCAGAGGGAGATTATAAATAGATTTATAAAAAATACTAGAGTTAACCCTTATCGATCTTAGATGAATTGATGCATAACCAACCCGATTGGTAAGCCTCAAACCAAGGGCTATCTTCATCGGTAATCCAGTAACAAAGATCTATACACTGTAGAGCTGATAGTTGCTTGTGTTGACTCAGCTGGCACCAGTAGGACCAATCCGGCTCATCAGAATCACTCATACTTTCGCCATTTAAATAGAAAAAATCCTTGTCATACAGTGACTTAGATGATGGCGCTAATCTAATACCTGCTTGAGAAATCGCTTTTTTGAAGCTTGATAAATCAAGTAACACTCTTGGCGGGCTGAAAACAGCTTGTGGTTTTGGCTCACTCAAGATGCTAGCCAAAGTACAAGAGACGTCACTTTTGCTCCATTTCAGTTGATTGAGGTGCTGTTGAACAGCATCAATCAGTTGAGCAGGGATCAATGCTGGATCGAGGGTTGCCTGTTGGTCGGGATCGTTGTAAAGCTCTGACAAGGCTAGATTGTTCTCAAGAGCCTCGGTTGTGCGCCATAAGATTTCATTCATGAGCTCTTTATAAGTTGGAGCCCTAAATCCAATCGACCACGTTTGGCAGCCTGCATCGAGTGCGATGCCATCATGTGCAATATTGGGTGGCAAGTAGAGCATATCCCCAGGCTCTAAAACCCAATCATCCGTCGCTTTAAAGTTTTTTAAGATTTTGAGCGGAAGGTTTTCTTTGAGAGAAAGATCTTTTTGTGAGGAAATCTTCCAATGACGGCGTCCCTCCATTTGCAAAAGAAACACATCATAAGAATCAATATGAGGACCAACGCCACCTTTTTCTCCAGCGATGCTGATCATCAAATCATCTAAGCGCGCTTCTGGAATAAATCTAAACCATGACATCACGGTCTCTGCCGCAGGGTGATGGGCATTCACACTCTGAACCAACATGGTCCAATCGGGCTGTTGAAGAGATGGGATAGCTGAAGTCTTTTGAGGGCCATGCGTGAGAGACCATGGGTGGCTCTTAACTAAACGAGACTCCACATTATTTTGTCCAGCCAACTTTTTCAGATCGGAAAATGAAAGGGGGCTGGTGAGGGGGGATCCAGCGGCTTTGGCTAACTTAAAAGCAGGAATGGCACCTCTGACAAGAAGCGGTTTTTTCTGCCAATAGTCTTTCATGAAGCGCTTGGGACTGATGCCCCCTAAAAGTGCCCAAGGCTCGTCAATTGGCAATGGCTGAGGTACTTTGGGCGGTATATAACTATTGGTTAATATTGGCTTCATGGCTGGATTAAACTCACTTCAGTAGGCTTTCGTAAAGACTCACGTAAAATAACATCATTATGAAAGTACAAAAGAATACTATTGTTTCTCTAAGATACCGTCTGACGGATGCTCAAGACAATCTTATCGAAGAATCTGCAGGTCCGATGGTTTATTTACACGGTGGCTACGAAGGCACTTTCCCGAAGATTGAGGAAGCGGTGGATGGCCATGATGTGGGTTATGAAACCACGATTCAATTGGAACCGACCGACGCCTTTGGTGACTATGATCCTGACTTGCTCAAAATTGAAGCTCGCTCACGATTTCCGGAGCCCATTGAGGTTGGTATGCAGTTTGAGGGCTTATTGGATGATGAAGCACCTGTGGCTGATGCGGAATTAGATCCAGATATCAAGGCGGATGACGATGATGAGGAGCCCCTTATTTATACCGTTACCGACTTGGCTGAAGACAAAGTGGTGTTAGATGGCAATCATCCACTAGCCGGTTTAGCTTTAAAGTTCTGGTTGCAGATTGCTGATGTGCGCGAAGCAACCGAAGAAGAATTGGAAGATGGGCATCCGTTGGGTGCTTTTGGATCCGATATTGAAGATGACGAAGCTGAGCTTGAAGAAATTATTCGTGACCAGGAACAGCGCCCAACGCTCCATTAATCGAAAAAATAAATTAACTTAAAAACTATTTATTTTTTAATTGATACAGTAAGTCGAGTGCGTCTTTCGGACTGAGGCTATCCAATTGGATGGCCTCTATTTCTTTGTGGAGCGCTAACGCTTTTTCAGTCAAAGGATCCATCTCTATCTCAACCGGAGTTGTTTGAGTAAATAGATCCGATTGCTGAGTAGCTCGACTTTCTTGATTCGCTGTTTCTTCTAAACGAACCAAGTGTTTACGAGCTTCTTTGATCACCTCTTGAGGAACGCCTGCTAGCTGAGCGACCTGCAAGCCGTAACTTTGGTTAGCGTGACCAGCTTGAACCGTGTGTAAGAAAACAATCCCATGACCTTTTTCAACAGCGCTCAAGTGAACATTCGCGCACTGTGGATACTTGCCAGGTAAGCTAGCTAATTCTAAATAGTGTGTCGCAAATAAAGTCCAAGATCGATTCTTGCTCAGTAATTGTTGGGCAATCGCCCACGCCAATGCCAGACCATCAAAAGTTGATGTGCCGCGTCCAATCTCATCCATGAGTACCAAAGACTGTGGAGTAGCACGATGCAAGATAGCAGCTGCCTCGGTCATCTCCACCATGAAGGTGGAGCGACCACTCGCCAAATCATCGGCAGCGCCAATGCGGGTAAAGATGCGATCAATCGGCCCCATCTTAGCGTTTGCTGCGGGCACATAAGATCCCACGTAAGCGAGTAAAACAATTAATGCGATTTGACGCATGTAAGTTGATTTACCACCCATGTTCGGACCGGTGATGAGAAGCATGCGTCGAGCATTATCAAATTGCGCATCGTTTGGAGCAAAGGACTCTGAGCGTTTGGCTAACTGACCCTCAACCACAGGATGACGACCCGCCTTGATTTCAAGGCCGGCGGTTTCATGAAGGAGTGGACGCACCCAGCCTAATGTTTGAGCTCTTTCTGCTAAGCAGGATAAGACATCTGTTTCTGCCAATGCTTGAGCTGTAGTTTGGCAGGCGGTCACGTGAGACTGCAGCTCCGCTAACAAAGCCTCATACAATTGTTTCTCAAGCGCAAAGCTTCGCTCTTTGGCAGACAATGCTTTGTCTTCAAACGCCTTGAGTTCGGGCGTAATGTAGCGCTCGGCATTCTTAAGTGTTTGTCGGCGGCGGTAGTCCTCAGGAACTTTATCGGTTTGACCATTGGTGACTTCAATGAAGAAGCCATGGACGCGATTGAATTCAACACGGAGATTAGCAATGCCTGTGCGTTCACGCTCGCGAGCCTCAAGTTCAAGTAAAAACGCGCCACAGTCGTCTCCCAAACGCCTCAACTCATCGAGCTCTGGATGGTAGCCATCCGCAATCACGCCACCTTCTCGAATTACAACGGAGGGTTCTGGTGCGATCGCTCGCTCTAGTAAATCTAAAACGGGTGGGGCTGATGCTAAAACTTCAGCTAATTTTTTTAATAAGGTACTGGCTGCACTCAAAGGATTTAGCTTGGCGGCTAAATCCGGTAGCGCTTTTAAAGTATCACGCAAGCTACTTAAATCTCTTGGGCGAGCACTGCCTAATGCTAGGCGCGCGCTGATGCGTTCGACATCGGCCACTTGCTTCAAAATCTGTTGGATGTCCTGAAGAACAAAGGGGTGTGCCAGAAAAGTTTCAATGGCTTGGTGACGCTCGATAACAACAGCTTGTTGACGTAGAGGATGATGCAACCAATGGCGCATTCGACGGCTGCCCATCGCGCTGGAGCAGTTATCTAATAATGAGAATAGGGTAGGATCCGATTCACCACGTAATGTTTCTGTGATTTCTAAATTACGTCTGGTTGCTGCATCAATCCCAATATAGTTTTGATCCTCTTCAAATTGGCATTTCTGAATATGCGGTAACTTGCCGTGCCAACCGAGACCTTGAGTATTGGCACCATAAGCCAGTACCGCTGCAGCTGCAGTTAAGGCAGATGCTTGTAGTTCTTGGTTATCAATGCCAAGACCTTGCAAACTGCTCATCTGGAAAATATCGGTTAAGCGACGATGCCCTTCATCGGGTGTCCATACCCAATCTGGAATCGTGTGACCGGATAAGTTGATGTCACTACCACTTGATTCTAAGAGAAGCTCTTTGATTTGATTTTCAGAGCCCGGTAAACAAAGTATTTCAACCGGTTGGATGCGCGCTAAATATTGCGGCAATTCTTCAGGGGCGCACTGAGTGAGTTTTAGATCGCCGCTGGTGATGGTTAACCAAGCTAAACCCCAGGCACTCTTTTTGGTGGACGGCACGATCGCTAATAAAGGCGCATCTTCTCGGTCGCTCATCAACGCTGAGTCAGTGAGCGTTCCAGGTGTGATCACACGCATCACGCGTCGCTCAACAGGGCCTTTGGATGTGGCAGGGTCACCGACTTGCTCTGCAATAGCAACGGACTGTCCTGCTTGAATGAGTTTGGCTAAGTATTGCTCGGCAGCGTGGTATGGAATACCTGCCATCTTGATAGGGTTGCCGGCTGACTGACCACGTTGCGTGAGAGTGATATCTAAAATCTTGGCAGCTTTTTCGGCATCGTCAAAGAAGAGCTCGTAAAAATCACCCATCCGAAAGAAAACTAAAGAGTGGGGGTGCTCCGCCTTAATGCCCAAAAACTGCTGCATCGCAGGCGTGTGCTTGGCCAACTCAATTGGGTTCATCAGTTACCGATATCTTCAGGGGTGATGCCATAAGCCGTGAACGAATGTTGAGAATCGGAAGTTTCAACAATTCTGGCTGGGATGCCAACTGCAGTAGCACCTGCTGGAACAGCTTTAAGAACAACTGCATTCGAACCAATGCGCGCATCTTGACCAACAGTGAAGCCACCCAGAACTTTGGCGCCAGCACTCACCACCACGCCTGACTCGAGAGTCGGGTGACGCTTGGTGCCTTTGTAGAGTGATGTGCCTCCCAAGGTAACACCTTGATAGATGGTGCAATCATCGCCAATCACGGTGGTTTCACCAATCACTACGCCTAAGCCGTGATCAATGAACACGCGTTTGCCCACCACAACAGCGGGATGTATCTCAATACCTGTGATGAAGCGAGCTGTATGGGATACCAAGCGTGCAACTAATTTCAACTCAATATGCCACAGAAAATGCGCGATGCGATGCAACCAAACGGCATGCAAGCCCGGGTAGCACAGAATCACTTCTAAGCGAGTGCGGGCCGCCGGATCGCGGGCAATGATGGAATCAACGTGTTCGAATAAAGACATTATTTGATTTTACCGTGTTGAAGCATTTGTTTTGCAATGCCGCGCAAAAGATCAATTTCTTCTTTTTGCAAAGAGGCCCTGGCAAATAAGCTTTGGAGTCTGGGCATGAGCTTTTTAGGGTTCTGAGGATCAAGATACCCAATTGCTTCAAGGCCTTGCTGCCAATGATCGAGCATGGCTGTAATCGCTGCTTGATCGGCTAGCTCCACATGGCTGGCGGAAGACATTTCTGAGTAAGTGGTCTTTGAGTCAATCTCTAGTCCTCTCATGAGACCCTGCCTCATCGAGTAGGCCACAATCATCATGGCTTGGGCTAGATTGAGTGAAGGGTACTCTGGGTTAGCATCAATCCAAACTCGGTGGGTGCAGTGCTTAAGATCATCGTTATCCAAGCCGGTTCGTTCTGTTCCAAATACAAAAGCCACCGGTTTATCCATCAAAAGTGCCTGACTAGCTAAGTCAATCGCTTCATTGAGGGGAATTGCTGGAGGGCCAAATTCTCGATCACGGGTCGTTAAACCAAAGACCAATTGACTGGCTCCGGCTGCATCGACTAAAGACTCATGATTTTGTGCGCCCTCGAGAACATCAAATGCGCCGCTGGATAAGGAGATCGCTTCGGCCTTTTTGGCCATATATTGGTAGGCAGGATTCACCAAATGCAGGCTGGAGAAGCCCATGGTTTTGATAGCCCTGGCGGCTGATCCCACATTGCCGGGGTGGCTGGTGCGAACCATGACCCACCGAACAGGCCAGTTTTTCTTCAAAAGCCCCAAGGATTCCTCATTTCGAGCTAAAATCTGTTTTCGTCGTACAGCTTGATCGCTGGACATTGCTCTTCTCCAATTCGTTGTGTTACTTAAAAAATACTATGCACCCCATGCTTAATGTGGCCATCAAGGCCGCCCGTCGCGCAGGAAATATTATCAACCGAGCCTCGTTGAATAGCGAGCGTATTCAGGTTACCCGTAAACAACACAACGATTTTGTCACTGAAGTCGATCAGGCTGCTGAATCTGCCATTATCGATACTTTAAAAGATGCCTTCCCTGATCACGGCTTTTTAGCTGAAGAGGGCGGTGAGATCCAAGGGACTGCTCTTGAAGGTCAACCGAGTCATGTATGGATCATCGATCCATTGGACGGCACCACTAACTTTATTCATGGTTTCCCTCATTACGCTGTATCCATTGCCTTGGCGGTGGATGGTGTCACTCAACAAGCCGTGATTTACGATCCAAACCGTGATGAACTTTTCACAGCAACACGTGGTGCAGGTGCTTATGCCAATAACCGTCGCTTGCGTGTGGCGGGGCGCCTCAAAATGTCTGAAGCCTTGATCGGTACAGGTTTCCCTTACCGTGAAGACCAAGATGTTGATGCGTACTTGGAGATATTTGCCAAAATGACACGCCAATGTGCTGGTTTACGTCGCCCTGGTGCTGCTGCTTTGGATTTGGCTTATGTGGCTGCTGGCCGTTTAGATGCCTTTTTTGAGCAAGGTTTAAAGCCGTGGGATATGGCAGCGGGTGCTTTATTGATCACAGAAGCAGGTGGTTTGGTTGGTAACTATGCGGGCGAAGAGTCTTACCTTCACACAGGTGAGATCATGGCTGGTAATCCGCGTTTATTTGCGCAATTGGTGACCCAGTTACGTGGTCACTCTCAAGTTAAATAACCAGCGCTAACTTAGAACTAACTAAGCTCTAACCAAATCTAAAGAACGGATACCCTCGGAGGTGATGCTTAAAGCATTACCTTTGGGCAACACCGTTTCTGGGTGATCAAAATCCCAGTCGGATAAAACCCAACGCTCCCATGATTGACCATCTGATTTCTCTTGATGGTAAGCAGGGCGGTGCGTATGACCATGGATCATTCTGGGACACTCTAGCGATGCGACCAACGCTGCTGTAGCGTTCAAAGTGACATCACCTTTCACTTGGTTGATTTCTGGTGTGAACTTCTGAGTTCGCTGGTATTTGGCTGTACTCTTGCTGCGCAAAGAGCTGGCAATGCGGACACGCAAGAATGTTGGAAGTAATAAAAATAATTTTTGTACAAATTGGCTGCGCACGACTTTTCTAAATAGCTGGTAGTTGCTATCAGCTGTACATAACGCATCACCGTGAGTGAGTAACCAAGCTTGCTCAGCAATCACCATGACTTGTGGGTCATTCAAAATAGACATCTGTGCTTTTTGAGCATACTGCTGACCCAATAAGAAATCCCGATTACCTGGCATAAAGTAAACCTTCGTGCCAGATTGACTCAACGCTTTAATCGCTTTAGCGACTGCTTGATGGAAAGGGGATCGTGCTTTGGCATCATCCCCTACCCAAAACTCAAACAGATCACCTAAGATAATCAAGGCTTCGTGCGAGCGAGCTTCTTTTTCTAAAAACTCAAAAAACCTCTCTGCCGTTCTCGGCATAGAGGGTGTTAGATGTAAATCAGAAATAAGAATGGCGCTCGCGTGCATGAATTACTCTTCAATAATAGTAGCTTGAACAATCGTGACATCTTCTTGAGGAACGTCTTGATGAAAGCCTGAGCTACCAGTCTTGACCTTGCGAATCAATTCAACTACATCCATGCCTTCGGTCACTTCACCGAAAACCGCATAACCCCAACCTTGAGAAGTGGGTGCTGAGAAATTAAGAAAGTCGTTATCAACTGTATTAATAAAGAACTGTGCGGTGGCTGAGTGAGGGTCACCTGTTCTAGCCATAGCAACAGAACCTTTGGTATTTTTAAGACCGTTGTCCGCTTCATTTTCAATCGCTGCCATGGTTGGCTTTTGTTTCAAGCCTGCAGTCATGCCGCCGCCTTGGATCATAAAATTAGCAATCACACGGTGGAAAATAGTGCCGTCGTAATGGCCTGAGCGCACATAGGCTAAAAAATTCTCAGTGGACTTTGGCGCTAACTCATCGTTTAAGGTTAACGTGATGTTGCCCATGCTGGTTTGTAGTTGTACCTTGGCCATGCTAGCTCCTTCTTCTTTCAATGAAATAAATTGCAATGTAAAAAAATAAAACAACTCTAAAAAATGGATAAAACGATATAACTGCTTTAGTTGGTTACGGGCTTTAAGATGTCTTCAGCTAATTTCATCTTGCGACGATTTTGAATTAGTTTTTTATCCAGCGTCAACGCTTTGCCATAAGCTCTCGCTGCGAGACGCGTGTAGACGTCTCCGAGGTTCTCGTAAGCGGTTGCAAAGTTCGGTTGCACCTTTAGGGCTAACTCCAAATACTCTTTAGCCTCATCTAAGCGACCGGTTTCAGCTTCAAGCACTGCTAGGTTGTTGTAAGGCTCTGGAATTTCCGGGAATTGTTGGGTGATCTCTAAAAGGGCTGCTTTGGCTGCTGGCAAATTACCCATTTCGATTTCAATTCTGGAGCGTACAAATCGGAGTTGTACATTGCGAGGATTGACCTTTAACTCCGCTTCGATGGCTGAAATGGCTTCGGGGTACTTTTTATCGCTGATTAATTTGTAAATGGCTTCAGGAATGGCATTTTTATTCTTAGGCTCTGGCACCTTTTGCAAAACAATAAAAGGTGTGGCTAAGGACGGCTGCATTTGAGCAGACTGAACGGCATTGGGGCTGAACTCAAAAGGAGAGGGGTCTGCTTTGGCGGCAATGCTCTCTCGAGTGACTTTTTGAGGGCCTGTTGTTGTTTGAGATAAGGCGCCTACTGAATAGAAGCAAGCGAGAGAGAGGATGCTGGCTTGGATCGCTTTACCAAGGTTGTTCAATGGCATATGTTTGGGTCTCGCTAGTGGGTTCAGTAAAAGCATAATTTTAAGGGTAATGATTGATTTGATGGGTGCTGAATTAGCTATACTTCACCTTCAGTCTAACAAATGATGCTTCATTACTTGAAACTTGGCTTAAACCAAGGTCAAACGGAGGTCAAAGTTAGCTGCTAACTCGTCCGAAGGTTTCACAGAAGCAGCTCAATTAGTTCCCAAAATAAACAATCTACCAAGCCCCTATGTTGCAAATTTTTAATACCCTAACGCGTCAAAAAGAGCCATTTACCCCAATAGAGCCTGGCAAGGTCAAGCTTTATGTGTGCGGCATGACCGTTTATGACTATTGCCACATAGGTCATGCACGCGTGATGGTGGTATTTGATATGGTGCAGCGTTGGTTGAGAGCCTCTGGTTTTGAGGTGACCTATGTTCGAAACATCACGGATATTGATGACAAGATCATCAAGCGCGCAGTTGAAAACAAAGAAACGATTAAAGAGTTAACCCAGCGTTTTATTGACGCCATGCACGAGGATGCGGATGCGCTAGGTATTGAAAGACCCACTTATGAGCCAAGAGCCACTGAGTTTGTCCCGCAGATGCAAGACATCATCACCCGCTTGATTAAAAACAACTATGCCTATCAGGCCCATGATGGGGATGTGAATTACGCCGTCAGAAACTTTAAGAACTATGGTCGCTTATCTGGCAAGACCTTGGATGACTTGCGAGCGGGTGAACGTGTGGCGGTAGCCACCAGCAAACAAGATCCGTTGGATTTTGTCTTATGGAAGTCTGCCAAAGCCGATGAGCCAGAAGATACCAAGTGGCAGTCCCCTTGGGGTGTGGGGCGACCTGGGTGGCACATCGAGTGTTCTGCTATGAGCTGCCAATTGCTCGGCCATCATTTTGATATCCACGGTGGTGGCGCTGATCTTCAGTTCCCGCATCATGAAAATGAGATTGCTCAAAGTGAGGGTGCTTTCTCAGAAGAAACAGGCAAGCCGTTTGTGAACACGTGGATGCACAACGGCTTTGTGAGGGTGAATGAAGAAAAAATGTCCAAGTCATTGGGTAACTTCTTCACCATTCGAGAGGTATTGAAAGAGTTTGATCCTGAGGTCGTGCGATTCTTCATCCTCAAAGCCCATTACCGTAGCCCATTGAATTACTCGGATGCCCATTTGGAAGAGGCGAAGCAGGGTCTAACTCGTTTGTATAACGCGCTTTCAAGTGTTGACGATATTCCTAATTACGGCAAACAAAGTGAATGGCGTACCCGCTTTGTGAACGTGATGAACGATGACTTCAATACCCCTGAAGCCGTTGCGATTCTGTTTGAGCTAGCCAATGAGATTAATAAATCAGAAGGTGACACCCAGCGTGATTTGGCGAGAGAGCTTAAACAATTAGCCAAATTGTTAGGTCTTTTGGAGCGAGCACCTCAAGACTTCTTACAAGCCAGTGGTGGTCGTGATGCAGAGGCGACCGATACCGTAGCTGTCGAAGCGGCTATCCAAGCGCGAGCCGATGCCAAGCAGGCCAAAGACTTTGCAAAAGCGGATCAAATTCGCCAAGATTTACTCGCTCAAGGTGTTGTCCTAGAAGACAAGCCAGGTGGCGTGACTCTTTGGAGACGGGCTTAATGCCTTTTAGCTCAAAAGCAGCTAAGCCAGCTAAGCCGCTCAAACCACCCAAGCCCGTAGAGCCGGTGATGCCGCCGGTAGAGGATTTGGTGGCTCCGGACTACTGGGAGGCTGGTTGTGCGGCTTTGATGAAGCAAGATCGAATTCTGCGGAAAATCATTCCCAAGTATCCCAATGTTGGATTTTTAACCACTCGTGGCGATGCGTTCCAGACCTTGGCTAGAGCGATCGTGGGACAGCAAATTTCAGTCAAAGCTGCCCAGTCAGTTTGGGATCGGGTACTGCTAGCAACAAAAAAGAAAAGCCGAAAATTCACGCCTCAAGCCATCCTCAAGTTGGAGTTGATGGAATTAAGAGATGCGGGTCTTTCCCTCAGAAAAGTAGAGTACATCCAAGATTTAGCCAATCACTTTGAGAACGGTGGGTTGCATTGTGCTCAATGGGATGCATTGGACGATGAAACGGTGATTGCTCAGTTAACAGCGATTCGCGGTATTGGTCGCTGGACGGCTGAAATGTTTCTGATCTTCTACCTCATGAGACCCAACGTTCTGCCTTTGGATGATGTAGGTTTGATTAAAGCTATTTCGCAAGCCTACTTCAGTGGCGAGCCTGTTTCAAGGAATGAGGCTAAAGAGGTTGCGGCAAATTGGGAGCCTTACCGAACCATTGCCACTTGGTATATGTGGCGCAGTTTGGATCCGATTCCGGTGGAGTATTGATCGCTCAGGTTCAAATGTGCGCTTCCGAGCCCATTAATCGACTTAAAAAGCCTCTCAGCATCAAAAAAAGTATCAAAAGGCATCAAAAATCACAAAAACACTGTAAAAACGGCAGAAATCACCTGAAAAGCCCCTTTTTTATGTTTTTAGAGTTTCCGGTCACTGGAGTATCAAAATATTAGGTAGAAGCCCTAAGAGATATTAGAATAGAGCCCATGAAAATCACTTTCCTAGAATTCGAACAGCCAATCGCTGAGCTCGAACAAAAGATTGAAGAGTTACGTTTTGTACAAGATGAGTCTGTAGTCGATATCTCAGAAGAGATCGGCAAGCTCTCTGAAAAAAGCCAGTTACTCACGAAAGACCTTTACTCTCGCCTGACTCCTTGGCAGGTTGCGCAAATTGCACGCCACCCGCAACGTCCTTACACGATGGATTATGTGAATCACATCTTCACAGATTTTCATGAGTTGCATGGCGATAGAAACTTTGCCGATGATCAATCGATGATTGGTGGTTTGGCGCGCTTTAACGGTATGCCTTGCATGGTGATCGGCCATCAAAAAGGTCGTGATACGAAAGAGCGTGCGATGCGTAACTTTGGTATGAGTCGCCCAGAAGGCTACAGAAAAGCCAAACGTTTGATGCGTTTGGCAGAAAAATTCAATATTCCAGTATTTACATTTGTGGATACGCCAGGTGCTTTCCCGGGTATTGATGCAGAAGAGCGCAATCAGTCAGAAGCCATTGGTCATAACTTGTATGTTCAGGCTGAACTCAGGGTACCTATCATTTCTACCATCATTGGTGAAGGTGGCTCCGGTGGTGCTTTAGCGATTGCTATGGGCGATATGGTGCAGATGCTTCAGTTCTCCACCTATTCTGTGATTTCTCCAGAGGGTTGCGCATCCATCCTTTGGAAAACGGCTGAAAAAGCACCGGAAGCAGCTGAGCAATTGGCTTTAACCGCATTGCGTTTGAAAGCGTTAGGTTTAATTGACAAGATTGTGAGCGAGCCTTTGGGTGGCGCTCATCGCGATCATGCTGGAATGGCTGCTTTATTAAAGCGCGCTTTGGCCGATTCGCTTCGCCAATTCCAAACCATGGGCGTGGATGAACTTCTCGAGCGTCGTCATCAGCGCTTAATGAGCTATGGCAAATTCAAAGACACCAGCAAAGAAAAGTAAAACAAAATCCACTAAAAAAGCGACCACAAAACAGCCAACTCGTTTGGCTGTCGCTTTTAGTGGGGGCTTGGATTCTGCTGTCTTGTTGCATGCAACGATTCAAGCGCATGGTCCCGAGCATGTCCATGCTTTCCATGTTCACCACGGGATTCAAAAAGAGGCGGATCAATGGCAAAAGCATTGCCAACAGCTTGCTAAAAAATGGGGCTGTCATTTCGACACCATCAATGTGGAACTTGAGCATGCTTCGAACATCGAATCTCAAGCAAGAGATCTCAGATATCAAGCTCTTTATGAGATGTGTCATAAGTACAAAATAGAAGATCTTTTGGTGGCGCATCATTTGGATGATCAGGCGGAGACTGTTTTGATTCAGTTGATGCGTGGTGCTGGCTTAGCTGGCTTATCGGGTATGCCTGCTAACAAAAGTAGTGCAAGCACTAAAAAAACCAAAAAAAATACCTCTAGCCATATCCATGTATGGCGACCATTTCTGGAGATGCGTCGAGAGGATCTTGAGGCCTACGCTAAGAAGCACCGTTTGAAGTGGATAGAAGATCCGAGCAATCAGGATGAGAGTTATCGCAGAAATGCTGTCAGAAAAACCTTATTGCCTCAGTTAGAAAAAACACAACAGGGCGCCATTGTTAACTTGGCTAGAGGTGCCAAACATATCGCTGAAGCCCAAGAGTTGCTTCATCAATTGGCGGACATTGATTTGGGCTTGATTGTGACTAAAGAGGGCTTATCTAAAACCAATTTAGTCAGACTCTATAAAACCAATCAAGCGAGAGCGTCCAATGCTTTGCGCCGTTGGTTGCAGCAACATCAATTGAGTTACCCAAGTACGGAGCGCCTTGCCTCCTGGTGGCAAGATTTATTAGAAGTTAGAACGGATGCGCAACTGCAATGGCAGCATGATGATTGCTTGATCCGTCTTTGGCGAGGTGTATTAACGATCACCCCGCAGGAACCCATTCAAGAGAAGAAAAATAAAGAAACAGAAGCTGAAGTTAAAACAGAAGCTGAAACTAAAGCTAAAACTAAAACTAAAACTAAAACTAAAACGAACACTGAGCAGGCAGGCGAGTGGGTTTTCAAAAGGTTGCCAAGTAACAGTCAAAAACCAGGTATTGCAAAAGAGCGCTTTGATGAAGCCAAGAAAAAAGGTTTAATCAATACGATGGCGCGCGATGGGGGCGAGAAGTTCAAGGTGCATCCGCAAAGGCCCCGTAAAACTCTCAAAAACCTTTACCAAGAGGCTGGTATCCCGCCGTGGCAAAGAGATTTACCCTTGCTTTATATCGGTACAGAGCTAGTGGCCGTCGCAGGTATTGGCATCAGTGCTGATTGGCTTACCCATCAAGGTCCAAGAATTAGCCCAGAGTGGCAATAGCGATCTTTCTCCAAGCGAACAGCTTGTCTTTCTAATTATCAAAATCTGATGTTTCCTACAGCAGAATACTGCTTAGGTGAACGGGCATGGCATTGAAAATTTAATTCACATTAACTTTTCAATAGTCCCATTTTGGGACTAAACTACATGAGAATAATTGCTTTAGCTACGATTAAAAAGTTTTGGTTAAATCCCAGCTATCAAGTTGTCTATATTCGCTTTATAGGAACTCATCAAACTTATGACACGATCAATGCACAACTTATTTAAGAAAAAATGAACATTAGACCCATTAAAACTAAAAAAGATTACAAGGCAACTCTCAGAGAAATCGAGGGTCTCATGCTTGCAAAGAAGGGTACTCTTGAGGGAGATCGATTGGATGTTTTGGTTACTTTAGTTGAGGCTTATGAGAGAAAAACCCTCGTTGTTGAGTTGCCGGATCCAGTTGCAGCTATTCATTTTAGGATGGAGCAAATGGGTTTGGTGGCGAAAGACCTGCAGCCAATGATCGGACAGTTAAATCGAGTTTATGAGGTTCTTAACAAAAAGCGACCTTTGACGCTCCGAATGATCTGGAATTTACACAGGGGTTTAGGGATCCCTGCAGAAATACTTATTAAACCTTCTTCGTAGGTATTGGCATCAGTGCTGACTGATTTACCCATCAAGGTCCAAGAATTGTCCTTGAGTGGCTATCAAGCTAGATGCTAGCAAGCATTTTGAATGTTTGAGGATACTTGCTAATCAGTTTGATGATTAAAGCAGCTTGTGCATTTGGTTTGGCTCGACCTTGTTCCCAATTCTCCACTGTTCTTGGGTTCGTCCGAATAAAGTCTGCAAAGACGGGTCTTGAAAGACCAAGCTTTTCTCTAAGTGAGGTCAATTCATCAACGGTAACCTCTGGTGCAGGCTTGGATGTGACTTTATATTTTTTAAGTGTTAGCTTGCCATCCCTTTCTTTTTTTAGGGCTGTCATGCCTTCTGATAGTTCTGCAAATAACTCACGTTTTTTCATCTGGACTCTTTACGATACTTGCTGAAAATTGGTAGTTCTATAAAGGTTGCGTGCATCCAATTAGTATACGCAACTTGCGTATATATTACACGAGTTTTCCTGCTGGGTATATAGAAGTGACAAAAATATGCTTATCGATTTAAATGTCAAAAAAATGGTTTGGCTTAATTGGGGAGCTAGGGACAGCTTAAATACCAAGGGTAATCTTGAAGTAATAAACGCCAGTCATGGATTGAGCCTCACACAGCAACATCCTCAAATACTTATTAAACCTTCCTCGTAAACGTGTAAAATCACACTTTTGTTTGATTACGCACCTCTTGGGTGCGATTTTTACGATATTTCCTACACATGGCTCTAATTGTTCATAAATATGGTGGCACGTCGATGGGCTCAGTGGAGCGCATACAAAACGTTTCCAAGCGAGTCGCTAAGTGGATGAAAGCTGGTCACCAAGTTGTTGTGGTGCCTTCAGCGATGTCTGGCGAAACCAATCGCTTACTCGGCCTTGCTAAAGAAATTAATGCCAACCCAGATCCTCGTGAGTTGGATCAGATTGCGTCGACTGGTGAGCAGGTCAGTTCTGGCTTGTTGGCTTTGGCTCTGCAATCACAAGGTGTTCCTGCGGTGAGTTATGCCGGCTGGCAAGTGGTTATCAAAACGGACTCTTCTTACACAAAAGCTCGTATTCAGGGGATTGATGGTAAGAAGGTCTTGGCCGATCTCAATGCTGGCAAAGCAGTAGTTATTACTGGTTTCCAGGGTGTTGATGAGAACGGCAATATCACGACCTTGGGTCGTGGCGGTTCTGACACATCAGCTGTTGCTGTAGCGGCAGCGCTTGATGCGGATGAGTGCCTTATTTACACGGACGTTGATGGTGTTTACACCACCGATCCACGTGTTTGTGAAGATGCTCGTCGTTTGGACAAAATCACTTTTGAAGAAATGCTAGAAATGGCTAGCTTGGGTTCAAAAGTATTGCAAATTCGTTCAGTTGAGTTCGCTGGCAAGTACCGTGTGAAGACGCGTGTTCTGTCATCATTAACTGATCCACTGATGTCGCTCGAACAAGAAATGAATTCGGGCACTTTGATTACTTTCGAGGAAGAAGAAACTATGGAAGCTGCTGTCATTTCGGGTATTGCTTTCGCCCGCGACGAAGCAAAGATCACCGTTTTAGGTGTGCCTGATAAACCAGGTATTGCTTATCAAATATTGGGTCCGATTGCGGATGCCAATATTGATGTGGACATGATCATTCAAAACCAATCTGTGGATGGTAAGACTGACTTTACCTTCACTGTACCGCGTGGCGATTATCAAAAAGCCTTGGATCTTTTAAAGAATCAAGTGCAAGCACACATCCAGGCAAAAGAAATTTTAGGTGACCCAAAGGTCTCTAAAGTATCTGTTGTGGGTGTTGGTATGCGTTCGCATGTGGGTATTGCTAGCAAAATGTTCCGCACATTATCGGAAGAGGGCATCAATATTCAGATGATCTCAACGAGCGAAATCAAGATTTCTGTCTTAATTGACGAGAAATACATGGAATTAGCAGTCCGTGCTTTGCATAAAGCATTTGAGTTAGACCAAAAGTAATTTAAAATCATCGTCTTCACTGATTTAATTCAGTGAAGTGATACGGAGACGTGGCCGAGTGGTCGAAGGCACTCCCCTGCTAAGGGAGCATCTGGGCAAAACCTGGATCGGAAGTTCGAATCTTCTCGTCTCCGCCAACATGCTAAATAAATTAAGGGCTTATGGCCCTTTTTTTATTTTTGTACCAATCTTCATACCATCAACCTGTAACCACTTCTATTTCAATTGATGGTTATTCTTAAAGTTAGTATTTAGCTAGAGTCTTGATTAATTCAGGGCTACAAATGTCATCAATGTGCCTGAAAGCTAATGAGATCGCTTTGATTTGATCTGCAGCAACTCCAAGATTTTCGAAGTGCGTTTTCCACTGCCTAGTTACTCGCCATACGCGATCGATAATAGAGCTTGCTTGCTGTGCAGATAGACCAAAGCGCTCTTTGGCGCCAAAAGCATTATCAAGAGTGGCTAGCTTGCCTTGAGGTCCAACGCCTAGATGTTGATAGCGCTCGCTTGCAATGATTGCATGTGGCACAACATCATAAAGTGGACTTAGGCTCCAGCCCTTAAGCTCATGATTCCATAAAAATGCATGATTGCGAAGATGATCATCATCGTTGCTGACAAACAGATTAAAGATCATGCGTGCATAAAGCTCTTCAATATCCGATTTGACTGTTTGAATTAAGCAATATCTCCGTATTGCATCCGCGATATCCATATAGCTTTTTGTATTAGATTCTGATTCGTGGCAAGCGACGAGGGTGAGGGCGCTAACAACATGATGACGAATTTCTACAGAACGAGCTAAAGCAGTCCAGGAGCGATCAAAGCGTTTGACCATCAACACCTTTTTATGGCCGACTAGTTCTAATTTATTTTCGGCTACATTGAGACCAGCTAATTCTGCAAGTTTGAGTGTGGCGTATTCAATACCCGGCACATCCAACGATCCATCACTATTGCCTGGGAACTTGGCCATCCATAAAATATTTTCATCATCGCGCACACTTGCCTTTGGACGCATACCCCCAAGACCGCTACCTACAATCAAGATTCTGGATAGCGCTTCAGATACTGGCATGCCTGCCTCAATCTTCTGTGCACCCTCGAGAACATAGGACAGATTATGAATGCTCTCGTATGCGGGGCGCTCCTCTTGATCTAAAGACGATCGAATATCTAAAGCTCCAATTCGATCACTGCCAGCTTCTAGAAGGTAGGTTGACTCGGGAAGGCTATTCGCTGGAACTTTAAGTCTAGCTTCAATAACTCGTCTTCCCCATGAGTCAGGCGTTGCGTCACGAACTCCACCAAAGGCTTCTAGGCCGTTTGGTGGAACGAGGCGCTTGCCTTTTATGTCACTTTTATTCTTTAGATTAAGAGCGACTGGATCAACTTCTTGAGCATTGGCTCTATCTAAATAACGTAAGCCATAGGCAAATGAGGATGCAATGAGTCGTGAGCCTTCTTCATCTAATTGAAGTTGCCCTGCTGGTACAAATTCACCATCAAGATTGGCAAAGACAAACAAATCTTTAGTCGTGTTTGCCATCAGAAATCAAGCGCTTTCATCTCTGCTTTACTAAGTTCGCGTACACGTTGAGGACGGGAGCGACGCTCTAGGGCAAGGATTGCAGGATCATCGCCATTTAATAGTTTTAACAAAGTCATGCCTGGAGCGATGGCATCTAGGTAACGAAGAAGTGCCCCAATGGCAACTCCAGGATCACCTTTTTCAATTCGTTGGGCAGTTGCGCGAGATAGGCCTGCACGAACTGCAGCTTCCCCTTGACGAACATGACGCGCTAGACGCAAGGAAACAAAGCATTCAGCTATTTCAGCGGATTGACCAAGTTGCTTGGATGCTAGGGTCAGCTGTTGATCTACGCGCATAGTTGCCTCATGCATTTCGTTAAGTATGAGGTAGCACTGTACAGGTTTGGATGCCGTTGGTCAATAAAAATGAATCATAAATAAGTCTTTAATTATATTAAAGCACTATTTATAAATCATTTAAATGTTAAAAGTGCTAAATTTAGAGACTGGTCAACCAATAAAGCCCGCAATCAGCTTCCAATACATACTGCATTTTTGGGGTGGTATCGATTCAGGTTATTAAATAGTGAGAAGTCTTCTGTCTATAACTCGGGGGTGGTTTTAGCCCTTTATGGACTCCTAGATCAGGTCTGATCTTTGCATTGCCTACGGTTAAATAGCCAATGGCAATCGGATCACAAATCTAGCTCCACCACCGGGAGCATCTTCATAATGAATAGAGCCCTGGTGTCTGGTGACAATATGTCTTGATAACCAAAGACCAAGACCCATGCCTGTTTTCTTGGTGGTGTTGAGCAGTTCAAAGAGTTGAGATTGGTATTCTCTTGCCACACCACTGCCATTGTCTGTGATGCTTAATTCAACAAAATCGATGTCATGACTAACTTCTAAAGTAATAACTTTCGTTGGTTTATCTAGTTGATCAAGTACTTGAATGGCATTGTTCATCAGATTTAAAAGAACTTGAACGACTTCAGAGGCATTCACTTTCACCATGAGTTGGTCGTTAATCTTTTCTTCAATATTAATATTTTTGAACTTTAGTTCGGGTTTGACGATATCAAGAACTTTTGACACCAATTCGGCGGCGCGAACATTTTCTGCACTAGCGTCATTTTCATGGAAGATCGATCTTAAGGATTTAACAATCGTTGCAGCGCGGCGATTATCTTCTTCTAAAGACTCTAGGATTTCAGCTCCTAAATCCCTGTTTAATGCACCTTGCTCTAATTTCATTTTGAGCAATTGGATATTTAAATTGGAAGCCCCAAGTGGTTGATTTAATTCATGAGCAATAGAAGCCGATAGAGCGCCAGTAGCAGAGGTCTTATTGGCTTTCATTAAGCGATAGATCAGCTGTTCTTTTTCTTTTAAAAGTTCGGTGATTTTTATGTTTTCTTTGGTGGTTTGAGCATTCTCGAGGCTAAGCTTCTCCATCCAATAACCAATGACGGCTATGTATGACAGAATAGAAACACCGACCCATGACCATCGTATGGTGGTACTTAGAGGGGCTTCCTGATACAGGTTGATGGTTGAAGGTGTGCTGTTGAAATACAAAATACCCAAGCGTGCAAAGGTGAGTGCTAATTCTGCAGCTATCGTAAAAAACAAGAAATTAAGTTGATTGGACTCGGTTTTTCTTAAACGTTTGAGTTCAACCAGCTCCCAAGCAAGACCCGCACAGGCAATGGTGCTTACAAATGTCACTCTTTCTGTAAAAGTGCCGGTATGTCGGAGATACTCGAATACAAGACCAAAAAGGACAACACTTGCTCCTGCGAGAATTTTTACCCCTTGATCAATCGGTCCACTTAAAGACCGGCAAAACAAAGCTAAATAAACTACGTTGGCGATGAGAAGCGTATTGCCTAATGTAACCAGTAGTAGGTGGGTGGAGCTAGCTAGGGCAAAAAAGGTAAATGAAGAGGCATTAAAAGCCAGTGCTGCCAACCAAAAGGCCTCTGGTTGATTGATTTTTCTTAGTCTAAATAAAGACTTAGATCCAAAAAAAAGCCCCCAAAGAATGAAGGCGACCACCAAAAAGAAGATTTCGTTAGCAAATTGCATGAATTCAATACTACTTTAAAAAGTTTTTATTTATCAAAAATACCCCAACTTACAGCCTCTTTAACTGCCTCTTAAAAAGCAGGGCTGCTTAATGGAAGGCAAATTCCATCTATTAAGTCTGGATGCTTTTGTATTGTAACGAGAAGAGAGGGCAATGTAACTCTAGATTATTGAAAAATAAGAGTTTTATAGAGCATCAGACGCCGCGTGAAAAGCTAATAGCTCTAAAGCTAGTCACTTCAAAGTGAATACCATTCAAACACCCCCTCAATTACTATTTGGGAGTCAAAAAATGTTGGATGCCAACCCCAAAATCAGGATTCTAGATCCCTGATTGAATTGGCTTTTCTAATATTTGATTTGATAAAACTTTGTTACGCAAAATGCTCATGCCAAATTTAAAAAAATTAACATTCGTTCTATCCATTGCAACAGCCAGCCTAGTTTTTAGCGGCTGCACGATTGCGCCTAAACTTCTGACGCCTGAAGAACAGCGCGTTACTTTAGAAAAAGATCGGAATCGAGCCACGCAAGATGTTCAGCCATTAGGTGAGTTGCTGACCATGAATGAGGCGATTGCTCGTGGACTCAAATACAACCTGGACCATCGTTCAAAAATGTTAGAGCAAGCGATCGCGATGGGGACCTATGACCTATCCAAGTGGGACATGATGCCCAAGGTTCTTGCGAACGCAGGCTATAACTACCGTAATAACTCATTTATTACCAAGACAACTAACTCTCAAGATGGCACTCTTTCAACTGCGCCACCTTCCATTTCTTCTGATAGAACCTACGGTACAGCAGGTTTGAACTTGAGTTGGAGTTTGTTGGACTTTGGTGTGAGTTACTTTAATGCGCGTCAGAATTCGGATCGTATTGTGGTCGCCTCTGAGCGCCGCCGCCGCACAATGCATATCTTGGTACAAGATGTGCAATCCGCTTATTTACGTGCTTCTGCTGCCCAAAAACTGAGTGATGACATTGGTGCCACCATTCATGGCGGCAACCGTGCTATTGAGAATTCCTTGGAAGCCACTCGAAGAGGCTTAAAAGAGCCTGAAGATGCTCTTAAGTATCAAAAAGCACTCTTAGATAACATCAAAATTCTGGAGACCATTGACCAAGAACTTTCAACGGCCAAGATTGAGTTATTCCAACTGATTAACTTGCCACCGAACACCAAGATCTTGTTAGAAGATCCGGACACTTTGCCTGTGCCGAATGCATTCAACGATGTTGCCATTCAAGAATTTGAGATACGTGCTTTGATTGCGAACGCCGATCTTAAAGAGAGTATCTACAACACGCGTATTGCGCATGAAGAAACTCGCAAATCTTTGCTAAGGTTATTTCCAGGTTTAACTTTTAACGTGGGCCCACAAACATCGAATAACAGTTACTACATCAACAAGAACTGGGTAGAGGGTGCCGCTAACATTAGCTATAACCTTTGGAATATTTTATTGGCGCCAGATGCCATTAAATTAGCAGAGCAAAATGAAAGTTTGGCTGAGCAAAAACGCATGATGATGCAAATGGCCGTGGTTAGCCAGGTGTACCTATCCAAGCTCCAGCTTAGCAACAGCTATAAGCTCTACAAGCGTTCCGCGGGTATCAACGAGGTGGATTCTCGTTTAGCCAAAATCACTGCTTACAAATTCAAAGCAGGTGCAGCCAGTGATGCAGAAAAAGTAGCAGCGGATGCTTCTAGCATTGTTAGCAAATTGCGTAACTACCAAGCCTTGTCACAGCTATTTGCCGCTAGCGGAAAGATGCAAGCAACCACAGGTTTGGAGCCTCACTTTGATAGCGTTGATGAGATCAGCCTTGAGGATATGACGACTAAAGTTAAAGATTTGTTCAATAGCTGGAATACCGGTGTACTTCCAGCTTTGCCACCTGATTTATTTGCGACTGATAATTTTGCGCCGACCGATCATGCACCAGGAATTGATCAGTCTGCAACTATTCCAATGATTACTCTCAAAGAGATCCCTGCGGATCAGCAGCTAGAAGCGCTAGATCTCAGCGAGGAAAGCAATAAAAAAACCAGCAATGGTTTGTGATGTTTTAAGACGATTTTTTAATGACATCCGAGCCTAAACGCCTCATACCTTACGCCATTATTGGTCTTGTGTTGCTGCTCATTTTTGAGTGGCGTCCTTGGCATGGCGAAGATGAGCTGGAAACACCAGCTCAGGCGGTTGGTGTTGTTGCTAATTCTGATCTGGTTAACAAAGATGCGCCGCAAGATGTGCTCGCACAGCTCAGTGCAGTGAACTACACCACGATTGCAGCTGAGATCCCAGCGCGTGTTCAAGATCTTCCTTTTAAAGAAGGGCAGTCCTTCAAAAAAGGGCAGGCCTTGGTTATCTTTGAGTGTTCAACACAGCAAGCCCAATACCAAAAAAGCAAAGCTATTTTATCGATAGCAGAGCGCAACTATTTAACCAATAAAGAACTCTTTGATTTGGGGTCGGTTGGACGTGTTGCATTAGAAAACTCTTTTTCAGAGTTTCAAAAAGCCAAAGCTGAAAACGACGAGCTTTCCTCTGTTGTGGCACGTTGTCGCATATTGGCGCCATACAACGGTGCGGTGGTTGAGCAAAAAGTACGTTCTCAACAGTTTGTGCAAGTGAGTCAACCTTTGTTAGATATCTTGGATAACAGTGCGATGGAGTTGGAATTCATTGTGCCTTCCAAATGGGCTTCATGGTTGATTGTGAACTACGCATTCAAAATTAAATTAGATGAGACTGGAAAAGAGTATCCAGCCAGAGTAACTCGTATTAACGGAAAAATAGATCCCGTTAGTCAAACATTTAAGGCAGCAGCAGTGATTGATGGTAATTTTCCAGAACTTAGTCCTGGTATGAGCGGTGTGCTCATTATCCAACCACCCAAGACAGCTCCTTGATAACTGATTAAGGAAAGAAAATATGTCTAAGCGTGTATCCAAAACTACTATCAAGTCAGCCACTAATGATGTGACTGATGTCACTGTCAATTCATCTGAGTCAGATGTAGAAGCCACTTCAAGTAAGAAGCGTTCCTACAAAACATCGCGCAAGCCCCATATGTTGGCGCTTGAGCCCCGTATGTTGTTTGACGGTGCGGCGGTGGCAACTGCAGTGGATGTGGCGCAGGATTCTCATGTTTTGGATATTTTTAGTTCTGCTATCAATGCATCTAGTTCTTCAACTGCTGAAAACACCACATCTGCTACAGATACGCCAGCTGAAATTGATCCGAGTTACATCAGTAGCAGTTTATCGGGTGCGGTTGATACGCGTTTAGCGCTTACTACGCCAGCGCCGAATAACCGTAACGAATTAGTCGTCGTAGACGGCTCATTATCCAATCTTCAGACATTGATTGATGACATTGCGCGCATTGATCCAGATCGCACAATCTTAGTACTTGATCCAAGTGCTAATGAGACAACGCAGTTATCCAATTACCTAGAGCAGCACACCGCATCATTTGATGCGATCCACGTGCTTTCGCACGGTGGTGAAGGTTGGATTAGCTTAGGCGACCAAACTCTAAAACTAAGTACCCCAGAACAGAACGCTCAATTTTGGGATTCTATTAAAACCAGTTTGACGGATGCTGGTGACGTTTTACTTTATGGATGTAACGTTGCCAACAACGCCGCTGGTCAAACCATCATCACGGAATTAGCCAATTACACGGCTGCTGATATCGCAGCATCTTCAGACGTCACAGGCCAAACAGGTGACTGGGCCCTAGAGACAACGAGTGGCAGCATTGAAACCGACACCATCTCGCCAGCTGATTGGCAAGGTGATTTAGGTGCCTATAACGCCGCCCCGGTCATTGCCAATATCACTGTTAACGAAGGCGATGGGACTAATTACGCCGTATTTACCGTTAAAGGTAATGCGACAGCAGCGGTAACCTTAACGTTAACTGCTGGAACCGCAACACTGGGTACTGATACGGCTGCTGCAGCGACGGTTTCATGGTGGAACGGTAGCGCTTGGACGACTGGCACCACTGCCACCATTCAAGGCAATGATGAAGTGCTGGTTCGTATTGCTATTACCGGTGATACCTCTGCAGAGGTTGCAGTCGGAGAAACCTTCACACTTAAGACTACTTATACCGGTACAACCGGCGGCGTCACTTCTGGCGGAAATGTGACGGCAACTGCCACAATTAAAGATGACGGTACTGGCATTTTATTTACCAATGCCAACCCAGTTGCTGGTGTTCCTGTCACGGTTACTCAGCCTACAAGCAGTATTGTTCTTGCGGAAGATGCAGGAACGCTGGCCAATGATGATCGTGCGCTTACCGTTGCCGCGATTACCGTGAATGAAGGTTCCTATGCCGTATTTACTGTGGTCGGTAAAGAGGGGCAATACGTTAAGCTTGCCCTTGGCAGTACAGCAGTAACAACTGACGTCGACGCGATCCTAAGTGGAGCTGGGGTTGATGTTTCCCAAAATCTTGAGTATTGGAATGGTACTGCTTGGGTAGCCTATACGCCAGGTAGCTTTGTGCAAATTCCGAGTGATGGTGATGCAACTGCTGCAGAAGTAGCGAATCTATTGGTGCGAGTAGCGTTAACTCAGGATGCTGCACTTGAGATTGCTGCTGGCGAAACCTTTACGCTGACTGCAACTAATACTGGAACTGTTGCAGTGACGGCCATTGCAACTATTAAAGATGATGGTACAGGCACGATTTTTACAACATCATCAAGTGTTGATGGTGTGACTGTTGCAACTACATCGGCTGTTGCAACGGCACAAACAACTACAGCAGCTACCACTACTCCTGTACTTGCTGCCAATATTAATACATTACCTAAGGATGACCGCGCTTTTGCTGTGACTAGCGCTACAGTTAATGAAGGTTATGGAACTAACTACGCCATATTTACGGTAACAGGCATATCAGGGCAATACACAAAGCTTTCATTGGGTGGTTCAGCGACGGCAGGTACTGACTATACAGATAGCCTTCAATACTTAGTTGGTACAACCTGGACAAATTACACAGCTGATAGTTTTGTGAAGCTGGCAGCAACAACCTTATTGGTGCGAACAGCACTCAGTGCTGACATCCTCAATGAGGGATCTGAAACATTAACGCTAACAGCAACTAATACTGGTGCTGTAGCGACTGTTGGTACCGCTACCATCATGGATGATGGAACTGGTAATTTATTTATCAATCAAACTACGGCGACGCCAGCAACAATCACAGCGCCTGCTGCAAGTACCAATTACGTTGCTTCTACAGCAACCTTACCTAACGATGATCGTCCGCTTACGGTAGATAGTTTTTCTGCCAACGAAGCTGGTGGCTATGCTGTATTTACGGTCACGGGTGGTGCAGGGCAGTACGCCAAGCTTGCCCTTGGAGGTTCAGCGGTATCGGGTACAGATTACACGGCTACTTTTCAATTTCTCAACACTGCAGCCGCAACACCAACTTGGGTTAACTACAGTGCAACGACAACTGGATATGTTCGACTTGCAAGCGATGGAAAATTATTTGTACGAGTAACGCTTACGAATGATGGAATTGCTGATCCTGCTGAAACGATTACTCTAAGTGCAACAAATACGGGCACCATTACAAGTACAGGTACCGCAACGATTGTGGAGGATGGCTCCGGCATTCCTTACGCTGATGTAGTAAGTGTCAATAGCTTTACGGTCAACGAAGGATCGCCGTATGCAGTATTTACTGTTGCAGGTAAAGAGGGTCAACTGGTTACTTTGGCAACTGCCATTATTGCGGGCGCTACTGCAGGTACTGACTACAGCAATACTATTGAATATTGGGATGGCAGCGCTTGGGTAGCATATTCAGCGGGTGGATATGCTCAAATTCCCGGCGATGGTGATGCTACGTCTGCAGAAGTGGCAAATTTATTAGTACGCGTTGCTATTACTAACGATATCTTGTTGGAAAACCCAACAGTTGAAAGTTTTAAGCTGACTGCGACTCCACTCGGTGGAGCAGCGGTGTTTGGTACCGCCACAATTGCGGATGATGGCACAGGCACTATGTTTGCCACTGGTGTTGCTGGTGCTGCAGGAGTTACTGCTGCAACAGCTTCTTCGTTAGCTGCGGCAGATATTGATATCACATCTACGCCAAATGATGACCGTGTTCAGGTAGGCAGCGTCACTGTTAACGAAACCGGTCTTTATGCAGCTTTCAACGTTACGTCGCCTAATGCGCAAGTGGTATTTCTGAGTACGGTGCTAGGCACTGGCACGGGCTTTGCCTCATCTACGGATATTGGTGCTGGCGTCGAGTATTGGGATACTGCTTCAGCTGCATGGATGGCTTATACGGCAGGTTCCAGTATAAGCATGACCGCTGGTCAAATACTGAGTGTGCGAATTGCCATCATAAATGAGTCAACTCCTGTTGTTGAGGGCGCTGAAACTTTTAAATTGCAAGTGAGAACTGCTACAGGCGCAACTGGAGGCACACTTTTAGGTACAGGTACTGCTACTATTGTTGAGAATGGATCTGGAAGCACTTTTGCAACCATTGCACCAATTACCCTCAATGAGTGTTCGTCTTACGCAGTATTTACTATCGATCAAGCCTTTGGTAAGCAGGTTTCTCTGAGCCTAGTCCCATCGACATTTATCGCAAGTGCGGCTACGGATAATGCCACAATCGGTGCAACTGATGATGGTGTAAATGACATCAACAATACATTGCAATATTGGAATGGGGGTGTTTGGGTTAACTATGTAGCTGGAAGCACAATCACTACTCCTACGAATACCACTCTCTTGGTGCGAGTGGGAGTTTACGATCAAGAAGTTTACGAAGGTCCTGAAACATTCACGCTGAAAGTGGCTGATGCTAGTGGTAACGCTATTGGCTATGGTGTTGCAACCATCATGGATAACGGCACCGGCAGTTTATATACCGGTGACGCAACGGTAACAGACGCTTCAGCGGCATATTCGGTTGCGGTAACGGCAGCTGAAAAACAAGCAGCATTAGAAGCTTGGCGTCAGGCAACGATAGATAAGTCAAACACGATTGTTGCGGGTAATCAAGGTGCATTCATCAAGGCTGATAACGGGGCTTATTACGTCTCAGGAGCAAATGCTTCTCCAACTGGCGCCAATCAAACAACCCCGCTATTAGTTAATGCTGCGAATGGCTATAACTACACTGGTACCATTATTGACGTGGCTGTTTCTGGTCGATCCACAGATCAATACTTATTGCTCACTACAACTGGTTTGTATGTATGGGGTACCGAAGATATCGGCATTCCAACGGCGCTAACCACTAGCGCCAGCTTCCAAAGAATCACTACACCAGCCGACTTTATTCTGGCTGATGTGAAATCAATGACAACGTCCTATCTTGGCACGATGTTTTTGATGAAGGATGGCACGGTTCGTTCGGTGACTACTGGCAGCCAATATCCATCAGGACATCCGGCTACTGGAGACTTTACTAAGGTAGTGGATACCACTGGAAATGCGCTCACAGGCATCACTGATTTAGAGCTTTCTGCAGGTTCAAGTTTTAAAACTGCTGCTTTTGCATATAGCGCTACTACTGGTAAGTTTTACACGTGGGGTACAACTACCTATTTAGGTAATGGCTCTGCATCTGCCTCCCGCACCCAGGCCACAGAAATGGCCAATCCATTACCCGTAGGTGTAAGCGTAGTTCAGATCGGCGCGAGCTATGGAACTTACTTTGTATTGGGTAGCGATGGCAAAGTCTACGTATGTGGCCTTAATTCAAGTGGATCTGCCGGTCAGGGCAATACAACAGCGCTCGCCAGCTGGACAACGATGCGCGACACTACTGGCGCGGCAGCTACTTCGCTGACTAACGTTCAATTTATTAACGCGCAAAATAGCGCAGAAAATAATAACGGCGGTGATGCAATTGCATTGATTCTTAAAGATAGCACTGCATTAGCAGTTGGTAGCGGCGGCCTTAGAAATAAATTGGGCACCACCACAACTGGAAATATTACAAAGCCTACTCTAGTTGCAGGATCGATCGCTGGCAAGCAGGTTTATACAATTGATGTCGGCGGGTATTTCAGTGCGGCAATGTTATACAACACTGCCGATGCTATTAGCTACTCCGGTGAGCCGGCAGGCGCCGTTGGAACAACTACCACTACAGTGGCTACGTTTACCTCTACCTCTATTGCTGGCATAGCTGATGCCCCCGTTGCAACACAAACACTTGCCAATCCAACTGTGGCTCAATTATGTGACGACACTGGCATCACAATTAATAACGTTTCGGTGAATGAGGCTTCACCTGTAGTCGTGTTTGTAATCGATGTGGCTACTACTCAAACGATCAAAGTCGCTGTAGTTGCAGGGACTGCAACTGCTGGAACTGACTATACAGCCACGCTGGAATATTGGACTGGTTCCGCTTGGTTAGCTTATACCGCTAACACCGCCTTAAACGTCACTGCGGGAACTAAGTTGAACGTACGCGTACCTCTAAAAACAGACGTGGTGGTTGACCCTAATGAAACCTTCTTCCTCACTATTGCAGATGCTGAAGGTAGTGTGATGAAGACGGGTACTGCTACTATTTTAGAGGGTGCAGGCACTACATTTTCTGCAGGTACTACGGTCCCTGTAACTGTCAGTAGCTTAGTTGTCAATGAAGGCTCATCTCATGCCGTATTTACAATTTCTGGCGGCGCGAATCAAGCCATTACCAGTTTAACTTTAGGCGTAGGCGCTATTGATCCGGCCACGGGTAGCGGCACGGATTTCGGTGCATCAACTGGTACCGGTTTGGAGTATTGGAATGGCTCGGCTTGGACTGCTTATGTGAGTGGCAGCCTCAGCTTAGATGCTAACGGCAAACTCTTGGTCCGCACTCCGATTATCAGTGATGCCATTGTTGATAATAATGAGACATTAACGCTCACAGCCGCTAATACGGCGAGTGGTAATGCCATGGGTACTGTCACTATTGTTGATGATGGTACAGGAACATTATTTACCTCTGGCAATCCAACAGGTAGCATCCCTGCAACATTGGCAGCACCAAGCCCAGTGAATGGGGCGGTTTTGGCATCTAGTGCCGCTAACTTACCTGACGATGATCGCGCAATTACTGTCAATGGCGTTACTGTCAATGAGGCCTCACCATACGCAATATTATCGGTTGATGGCGCAAGTGGGCAGTTTGTAAAGCTGGTATTGACTAGCGGTACGGCTACCCTTGGAACTGATACCAGTTCTGCTATTCAATATTTTGATGGCACAACTTGGCAGAATTACGTAGCTGATAGTTATGTCCAGATCCCAGTTGTGGGCACACGCTTGTTGGTGCGCGTAGCAATTACTAATGATGCAGTAACAGATGGCGGTGAAACATTTAATTTGATTGCGGCAAATACAGGTGGCGCGACTGCTACTGGAATTGCTACGATTAAAGATGACCTAACTGGAAGCTTGTATAGCGCCAGCAACACCACAGGGACGCCAGATGCGCTTGGCAGTCAAACTGACTTGACTGCGTTGGATGATGATCGTGTACTAACTGTTAGCACTATCACCGTTAACGAAGGCTCTCCATATGCTGTATTTACGGTTACCGGTGCAGCCAATCAAGTAGTTTCGAGTTTGGTCTTGGCTGCAGGCTCAAGCACTCCGGCAACAGGTGGGGGCGTTGATTACGGCGCAAGCACTGGTACTGGCTTGGAGTATTGGAATGGTACGGCTTGGACTGCCTATACCAGCGGCAATGTCACCCTTGATGGAACGGGTGTGCTATTAGTTCGTACGCCAATTGTTAATGATGGTGTTAATGACAATAGTGAGACCTTTAAATTAAATGCTGGAGCAGCTAACGGGCAAACTGCGACAGGCATCGCAACTATTTTTGATGATGGAACAGGCACGCAATACACTGCCGGAAATCCAGTGGGTAATGCGCCTGCAACGGTCACAGCCCCAACAACTAGCGTAGTGCTTTCTGCTAGCGCATCTACTTTGCCGAATGATGACCGTGTTTTAAGTGTTACCAGCGTTACCGTGAACGAAGCTTCACCTTACGCAATATTTAAAGTGACAGGCGTACTTGGTCAATACACCAGCCTAAGTTTGGCATCAGTAACTGCAACAGTAGGAACCGATACTGGCTCTGCTTTAGAGTTCTATAACGGCACCGCTTGGACGGCTTACGCGGCGGGTAGTTTTGTACAGATCCCCAATGGCGGCTTACTTGTTCGTGTAACGATCACCAAAGACACTATTAGTGATAACGGAGAAACCTTTAAGCTCGTAGCTACCAATACTGGTGGTAATGCTGCATTTGGTGTGGGCACTACTGCTGATGATGGTACCGGCGTTTTATTTAGTAGCACCAATACGACCGGAACACCAGATGCCCCAGGCACCAATGGTGCGCCCGCAACCTTGGTCAAAATGTTTGGCGTGAATTCTGTGGTGGTGAATGAAGGTTCTCCATACGCAGTCTTTAGTATCACCGGCGGAACGGATGGTAATAATACTGCGACGCGGGTTTTTGGTTTAACTCTTGTAGCTGGTTCAGCAACATCTGGCTCAGACTATCCTGCTGCTACTCCGCAGTTCTGGGACGGTACGAACTGGGTTAATTGGTCAAATGTGATTGGTCTGGGTGCAACCCCAGCGCTTGTTCGTGTCGCCATTACCAATGACATGATTAGCGATAACAATGAAGTCTTTTACCTAGACGTCAGGTCGGATTGGGGTACTACTGTACGTGGTACCGTAACAATTAAAGATGATGGTGCTGGCACCATATATACCGCCGGCAATCCAACCGGTAGTACACCTGCAACAGCAGCGGCGCCAACACCAGTAAATGGCGTAGTGAGTGCTGCTAGCGCAGCTAACTTGCCAAACGATGATCGCGCTTTAAGTGTCAATAGTGTCACGGTGAATGAGGCTTCACCTTATGTCGTGTTTACTGTCACTGGCATATCCGGGCAGTACGTAAAGCTTGTATCAGGAGTTGGTACAGCAAGTGCAGCAGACTTTGACTCGACAAGCTTGCAATACTTTGATGGGGCGGCTTGGCAGACCTATTCAACTGGCGATTTCATCCAAATTGCGAGTACAGGTAATTTATTGGTTCGTACCGCAATTACCAATGACGCGATTTGGGATAAAGGTGAAACCTTTACAGTAACAGCGTTCAATACTGGCAATATAAGTGCTGTAGGGACTGCAACCATTAATGATGATAGCGCTGGTAGTTTATTCAGCGTTTCGAATACGACTGGTATTGCAGAGGCGGCCGGCACAAATGGATTACCAGCTACATTAGATAGCGATCGTATTCAGCCATTAACAGCAAGCGCTTTTGCCGATATCAACGAAGGTTCATCGCATGCAGTGTTCTTGTTGACGGGTACGCCAGATCAGGTTCTCTCAAGCTTGACTTTGGGTGATGGCTCAAGTACTCCGACTACGAGTGCTGATTATGGTTCTAGCCTAGAAGTGTGGAATGGTACTGCTTGGGTGGCTTATGTCCAAGGTACGACTGCATTGGATAGCAATGGTAAGTTGCTGGTACGAGTAGCGATTGTCAATGACACAGTATCGGACAATGCTGAAACGTTTACGTTGTCTGTAACTGACCCGACTTATTCCGCTTCAACGACAGCCACGATTAAAGATGATGGTACGGGCACTATATATACCTCTGGTAATCCAATAGGGTTCACGCCTGCGACGGCAACTCCACCAACACCATCAAGTGGGGTAGTTCTTACGGCTAATGCAGCTAACTTACTCAATGATGACCGTGTTTTAACTGTTAATACTTTTGATGTGAATGAAGGTTCACCTTACGTTGTGTTCACGGTGACGGGCGCAACGGGTCAGTTTGTAAAGCTAAGTACTGCGACTGGGACAGCAACTTCAGCAGACTTTGGCTCAGCAAGCTGGCAATACTTTAATGGCGCCGCATGGGTAGCCTATACCGCTGGTAGTTTCGTGCAAATTCCGGCGGGAGTTTCTGGTACAGGAACAAGCTTATTGGTTCGTACAACTGTTGCCAATGATGCGTTTGCTGATGATGGCGAAACAATTATCCTAACTGCAAGCAATACTGGTACCGTAGGTTTTGCCGGCACCGCCACCATCAAAGATGATGGATCCGGTAATTTGTATAGTGTTAACAATACTACTGGCGTTGCAGAATCTCCAAGTAGTACATTGGTGTTGAATAATGACCAGACCCTAGCAGTCACCAATCCAAGTGTGAACGAAGGTTCACCGTATGTCGTATTTACAGTGACCGGCGCCCCCAATCAAAATGTGGTTGGACTATCCTTGCTTGCGACCCAAAACCTCACTCCGAATGCGGTGATATCAGGCGTGGGTGCTGACGTTGGCACGACATTGCAGTACTTCAATGGATCGATTTGGACCGACTACCTTGGTGGTACGGTTACTATCGGCGGTACTGGTAAGTTGCTGGTACGTATATCAGTGATTAATGATGATGGTCTCGAGAATGCCGAAACCTTCAAGTTAGTTGCAACTGCCTTGGGTAATTTGACGGCTGTTGGTACTGCAACCATTTTGGATAATTTGCAGGGCGATCTGTACAGTGCCAGCAACACTAGTGGTATAGCCGATGCGCTTGGTACCCAGAGTGATTTACCAGTTGCTTTAGATAATGACTTTATTGTTGGCGTGACAATTGCGAGTATCAATGTCAATGAATGTTCACCCTATGCCATATTTGCAATTGATGGCGGCTATGGAGAGCAGTCTAAATTAAGTCTAGTAGCTGTTGGATCCACCAGCATTGGTGCAACCGACAATGGTACGAATGACCTGAATGACAAACTGCAGTATTGGACTGGCTCAGCTTGGGTTGATTACACCAATGGCTCAATCATCTCTATTCCAGCCACTACGGATTTGATCGTTCGTGTAGCGATTTACGACCACAGTAATTATGAGGGGCCTGAGTCTTTCAAACTTAGAGTTACTGATACCGCTGGTAAGTTGCGCGGTGAAGGTTTAGCAACTATTTATGATGATGGTACGGGTGATATTTATAACGGGGATCTGACCCCGACAGATGCTTCTGCTGCTTATGCAGCTGCACTCGCCGATCCGAATGCTACTGCAGCCCAAAAACAGGCGGCGCTAGACGCTTGGCGTCAAATTGACTTTGATAAGTCCCGCTACATCATCTCCGGCTTCCATGGCGCTTTCTTTAAAGCCGATGGTGGTGGTTACTACGTGTCTGGTGAGTCAGCTTCGCCATATGCGGGAAATCTAACAACGCCGTTATTGATTTCAGCTGCCAATGGATTTAATTACACCGGCACGATTATCGATGTTGCTGTTCCGTCGACTCGCTACGATCAATTCTTAATGTTGACTACGGATGGTTTGTATTCGTGGGGTACTACAGGCATTGCTTTATCTTTAGGCTACGCACCTAACGGTGCTTTTCAAAGAATTACGACGCCGATTGATTTTGTAGCATCTGATGTGAAGTCGATGACTGCATCTAACCAAGGTGTCATGTTTGTTATGAATGACGGCACAGTGCGCACCGTGACTATGTCTCTAACAAACTCAGGCCATCCAAATTCGGGTGACTTTACTAGGGTAGTTGATGCCAGTGGGGCGGCAATTACCGGCATCACCGATTTGGAGTATTTCCAGGGCGCAGCATTCGCTTATAGTGCTAGCACCGGCAAGTTTTATACGTGGGGCGAAAACTCCTTCCTAGGAGATGGTACGGCAGCTGCTGCACGTGGTGTTGCTACTGAGATGGCCAATCCTCTGCCAGCTGGTGTGAAGGCTGTGCAAATCGGTATTAGTGACGCCACTTATTTTGTACTTGGCAGTGACGGTAAGGTTTATACATGCGGTCTAAATCCGCAAGGTGCAGCAGGGCAGGGTTACACAGGTGCAGTTTCTACATGGACGACCATGAAAAACTCCACAGGCACTGCGCCGTTAACTAATGTGCAGTTCTTTAGTGCGCAAAACAGTGCAATCTACCCATCCTATGGCACATCAGCCATCAATATGATTCTTAAGGATGGAAGCGTGCTGGCAGCTGGCGCTACTAGTAGGGCGATGCTAGGTCTTCCAGGTACCACTGGAACAACTGGAGCTGCAACGCTTCCAACATCTCCTACAGGATCGATTGTTGGGCAGGTTGCCTTTACCGTAGAAACTGGTGGTCACTTTAGTTCGGTCTTGTTATTTGGTTGTACAGGTGTTATCAGTGCCACAGGTCACAACCCTGGTGGTGCTTTTGGTGATGGAACTACCTCCGATCGTGTTGAGTATGTACAAACTCAATTCTTAGGTAGTCTGGCTGAGGCTTGTATTTTGCCCGTCACCATGCCTAATCCGACGCCAGCGCAGTTATGTGATGACCGTCCATTAACAGTCAACAATCTGACGGTGAACGAGGGTTCACCTTATGCAGTGTTTACGGTTGGTGGTGCGGCTGGTCAATATGTCTCCTTGGCCTTAGCAGCAACAACGAACGTTAGCCTCAATGCCGCATTGGGTCTTGATGCCGGCACTACGTTGGAGTATTTCAATGGCACAAGCTGGGTTGCCTATGCGCCTGGCAGCCTGGTGCAGATTCCAATTTCAGGAACCACCTTGTTGGTACGTGTCGCTATCACTAACGATGCATTCTCTGATAACGCTGAAACTTTTAATCTATTAGCCAGCAATACGGATGGCGTTACAGCCACTGGTGTTGGAACCATTTTGGATAATGGAACAGGTGATCTGTTCAGTAGCGCCAATACTACAGGCGCTGCAGATGCACCAGGTACAAATGGTGCGCCAGCTACTTTAAATAATGACCAAGGTCTGTCACAGTCCTTAAGTATTAATAACTTAACGGTAAACGAGGGCTCGCCGTACGCAGTATTTACATTAATGGGTCCGCCAAATCAAGCGATATCAAATCTAGCTTTAAGTAATGGCAGTACCAACCCTGCGACTGGTGCTGGTACCGATTACAGTGCAGCTACTGGAACAGGTCTGGAGTACTGGGACGCAGCAACCAGTGCCTGGATTCCGTATGTCAGCGGTAATGTCAATTTAGATGGCAGTGGAATTTTATTTGTCCGCACAGCAATTGCAAGTGATACAACTGCAGATAACGGCGAGACGTTCAAGCTGACTGCAACTCCGGTAACCGGATCCGCAGTTACGGGCATTGCAACCATTTTGGATGATGCTACGGGTACGCAATTTACTGCCGGCAATCCAACGGGCATTAATCCTGCGACAGTTACTCCACCAACTACCAGTGTAGTAAGCAGTGCTAACGCACCTGCATTGCCAAACGATGACCGTCCATTAGCCGTTAACAGTCTCACTGTGAACGAAGGCTCGCCTTATGCTGTATTTACAGTAACAGGTGTTACTGGCCAGTACACTAGCTTGAGTTTGACCTCTGGTACTGCTACGGTCGGTACCGATACTGGTACCGCCCTTGAATATTTCAATGGCACGACTTGGCAATCCTATGCAGCGGGTAGCTTTGTTCAAATACCAAGTGGCGGTCTATTAGTTCGCGTTGCAATTACCAATGATGCCCCGGCTGATAATGGCGAGACATTTAATTTGGTGGCAAGTAATACTGGTGGCGGAACCGCTACTGGTGTTGGTACCATTTTGGATGACGGTACTGGCACTATCTATTCCGCCGCAAATCCAACAGGTAGCACGCCTGCTACAACAACACCGCCAACACCATTCAATGGTGCAGTGAGCGCAGCTAATGCAGTGAACTTGCCAAACGACGATCGCACTGTCACCGTCAATAGTTTGACGGTGAACGAAGGTTCACCTTTTGCAGTGTTTACAGTGACCGGTAATTCTGGGCAGTTTGTTAAGCTTGCCACATCAAATGGTACGGCGGGTGCATCTGATTACGGCTCTGCTTTACAGTATTTTGATGGCACGACTTGGCAAAATTACACGCCAGGTAGCTACGTGCAAATTCCGACAAGCGGCACCACTTTGTTGGTCCGCGCAGCGATTTTCAACGACATCACTACAGATACTGGCGAAACATTTAATTTAATTGCTACCAATCTGAGCAATGTTTCTGCAACAGGTGTTGGTACGATCATGGATGATGGTACCGGCGACTTATTTAGTGCGAATAACACTACAGGTACCACTGAAAGTCCAGGCGTAAATGGACTGCCATTAGTAAAAGATAACGAGCTTACGGTTGAAATTAGAGATGTAGTCGTAAGGGAATGCTCGCCTTATGTGATCTTTACTCTGGATGGTGGTTATGGCCAGCGAGTGAATTTGAGTTTGGCTGCAGTTGGTAGCACCACAATTGGGGCGACCAATAACGGAACCAATGACTTAAACGATAAGTTGCAGTACTGGGATGCTGTCGCAAACAACGGTACCGGCGCTTGGGTTGACTATGACGATAGCGTAGGGGTGTCAATCCCGCCTGCAAATGACTTATTGGTACGTTTAGCACTTTATGACCAGGTAGCCTATGAAGGGCCAGAATCCATCGAGTTGACGGTGACTGGTGCTGGTGGTGTGGTGCGAGGTACTGGTTTGGCGACCATTAGAGATGATGGTATGGGTGACGTATTTAGTGGGTATGTCACGCCCACAGATGCTTCAGCAGCCTATGCAGCTGCGTTGTTAGACTCCAATGCAACAGCGGCTCAAAAGCAAGCGGCTTTGGATGCTTGGCGTCTAGCTACCTTTGAAAAATCAGACTTTATTGTCTCTGGTTTCCACGGCGCTTTTTATAAGGCTGATGGTGGTGGTTATTACGTTTCAGGTGAGTTCGCTTCACCAACGGCCGGTGGCATTACAACGCCATTGATGGTCACTCCCGCAAATGGCTATAACTACACTGGCACTATTATTGATGTCGCCATCCCATCCACGGCTGCTGGCCAGTTCTTATTGCTAACGACCGATGGCTTGTATGCGTGGGGTGCTACGGGTATTGGACTTGCAGCAGGCTATACATCTAGCCCTAGTTTCCAGAGAATTACCACTCCGGTGGATTTTATTGCGGCTGATGTAAAAGCAATGACTGCGTCCGTATCGGGAGTCATGTTCTTGATGAACGATGGTACGGTGCGCTCCGTAACTACGACGACCGATAACTCCGGGCACGCTAGTACGCCTGACTTTAGCAAGGTTGTGGATGCCAATGGCAATGCAATTGCTGGTATTACCGATCTAGAGTATTACCAAGGCTCAGCTTTTGCTTATAGCGCTAGTACGGGTAAATTTTATACATGGGGTGCAAGCACCTATCTAGGTGATGGCTCTGCTTTAGCAGCCAGAACGACTGCTGTTGAAATGGCTAACCCATTTGCATCAGTGCCTGGCGTCAGTGCAGTGCAGATTGGTATAAGTGGAAATACTTATTTTGTACTTGGCAGTGATGGCAAAGTATATGTAACTGGTACCAACCTCTCAGGGGGTGCTGGACAAAACTCCACCACTGCCGTGTTAAGTTGGACGACGATGCGCGATACCACTGGTGCGGCAGGTACCTCGTTGAGTAATGTTCAGTTTATCAGCGCACAAAATAGTTCAAATGCAGGTTATAGCGACTCGATTGGTGTGATTCTCAAGGACGGCAGTGTATTGGTTCTTGGTAGTAATAGCCGATCACTGTTGGGCATTCAGTCGGTCCCGACAATTTTAATTCCAACGGCGCCAACAGGTTCTGTGGCAGGTAGACCTGCTTATGCAGTTGAGGTTGGAGGCCACTTTAGTTCAATATTGCTCTATGGCTGTTCTGGTCTGATTAATGGTACAGGTCATAACCCAGGCGGCGCTTTCGGTGATGGTACGACAGCCAACCGTTATGAATTCGCAGAAACTCTATTCTTAGGAAATTTGGCGGAGGCTTGTATAGCACCTGCTGTAGTTGCTAGCGATACACTGACCGGTCTTTGTGATGACCGACCTGTGACTGTTAGCGATCTGACGGTAAATGAGGGTTCACCATATGCAGTATTTAAAGTTGGCGGAAAAGAGGGGCAGTATGTAAGCCTTGCACTTGATACCGGCACAGCAACTGCGGGCGTTGACTATACGGCTGCTTTGGAATACTGGAATGGCACTGCTTGGGTTGCCTATACAGCTGGCGATCTCGTAGTAATTCCATCAGATGGAGATGCTACCTCTGCCGAGTCTGCTGACTTATTAGTGCGCGTAGCAATTGCGAATGACAGTAATTTGGATGGTGGAGAAACCTTTAAATTACTGGCTAGCAATACTGGCGGTCTAACTGTCACTGGTATTGCCACCATTAAAGATGATGGTACTGGCGATCTGTTTAGCTCCGCCAATGCCACCGGTACACCAGACAGTCCTGGTAATGGTTTGGTATTAGATAATGAGCAAGGCTTAAGCGTTAATAATCTCACCGTAAATGAAGGTTCGCCTTACGCGGTGTTTACGGTCTCCGGCCTTCCAAATCAAGTAGTAGCCAGCTTAGCTTTAGCTGATACGACCAATGCAAGTCTGAATGCGACCGGTGCAAATGGTGCGGACTACGGTACTAGCCTAGAGTATTGGAATGGTTCTGCTTGGACGCCATATACCAGTGGTAGCGTGACTTTGGATGGCGCTGGCAAGTTGCTAGTTCGTACCGCTATCGCTAATGACACCACTCTTGACAACAACGAAACCTTTAAATTAATTGCAACAGATGCAAGCAATCTGACAGCTACAGGTATTGCAACGATCAAGGATGATGGAAGTGGTACGCAATTTACCGCCGCTAATCCGACAGGGATAACGCCTGCAACCCTTACGACACCAGCACTTGTCAATGGTGTGATTCCTTCTGCAAATGCATCTGCTGCTCCTAACGACGACCGTCCTCTAACAGTTGCTGCTATTGCACCGGTAGTTAACGAAGCATCACCATATGCTGCATTTGAAGTGAGTGGGGCACCTAATCAGTTGGCATCACTGAGCTTACCAACCAATGCATCTAACCCATTAACTGATATTGAATTCTGGAATGGCACTGCTTGGGTTCCTTACAACGCAGGTGATTTAATTCCGCTAGATAATGCCGGCAAGGCATTAGTCCGTGTATTGCTAGCACCAGAGCAAGATAACACTGGGGATAACAGTGAGCCATTTAGCTTAACTGCTACCAATACTGGTGGCACGTCTGCTACACCAGCCACCGTCACTATTAAGGATGACGGTACTGGTACGGTGTTTGTCGTCAATGATCCAGCTACCTCCGGTACAGATGAGTCTGCCCCAGCTAATGGCGTACTGCCAACAGTGACAGTACCAACTACGGCTGTTGTAAGTGGTGCAACGGAGATCGCTAAGTTAGCAAACGACGACCGCCCATTAACTGTCAACGATGTCACAGTCAACGAAGGATCACCTTTTGTTGCATTTACAGTGGGCGGTAAAGAAGGGCAGTATGTCACCTTAGCGCTAGGCAATACTGCTAGCGGAACAGATACAGATGCAACTCTAGGTGCCGATACTGGTACCGCTCTAGAGTATTGGAATGGCACTGCTTGGGTTGCTTACACCCCAGGTAGCTACGTCCAGATTCCATCTGATGGTGATGGCACTAGTGCTGAGCCAGCAAACCTCCTAGTTCGTGTTGCTATCACGAATGATGCGCCACTAGATACTGGAGAAACCTTCACTTTAACCGCCACCAATACTGGTGGCACAACACCTGCCGTAGGAACTGCGACCATCATGGATGATGGTACGGGTACGGTATTTGTTGCTGATGATGTAGCTACAGTCGGTACAGATGAATCTGCTCCAGTCAATGGAATGGTGCCAACTGTAACTGCGCCAACAACACCAGTAGTGAGTAGTGTCAATGCGGACAGCTTGCCAAACGATGACCGCCCATTAGGCGTGAACAGCCTCACAGTGAACGAGGGTTCACCATATGCGGTATTTACAGTTACCGGTGCGGCTGGTCAATATGTTGAGCTGACAACAACAAATGGCACAGCGAGCTCAAGTGATTATGGTTCGACCTTAGAGTACTTTGATGGCACAACTTGGCAAACCTATCATGCTGGTGATTTTGTCCAGATACCGGTTACCGGCACTACTTTATTAGTACGTACTGCAATTACCAATGACACGCCGTCTGATAATGGCGAGACCTTCAACTTAGTAGCCACCAACGTGAGCGGTGCATCCGCAACGGGTGTTGGCACGATTAAGGATGATGGTACGGGGAACGTATTTAGCGGTACTTCAGGTTCACCTGATTCCGGTGTTGCAGCATCAAGCTTGAATGATGATCGTCCTGTAACTGTGAATAGCGTTACGGTCAACGAGGCATCGCCATATGCGGTATTTACAGTTGGCGCAATCGAAGGGCAGTTTGTTAGTCTGAGTTTGGCTCCTGATACCGCAACTTCTGGGGCTGATTATGCCAATGCCTTGGAATATTTTGACGGTACAGCATGGCAACCGTATACACCTGGCAGCTTGGTTCAAGTGCCGAGCGATGGTGATGCAACATCAGGTGAGCCGGCAAATTTATTAGTGCGTGTTGCAATCACTAATGATGCTCCTTATGAGATGTCCGAAACCTTTAAGTTATCCGCCAGCAATACTGGCGGTAGCGGTGCAACTGGTATTGGCACCATTAAAGACGATGGTACTGGCAGCATATATGTTGCTACCAACACAACAGCCACGCCAGATAACCCCGGAGTTGCTGGCGCACCAACATTAAATAACGATATCCCGTTTAGCCCTGCATTCGTGAACGATTTGCTCGTTAACGAAGGCTCGCCTTATGTTGTCTTTACTGTGACTGGTGTACCAACGGCAGAAGTCACCTTAACTTTAGGGGTTGGCACAACACCTGCAGCTACCGCTGGTAGCGATTACACCAACAGCCTAGAATACTCATCGGATGGCGGCACTACTTGGACCCCTTATGATCCAGCTAATCCGCCAGATTTAAGTGCCGGCGATGGCTCATTATTGGTACGTGTACCGATCCTGCAAGACAATGCACTGGATGGTGGTGAGCGCTTTAAGTTGAGCGTTCAATACACCGGTGTCAAAGACCCTAGTCAAACACTAACTCCGGATACCTCCAATACTTTCTCTGGCTACGCCAAGATCGTCGATGATGGCACTGGAAATCTTTGGAATGCTAACGGCACCTTGGCTACACCTGCATCAACTGATGTAGTGTTAAGTGCAGCGGTAAATACCTTGGCTGACGATGATCGTCCTGTCTTAGTGGATGATGTTGTAGTCAACGAAGCTTCACCATATGCAGTGTTTACAGTTTCAGCAGTAGAAGGTCAATATGTGAAATTAGCGTTGGCAGAAACTGCTAACCAAACACTTAATGCAACTATCAGTGGTGCCGGCGCAGACATTGGCCCGGCTTTGGAGTATTGGAACGGCACATCTTGGGTGGCCTATACCGCTGGTAGCTATGTGAAGGTGCCAACAGATGGTGATACGACTGTTGCTGAAGCAGCGAATTTATTGGTACGTGTAGCAATCACCAATGATGCTCCTTCTGACAATGCTGAAACCTATAACCTGAAGGTCTTTAATACTAGCGATAAGACAAATCCTAGTGATACAGGTATTGGTACCATCATGGATGATGGCACGGGCACAATATTTGCAACAGATAACAGCAATAGTGGCGTACTTCCTGCATCACCTACATCGCTAGCTACGCCAGTAACTGTAACTCCGCCTACACCGGTTAATGGTGTGGTGAGCAGTCCTACTGACATTGCGAACTTGCCAAATGATGATCGCCCACTTGCTGTAACTAGCGTTACTGTGAACGAGGGTTCACCATATGCTGTATTTACAGTAACCGGCGTCACTGGTCAATTAACTGAATTGAGCTTGTCTTCAGGTTCTGGTGTAGTGGGTGCTGATACAGGCACTGCTATACAGTATTACAACGGTTCAGCTTGGGTTGATTACATCCCTGGTAGTTTTGTAGAAATTCCAAGTGGCGGTTTATTGGTGCGCACGGCGATTACCAATGACCTTGCTGGTGATAATAACGAAACCTTTAACTTAGTTGCAACGAATACTGGTGGCGCAGCTGTTACTGGTGTTGGCACTATTAAAGATGACGGCACCGGTAGTGTATTTGGTGCGAGTAACGTTACCAGCACTCCTGACTCAGTTGCTCCAGCAGCCTTAAACGACGACCGCCCATTAACCGTCAACGATGTCACAGTCAACGAAGGATCACCTTTTGTTGCATTTACAGTGGGCGGTAAAGAAGGGCAGTATGTCACCTTAGCGCTAGGCAATACTGCTAGCGGAACAGATACAGATGCAACTCTAGGTGCCGATACTGGTACCGCTCTAGAGTATTGGAATGGCACTGCTTGGGTTGCTTACACCCCAGGTAGCTACGTCCAGATTCCATCTGATGGTGATGGCACTAGTGCTGAGCCAGCAAACCTCCTAGTTCGTGTTGCTATCACGAATGATGCGCCACTAGATACTGGAGAAACCTTCACTTTAACCGCCACCAATACTGGTGGCACAACACCTGCCGTAGGAACTGCGACCATCATGGATGATGGTACGGGTACGGTATTTGTTGCTGATGATGTAGCTACAGTCGGTACAGATGAATCTGCTCCAGTCAATGGAATGGTGCCAACTGTAACTGCGCCAACAACACCAGTAGTGAGTAGTGTCAATGCGGACAGCTTGCCAAACGATGACCGCCCATTAGGCGTGAACAGCCTCACAGTGAACGAGGGTTCACCATATGCGGTATTTACAGTTACCGGTGCGGCTGGTCAATATGTTGAGCTGACAACAACAAATGGCACAGCGAGCTCAAGTGATTATGGTTCGACCTTAGAGTACTTTGATGGCACAACTTGGCAAACCTATCATGCTGGTGATTTTGTCCAGATACCGGTTACCGGCACTACTTTATTAGTACGTACTGCAATTACCAATGACACGCCGTCTGATAACGGCGAGACCTTCAACTTGGTAGCTACAAACGTCAGCGGTGCATCCGCAACGGGTGTTGGCACGATTAAGGATGATGGCACGGGCGTTCTATTTGCTAGCACCAACGTTACGGGCACACCTGACGCAGCTGGTACTGTAGATACGAAAGGTACTGCAACAGTAAGTGATGATGTCACCCTGACATTAAATAATGACTCACCAACTTTGAGTATCGGCAATATTCGTGTAAATGAATTAGCCAATGAATATGCGGTTACGCAGGTAACTTTGAGCGCGCCACCTAGTGGTACTGTGGTGTTTACACCAACATTACGCTCTGGTACGGCAACGGTTGGCGCAGACAACCGCGCAACATTATCAGGTGCGGCGATTGAGTACTTCGATCCAAATGCGAACAGTGGTGCCGGCGCATGGTTGAGTGCTGCTAATGGCGTCACGATTGCCTCTGGCCAGACATCGGTCGATTTGCGTACGCGCATCAATGTTGATGCTGTCAATGAGATCTCAGAAGTCTATTACGTAGATACTGGCGCTTTGACTGGCACGGCGACGCTCGCCAGCACAGCGAGTGTGACGGGTACGGTAACGATTGTTGATCCACCCACCATGTCTATTTCTAGTGTGACGGTGAACGAAGGTTCTCCTTATGCTGAAGTAAAAGTGACAATGAGTAGTGCGGTGGCTGATGCACCTTTGGTCTTTACCCCTGCACTTACCAGTGGAAGCGGCTTGGTTGGTACCGATACAGGTTCTGCAATTGAATATTTCAATGGCACAGCTTGGGTAAGTGCTGCAAACGGCGTGACAATCCCCGTTGGTGAGACGAGCATGTTATTGCGCACAACGGTAAAGCCAGATACTTCATTTGAAAATAGTGAAGTGGTGAATATTTCAACGGGCACCATCACAGGCGGAGTAGTTCAAAATGCCGCTGGTGTAACTGGCACGATTACGATTTTGGATGATGGCACGGGTATAGTATTTGTTGCTGATAATCCAGATACTGTGGGAGTTGATGAGTCGGCGCCTGTGAATGGTTTGGCCCCAACAGTCGCCGAGCCTTTGCCTGTAAATGGTGTGGTAGCCGCAGCAAATGCATCGGCATTACCAAACGATGATCGTCCATTAACAGTTAACAATCTGACAGTAAATGAAGGTTCACCTTACGCTGTATTCACGGTTACTGGTGCAACAGATCAGTTTGTCAAACTCACAACTGCAAACGGTACAGCAGGTTCAGCTGACTATGGCTCTGCTT
>NZ_JACVON010000002.1:779149-783408 GCF_018882385.1 Polynucleobacter sp. 30F-ANTBAC
CACAGGTGGCACAGCTGTCACTGGTGTTGGCACGATTAAAGACGACGGCACTGGCAGCATATTTACAGCTGCTAATACCACTGGCACTCCAGATACGCCTACCGCTCCATTGGATGATGATCGTCCGTTGGCCGTCTCTAGCGTCACCGTGAACGAAGGTTCACCTTACGCTGTATTTACAGTAACTGGTACTACCGGTGAGCTCACTAAGCTAAGCTTGACCTCCGGAACGGGTGCTGTTGGTACTGATACAGGAACTGCCTTAGAGTACTTTGATCCAACTGCAAATAGTGGGGCAGGTGCTTGGGTGCCTTACACACCAGATAGCTTTGTTGCTATCCCAGCAGGTGGTTTATTGGTACGTACACCAGTAACCAATGACCCAACTGGTGATAATAATGAAACCGTCAACTTAGTTGCGACAAACACAGGTGGCACAGCTGTCACTGGTGTTGGCACGATTAAAGACGACGGCACTGGCAGCATATTTACAGCTGCTAATACCACTGGCACTCCAGATACGCCTACCGCTCCATTGGATGATGATCGTCCGTTGGCCGTCTCTAGCGTCACCGTGAACGAAGGTTCACCATATGCTGTATTTACAGTAACTGGTACTACCGGTGAGCTCACTAAGCTAAGCTTGACCTCCGGAACGGGTGCTGTTGGTACTGATACAGGAACTGCCTTAGAGTACTTTGATCCAACTGCAAATAGTGGGGCAGGTGCTTGGGTGCCTTACACACCAGATAGCTTTGTTGCTATCCCAGCAGGTGGTTTATTGGTACGTACACCAGTAACCAATGACCCAGCTGGTGACAATAATGAAACCGTCAACTTGGTTGCGACAAACACAGGTGGCACAGCTGTCACTGGTGTTGGCACGATTAAAGACGACGGCACTGGCAGCATATTTACAGCTGCTAATACCACTGGTACTCCAGATACGCCTACCGCTCCATTGGATGATGATCGTCCATTGGCTGTCTCTAGCGTCACCGTGAACGAAGGTTCACCATATGCTGTATTTACAGTGACTGGCACTACCGGTGAGCTCACTAAGCTAAGCTTGACCTCCGGAACAGGTGCTGTTGGTACTGATACAGGAACTGCCATAGAGTACTTTGATCCAACTGCAAATAGTGGAGCAGGTGCTTGGGTGCCTTACACACCAGATAGCTTTGTTGCTATCCCAGCAGGTGGTTTATTGGTACGTACACCAGTAACCAATGACCCAGCTGGTGACAATAATGAAACCGTCAACTTGGTTGCGACAAACACAGGTGGCACAGCTGTCACTGGTGTTGGCACGATTAAAGACGACGGCACTGGTGCGGTATTTGTTGCTGATGATCCGGCTACTGTTGGTATTGATGAGTCCGCGCCAGCAAATGGTGTGGCGCCAATGGTCAGTCCGCCAGGCTTTAATAGCGATGGGGTTATTCCGTCCGCGGATGCCTCAAAAGTTCCAAACGACGACCGTCCTCTAACAGTTTCTGCTATTGCACCGGTGGTCAACGAAGCATCACCATATGCTGCATTTGAAGTGAGCGGAGCCCCTAATCAGTTGGCATCATTAAGTTTGCCAACTAATACCACTAGCCCATTAACCAGCATTGAGTTCTGGAATGGTTCTGCTTGGGTTCCTTACAGTGCAGGTGATTTAATTCCGCTAGATAATGCCGGCAAGGCATTAGTCCGTGTATTGCTAGCACCAGAGCAAGATAGCAGTTCAGACAATAGCGAACCGTTTAGTCTGACTGCTACCAATACTGATGGCACATCCGCTTCACCAGCCACTGTCACCATTAAGGATGATGGTACTGGTGCAGTGTTTGATTCGATTGACCCTACCAGCCTGGTCCCGCCAACAGTAGCTGCGCCTACACCTACCAATGGTGTGGTTAGTGCTGCTGATGCAGGTAACTTGCCTAACGATGATCGTCCGCTTGCAGTAACTAGCGTCACCGTGAACGAAGGTTCGCCATATGCGGTATTTCAGGTAACTGGCTCTACTGGTGAGTACACCAGCCTAGCCCTTAGCTCTGGTACCGCTATAGTTGGTACGGATGCAGCTCCAAGTTTGCAATACTTTGACGGTAGCACTTGGCAGAACTACACGCCTGGTGATTTTGTTCAAATTCCGGCTGGTGGTTTATTGGTTCGTACAGCTATTAGCAATGACACGCCTGCAGACAATAATGAAACCTTCAATTTATTGGCAACAAACACTGGTGGTTCCACGGCTACTGGTGTTGGCACAATTAAAGATGATGGAACTGGTAGTGTATTTAGTGCGAGCAATAATACGATCACCCCAGACACTGTTAATGCTGCAACATTGAATGATGATCGCCCATTAACTGTCAATAATTTGACTGTCAATGAAGGTTCACCATACGCTGTATTTACTGTTGGCGGCACCGAAGGTCAGTATGTCAAATTAGCAACAGCTAACGATACTGCCAGCTCAGCTGATTATGGCTCTAGCTTGGAGTACTTTGACGGTACTACATGGCAACCTTACACACCAAATAGCTTTGTGCAAATTCCGACTGATGGAGATGCTACTTCCGGAGAGACGGGAAGCTTGCTGGTACGCACAGCTATCACCAATGATGGACCACTTGATACTGGTGAAACCTTCACCTTAACAGCAACCAACGTGGGAACTGGCTATGCTGTTGGTACCGCAACAATTATGGATATGGGTACTGGAAGCATATTTAATGCTAACAATACTTCTGGTACTCCAGATACTGTTGCTACACCGTTAGATGATGACCGATCCTTATTTGTTGATGATGTCATTGTGAATGAAGGTTCGCCTTATGCAGTATTTACTGTTACTGGAATTGCTAACCAAGTAGTTTCTAATTTGGCTCTTGCTGTTGGAGATGCTGACCCTGCATCTGGAGCGGGTGTTGATTATGGCGCTGCTACTGGGACAGGTTTGGAGTATTGGGATTCATCAAGTAGTGCTTGGGTTCCGTATGTTTCAGGTCAAAGTCTGACATTGGATGTAAATGGCACGTTATTAGTACGTACGCCAATTGCCAACGATACAGTTTCAGATAATGGTCAAACATTTAAATTAATTGCTACTAACTCAAGTAATGTGTCAGTTGAGGGTATTTGCACAATTAAGGATGATGGAACTGGCGCGTTATTTGTAACAGATGATCCTAATACATCTGTGAATGAGGCTGCACCGGAGTTGGTCAATAATGAATTGACTTCACCAACTGTTCTAGCGCCAACATCGTCAGAAGTAACACCTTCAGTTGCATCTCCATTACCGAATGATGACCGACCTCTCACAGTCAATAACCTAACTGTCAATGAAGGTTCGCCATACGCTGTATTTACAGTAGGCGGAGCATCTGGTCAGTATGTTGAGTTGGAGGTAGCGGATGGCACAGCAACTTCAGCAGACTATGGTACTGATCTAGAGTATTTTGATGGAAGTGTGTGGCAGGCATATATGCCGGGTGATTTTGTACAGATACCAATCACAGGCACTTCATTACTAGTTCGTGCATTAATCTCAAACGATACTCCTGCAGATAATGGAGAGACGTTCACATTAACCGCAACTAATACAGGCACATCTTCTGTTGTTGGTACAGCAACCATTAAGGATGATGGAACTGGAAATGTCTATAGCGGCACATCTGGTACGCCAGATGTGAATCCTTCCTCTTTAGATCTGGATCGCAATGATGCTCCAGAAGGCGCTAATAAAACTATTGATGTTCTTGAGGATGGAAGTTACACATTCTCAGCGTCAGACTTTGGATTCTCTGATCCAAGTGATACACCTGCAAATAGCCTGCAGTCTGTCACGATTACGACGCTTCCAATAGATGGAACTCTAAAACTTGATGGTGTTGATGTTACTGTTGGTCAAGTTATTCCAGCGGATGATATTGGCGATTTAGTTTATGCACCAGTCGCAAATGAAAATGGCACTGGTTACGCCAGTTTTACATTCCAAGTTACGGATGATGGCGGTACCCTCAATGGTGGCCAGGATACAGATCAAATCCCGAATACCATTACCATTAACATTACCCCTGTCAACGATGTATTCGTTGATGCGAATGAGGCTGTTACAACGCCTGAAGATACGCCTAAATCAGGCAATGTGATTGATAGTGGTTTAACGTCTGGTGATGGTGCAATCACGCTCACAGGCTTTACAGTTGACACTAATAATGACGGTACACCAGAAACGTTCACGGCAGGTCAAACTGCAA
>NZ_JACVON010000008.1 GCF_018882385.1 Polynucleobacter sp. 30F-ANTBAC
TTGCAGTTTGACCTGCCGTGAACGTTTCTGGTGTACCGTCATTATTAGTGTCAACTGTAAAGCCTGTGAGCGTGATTGCACCATCACCAGACGTTAAACCACTATCAATCACATTGCCTGATTTAGGGGTATCTTCAGGCGTAGTAACAGCCTCATCCGTATCAACGAACACATCGTTGACAGGCGTCACCGTAATATCTAATGTGCTAGTGTCACCCACTGAAGTGCCATTGTCATCAGTCAAGCTATAAGTGACTGTTGGAACAGTGCCGTTGTAGTTAGCA
>NZ_JACVON010000003.1 GCF_018882385.1 Polynucleobacter sp. 30F-ANTBAC
TCGCTGACAACACTGTAGCAATCGCTGCAGTTAAAGTTGTTTTACCGTGGTCAACGTGACCAATCGTGCCTACGTTTACGTGCGGTTTTGTCCGCTCAAATTTCTCTTTTGCCATCTTTTCAGCCTCTAATTCAAATAATTGTTAATTAAATATTACTTAGACTTTGCAGCCATCACTGCTTCAGCCACGTTCTTTGGAGCCTCAGAATAATGTTTGAATTCCATGGTGTAAGTTGCACGACCTTGAGTCAATGAACGTAAACCTGTTGAATAACCAAACATCTCAGCCAAAGGCACTTCAGCGCGAACAATCTTGCCGCCGCCAGGAATGTCATCCATACCTTGCAAAATACCGCGACGTGAAGATAAATCACCCATTACGTTACCCATGAAGTCTTCTGGAGTTTCCACTTCAACAGACATCATTGGCTCTAGCAATACTGGGCTTGCTCTACGCATACCTTCTTTGAACGCCATTGAACCGGCCATTCTGAAAGCATTTTCATTTGAGTCAACATCATGGTATGAACCGAAGAACAATGTTGCTTTAATGTCTACCACTGGGTAACCAGCTAGCACACCATTGTTCAATGTTTCTTGAATACCTTTATCAACCGCTGGAATGTATTCACGAGGAACCACGCCGCCTTTGATTGCGTCAACGAACTCAAAACCTTTACCTGGCTCTTGTGGCTCTAACTTCAACACAACGTGACCATATTGACCACGACCACCAGATTGCTTAACAAACTTACCTTCAACTTCTTCGCAAACTTTGCGAATAGTTTCACGGTAGGCAACTTGTGGCTTACCAACAGTTGCCTCAACACCGAACTCACGCTTCATACGGTCAACCAAAATTTCCAAGTGCAACTCACCCATACCGGAAATAATTGTTTGGCCAGACTCTTCGTCAGTCTTCACGCGGAATGAAGGATCTTCTTGTGCTAAACGATTCAATGCCAAGCCCATCTTCTCTTGGTCAGCCTTTGTTTTTGGCTCAACCGCTTGAGAAATCACTGGCTCTGGGAACACCATGCGCTCCAAAACAATCACGCTGTCTGGATCACAAAGAGTTTCACCCGTCGTAGCCTCTTTCAAACCAACGGCAGCAGCGATATCGCCAGCATGAACTTCTTTAATCTCTTCACGTTGGTTAGCGTGCATCTGAAGAATACGACCTAGACGCTCTTTCTTACCTTTGATCGGGTTGTAGACTGTGTCACCAGACTTAATAACACCGGAGTAAACGCGGAAGAATATTAACTGACCAACGAATGGGTCAGTCATGATCTTAAATGCTAATGCTGAGAACTTCTCATCATCAGCCGCTTTACGAATACCTTGAGTGCCGTCTTCTAATTCGCCTGTTACAGGTGGAATGTCGATTGGTGAAGGCATGTAATCAATTACCGCATCCAACATCGCCTGAACACCTTTGTTCTTAAATGCTGTACCACACATCATTGGAACAATCTCACTAGCGATCGTACGAGCACGTAATGCTGTTTTAATTTCTTCCTCAGTTAAAGCTTCGCCGCCTAAATATTTATTCATCAAGTCTTCTGATGATTCAGCTGCGGCCTCAACCATTTTTTCGCGCCACTCTTCAGCACTTGCTTGCAACTCTGCTGGAATGTCTTCGTATGTGAATTTAGTACCTTGAGATGCCTCATCCCAGAAGATAGCCTTCATCTTCACAAGGTCAACAACACCTTTAAAGTTTTCTTCAGCGCCGATAGGAATCTGAATTGCGATTGGGTTTGCTTTCAAACGCAAACGCATCTGATCGTAAACCTTGAAGAAGTTGGCACCGGTACGGTCCATCTTATTCACAAACGCTAAACGCGGAACTTTGTATTTATTTGCCTGACGCCATACTGTTTCTGATTGTGGCTGAACACCACCCACAGCACAGTAAACCATGCAAGCACCGTCCAACACGCGCATTGAGCGCTCAACTTCAATAGTGAAGTCTACGTGGCCTGGTGTGTCAATAATGTTAACGCGATGCTCTGGATAGTTACCAGCCATACCCTTCCAGAATGCTGTTGTAGCCGCTGAAGTAATGGTAATGCCGCGCTCTTGCTCTTGCTCCATCCAGTCCATAGTGGCTGCGCCATCATGAACTTCGCCAATCTTATGATTAACGCCTGTGTAGAACAAAATACGTTCTGTTGTTGTCGTTTTTCCTGCGTCAATGTGCGCAGAGATACCAATGTTACGGTAACGCTCAATAGGGGTTTTACGTGCCACTTTATCCTCGTCTTTTCTGATCTATTAGAAACGGAAATGAGAGAAGGCTTTGTTAGCTTCTGCCATACGGTGAACTTCATCACGCTTCTTCATCGCACCGCCACGTCCTTCAGACGCTTCGATCAATTCATTAGCTAGGCGCTGAGCCATAGATTTTTCGCCACGCTTTTTAGCTGCTTCACGCAACCAACGCATAGCCAAGGCCAAGCGACGTGATGGACGAACTTCTACAGGCACCTGATAGTTTGCGCCACCAACACGGCGACTCTTTACCTCAACGATAGGCTTTACGTTGCCCATGGCTGTTGAAAAAATTTCTAGAGGTTCTTTGTTGGCTTTCTTTTCGATGTGCTCGAAAGCGCCATAAACGATACGTTCCGCAACGGATTTTTTACCATCCAACATCAAAACGTTCATGAATTTAGCAACTTCTACGTTTCCAAATTTTGGATCCGGAAGAATTTCACGCTTGGGTACTTCGCGACGACGCGGCATTGCAACTCCTAATTTTATTCAGTTAGAGGACCATTCCTCAAGGTTACTCAACTAGATCACAATTGACCCGAAGTAACCACTTACTTAGCTAGCTCCAATTGAGCTAGCCACTAACGCAAGAAAGCTATTAAGCCTTCTTAGCGCGCTTCGCACCATACTTGGAGCGAGACTGCTTACGGTCTTTAACACCTTGCAAGTCAAGTGAACCACGCACGATGTGATAACGCACACCCGGCAAGTCTTTCACACGACCACCACGGATAAGAACCACTGAGTGTTCCTGCAAGTTGTGGCCTTCACCACCAATGTAGGAAATCACTTCAAATCCATTCGTCAAGCGTACTTTAGCTACTTTACGTAAAGCCGAGTTAGGCTTCTTTGGAGTAGTTGTATATACGCGAGTACATACACCACGGCGCTGAGGACAATTCTCAAGCGCTGGGCTCTTACTTTTAATAATCTCAGAAGTACGAGGACTTCTAAGTAACTGATTAATTGTTGGCATAACTTACTTTCAAAGCAGAAAATTCTGCGGTTTGCGAAGAACTCAGCATTCTAGACCCGTCAGCTCCTGCCGTCAAGACGGCAAAAGCTGACTTTTTAGGTCTATTTAGCCCTTTTTTGGCTTTATTCAGCCTCTCCTGTGGGTTCTAAATCAACGATTTCCTCTGATTTAGCCTCCTCAGCAGCGATCATTTCAGCACGTTCACGGTCTAACTGTTCACGAACTTTACGTGCGCGACGGTAAGCCAAACCGGTACCGGCAGGAATGAGGCGACCAATGATGACGTTTTCTTTGAGGCCACGAAGCGTATCGACTTTGCCCATAATGGCAGCTTCTGTAAGAACTCTCGTTGTTTCCTGGAAGGAAGCGGCCGAGATAAAGCTGTCTGTCGACAATGATGCCTTCGTGATACCCAATAGAACGTTGTCATATAACGCTGGACGCTTACCATCCGCAATCATGCGGTCGTTTTCATCCAACATGTCTGATCTTTCAACCTGTTCACCTGTGATGAACTTCGTTTCGCCTGCATCTGTGATCTGAACACGACGTAACATTTGACGAACGATGACTTCAATATGCTTGTCGTTAATCTTCACACCTTGCAAACGGTAAACGTCTTGAACTTCATCAACGATGTAAGTTGCCAACTCCTCAATACCCTTCAAGCGAAGAATATCGTGAGGGTCAGCAGGGCCTTCAACAATCATTTCGCCCTTGTTAACAACCTGACCATCGTGAACCAAGATTTGCTTTTCTTTAGGAATCAAGAACTCATGAGATTCACCGTCCATGTCTGTAATAACAAGACGCTGCTTACCCTTAGTCTCTTTACCGAAAGAAACTGTACCAGTTACTTTTGCCAAGATAGCTGCATCTTTTGGTGAGCGAGCTTCGAATAGTTCTGCCACACGCGGCAAACCACCCGTAATGTCTCGAGTCTTTTGCGCTTCGATTGGAATACGCGCCAAGACTTCACCAACGTGAACTGTTTGACCATCTTTCACAGTGATCAAAGCACCGACTTGCAAACCAATGGTTACTGGATGATCTGTACCAGCGATGAGAACTTCAGCGCCAGCTGCATCGTACAAGCGAATCATTGGGCGAACACCCTTTGCTGCTGCACTACGACGCTTACCATCAATAACAACCAAAGTAGACAAACCAGTTACTTCATCAACCTGCTTAGCAACTGTTACACCCTCTTCCACGTTTTCAAAACGAACTACACCTGAGTATTCGGTAATGATTGGACGAGTCAATGGATCCCAAGTGGCTAAAGTAGCGCCGGCTTTAATTGTGGCACCTTCTTTAAGTGACAGAGTTGCACCGTATGGAACTTTATGACGCTCACGCTCACGACTGTTGTCATCCGTAATTAACGCCTCACCTGAGCGAGAGATAACAATCTGCTCACCTTTGGCATTCGTTACAAAACGCATCGTTGGTGTAAAGCGCAAGATACCGTTTGACTTTGCTTCAACGTTGTTCGCAACAGCAGCACGAGAAGCCGCACCACCGATGTGGAATGTACGCATTGTTAACTGTGTACCTGGCTCACCGATTGACTGAGCAGCGATAACACCAACTGCTTCGCCAGAGTTCACCATCGTGCCACGACCTAAGTCACGACCATAACACTTCGCGCATAAACCAAAACGTGTGGCGCATGACAATGGCGTACGAACCTTAACTTCATCGATACCCAATGAGTCAATTAACTCAACGTCATCTTCTGTCAGCATAGTGCCGTCAAAAATAACTGTTTCTTGTGTATCAGGATTAACAACATCGCCAATACATACACGACCCAAGATGCGATCGCTTAAAGATTCAATGACTTCACCGCCCTCAACCAAGGCTTTCATAGAAACGCCGTTCGTTGTGCCGCAATCATCATCAAGCACAACCAAGTCTTGAGTCACGTCAACCAAACGACGCGTCAAGTAACCTGAGTTAGCTGTCTTCAATGCCGTATCAGCCAAACCTTTACGTGCACCGTGCGTTGAGATGAAGTACTGAAGAACGTTCAAACCTTCACGGAAGTTAGCAGTAATCGGCGTCTCAATAATTGAGCCGTCTGGTTTAGCCATCAAACCACGCATACCTGCTAGCTGACGAATCTGAGCCGCAGAACCGCGCGCGCCAGAGTCAGCCATCATGTAAATAGCATTGAAAGATTCTTGCTTCACTGTTTTGCCGTGACGATCTACAACGTCTTCTTGTGACAACTGCTCCATCATGGCCTTACCGACCTGATCACCAGCAGCACCCCAAATGTCAACCACGTTGTTATAACGTTCTTGGTTGGTTACCAAGCCTGACATAAACTGCTTGTCATACTCTTTCACCTTGCCAGCCGCCTCAGAAATAATCACTTCTTTCTGAGCTGGAATCAACATGTCATCAATCGCAATTGAGATACCAGCACGTGTTGCCAAACGGAAACCAGACTGCAATAGTTTGTCAGCAAAAATAACTGTTTCTCTCAAACCGCAACGACGGAATGACAAGTTAATCAAGCGAGAAATTTCTTTCTTCTTAAGCGCTTTGTTAATGCTGTCAAATGACATGCCCTTAGGCAAGATCTCTGACAACATTGCACGACCAACTGTTGTGTGACGCAATGTCACTTTCTTAGCAAAACGTGCATCGCCTTCAGCTTCTTTATCAACCAAATCATATTCAGTGATACGAACTGCAATACGAGTGGCCAACTCAACTTGCTTATTTTCATAGGCGCGAATCACTTCGCTGATATCGGCAAATGTCATACCTTCACCCTTGGCATTAATTGCCTCGCGTGTTGTGTAGTACAAGCCCAAAACGATATCTTGAGATGGAACAATTGAAGGTTCACCGTTGGCTGGGAACAAGATGTTGTTTGAAGCCAACATCAATGTGCGAGCCTCCATCTGAGCTTCCAAAGACAATGGAACGTGAACAGCCATTTGGTCACCGTCGAAGTCGGCGTTGAATGCCGCACAAACGAGTGGGTGTAACTGAATAGCTTTACCTTCAATCAACATTGGCTCAAACGCTTGAATACCCAAGCGGTGCAATGTTGGCGCACGGTTCAACATCACTGGATGCTCGCGAATCACTTCTTCTAAGATGTCCCAAACGATTGGCGTTTGGTTTTCTACTTCTTTCTTAGCAGCCTTGATTGTTGTAGCAATGCCCAATGTTTCTAGTTTGTTAAAAATGAATGGCTTGAATAATTCAAGGGCCATCAATTTTGGCAAACCGCACTGATGTAACTTAAGTGTTGGACCAACCACGATCACTGAACGACCAGAGTAGTCAACACGCTTACCTAACAAGTTTTGACGGAAACGGCCACCCTTACCTTTGATCATCTCTGCCAAAGACTTCAATGGACGCTTATTGGCACCAGTCATTGCTTTACCGCGACGACCGTTATCCAATAGTGAATCCACTGCTTCTTGTAGCATGCGCTTTTCGTTACGCACGATGATTTCTGGAGCGCGCAACTCTAACAAACGCTTCAAGCGGTTGTTACGGTTGATCACGCGACGATACAAATCGTTCAAGTCAGATGTTGCAAAACGACCGCCGTCCAATGGCACCAATGGGCGCAATTCAGGCGGCAACACTGGCAACACTTCCAAGATCATCCAGTCAGGCTTGATGCCAGAGCGCTGGAATGCCTCAAGCACTTTTAGACGCTTAGCAAACTTCTTAATTTTTGCTTCGCTACCAGTTGCTTTCAAGTCAGTACGCAACACCTCAGCTTCGCGATCGATGTCGATAGAGCGCAACAGCTCACGAACGCCTTCAGCACCCATGATCGCTGTAAATGCACCTTCACCAAACTCTTCTAACTTAGCGTAGTACTCATCTTCAGACATGATCTGACCGCGGCGCATTGCACCTTCAGGTGTTAAGCCTGCATCAACAATCACATATGCTTCAAAGTAAAGAACGCGCTCGATATCACGCAATGTCATATCTAAAACCATGCCTAAACGAGAAGGCAATGATTTCAAGAACCAAATATGCGCAACAGGAGCTGCTAATTCAATATGACCCATGCGCTCACGACGCACTTTGGCCAATGTCACTTCAACGCCGCATTTCTCGCAAATCACACCGCGATACTTGAGGCGCTTGTACTTGCCGCATAAGCATTCGTAATCTTTGATGGGGCCAAAAATCTTGGCACAGAAAAGACCGTCGCGCTCAGGCTTGAAAGTACGGTAGTTAATTGTTTCTGGCTTACGAACCTCACCAAAAGACCATGAACGGATCTTGTCTGGTGAAGCTAAACCAATCTTAATGGCGTCAAACTGCTCTTCGCCATGCGTCTGCTTAAATAGATCTAGCAATGCTTTCATATTAGCTGCGCTCCATGTCGATATCGATACCTAACGAGCGGATTTCTTTAACCAGCACGTTGAAGGACTCAGGCATGCCAGCATCAATGCTGTGCTCACCCTTGACGATGTTTTCGTAAACTTTGGTTCTACCGTTAACGTCATCTGATTTCACTGTGAGCATTTCCTGCAACACATAAGACGCACCGTAGGCTTCCAAAGCCCAAACTTCCATCTCACCAAAACGCTGACCACCGAATTGAGCTTTACCGCCCAATGGCTGCTGCGTTACTAATGAGTAAGGACCTGTAGAACGAGCATGCATCTTGTCATCCACCAAATGGTGAAGCTTTAATACGTGCATCACACCAACTGTTACAGATCTCTCAAACGCCTCACCAGTTCTACCGTCAAACAAAGTAATCTGTTGACGTGAAGGTGTCATTGATAGCTTCTTAGCAACATCTTCTGGATATGCCATTTCTAACATCTTGGCAATCTCACCCTCTGTTGCACCATCAAAGACTGGCGTTGCAAATGGAGCACCGTCTCTTAAGTTGTTAGACAACTCAAGAATTTGCTCATCTGTAAAGCTATCCAAATCTTCTACACGACCAGTTTCGTTATAAAGCTGCTTCAAGAACTTACGTAACTGCTCAGCTTTCGCTTGAGCTTTTAGCATTTCCTGAATGCGCTTACCAATACCTAGCGCAGCCCAACCCAAATGAACCTCAAGAATCTGACCGACGTTCATACGAGAAGGAACACCCAATGGGTTCAACACGATATCGACTGGTGTACCGTCAGCCATGTATGGCATATCTTCCACCGGCGTGATTTTTGAAACCACACCCTTGTTACCGTGACGACCCGCCATCTTGTCACCAGGTTGCAAGCGACGCTTAACAGCCAAATAAACCTTAACCATTTTGATCACGCCTGGAGCCAACTCGTCACCTTGAGTTAACTTCTTGCGCTTCTCTTCAAAGTCTTGATCAAACTGTGTGCGCTTAGCTTCAATTGCTTCTTTAATAGCTTCAACTTGAGCAGCAACATCTTCATCAGCAGGGCGAATATCAAACCAGTGATATTTCTCAAGATCAGCCAAATAATCTTTGCTTATCTTTGTACCTTTTGCCAACTTATTAGGACCACCATTGGCAACTTTGTTGATCAATAACTTCTCTAAACGGCTGAACGCATCACCTTCAACGATACGTAACTGGTCGTTCAAATCTAAGCGATAACGCTTAAGCTCTTCATCAATAATTGCTTGAGCACGAGCATCACGCTCAATACCCTCACGAGTAAATACTTGAACGTCGATCACCGTACCCGTCATACCTGAAGGTACGCGCAATGATGTGTCTTTTACGTCAGAAGCTTTTTCGCCAAAAATAGCACGCAATAGTTTTTCTTCTGGTGTTAGTTGAGTTTCGCCCTTAGGCGTTACCTTACCAACCAAAACATCACCCGCTTCAACTTCAGCGCCAATATAAGTAATACCGCTGTCATCTAAACGGCTTAATTGTGTTTCAGCCAAGTTTGAGATGTCGCGAGTAATTTCTTCAGGGCCCAACTTCGTATCGCGAGCAACTACAGACAACTCTTCAATATGAATTGATGTGTAGCGGTCATCAGCAACAACTTTTTCAGAGATCAAAATTGAGTCTTCGAAGTTGTAACCGTTCCATGGCATAAATGCGACAACCATGTTTTGACCCAATGCCAACTCACCTAAGTCTGTTGATGCGCCGTCAGCAATCACGTCACCACGGTCAACCATGTCACCAACTTTAACGATTGGACGCTGATTAATGTTTGTGTTTTGGTTTGAGCGTGTGTACTTGATGAGGTTGTAAATATCCACACCAACTTCACCAGCTGCAGTTTCTTCGTCATTCACACGAATCACAATACGGTTAGCATCAGCGTAGTCCACTTTACCGCCACGAGTTGCCATTACGACAGTACCTGAGTCAACAGCTACCGTACGCTCTAAGCCTGTACCAACCAATGGCTTAGTAGCGCGCAAACACGGAACAGCTTGACGCTGCATGTTCGCACCCATCAAGGCACGGTTTGCATCATCATGCTCCAAGAACGGCACAAGTGAAGCAGCAGCAGATACGATCTGACTTGGTGCCACGTCAATGTACTGAATGCGCTCTGGGCTTACCATCATTGTTTCACCAGCCTCACGTGATGAAACCAACTCATCCGTTAATTTGCCAGATTTATCAATTGATGCGTTTGCCTGAGCAATCACATATTTAGCTTCTTCAATAGCTGATAAATAATCAACCTGATCAGTTACCTTGCTATTAACAACTTTACGGTATGGCGTTTCCAAGAAACCATGCTCATTCAAACGAGCAAACAAAGCCAATGAGTTGATCAAACCAATGTTTGGACCCTCTGGAGTTTCAATTGGACATACGCGACCATAGTGTGTTGGATGTACGTCACGCACCTCAAAGCCTGCGCGCTCACGTGTCAAACCACCAGGGCCCAATGCGGAGATACGACGCTTGTGCGTGATCTCTGACAATGGGTTTGTTTGGTCCATAAACTGAGACAACTGTGAAGAACCGAAGAACTCACGAATTGCTGAAGAGATTGGCTTGCTGTTAATCAAGTCGTGAGGCATCAAGTTTTCTGTTTCAGCTTGACCCAAACGCTCTTTCACTGCGCGCTCTACGCGTGACAATCCGGCACGGAATTGATTTTCAGCCAACTCACCCACACAACGTACGCGACGATTACCTAAGTGATCGATGTCATCCACTTCGCCTTTGCCGTTTCTTAAGTCAACCAAAAGCTTGATCGTGTCCAAGATGTCTTCGTTAGACAAAATCATTAAACCATCCATTGTTGAACGGTTTAAGCGGCTGTTAACCTTCATACGACCTACGCGTGAAAGATCATATGTGTCTTCACTGTAGAACAAGCGCTGGAATAAAGCTTCAACAGCATCTTCTGTTGGAGGCTCACCAGGACGCATCATGCGATAGATCGCAATGCGGGCAGCCATTTGATCGGCAGTTTCATCAATGCGCAATGTTTGCGAAATGAATGAACCCTGATCAAGATCGTTTGTATAAATCGTTTGCAACTCTTTAACGCCAGCTTCTCTTAAGTTAGCCAAAAGAGTTTCTGTGATTTCTTCGTTAGCCGTTGCCAAAACTTCGCCTGTATCACCATCAACGATGTTTTTAGCAACTACACGGCCGATCAAGTAGTCATCAGGCACATTGATTGTTGTTGTTTTTGCGGCTTCGAGTTCGCGAATGTTTTTAGCATTGATGCGCTTATCTTTTGCAATAACAACGTTGCCTGCTTTGTCCGTAATATCAAAGCGAGCAACCTCACCCTTTAAACGCTCCGCAACAAAGTTCATTTGTGCGCCAGCAGCTTGCAACTTAAAGTCGTCAAAGCCAAAGAAGTTTTCCAAAATCTGCTCATCATTCATGCCGATGGCTTTGAGCAAAATTGTGACTGGCATCTTACGACGACGGTCAATACGGAAATACAAAATGTCTTTAGGGTCAAATTCAAAATCTAACCATGAACCACGATAAGGAATCACACGTGCAGAGAAGAGCAACTTTCCTGAGCTGTGAGTTTTACCTTTATCGTGCTCAAAGAATACGCCCGGTGAACGATGCAACTGAGAAACAATTACACGCTCTGTACCGTTAATCACAAATGAGCCTGTATCGGTCATCAATGGGATTTCACCCATATAGACTTCTTGCTCTTTAACTTCCTTCACCTTTGTTGGTGCTTCGCGATCATTGATGATCAGGCGAACTTTTGCACGCAATGCAGAGTGGAATGTTAAACCACGCTGCTGACATTCTTTAACGTCAAACGGTGGAGTTGAAAGGTTGTACTGAACGAATTCCATACGTGCAAAACCATTGTTTGACACGATAGGGAATATAGAAGTGAATGCAGATTGCAAACCTTCATTTAAACGATCAGCAGGGCCTCTTGATTCTTGCAAAAATTTTGCATAAGACTCAAGTTGCGTTGTCAACAAGTAAGGTACTTGATGATTATTGGGGCGCTTAGCGAAGCTTTTACGGATACGCTTGCGTTCGGTGAAACTATATGACATGTCATCTCCGAATTTAAGCGACTGAGCAGAGATTTGGTGATTGGCCTCTACCAATCGTGGCTGACGGTGTGCGTGCGCACAACCCGACCAAACTTGCCTTCTGCAGTCGTATCAGAAGGCAAACCAGATATCAATTCTCTTTAACATCTGGTTTGCCTTCTAAGCAAACCGGGCAGCAAAGCTGCCCTATCAAACCAATTACTTAAGTTCGACCTTAGCGCCAGCTTCTTCAAGCTTCTTCTTAGCATCTTCAGCAGATGCTTTATCAACGCCTTCTTTAACTGGCTTTGGTGCGCCATCAACTAAGTCTTTAGCTTCTTTCAAGCCAAGACCAGTGATTTCACGAACAGCTTTAATCACGCTCACTTTGTTTGCGCCAGCCTCAGCCAACACAACTGTGAATTCTGTTTGTTCAGCTGCCGCCGCACCAGCACCGCCAGCGCCTGGAGCTGCAACAGCCATTGAAGCTGCTGATACGCCAAACTTTTCTTCAAATGCTTTAACTAGATCGTTCAAGTCCATTACAGACATATTGCCTACGGCTTCTAGAATGTCGTCTTTAGTAACTGCCATTTTTAAAACTCCTAATTCAAATTTCTTAAGTTAATTAAAGCAAGCGCGTAATTACGCAGCTTCTTTTTCTTTTTTCTCTGCAACCGCTGCCAATACGCGAGCCATGCTTGAAGCAGGAGCTTGCATAACGCCAAGTAACATAGCGATAAGATCGTTGCGACCCGGAATAGATGCCAAAGCTTTTACTGCAGCTGCATCCATTACCTTGCCGTCATAAGATCCCGCCTTAATTACTAAAGCTGCTTGCGTCTTTGCAAAGTCATTTAAAACTTTTGCGGACGCAACTGGGTCTGCGGAAATACTATAAATAAGCGGACCAGTCATCTCACCGGCCAATGACTCGAATGACGTTCCTTGAACCGCAAGGCGTGCCAAAGTGTTCTTCATAACGCGAAGATAAACACCATTTGCACGAGCTTGAGCTCGCAGAGTAGTCAGTTCGCCCACTGGAATACCACGGTATTCAGCTAGCACCATGGTTTGAGCTTGCGCAACTTCTGCACTTACCTCAGCCACGACCGCCTTTTTGTCTTCCATATTTAAAGGCACTGTTTAACTCCTATTAACCTAACCGTTGCCAGTTAGGGGTTGCACACAGGCGAAATCTTTTCAGGATCGCCATCTGCGTTGGCTCTATTTCTAGCATTAAGAGTTACTTCTAACTCACCAACGGTCTTTGATGTTCAAGCAAAGGTTTCCCTTTGCTTGACCCAAAGTTCTTTTAATGCTGCAATTAAGCAGCGAGTGAAGATTGGTCTACACGTACACCAGCACCCATGGTGCTGCTAACGGCAACTTTTCTTAAATAGATACCCTTACTAGCTGCTGGCTTAGCTTTTGTTAAAGCATCCAATAGCGCTAATAAATTGTTTTTCAATGCGCCAGGCTCAAATGAGCGACGGCCAATTGTTGCGTGAACAATACCGGCTTTATCAACACGGAATTGAACTTGACCAGCCTTGGCGTTTTTAACTGCACCAGCAACGTCTGGGCTCACTGTGCCAACCTTCGGGTTAGGCATCAAGCCTCTTGGCCCCAAGATCTGACCCAATGTACCAACGATACGCATTGCGTCTGGAGATGCGATCAAAATATCAAAGTCGATTTTGCCGCCCTTGATTTGGTCAGCCAAATCTTCCATGCCAACAATTTCTGCGCCAGCGGCTTTAGCTTGTTCAGCTTTTTCACCTTGAGCAAAAACTGCTACACGTACTGATTTACCAGTACCCGCAGGCAACACAACTGAACCACGAACAACTTGGTCAGATTTTTTAGCGTCAATACCTAATTGAACAGCAACGTCGATAGACTCATCAAACTTAGCTGTTGCAAATTCTTTAACAAGGCTCAATGCCTCATCAATAGGGTAAAACTTATTACGGTCTACTTTTGCTTGAAAAGCAGCTACGCGTTTAGAAACTTTAGCCATGATTAGAGTCCTTCCACAGTGATACCCATAGAGCGGGCGCTACCAGCGATTGTGCGAACAGCAGCATCCATATCAGCAGCTGTTAAGTCAGGCATTTTTGCCTTAGCAATTTCCTCAGCTTGAGCGCGAGTAATTTTGCCAACTTTGTCTGTATGTGGACGCGGTGAACCCTTTTCCAACTTTGCAGCTTTCTTAATTAAAACTGTCGCTGGAGGAGTCTTCATCACAAATGTGAAGCTCTTGTCAGCAAACGCTGTAATAACAACTGGAATCGGTAAACCTGGTTCCATGCTCTGAGTTTGAGCATTAAACGCTTTACAGAATTCCATGATGTTCAAGCCGCGCTGACCTAATGCAGGACCAACTGGTGGCGATGGATTCGCTTTACCGGCTGGGATTTGTAGCTTAATAAAGCCAATAATCTTCTTTGCCATTTTTATACTCCATTAAAAGTGCGTTTTTTATTTTAAAAAACCACCGTTGAGTAAAACGCCTTGTTAGAGCGGCAACCCTAACTCAGCTCCTCATACAAACCTGTCTTCACAGGCCTGTAAATCTTTACATCTTTTCTACTTGACCAAACTCCAGCTCTACAGGTGTGCCACGACCGAAAATCGTAACTGACACTCGTATGCGAGATTTCTCGTAGTTAACTTCTTCAACGTTGCCATTAAAGTCTGTGAATGGGCCTTCTTTAACGCGAACCATTTCACCCACCTCAAACAATGTTTTTGGCTTAGGCTTATCAACACCAGCCTGCATTTGGTCCATAATTTTTTGAACTTCTGCTGGGGAAATTGGTGACGGCTTATTTCTAACTCCACCCACAAATCCGGTAACTTTTGGTGTGTTCTTAACCAAGTGCCAGGTCTCATCGGTCATTTCCATTTCGATAAGAACATAACCTGGAAAAAAGCGTCTTTCAGAAACTGCTTTTTGACCGCTCTTGATTTCAACAACCTCTTCTGAAGGCACTAAAATTTTGCCAAACTTATCGGCCATGCCAGATCGCGCAATGCGCTCCGCCAAACCTCTTTGTACACTCTTCTCCATGCCAGAATATGCATGGATAACATACCAGCGCATGTTTCCGCTAGTTTGTAAATTGGCTATTACTTGCTCAGACATCTTTAACTCACTTCCAACCTAGGAATATAGAGAAAACTAACCACTCAATGAGTTTGTCAGTAGCCCATAAGAACAGCGACATAATGACCACGAACGCAAAAACAATAAATGTCATTTGCGTTGTTTCTTTACGGCTTGGCCATACTACTTTTTTTGCCTCAGCAACTGATTCCTTGGTATATGCAAAGAAGCGCTTACCATCAGAAGATACTGCAGCCACAATAAATGCTACTGCAAAGCCACCCAGTAACGCTGCCAATCTCACCCATATTGTTTGAGATGCCAACACGTAATAAGCAACTAAAGAAAGAATAACAATAAGACCAGCCAGGATAATCATCCAGCTGGTTTTATTTTCTTGATCGACTGATATCTGTGCCATATTTTTCAGTTTGCTGTGGCAGGGGCGGAGGGCATCGAACCCCCAACCTTCGGTTTTGGAGACCGACACTCTGCCAATTGAGCTACGCCCCTAACGTTCATTATTCTAAAACTTTAGCAACAACACCGGCGCCAACAGTACGACCGCCTTCACGGATCGCAAAACGGAGACCTTCTTCCATCGCAATCGGAGCAATCAACTTCACTGTAATAGTCACGTTATCACCAGGCATCACCATCTCTTTGTCTTTCGGCAATT
>NZ_JACVON010000009.1 GCF_018882385.1 Polynucleobacter sp. 30F-ANTBAC
AGATGTTCCGTAAGTTGTTAGACCAAGGTCAAGCTGGTGACAACGTGGGTATCTTGTTGCGCGGTACAAAGCGTGAAGAGGTTGAGCGTGGTCAAGTATTGGCTAAGCCAGGTTCTATTACGCCACACACACACTTCACAGCTGAAGTGTACGTGTTGAGCAAAGACGAAGGTGGTCGTCACACACCATTCTTCAACAACTACCGTCCACAGTTTTACTTCCGTACAACGGACGTAACAGGTTCAATCGAATTGCCGAAAGACAAAGAGATGGTGATGC
>NZ_JACVON010000010.1 GCF_018882385.1 Polynucleobacter sp. 30F-ANTBAC
CACGTGAGCACATCTTGTTGGCTCGTCAGGTTGGCGTTCCATACATCATCGTGTTCATGAACAAGTGCGACATGGTTGATGATGCAGAATTGTTAGAGTTAGTAGAAATGGAAGTTCGTGAACTGTTATCTAAGTACGACTTCCCTGGTGATGACACACCAATCGTTAAAGGTTCAGCAAAGTTGGCGCTTGAAGGCGACAAAGGTGCTTTGGGTGAAGAAGCGATCATGCAATTGGCTGAAGCTCTTGACACAT
>NZ_JACVON010000011.1 GCF_018882385.1 Polynucleobacter sp. 30F-ANTBAC
ATGTGTCAAGAGCTTCAGCCAATTGCATGATCGCTTCTTCACCCAAAGCACCTTTGTCGCCTTCAAGCGCCAACTTTGCTGAACCTTTAACGATTGGTGTGTCATCACCAGGGAAGTCGTACTTAGACAACAGTTCACGAACTTCCATTTCTACTAACTCTAACAATTCTGCATCATCAACCATGTCGCACTTGTTCATGAACACGATGATGTATGGAACGCCAACCTGACGAGCCAACAAGATGTGCTCACGTG
>NZ_JACVON010000012.1 GCF_018882385.1 Polynucleobacter sp. 30F-ANTBAC
TAGCTTTGTGCCAGTTGCTAACTACACAGGTGCGATCCCAGTTGTAACTTATGTGATCAGTGATGGTCAGGGTGGTACAGATACATCGACCTTGACGCTCACGATGGTGCCGGTAAATGATCCTCCTGTTGATCCTGATGATGTAAACACGGTCACAGAAGATACGACACTGACAGTGGCTGCTAATACTGGTTTATTGCTCAATGCAACTGACCCAGAAGGCAATCCATTAACGATTACTGGATATACCATT
>NZ_JACVON010000013.1 GCF_018882385.1 Polynucleobacter sp. 30F-ANTBAC
AGCCATAGTCAGCTGAACCTGCTGTACCGTTTGCAGTTGTGAGTTTGACAAACTGATCTGTTGCACCAGTAACCGTGAATACAGCGTAAGGTGAACCTTCATTTACTGTCAGATTGTTAACTGTTAACGGACGATCATCATCCAATGGAGCGGTAGGCGTATCTGGAGTGCCAGTGGTATTAGCAGCTGTAAATATGCTGCCAGTGCCGTCGTCTTTAATCGTGCCAACACCAGTGACAGCTGTGCCACCTG
>NZ_JACVON010000014.1 GCF_018882385.1 Polynucleobacter sp. 30F-ANTBAC
CGTATCAACGAACACATCGTTGACAGGCGTCACCGTAATATCTAATGTGCTAGTGTCACCCACTGAAGTGCCATTGTCATCAGTCAAGCTATAAGTGACTGTTGGAACAGTGCCGTTGTAGTTAGCAACCGGAGTAAAGGTGTAAGCACCATCACTCGCAATTGTTAATGTACCTACTCCAGCAATCGTTGCAGTTTGACCTGCCGTGAACGTTTCTGGTGTACCGTCATTATTAG
>NZ_JACVON010000015.1 GCF_018882385.1 Polynucleobacter sp. 30F-ANTBAC
GGTGTGCCGTCATTATTAGTGTCAACGGTAAAGCCTGTGAGAGTAATTGCACCATCACCAGACGTTAAACCGCTATCAATCACATTACCTGATTTAGGGGTGTCTTCAGGCGTAGTAACAGCCTCATCCGTATCAACGAACACATCGTTGACAGGCGTCACCGTAATATCTAAGGTGCTAGTGTCACCCACTGAAGTGCCATTGTCATCAGTCAAGCTATAAGTGACTG
>NZ_JACVON010000004.1:0-2400 GCF_018882385.1 Polynucleobacter sp. 30F-ANTBAC
CAGTCACTTATAGCTTGACTGATGACAATGGCACTTCAGTGGGTGACACTAGCACCTTAGATATTACGGTGACGCCTGTCAACGATGTGTTCGTTGATACGGATGAGGCTGTTACTACGCCTGAAGATACCCCTAAATCAGGCAATGTGATTGATAGCGGTTTAACGTCTGGTGATGGTGCAATTACTCTCACTGGATTTATAGTCGATGGCATTCTTGATAGTAATAATCAGATTCCTATCTTTACTGCAGGTCAAACTGCAACAATTGCTGGAGTAGGTTCAATAACAATTGCGAGTGATGGTTCTTATACTTTCACGCCGGCAGCTAATTACAGTGGCTCCGTTCCGACCGTAACGTATTCGTTAACTGATGGTTACGGCATCGAAGAAGTGTCATCTCTAGACATCACAGTGACAGCCGTCAACGATGTGTTCGTTGATACGAATGAGGCTGTTACTACGCCTGAAGACACCCCTAAATCAGGTAATGTGATTGATAGCGGTTTAACGTCTGGTGATGGTGCAATTACTCTCACAGGCTTTACCGTTGACACTAATAATGACGGTACACCAGAAACGTTCACGGCAGGTCAAACTGCAACGATTGCTGGAGTAGGTACATTAACAATTGCGAGTGATGGTGCTTACACCTTTACTCCGGTTGCTAACTACAACGGCACCGTTCCAACAGTTACTTATAGCTTGACTGATGACAATGGCACTTCAGTGGGTGACACTAGCACCTTGGATATTACGGTGACGCCTGTTAACGATGTGTTCGTTGATGCGAATGAGGCTGTTACTACGCCTGAAGACACCCCTAAATCAGGTAATGTGATTGATAGCGGTTTAACGTCTGGTGATGGTGCAATCACGCTCACAGGCTTTACCGTTGACACTAATAATGACGGCACACCAGAAACGTTTGCTGCAGGTCAAGCTGCAACGATTGCTGGAGTGGGTACATTAACAATTGCGAGTGATGGTGCTTACACCTTTACTCCGGTTGCCAACTACAACGGTACCGTTCCAACAGTCACTTATAGTTTGACTGATGACAATGGCACTTCAGTGGGTGACACTAGCACATTAGATATTACGGTGACGCCTGTCAACGATGTGTTCGTTGATACGAATGAGGCTGTTACTACGCCTGAAGACACCCCTAAATCAGGTAATGTGATTGATAGCGGTTTAACGTCTGGTGATGGTGCAATTACTCTCACAGGCTTTACCGTTGACACTAATAATGACGGCACACCAGAAACGTTCACTGCAGGTCAAACTGCAACGATTGCTGGAGTAGGTACATTAACAATTGCGAGTGATGGTGCTTACACCTTTACTCCGGTTGCTAACTACAACGGCACCGTTCCAACAGTCACTTATAGCTTGACTGATGACAATGGCACTTCAGTAGGTGACACTAGCACCTTAGATATTACGGTTACTCCTGTCAACGATTCCCCTGTTGATGGAAACGAAGTTAAAAATGTTGTTCGTAATGAAACGCTTACTGTTAATGCTTCTTCTGGTTTGTTGTTGAACACTTCAGATGTTGATGGTAATTCACCAATAATCACTACTTTTGTAGTGGCTGGCATCTCTGGATCTCAAGTTGTTGGCTCCCCTGTTGCTATTCCGGATTATGGCGTACTCACTATTAATGCAGATGGTAGTTATACCTTTGTTCCACATGTAAATTGTGTCGATCCAATTCCAGTTGTTACCTACACTGTCTCTGATGGTAATGGTGGATCTGATACATCTACGCTCACCTTAACAATGAAGCCAGTTGTTGATATCACGGCAACGGATGCGACTGCGGTAGAAGGTACGACGAACAGTACCTTGTTATTTAAGGTTGAGCAAAGCAATGCGAGCACCTTGCCGACGGACATCGTTGTGAGTTTAGGACTTGGCACAGTTGAAGCGGCCGACATCAGCAGCATCACGTATGTTGCTGCCGATGGCACGACCGTGGTACCAGTGACGGTTGCTGACTTAGTGGCTGGCTTAGCGTTGACGATCCCAGCGACGCCGGATGGCAGCGCGCCATGGTCGCCAGTGTTTACGATCACGGCGACGCAAGATGCGATTTATGAAGTGAGCGAAGCGCTCACCATGAACCTAGCCTTAGGTAGTGGTGAGACGGATGCGACCTTAGGTAACGCACAAGCGACTGGCACGATCTTGGATGAAGATGCGACGACTGCATCTGACATTACGGGTGGAGATACCTTAGGTGATAAGCCGGAGGTATCGATCACGGCAACGGATGCGACTGCGGTAGAAGGTACGACGAACAGTACCTTGTTATTTAAGGTTGAGCAAAGCAATGCGAGCACCTTGCCGACGGACATCGTTGTGAGTTTAGGACTTGGCACAGTTGAAGCGG
>NZ_JACVON010000004.1:2493-2897 GCF_018882385.1 Polynucleobacter sp. 30F-ANTBAC
CCAGTGTTTACGATCACGGCGACGCAAGATGCGATTTATGAAGTGAGCGAAGCGCTCACCATGAACCTAGCCTTAGGTAGTGGTGAGACGGATGCGACCTTAGGTAACGCACAAGCGACTGGCACGATTTACGATCCAAATATTTCACCAACTGATGGTGATGAAACTAATAGTGTCACAGAAGATACGACACTGACAGTGGTTGCTAATACTGGTTTATTTCTCAATGCAACTGACCCAGAAGGCAATCCATTAACGATTACTGGATATACCATTGCTGGTATATCAGGTACTCAAGCAGTGGGTAGTCCTGTAACGATTCCGAACGTTGGTGCGCTAACGATCAATGCGGATGGTAGCTATAGCTTTGTGCCAGTTGCTAACTACACAGGTGCGATCCCAGT
>NZ_JACVON010000016.1 GCF_018882385.1 Polynucleobacter sp. 30F-ANTBAC
CGATTGCTGGAGTAGGTACATTAACAATTGCGAGTGATGGTGCTTACACCTTTACTCCGGTTGCTAACTACAACGGCACCGTTCCAACAGTCACTTATAGCTTGACTGATGACAATGGCACTTCAGTGGGTGACACTAGCACCTTAGATATTACGGTGACGCCTGTCAACGATGTGTTCGTTGATACGGATGAGGCTGTTACTACGCCTGAAGA
>NZ_JACVON010000005.1 GCF_018882385.1 Polynucleobacter sp. 30F-ANTBAC
TTAACAGTTAACAATCTGACAGTAAATGAAGGTTCACCTTACGCTGTATTCACGGTTACTGGTGCAACAGATCAGTTTGTCAAACTCACAACTGCAAACGGTACAGCAGGTTCAGCTGACTATGGCTCTGCTTTACAGTATTTCAATCCAGACGCTAACAATGGTGCTGGTGCTTGGGTTGACTATACGGCTGGCGACTATGTCCAAATTCCGGAGGGTCCTAACCACAATGGCACAACCCTATTAGTACGGGCTACCATTGCTAGCGATACTGCCGCAGACAATGGTGAGACATTTACATTAACGGCAACGAATACTGGTGGTGTCGCCAATGTGATTAGTACTGGCAATGCCGGTATTGCGACTATCAAAGACGACGGCACTGGCAGCATATTTACAGCTGCTAATACCACTGGTAATCCAGATACGCCTACCGCTCCATTGGATGATGATCGTCCGTTGGCCGTCTCTAGCGTCACCGTGAACGAAGGTTCAC